>UQPN01000006.1 GCA_900542935.1 uncultured Eubacteriales bacterium
GTAAGGATTATATCCTACTGTGCGATCCTCCTCTGTGTCATCCTGAGCGGAGCGGCACAGATATCGAAAATCAAGCCGTAAAATCAAACATTGCCGCGGAGTCGAACCCCGAAGGGGCGCCGGCAGGCGGGATCTCGGCACACGTGTAAGGCATCAACAACGAATTGCATTCCACAAACAAACCGAGTGCGAAGCCGCACCCTGCAAAAAATCTCTACCTCCCCAAACCGACAAAAAACTTCCCCCGAGAGCACCCGCATCATGCAAAGCGAAACAAGTCTTTGCCATGTAAGGGCGGGTGCTCTTGGGGGAAGTTCTCGGAGGGAGTGGGAGGTTTGGAGGGAGAGGGGCGCCTCTTTCAAGAGGCGCCCCTCTCCCTCCAAGGTCTTTTCCCTCACCCCTCCAAGGTCTTCCTTTCCCTTACTCTCCCAAAGCCTCTGCAATCGCACGGGCGGCGGTCTTGCCCGCACCCATCGCAAGAATGACAGTCGCCGCACCCGTGACCGCGTCGCCGCCCGCGTAAACGCCGTCAAGCGAGGTCTTGCCCGTCTGCTCCTCTACCACAATCCCGCCGCGACGGTTGATCTCAAGCCCCGCAGTCGTCGACTTGATCAACGGATTCGGAGATGTACCGATCGCCATAATCACACAATCGCAGTCCAGAACAAACTCCGAATCCGGAATTTCAACCGGACTCCGCCGCCCCGACGCGTCCGGCGCGCCAAGCTCCATCCGGACACAGCGCATCCCGCTCACAAAGCCGCTTTCGTCCCCTGAAATCTCCACGGGATTCGTCAGAAGGCGGAATTCGATCCCCTCCTCCATCGCGTGCTCCACTTCCTCGCGCCGCGCGGGAAGTTCCTCGAGCGAGCGGCGGTATACGATGGAAACCTCGTCCGCACCCAACCGCATCGCGCAACGCGCCGCGTCCATCGCAACGTTTCCGCCGCCGACAACCGCAACCCGCTTCGCCGCCTGAATCGGCGTGGCGCTCCCCGGACGGTACGCCTTCATCAGATTGACCCGCGTCAGGAATTCGTTCGCCGAGTAGACCCCCTTCAGGCTCTCCCCGGGAATCCCCATGAAGCGCGGAAGCCCTGCGCCCGAGCCGATGAAAACCGCCTCAAAGCCGCCCTCGCGCATCAGTTCCTCCACCGTCAGCGTTTTGCCGATGACCGTGTTCACCTCAAATTTCACGCCGAGCGCCCGCAGACCGTCAATCTCCTTTTCCACAATCGACTTCGGCAGACGGAATTCGGGAATGCCGTATACCAACACGCCGCCGGCAACGTGCAGCGCTTCGAACACGGTAACGGAATAACCCGCCTTTGCAAGTTCCCCCGCACAGGTCAACCCCGCCGGGCCGGAGCCGATGACGGCAACTTTTTTCCTGTTTTCTCCCCCGGAGAAAAGCGCGCCGGGCTCATTTTTATTCTTCCGCGCATTGTGATAATCGGCGACAAAACGTTCCAGATATCCGATTCCCACGGCTTCGCACCCCGCCTTGATTCCGCGCGTGCATTTTTCCTCGCATTGCGTTTCCTGCGGGCAGACTCTGCCGCACACCGCCGGCAGCGAACTCGACCGTGAAATCGTTTCGTACGCGCTTTCGAAATCTCCCGCCGCGGTGAAAGCGATAAACCGCGGAATGTCTATCCCCACGGGGCACCCGGATACGCACGGTTTGTTTTTGCAATTCAGGCAGCGTTTCGCTTCGTCTATCGCCGTCTGCGCGTCGTAACCGAGCGCCACTTCTTTAAAGTTCTTATTCCGCTCCGACGGCTCCTGTACGGGCATCGGGTGTTTTTTCGGCTGCATATTAAAATCCGGCATACTTTCGCTCCTCTTCACTTCTTGTCTGTCAGACGCGTTCAATCACAACTTCTTGAATAAATTGCACGTTTTTTCCCGTTCCCGCGCTTCGAATTCGCGGAACGCGCCGGAACGCGTCATCGCTTCGTCGAAATCGATTTGGTGGGCGTCGAATTCCGGTCCGTCCACGCACGCGAATTTCATTTTTCCTCCCACCGTAAGGCGGCAGCCGCCGCACATTCCCGTACCGTCAATCATAATCGGATTCATGCTCGCAATCGTTTTCACGCCGTATTTTTTCGTCGTCTGCGCCACGAATTTCATCATCGCAAGCGGACCTATCGTAATCGCTTCGTCAAACGTTTCTCCCGCCGCAAGCATTTCTTCCAGCGGCGCGCACACGTTTCCCTGCCGCGCGTACGAACCGTCGTCCGTCATCACATACAAACGCGACGAAACGGCTTTGAATTCATCTTCCAGTATCACCAGTTCTTTATTGCGGAAACCGATGACGGAAACCACCTCCGCGCCCGCTTCGCGAAACGCCTTTGCCACAGGCAGCGCGATGGCGCACCCCACGCCGCCGCCGACAACGCACACTTTCTTTTGCGCGTCGATTTTCGTGGCGTTGCCGAGCGGTCCCGCAAAATCGGGCAACCGATCGCCTTCTTCCAGCCTGTCCAGCCTCATCGTGGCGGCACCCACAATCTGAAAAATAATATCCACCGTTCCCTGTTCGCGGTCGTATCCCGCAACGGTTAAAGGAATTCTTTCGCCGTCCTCTTCCGCCCGCAGAATAACAAACTGCCCCGCCTGTGCCTTTTTAGCAATCAGCGGCGCGTAAATTTCCATTTTCGTTACGGTTGCGTTCAATCTTTTTTTCGAAACGATTTCAAATTTTTCTTTCATGCTGCGCCAACCCTCGCTTTTTCCGTTATGATTTATTATAATTCAAAATCGCTTTTTCGTCAAGACTTTCCGAAGTAAAAACACAACAAAAAAATTTTTTCCGCGACAAATCGCCTATTTTCGGCATTTCTCCAAAAAATCGTTTGCTTTTTATTTTTTAAAAGAGTATAATAGTAATCGTTTTTACAAGGAGCTGAAAATCTATGTCCCCCTACGAAATACTTTTACCTCTCGCTTTGATTTTATGCCTTACGAAACTTCTCGGTCTCGGCGCGCATAGAATCGGATTGCCCGCCGTAATCGGCATGCTGATCGCCGGGCTGTTAATCGGACTTTTGAAATTTATACCGTCCGAAAAATTTCACGAATTGTTTTTCGGCGAAAACATCCGTGCATGGCTTTCCGTGTTCGCGAAAATCGGCGTCGTCCTGATAATGTTTTCTACGGGCTTGGGCACCGATTTAAAAATGCTGAAAGCCTCCGGCACGGCTTCCGTCGTCATCACCACGTTCGGCGTGTTGTTTCCCATGGCGTTCGGAACCCTTGTCGCATGGGCGTTTCATATCGGTACAAGCCTTTTAAGCAATCTTTTTTACGGCGCCATTTTAACCGCTACGTCCGTTTCCGTTACCGTTGCCGCTTTAAAGGAGCTCGGCAAACTTGAAACGAAAGTAGGCACTTCCATCGTCGCGGCTGCCGTCATCGACGACGTAATCGGCATCATCGTGCTTTCCGTATTAACCGGCTTTACGTCGGAACCGACGGAAGACGCCGGCTCTTTTCTTCCCGTCTGGTGGGAAAACGCCGCCTGGTGGCTGGTGATTTTAAAAATCGTCTGCTTTTTCGTCATTGCCGTTTTCGTAGGACTGTTTCTGCGCAAACGTTTCAATAAAATCGAAAACAAATATCCCCACAACCGCCGCGTACCAATTCTTGCCATCTGCGTATGCTTCCTGTACGCCTACGTCGCCGAAAAAATCTTCGGCGTAGCGGACATCACGGGCGCATACGTCGCGGGACTGATTCTCGGCGGCACGCTGCAGGAAACGCCGTACGTGGAAGTAAAAACCGACGTTCTCGGCTACATGTTCTTCTCGCCGGTATTCTTCGCCACCATCGGCATGAATCTTGATTTTTCGGGATTCACAGGGGCGTTCGCCGCATTCGGACTTTGCTACGTCGTCGCGGCGATTGCGGGCAAACTGATCGGCTGCGGCACGGCGGCAAAGCTTTGCCGTTTTTCGAATAAAGATTCTTTCCGCATCGGCTGCGGTATGATGGTACGCGCCGAAGTCGTTCTCATCTGCACCGATAAAGGCATTTCTTCCGGGCTTGTTTCCCCTGCCGTCTATCCGTTCGTATTCCTTATCATTATTTTAACTTCGGTGCTTGCGCCGCTGCTTTTAAAAATTTCGTATAAAAACGAACTTCCCCTTTCGGGCGGCAACGGCGCCTCCGGCGCAAACGATTCTTTCACCGCCGCAGATCTTGCCCCGATTGATAATTCGGAAAAAGACGGCAACGCATAACGCGCCACGCCCATTTGCAATAGAAAACCGCAGGTTTGTCCTGCGGTTTTTCGTATATTCGTGTCAAATTATTCTTCCGTCAGCGCCGCAATCAATTCCGCGCGCGTTTTTTCGTAGTCCTCGTCTTTCACGCGGATTGTTTTTACGAATTTTCCGCCGCGCAGCACCGCCACTCGATCGGCAAGCGCCAATGCTTCTTTTACGCTGTGCGTTACGAAAACCGCCGTTTTTACTCCTTCCGCCGCGCTTTTCTCTTCCAGCAGCGAAGCGAATAAAGCGATGATTTTCTCCCGAAGCGCAATATCCAGAGCGGAAAACGGCTCGTCCGCAAGCAACAAATCGAACGGCGCCGCAAACGCACGCATCAGCGCCACCCGCTGTTTTTCTCCGCCTGACAACGCGGGCGGGCGTTTGTTTTCTTTATCGGCAAGCCCCGCGCGCGCAAGCAGTTTTTCGCAATACGTCTTTTCTCCGCCGGCAAACGTCAGATTCTTCAAAGCGGTTAAATTCGGCAATAAAGAAGCTTCCTGAAACACGTATGAACAACGCGGCGCCGCGCCGCCCGCATACGTAATTTCTCCTTCGCCCGGTGAAACGAGCCCCGACAGAATATTTAAAAGAGTGGTTTTTCCTCCGCCGCTTTCGCCGAGAATACAGAATATCTCGCCGCGGAAAATGTCCGCGGAAACGCCGCTTATCACGGCTTTTCCGTCATAAAACACCGAAACGTTTTTTAAAGATATCATCACGCCGTTTTCCGTCATTTCACCCTCCTTTCCGCCGCAAGCGCAACGATATTTCCAAACGTTTCCAGAATCAGCCCCGTAAGCACCACCAGCAAAGTCAGCGCAAACATCCGCGGCATATCCAGATAAATTTTCGCTTCCTGAATGGTACCGCCCATACTTTTAAAGGTATTCGCAACAACTTCCGCCGAAACCACAAGTTTCACCGAAAACGCCAGCGCTCCAGCGCTTTCCCTGAGCGCCTGCGGCGCAATCTGCGGCAAATACATTCCGAATACGCGCTTATGCCACGGTACGCAAAACACCTTGCATACGCGTTTATATTTTTCGTCGATGGAAAAAAGCGCCGATAAAAAACCTGTATATAACATCGGAAACAACGACAAAAACGCCACGATGACGGGCGCTTTTTTCGGCGTAGACCACACGAGAATCATCAATAAAATCGCCATCGTCGGCAACGAACGAAGCGCGGAAACAAACACCGCGGCGAGTTTCCGCGCGGGCACGCACGCATACGCCGCCACCGCCAGCACCGCCGCAGGCAGAACGGAAATCAGAAACGCCTTAAAAACGCGTGCCAGCGTAGAAAAATACGCCGTATAAAACGCTTTGTCGCGCAAAATTCCGCCCATCGCTTTAAACGTTTCTTTCAAGGACGGCATCAACAGCGAATTGCCCGTAAAAACATACGCCGCAGCCCACAACGCAAACAGCGCGAGAAAAGCCAACGCCCCGAAAAGGAGCGTCGACCACACGTTTTTTCTGAAATTATCGCCGTAATTCCCGCGTTTTTTCATTTTGATTCAAGCCGTTATTTCGCAGACGAACGCAGCGTTGCCAGAGGTTCGGCAACCACAAACGCCGCAAACCGGCTGTCCGCGCCTACCTGCGCCGCGCCGGAAATCGCCACAAGATTCACCTTGTCCGCCGCTGCGTCGGCTTCGTTTTCAATCACCAGAAAAGGAATTTCATACTTCTTCAGGATCATTTTAAGCACCATTCCGGGCACGTTCGGCAGCTGTACCACGCCTACCTGCTTGCCGATGAGCGCTTTCAGCGCCTCGCCGTCTTTAAAATCGTCCGTCTTTCCTTTGGAAAGAATAAACAGATTGCCGTGCGTTACCGTGCCCAGCATCTGATATTTTTCTCCTTTTCCGAGCAGTTTCGCCGCCGCGTTCACGGGAAGAATACAGAAATCCGCGTTCTTTGTTTCGTCCGCGTTGTTCACGTACGTCTGAATCGTGGAAGCGTCCACTACATGATACGATACGATTTCGCTGTTTTCCTTGATCATTTCCGCCAGAGCCAGCGCGGGCGCGCCGTCGGGCGAATACACGGTTACTTTTTCGGGCGTTGCGCTGTCCTCGGTAACCTTTGCAGGCGTATAATAAAACGCGTCCGCCGTTTCGGGAGCGTTCGCCCCCATCATCCCTTTCAGCACGGTTTTCACGTTTTCTTTTTCCGACTGCGCCGCAATAAACTTCACGTTGCAGTTTTTCACCACTTCCGCCGTCAGATTTTTCGCGTTGAACGCAGGCGTCAGTCCCTCCGTCAATTTTCCGGAAATCGAAGAAATAATCTCGCTCGCCGCGGCGTTTTTCAGATATGCGTCCGCATTGTTCAGCTTCGCGATAAATTGATTCGTATACGCGGGATACTGTTCCGTAAACGATTTTTTCGCCACGATCACCGCCTGCGGATACCCGCCCTCTTCACCGTACAGAGTCTGCAGACTTCCCGTGATATACAGCTTGTCGCCGCCGTCCGTCGTGCCGCCTTCTTCTTTCGAACACGCCGCAACGGAAACCGCGCAGGCAGCCGCCAGAACGCATGCCGATAATTTTGCAATGAATTTTTTACTCATTTTATAACACTCCTTCCGCATAACGCGAATCATTTTTTTTCGATTTCGCCGCGATACCGATGCGATATCCCGCCGTTAAATTTTTCCGAACAAAGCTTTCACCGAAACGCCTTCGATTTTTCCGAGTTTCCCCGTCAGCGCGTTCGTAATTTCCACGGGCGCGTCCAGCGCCACCGAAAGCACCGAAACGTTCTTTTCTTTGTACGGAATCCCCATGCGCCCGATGATATAGCCGCCGTAAAGCGATAACGCGCCGTTCACTTTTTCCGCAGCATTTCTGTCGGTTACCAGAATGCTCACCACCGAAATGCGGCTTACTTTTTCCGCCGCGGCGGTATTTTCCTTTTCGTGTTTATTTTCATCCGTCTGCATAAAAAAATTCTCCTCCGGCACATTCCGCGCGCGAAAGAGAATAGAATTTTTCCATGTCGGACGATTTTTCCGCCGTTACGGAAGGAATTTTCCCGCCGCTTATGCTTATCGTCTTTGTTCAAATCATTCCGTTCTTTCGCCGTCGGATAAAATCTTTCGGTTCAAGTTCTTGTTTTCAGTCAAAGTATAGCACGTTTTTTCCGCCGCTGTCAAGCGTTTGATTCGTCTTTTTTCGAAAATCAAAATTTTTCGCGGCAATATTCATTATTTTTTCACCGCCACGGCAAGATGAATGGGTTTTCCCTGTTCCACCCATCTTTTTTCGTATTCCGTTTCGATATTTCCCGCGGGATTCCCGTTTTTGTGCAAATCGTAATCCGCGGTTAAAATTTCAAAACCCGCCGCAGCATATTCTTCCAGCGAAAAATCGAAGAAATCCCTATCGTCGGTTTTCTGAATGATTTTGCCGCCGGGTTTGAGTAATTTTTTGTATTTTTCCAGAAAATTCCGATGCGTAAGCCGCTGCGTAGCATAGCCGAGTTTCGGCAGCGGCGTCGAAAAATTCAGATAAATCGCGTCCAGCGAATTTTCGGGAATATAACACGGCAGACACTCCGCGCGGATATTCAGAAATTTCACGTTGAAAACGCCCTCCGCGGCGACGCGCTCCATCGGCGTTAAAATCACGTTGCTCATCTTTTCCAGCGCGAGAAAATTCGTATCGGGGCGCGCTTTCGCCGTTTCGATAATAAAGCCGCCCTTTCCGCATCCGATTTCAAGTTCCGTCGGGTTGCCGTTGCCGAATGCCGCGGAAAAATCGATCAAAGCCCGATAATTTTCCGCCGCTTCTTTCATATTCAGTATTCCCGCCGTGCCTTTTGCCAGCAGCAAATCTCCGCACGCCGCCATTCTTTCGTCAAAATTGCGCTTTCTGCGCATCCGCATGGACATAAAAGTTTGTTTCCTTTGTTATAATATCACCGCAAAATCCCGCTTTTCGGCAAGAAAAAGCGCTTTCAGTTTTTCCCCGTACTGCCGAATCCGCCCGCGCCGCGCGCCGTATCCGAAAGCTCGTCCGCTTCATAAAACGAAGCTTTTAAAAACGGCGTAATCACCAGCTGCGCAATACGCTCTCCCGCGCCGATCGTCTGTTCTTTCCCGGAATGATTATGCAGCGCCACCATCACTTCGCCGCGATAGTCCGAATCCACCACGCCCACTTTGTTCGCGGGCGCAAGCCCGCGTTTCGTCGCCAGACCGCTCCGCGCGTAAATCAGCCCCGCATATCCTTCGGGCACTTCCAGCGCAAGCCCCGTATGTATCATTTTCGTTTCGCCGGGCAAAAACGTTACGTCGCCGTCCGTTACCGCATACAAATCCGCGCCCGCCGCCGCTTCCGAGCCGTACACGGGCAAAACCGCTCTTTCGTCCAGTTTCTTTACCTTTACTTTCGTCATGATTTTCTCCTTTCCGGGTACTATGCCACGCATAATTATTATGCCACGCAGAATACTCAATGTAAAACCGAAATACTTGTTTATTATACCAAAAATCACAGAAAAAAGCAAGTATTTTCATCCGTTCCGCATAAAAAGCACGCCGGAAACGCAAAGGAGAAAAAGCGTTTACGGCGTGCCGCACATAAAAAAATCAAGGAGAAATAAGGAGAAAATCAGGCAAACAACAAATCGAGCAACATAATCACGCAAAACCCGATGGAAAACGAAAAAAGCGTTAAGGAGTCGCGCTTTCCGAACGCGTCGGCAATCAGTTCGGTAACGGTAACGGCGGTCATCGCGCCCGCGGCAAAAGCCAGCGCGAACGCCATATATCCCCCGCCCGAAAACAAAACCGCGCCAAGCATTGCGCAAGGAATTTCCACCGCGCCCGAAAGTACCGACAAAATAAAGCTCCGGCTTTTCGAAAATCCGTGTTTATTCAGCGGATACGCAAGGCAAAACCCTTCGGGAAAATTTTGTATTCCGATTCCCAGCGCAAGCATCAGCCCCGGAAGAACGCCACCGGAAAATGCCACGCCCACAGCCAGACCTTCGGGAACGTTATGAAGCGTAACCGAAGCGTATAAAAGCCCCACTCCGCCCGCATTGTCGCCGCGTTTCAAAAACAGCAGATTTACAAGGCTCACAAGGGCTGCGCCGCCGAAGAAGCCTCCGCTTACCAGCCAGGCGGAACCTCGCGCGGGCACTTCCAGCGCAGGCAAAAGGAGAGAGAAAAACGCCGCGGAAAGCATTACGCCCGCAGAAAAACCGTCAAACGCTTTTTTTGATTTTCTGTTTTCGCCGTTTACGAAAAACACCAGCGCCGCACCGAGCACCGTCAGCGCGAACGCCCCCGCGGCGCCGAAAAAAGCCTGTATAAAAACGGGAAAATCGGAAAAATTCATCATCGGTACAACCTCTTTCGGCGAATCCGCGGCAAACCCTGCGCCGCTATCCGCCTTACTATCATTCTATGCAGAAATTTTTTGCGGCGTACCGCTAAAAACGCACAGGTCCGGAAATCATCGTTTTTTCTGGCTTTTTATTCAATTTTGTATCAATTTTTTCGATTATCCATTATACTATTATGGAAATTTTTTTATGTTTTCACAAACACAATCGTTTTACTTGACGAAATCCTTTCAATTTGGTATACTTTTTGTCAATCAACAATCGAAAAAATAAATAATTACGGAAAATAAAAATATGGCACACGCAAGAATCGAGAGCGATTCCATCGGCTCTCTTGAAATTCCCGAAAACGTATATTACGGCGTTCAGACCGAAAGAGGTTGCAGAAACTTCGATATCACCGGAATTAAAATGAACGGTCGTTTTATCAAAAACATCGTCAGAATCAAAAAAGCGGCGGCTATCGTCAACGCAAAAGCCGGTTCGATCTCCGAATCCACGGCGGAAGCCATCGTAAAAGCCTGCAACGAAGCTTTAAGCGGAAAATTCGACGCCGATTTCGTAACCGACGCCATTCAGGGCGGCGCAGGCACCACCGTGAACATGAACGTGAACGAAGTCATCGCAAACCGCGCCACGGAGCTTCTGGGCGGCAAAAAAGGCGAATACCTCTGCCATCCCAACGATCACGTAAATTGTTCTCAATCCACTAACGACGTCATCCCCACCGCAGGCAAAATGACGGTAATCGAATTTTCGGAAGAACTGAAAAAGACTTTAACCTCTTTAATCGAATCGCTGGAAACCAAAGCCCGCGAATTCGACGACGTCATCAAAATGGGCAGAACGCAGCTGGAAGACGCCGTTCCCATCCGTTTGGGGCAGGAATTCAAAGCCTATGCTTCGGGCATCGGAAGAAACCTTCGCCTGATTGAAAAGTCTTTGAACGAAATGCACACGGTAAATATCGGCGGCACGGCAATCGGCACGGCGATTAACGTCAAAAAGGAATACCTTGACGGCATCGTTCCCGAACTCAATAAAGAAACCGGCTACAATTTAAAACAGGCGGAAGATTTAATCGACGCCACGCAGAACACCGACGGATTTGTTTACGTTTCCGGTACGCTGAAAACGCTGGCGGTTACCCTGTCGAAGATGTGCAACGATCTTCGTCTTCTGGCAAGCGGACCGAAAACGGGCCTCGAAGAAATCATCTTACCGGCAAAACAGAACGGCTCCTCCATCATGCCGGGCAAAGTCAACCCCGTCATTCCCGAAGTCGTTTCGCAGGTTGCCTTTTCCGTGATCGGCAACGACACGGCGATAACGCTTGCCGCGGAAGCCGGGCAGCTTGAATTAAACGCATTCGAACCCGTGATTTTCTACAAACTTTTCGAATCGCTGCACACTTTGAACAACGCGGTTAAAACGCTCGTTACGAATTGCATCGAAGGTATTCAGGTAAATCGCGAACGCTGCGCAGCGCTTGTTTACGAAAGCGTCGGCACGGTAACGGCGCTCAATCCGTATATCGGCTATAAAAAGGCGGCGGAACTTGCCAAGGAAGCATTGAAACGCAACGTAAAAATCAAAGATCTCGTCATCGAAAAACATATGATGGACGAAGAAACTCTGGAAAAAATCCTCAACCCCTATGCCATGACGGAACCCAAGGAAAGCATATAATTTTTACGCCGCTACGTTTGCCTGCGTAACGGCAAATAAAATCAAAAACCGGACAATCGCTCTGTAAGCGGCTGCCCGGTTTTTCGTTGTATTTCAAAGAAAGATTACTTTGCCATTTCGTCCACGTAATCGTCGTAGGTAACGCAGCGGTCGTATTTTTTGGCGCCCGTAACCGCGTCGATTTCGATAATGCGGTTGCACACCGTATTCATCAGTTCCTGGTCGTGCGAAGTAAGAAGCATACAGCCTTTATACGAACTGAGTCCGTTATTCAGCGCCGTAATCGATTCCAGATCGAGGTGGTTGGTCGGCTCGTCGAAAATCAGGAAGTTGCTCCCCTCCAGCATCATTTTCGCCAGCATACATCTCACTTTTTCGCCGCCGGAAAGCACTTTCGCTTTTTTCAGCGCTTCTTCGCCCGAAAACAGCATTCTTCCCAGCCAACCGCGCAGATATTCTTCATAGTGGTCTTTCGAATACTGAGAAAGCCATTCCACCAGATTTAAATCGCAATTTTCAAAAAACTCGTTGTTGTTCTGCGGAAAATACGAAGTCGTAATCGTCTTTCCCCACGTTACGCTGCCGCCGTCCGCCTGTTCTTTCCCGGTAAGCACGTCGTAAAGCATCGTAATCGTCGTGCTTTTATCGCATAAAATACCGATTTTTTCGTTTTTTTGCACACTGAAAGAAAGATTTTTAAAATAACCCTCTTTCGTCAGATTTTCCACGATGAGAATGTCGTTGCCGATTTCCCGTTCGAATTTGAAATCGATATACGGATATTTTCTGAGCGAGGGCTTGAAATCGCTGATCGTCAGCTTTTCAAGCTCTTTTTTTCTGGAAGTAGCCTGCCGCGATTTCGAAGCATTTGCGGCGAATCTCGCAATGAATTCCTGCAACTCTTTCGCGCGCTGTTCGGCTTTCTTATTCTGTTCCTTTTGCTGCCGCGCCAGAAGCTGGCTCGTCTGGTACCAGAAATCGTAGTTACCTACATACATATCGATTTTCCCGAAATCCACGTCGCAGATATTCGTGCACACCTTGTTCAGGAAGTGCCGGTTATGCGATACGATGATAATCGTGTTTTCGAAATCCATCAGATAATTTTCCAGCCAGCGCACCGTTTTGATATCGAGGTTGTTCGTAGGCTCGTCCAGAAGCAGCACGTCGGGGTTTCCGAACAATGCCTGCGCCAGCAGAACGCGCACCTTCTGTTTTGCGTCCAGATCCGCCATCAGCGAATAATGCAACTCTTCGGGAATTTCCAGAGCGTTCAGAAGCTGCCCCGCCTGATATTCCGCGTCGTATCCGCCCAGCTCGGCAAACTCTCCTTCCAGTTCGCCCGCGCGGATGCCGTCCTCTTCCGAAAAATCGGGATTCGCGTACAAAGCGTCCTTTTCGTCCATAATGTCCACCAGTTTTTTAAAACCGAGCATTACGGTCCGCAATACCGTTTCGTTATCGTATTTGTTCTGATTTTGCTGTAAAACGGACATACGCTCGTTTTTATCCAGCGTAACGTACCCTTTCTGCGGTTCGATTTCTCCGGAAAGCACCTTTAAAAAAGTAGATTTTCCGGCACCGTTCGCGCCGATGATGCCGTAACAGTTGCCTTTCGTAAACTTTAAATTTACGTCCTCGAATAATTTTTTGCTGCCGAATTGTAAACTGACTCCGGTAACCTGTAACATTGCCTCTCCTTATATTCTCCGCCCACGCACTATTCCGCGGCACGGCACAGAAAAAAGTCGCCGGACGTCCCCGACGACCATTTTTACGTTTTTTCCGCCGTATTCAAACGGTTATTTCACGATTTTCTCCAGCTCGCGCACGATATCTCCCACGGTGGTCAGTCCGTCGAGATCCTCTTCGGGAATCGTAATTCCTTCTTCGTCCTCGAGGCGGCTTAACAGTTCCACCATATCGAGAGAGTCTGCGCCGAGATCTTCGATCACGTTAGAGTCCATCGTAATTTTTTCCGCGGAAATATTCAACGCTTCCGCAAGCATATCGCGTACTTTTTCAAACATAAAAGTTTCCTCCGTAGGATAAGTTTTTTATTACAAATCTATTTTAATATGTGCGCGCGCAAAAGTCAAGCTTTTTCCCGCGTTTTTCCGCTTTTCGTTAAAAATCGCCCGATTTTTCACATAAAACTTCCAAAGCGGCAGCAACCGGGCGTTACCATTCCAGTTTGTACCGCATGCCTTTTTTTAAATTTCCCACAACGCCCATCGCGTACTTTCCGCCGTCGAACGTCAGCCGCATCACTTCTTCCGCGTCCTTTTTCGTAACCGCGTTGATCGCGTTCAGCCGTCCCGCAAAGTCGTATTCTCTTCCCGAAAGCAGCATTTCTTTTCCGTAAAGCAGCATCTGCGACGACGTACTCTCCTGCGAAAACAGCAACGCCGATTTCATCTGTTCGCGCCCGCGCAGAAATTCGTCCTCCGTAATTCCGCCGTCTTTCAATTCGCGGATGCATTTCGAAATCGCTCCGAGCGCCTGTTCCGCCTTTTCGGGATTCACCCCCGCGTACACAATCAGATTTCCGCAATCCTCATACGCCGAAACGTACGAATATACCGAGTACGCCAGCCCCGCTTTTTCCCGCACTTCCTGAAACAACCGCGAGCTCATTCCACCGCCGAAAATGCCGTTGAACGTCTGCAACGCGTCGCACAACGAATCGTCCCGTTTCAGCGCAGGAAACGCCGCGGCGATATGCGTCTGTTCGATTTTTTTCGTTTTTTTCAAAATTTTACAGCCGAATTCCGTATTCCGTTGCGGCGCGGGCGTTCCGCCCCGCTTCAACGTCGAAAAATACTTGTCCGTCAACGCTTCGGCAAGCTCGAAATCCACGCCGCCCGCAAACACCACCGCCATGTTTTCCGGGTGATAATACTTTTCTTTGTATTTTTCGATGTCGCTTTTCGTGAACCCTTTCACGTTTTCCGCAGGACCGAGTATATTTCTGCCGTACCCGCTTTTGCCGTAAATCGCGTTGTACAACACGTCGAAACACAAATCGTCCGGCGTATCCTCGTTCATATTGATTTCTTCGCACACAACGCCTTTTTCTTTCTCCGCTTCGTCCTTAGGATACGATGCGTTCAGAAACATATCGAACAACAGTTCGCACGTCTCTTTCGTATGGTCGGATGTGCATTTCGCATAGTAACAGGTCAGTTCTTTCGCCGTAAACGCGTTCACCTGCGCGCCGATTCTGTCAAACGCGTCGGAAATTTCAAACGCCGTTTTATCCGGCGTGCCTTTAAACTGCATGTGTTCGATGAAATGCGAAATACCGTCCTCTTCGTCCGTTTCGTTCGCCGCGCCCGTTTTCACCATCACGCCCGCGGAAACGGAAAGCAACCCTTCCATTTTCTTCACTACAAGCTTCAGCCCGTTTTCGTAAGTTTTTACTTTCAGCATATTTCGTTTTTCTCCCGTTTGTTTTTGTTTTTTTATTGCGGCGCCGCCGTTGCCGACAGACATTCCGAAACCGTTACCGCTTTCAGAGAATGCGTTCTGTAATACGCAAGCACGTCTTTCAACGCCGCCGCCGTCTGCTTCGTGGGGTGCATCAGAATAAAATCCCCGTCCGTCGTCTTTTCCGTCGCCCGACGAAAAATCAGCGAAGCGTCATGATCCCGCCAGTCGACGGTATCGCGGGACCATAAGATGACTTTCATTTTCAATGCCGCCGCGGCAATCAGCGTATTCTTCCCGTACGAGCCGGAAGGCGGCGCAAACAGCGTCGGCTTGGTTCCCGTAAGCTTTTCCGCAATCAGATTGCAGTTTTCTATTTCTTCTTTATTCTGTTTCAAAGAAAGCGCGGCGTGATCTTTATGAAAATATCCGTGATTTCCCGTTTCGTGCCCCGCCGCCTTGATGTCGTTCAGGCACCTCTCGTTATCGTCCGCCCAGCACCCGCCCACAAAAAACGTAGCTTTCGCGTTTTCCTCGCGCAGGATTTCGAGAATTTCATACACGACCGGCGTGTTTTCGTACACGTTGAACATCAGACACACCGCCCCCGTTCCCGCGCCGCCGCGACGATACACGTTTTCCTCCGCCGCTGCGGAAACGGTTCCGCCGTCCTCGTAAAAACACGCGACGCCCACCGCAAACAGAATCAATGTCAGAGCGAAATTCGTAAGAGCCGTTGCCATGCCGTATCGGTTTGCGCTTCTTTTCCGTGTTTTTCTTTTCATGCTTTCACCGCCTTTTTCCGTTCTCATCATATTTTATGGCGGAAAAAAATCGGTTATGCCCGAAACGCCGCGCGGATAAGCGACAAAATTTACTTGAATTTTACGATGGTAACGCCTCCCTCGCCTTCGCCGTAAACGCCGAGTCGGTATTCCTTCACGCGTTTATCCTTTCGCAGCAGCTCGTGAATCGCCGCCCGCAGCTTTCCCGTTCCCACGCCGTGCACGATACGCACTTCTTCCAGGTTGGATACAATCGCGGAATCCAGAAACGTTTCCACGTCCGCCACGGCTTCTAAAACCGTCTCGCCGATCACGTTGATTTCCAGCGCGGGCGCAAGTCTCGGCGCAAGATTTTTCGTGATTTTCACGTCGCCCCGCCCGATTCCCGGCTTTCCCTTTCCTTTCCCGTTTTCCGCGAAAGAGCCCGCCGCAGTATTATTATTTTGCCCGTTCCAGCCGTTTATAAGCGTGGAAAGCGAGGAAATTTTCACGCGCAGCTTAATTTCGCCGCAGGAGACTTCCGCTTCGTTTTTTTCCTTTCGGACGGAGAGCACTTCTCCCGCCTTTCCCACGGTATCTATCAGCACTTTATCGCCGGGTTTCAGCTTATTTTTATCCGCGGGCGCGTATTGAGGCTTGCTTTCTTCCTCCGCCTCTGCTTCGTATGCCTTGGAAAGCAGCTTGTTTTTCAGCGTGCGCGCCTTAATCAGGTCGCCTTCGGTAAGTTCCGATTTATCGAACAACGCTTCCATTTCGGAAAGCAATTCTTCCGCCTGCGCGGCTTTTTCCGCCACTTTGCGCCGAAGTTCCGCTTTTGCGCCCGCCTGCAGTTTTTCGCGTTCCGCGGCAAGCTTTTTTCTTTCCTCGTCCGCCGCGGTGATTTTTTCTTTCAGTTCGGCTACTTCGCGCGCGCTTTCTTTCGTCAGTTCTTCCGCTTTCAGACGGCTTTCTTCCGCCCGCCGCACAATGTTTTCCAGCTTCTGCGAATCCTCCGATAAATACGATGCCGCAGCCGTTAAAATCTCTTCTTTCAGCCCCCATTTTCTTGCAATCGCCAGAGCGTTGCTCGAACCCGCCAGTCCCAAACGGATTACGTACAGCGGCTGCAACGTTTTCGAATCGAACTGCATGGAAGCGTTTTCGATGTCTTTCGCCGTAAACGCAAACTCTTTCAGCGAAGAATAATGCGTGGTAACGATGCCCGTACAGCCCGTTTTCAGCAAATATTCCACCACCGCGCGGGCAAGCGCCTGTCCTTCTTCTGGGTCCGTTCCTCCGCCGAGCTCGTCAAGAAGCACCAGCGAATTTTTATCCGCTTTCTCCACGATTTCCGAAAGATTCTTCACGTGCGACGAAAACGTGGAAAGGCTTTCTTCTATACTCTGCGCGTCTCCCACGTCGCAATAAATTTCTTTGAATACGGCAACGTTCGCGCGCCTTGCGGGAATAAACAGCCCGCATGCCGCCATCAGGCAGAACAGCCCCACCATTTTTAACGTAACCGTCTTGCCGCCCGTGTTCGGTCCGCTCACCAGCAACCAGCGATATTCCGCCCCCAGCGCAAGCGTAACCGGCACCACTTTCTTTTTATCGATTAACGGATGCCTGCCTCCGTCGATTTCAATCACGCCTTTTTCGTTCGTTTCCGGGCGCACGGCGGCAAGCGAATACGCGTATTCCGCCCGCGCGTAACACCCGTCAATCTCTTCCAGAATCTCCTGCGCCGCCGTCAGTTCCTCTTTCATTCTCCCCAGCCGCACAGACATATCCTTGAGGATCCGCTCCACTTCTTCCCGTTCGTCAAGGTGCAGCGAACGCAGCTCGTTATTCATTTCCAGCACTTCTTCCGGTTCGATGAAAAACGTCGCGCCCGAAGAAGAACGGTCGTGAATAAACCCTTTCACGTTGCGTTTGTATTCCGCACGTACGGGCAGCACGTAACGGTTGTCGCGCATCGTTACGATGCCGTCCTGCAGATACTTTCCTTCCGCGCCCGTCAGATATTCGCCGAGGCGCGCTTTGATACGCTCGTTCAGTGCGCGGATATCCCGCCTCAGCGCAAACAGCTTTTCGCTGGCGTGATCGGAAAGCTCGTCCTCGCTCACGATTTTTTCGAAAATATCGTCCTCCAGATTCCTGTCGTAATACAATCTGTCGGCATACGCTTTCATCAGAGTGATTTCTTCGTCGGAAACGCCCGCAATCGAATCCCGCGCAATCCGCACCGAACGAAGCAACCGCCCCGCCGCCAGCAATTCCGCGCAGGACAAAGCCGCGCCTTTCTGCGCCCGTTCCAGACTGTCGCCCAAAGGTTCGAAAAATTCCACTTTGGAAAGCCCGTAGGTAAACAGCAGCTTTACGCATTCGCCCGTAAGCGCCAGCCGCCGCTTCGTTTCCGCTATCGTGTCGGCGGGCATACAGTTTTTCAAACGTTCTTTTCCGCCCTCCAGCGTGGCGAAACCTGCCGCTGATTCCAGAATTTTATTCAGTTCCGTCTTTTCAATCGCTTTCAGATTCATAACTTCTTCGTCTTTTCCTTCACAGCACGCTGTTTTTCGCATGCCCGTACGTATAATTTTTAAATTTGTTTTTCTGTTCTTCTTCGTCGCCGCAAAGCGCTATCGTGCCCGCAACGTCCCGTTCGCACGTACAATCGATCAGCGGCGTCGCCCCTTCCGGCGCTCCGCTTACAAGATTCGCGCAGTTAAAAATTTCAAACCGGCACTCTCCCGGCCCGTCTTTATATCTCCGCACGGGAAAAGCCCTGCCCGCTTCGTCCGTCAGCGTATAAAACTCCCGCTTATCGCACGCGCCGCACGTTTTCCCGAACGGACAGTAACAAAGATCCATCGTTTTTATATCGCCCGAATCCAATGCCGACACCGCAACGCCGGGCGCGATTTTCTGCGCCGTCCGCATTATTTTTTGCTGTTCCGCCGCAGAAATTTCTTTGGATAAAACAATCGCCGTCAACCCTTCCGTCTGCAGCATTTCCTGCAACGCCGCCACATTCGTGAGGTTTGCGCCCGTACCGAAAATCAACTTTGTACGGTACTTTTTCGCAAATTCCGCCCCCGAATAATTTTCCGCGTAAATACCTTCGATGCAGCCGCTTTTTACGGCTTCCGCAATCGCTTTTTCCGTCTCCGCCGTCGCATACGCGGGATAGTAAATGTATTTTCCCGCATTTTCATCCGTCGGAATTTCCCCGAAAAGCTCCTTGAGATACGCCTTAACGCCGTCCTCACCGCCGAAAAACCGCGTATAATCGTCCGGTTTCGCTATCCGGAATCGCACGTTCTTTTCTTTCCCGGTAAACCGCCGCGCTATCGCCGCAACGCCCAAGCAAGTTGCCTCAACCGCACCGCCGTTACTTTCGGTAAGTACCGCGCCGTAATGATCAAAAAACGCCGCAGCGTCAAGTTTTCCGCGTTCTTCGTCCGGTTTCGCATAAGAATCCGCCAGCGCGGCGTAAAACTCCCTTCGGAAAGCGTTTAAAAGCGACTTCGGTAAAAACGCGTTTTTCGTTTCGATTTTCGAAAAATTCACTTCGAACGGCAGTCCGTCCGTTTTTTTGAAACACTCCGCAATTTCTTCTTCCGTCAACGCCCGATTTTCCGCCTTGCCGAGAACGTCCGCCGTTTTCACGGTAATTCCGCCGCATTTTGCAATGCCGCGCTCGCCCTCGTTCATGGAAACGTCGATAAAAATCGCCCGTTTTTTCTGCACGGACAGCACGCGCGCAAGCGACTTCGTATCGGTGGTAACAAAAACGCCGTCGCCGTTTTTCAGTCTTTCTTTCGACGAAATAAACATTCCCCGCGCGGCGAATCCGCCTTTTCCCGCACCAAGCGACGCCTTTCCCGCAAACGACGCTCCGCCGATTTCTTTTTTATCCCGCAGAATTTTAAACGCGTCTCCCGCGGAAAATTCTTCGCGCGTTTCCACGAAATATTTTCCGTTCACCACTTTCACAACGCCCGCTTTTTCGCCGATATGCCCCTGCATGTACGGCGAAAGCAACCGCTTATCCTGCCCGAATCCAAGCCCCTGCGTATAATTTCCGCGGTTATACGCGCGTTTCAGATCGGAAAGCGCGCGAGACTTTTCCGCTTCGTCCGCCCCGCCGAAAATCTTGCCGTAATACAAAGCGGCAGCCGCAACGTATTCTTTCCGCCGCATCCGCCCCTCTGTTTTAAACGACTTCACGCCCGCTTCCGCCAGTTTCAGCGCCGCCTCGCCTAAGCACAAATCGGAAAGCGACAGCGCGTAATACTTCCCGTCGCTTCCGCGCGTTTCGCAGCTTCCGGCTTTCCCGTTCGCACCGGAATAAGCTTTTTCCGCGCAGTTTTTTTCTTCGTTTTCCGCCCCGGCAACGCCCGCGCGGTCGTACGCATACTTTTTACGGCAAGGCTGCTTGCACCTGCCGCGGTTTCCGCTTTGTCCGCCCGCAAACGACGAAAAATAGCATTGTCCCGAAAAACAAGTGCACAGCGCCCCCTGCACAAACGCTTCCGTTTCGATAATCTTCGTAATTTTTTCTATTTCTTCGAATTTAGTCTCGCGGGCAAGAATCACGCGCGAAAACCCGCACTCTTTCGCAAACAAAGCTCCGTTTTCGTTGCACACGCCCGCCTGCGTGCTCAGATGCAGTACGATTGCGGGATAAACTTTCTTTATCGCCCTCCCCAGAAAAATATCCTGCATGATAATCGCGTCCGCGCCGAAACTCCACACTTTTAAAAGCGCGGCAACAAATTCCCGCAACTCTTCGTCTTTCGCCAGCGTGTTCATCGCCACGTACACTTTCGCGCCGGAAAGATGCGCCTCGCGGATAATTTCTTTCAGTCTTTCGTCGTCGAAATTTTCCGCCCCGGCCCGCGCCGAAAAACTGCTGTAACCAAGATATATCGCGTCCGTGCCCGCGCCGAGAGCCGCCCGCGCGCATTCGATATTCCCCGCGGGAGATAATATTTCCACCGATTCTCTTTCCATGCGTACGTTATCTTCCTATGCTTTTCGAAATCAATTCTTCCGCTGCGTCGTAGCCCATGCTCTTCAGGCGGAAATTTCTCGCCGCCACTTCGATGATGATGGCAAGATTCCGCCCCGGCGATACGGGAATCACGATTTTGGGAATCTTCACTCCCAGAATTTCTTCCGTACTTCCCTCGTCTCCCACGCGGTCGTATTCCTTTCCTTCCTGCCAGCGCTCCATTTCGATTTCCATATCGATTTTCTTCTCGTCCAGCACCGAACCTGAACCGTACATGCTCTTCACGTTGATAATGCCGATGCCTCGAAGCTCCATAAAATAACGGATCATATCGGGCGCCGAACCGTACAATTCGTTGGTGATTTCCCGGATCAGCACGCTGTCGTCCGCAATCAGCCGATGTCCGCGCTTGATAAGTTCCATCGCGGTTTCGCTCTTTCCTACGCCGCTTTTACCGGTCAGCAGCACGCCCACGCCGAAAACTTCCATCAGCACGCCGTGGTTTCTCGTCGTCGGCGCCAGAACGCGGTTTAAATGAATATATAAATCGCTCATCAGATCGGTCGTCGGTTTCGGGCTTCTGAAAATCGGGCATTTAACCTTTCTCGCCTCTTCGGCAAGTTCGGGCAAAACCGGCAAATCGCGGCTGAGAATGATACACGGAATTTCCCCCTGCGCCAGCAAATCGGCAATCTTTTTGCGGCGGACGTCCTCCGGGAAGGAGCGGAGATATTCGTGTTCCGCGAAGCCCAGCACCTCCACGCGGCTCGTATCGAAATAATCGAAAAAACCGGCAAGCGCCAGTCCGGGGCGTTCCACGCTCTTGCTCGAAAGCGTTATTTCTCCTCTGCCCGCGTATACGATTTCAAGATGCAGATCTCCCGCGAATTTATCCAGTTTCAGGCTTTCCGTTACATGTTGCGTCATTTGTGTTTTTCCTCCGGCGGCTTTCAGCCGCGCTCTTTTTTCTCCGTTTTTTTCCGCGCGCTCAATCGTGCGAAAATCCGTATTCCTCGATGATTTTCCCCACGGCGTTTTCGTTGTTCGTCGCGGGAAACACGCTCACTCTTTTTTTCATTTCCTCGTTGCCGTTTTTTACGCAAAATCCTTTTCCCGCCGCTTTCAGCATTTCTTCGTCGTTCAGCTGATCGCCTGCGGCAATCGTTTTTTCCATCGGAATATGATAATAATCCGCCATAAATTTCAGCGCCGTACCCTTATTGCACGATTTCGATAAAATTTCGATATATCTCAGCGTGCTCCTCGTTACCCAGAACCTCTCCCCGAATTTCGCCTGATATTTATCCAGCAAATCACGGTGTTTATCCAAATCTTCCACGATAATCAGCAGCTTGTTTACTTTCTCGTTCTTTTTGCGTATCAGCGCGGAAAGCGGCTTATCGAGCACGGGAATCGCCTTCACTCTGCAGCTTGATTCATATCTTGCCAGCGTTTCGTCGTCGCGGTTCGCATAGTACGTTCTGCCCGTATAAAATTGCAGATGTACGCCGTCCTTTTCCACAAATTCCGCGATTTCCGCCGCGTCCTTTGCCGAAAGCGAATTTTCATAGAGAATATCTCCTGTACTAAGGTCGGATACCAGCGCGCCCGCATACGAAGTCGCTATTCCTTTCACGCCGAGTTCCGCCGCGATTTTTTCCACGGACGGCAGCATGCGCCCCGTACAGATACAGAATTTCCCGCCCGCCGCCATATACCTTTGTATCGCTTCGTACGTTTCTTGCCCCACCGATTTATCGTCTTTCAATAAAGTTCCGTCCAGATCGGATGCGATCAGTCGGTAATCGAGTCTTTCTTTCATTTGTATTTTCCCTTGCGTTTCTTACGTAATTTTCAAAAATTTTCTTCGAAATATTTTTTGATGTTTTTTGCCAGCTTTTCGCCGATTCCGGGCACCGCCGCAAGCTCTTCTTCGCTTGCCTGCGCCACGTTTTCCACGCTTCTGAACGTTTCTAAAAGCGCCTTTCTCTTCTCTTTTCCCACGCCTTCGATTTCTTCGAAACGCGACGTCAGATTCCGCTTGTCGTGCAGCGTGCGGAAATAGGTAATCGCAAATCTGTGCGCCTCATCGCGGAGCCGTTGCAGCATTTTCAGCGCGTAATCTCTGCGGTCTATCTTTACGCTTTCTTCGCTATGGAGCGTAAACACTTCCTCTTCCCGCTTGGCAAGCGAAACGAGGTCTATTCCCGTAACGTTCATTTCGTCGAAAATCTCTTTTACGGAAGATAACTGTCCTTTGCCGCCGTCGATAACGATTAAATCGGGCTTTTGAAACCGCTCCTCTTCCTCCGTGCCCAGCTTTGCAAGCCTGCGCCTTAAAACTTCCTGCAACGAAGCGAAATCGTTTGCGCCTTCCACCGTTTTTATGCGGAATCTGCGGTAGGAATTTCTGTCCGGCTCCCCGTCGGAAAACACCGCCATCGAACCCACTTTATCCACGCCGCTGATATTCGAAATATCGTAACACTCCATGCGTTTGGGGTAGCGGGAAAGGGAAAGCAGCGTTTTCAGCCGCTCGCACGCCGCCGTCGTCATGTCGTCCTTGTGTTTTATCCTGTCTACCGATTTTAAAAGATAATCTTCGGCGTTTTTTGCGGACATATCCAGAAGCGCGCGTTTCACGCCCGATTTCGGCGTAACGAATTTTACTTTCTTCCCCTGCGTTTTTTCGAAATACTCTTCCAGAAGTTCCTGCCCTTCCACGGGTTCCGAAACAATTTCTTCCGGCAATTCGTGGCTCTGATAATACCTCGAAATAAACGCGGCGATCGCTTCTCCGTCCGTTTCGTACGCCTCTTCCAGCGCAAAATTGCTGCCGCCCTGCATAATGCCTTTTCTGGTTACCAGCAGCGAAATCGCGGAATATAGCCGGTTGGTTTTATAAGCGATGATATCCGCGTCGATGTAACGGTTGAGCGAAGTAATCCGTTTGAGTTTCAGCTTGTCCAGCATCTGCAATTTTTCGCGGTAATTCATCGCCAGTTCGAATTCTTCCTCTTCGGCGAACTTCATCATCTTTTGCCTGAGAATCGTTTCCGCTTCTTCCAGATCCCCGTCCAGAAAAGCAAGCGCCCGCTTCACCGCGTCTGCGTATTCTTTTTCGAACGCTTCCCCTTCCGCAACTCGCGCGCACGGCGCCAGACAGCGGTGCAGATGCGCCGCAAGGCACGGCTTTTTCGGTTTATCGCCTATCGCCGCGGCGCAGGTTCTCACGTTGAACACCAAAGAAAGAATTTCCAGCACGTCTTTGCAGCGGATGCCGCCCATAAACGGACCGAAATATTTCCCGTCTTTCGTCAGTTTCCGCGTAATCGAAAAGCGCGGAAACTTTTCGTTCGTGTGCGCTTTGATATACGGGTACGTTTTGTCGTCCTTTAAAAGAATGTTGTATTTCGGCTTGTATTTTTTGATGAGATTGTTTTCCAGCGCCAGCGCGTCGATTTCCGTCGCCGTGATAATGTACGAAAAATCAACGATCCTCGCCACCATCGCCGCCACTTTTTCCGGCTTATAACTGTTCTGAAAATACTGGCGCACGCGGTTTTTCAGAATACGCGCTTTGCCAACGTAAATCACCACGTCGCTTTCGTCGCGCATGATATACACGCCCGGTCGTTCGGGCAGCATTTTCAGTTTTTCGGCGATGATTTCGTTCATTTCGGCGTTTCAGACTCTCCCACTTATCATTATACACCAAATACGAAAATTTTGCAAGAATACGAACGCGTTAAACGGAAAAATCCGTACGCGCACGCGCAAAAACTCCGCCGTAGCCGTTCAGCAGCCGAGAAACTCCACGCTTTTCAAAAGCACGTCGTTAATCGAATCGTCGCACAACGAATAAAACACGATTTTCCCCAGCCGTCTGCTCTTCACGATTCCCGCGCTTTTTAAAAATCTCAGCTGATGAGATACCGTCGTCTGATTGATTTCAAGCAACCTCGACATATCCGTTACGCAAAGCTCGCTGATTGCCAGCGCCGATAAAATTTTCACGCGCGTATAATCCGAAAAGACAGAAAAAAAGCACACGATCCCCTCCAGAACGTCGCCTTTCGGCACATAGTCCTCAATCAGGTTTTTCGTGCGCTTATCCAGTAAAAGCATTTCTTCCATATTCATCCTCCCGCATCGATATATGTTTATTTGGCTATATGATAACATATATCGCGCGGAAGAAAATGAAAGAATATGTCGGAAAAAATCGTCAGTCGTCGATTTTCTTCAATTCGTAGCCGGCGTCGGCAATCGCATTTTTCAGCGTTTCGTCGCTCGTTTCTTTTTCAAGCGAAACTTCGGCGATTTTCTTCTTTAAATCCACCGTAAGCACGTTTACGCCGTCCAGCGCGTTCAATGCGTCCGTTACGTGTTTCACGCAATGCGCGCACATCATTCCTTCGATATGCAAAACCTTTTTCATTTCCGTATTCTCCTTCGGCAATGTATTTTCTTTTCCGGTTTCCGCAACGTTTTTCGCGCCCTGAAAACCGCTTTTGAATCTTGTTAAACGCAGCGCGTTTCCCACCACGAACAGCGAGCTTAAACTCATGCACGCCGACGCAATCATCGGGTTTAACGAAAGCCCCGCAAACGCAAATACGCCCGCCGCCACGGGAATCGCTATCACGTTGTAGAAAAACGCCCAGAACAGATTTTCTTTAATGTTTTTCACCGTTTTGCGGCTTAAATTCACCGCGTCCGCCACCGAGCGGATATCCCCGCTCGCCAGCACCACGTCGGCGCTGTCAATCGCCACGTCCGTGCCGGTACCCACGGCAATGCCCACGTCCGCCTGTTTCAGCGCGGGCGAATCGTTGATGCCGTCGCCCACCATCGCCACATAACCGCCGGCGCTCTGCACGCGCTTCACGGCGTCCGCCTTGTCTTTCGGCAGCGCTTCGGCAAACACGTCTGAAATTCCCACGCTCTCCGCAATCGCGTGCGCTACGCGTTCGTTGTCGCCCGTTACCATCCCCACGCGGATTTTTTCTTTTTTCAGCGCGGCAATCGCCTCTTTGCTTGTTTCTTTCAGCGTATCCGCCACGGCAAACACGGCAATAAGCCCGCTTTCGCCCGCCAGAAACACGGCGGTTTTCCCTTGCTTCGAAAGCCGTTTTTCCTCTTCGAACGCAAGTTTGTTTTCCGCCTCCGTCAGAAGTTTTCTGTTGCCGAGCCGATAAATTTTTCCGCCGACTTCCGCACGCGCGCCCTTGCCCGTTTCGTACGCGTAATTTTCTGCCGCAAACGTCGGCTCGCCCGCTTTTTCCACGGCATATTC
The DNA here is from genome assembly GCA_900542935.1 of uncultured Eubacteriales bacterium. Taxonomy (GTDB): domain Bacteria; phylum Bacillota; class Clostridia; order Christensenellales; family Borkfalkiaceae; genus Scatosoma. Next base: position 25,845 of record UQPN01000006.1, read on the forward strand.
GTAAATGCAATCGGCAATCGGATGATTCGATTTTGCCTCTATCGCCGCCGCGATTCGCAAAATTCCCCGTTTTTTCTCCTCGATTCCCGATTCTACGGTAGCAACGTTTGCGCCGCCCGGAATCGCCTCGAAATCGGTGGTTTTCATATTCCCTTCCGTCAACGTCGCCGTCTTGTCCAGAAGCACGCAGTTCACTTTTTCCGCTCTCTGCAACGTCTCCGCGTTTTTAAACAATATTCCCAGCGACATCCCCTTACCCGTCGCCGCCATCACCGCCACGGGTGTCGCCAGCCCCAAAGAACACGGGCAGGAAATCACCAGCACGCTGATCGCGTAATTCGCCGCCGCGGAAACGTCGCCCTTTACCAGCAGCCATACAAGAAACGTAACTAGCGCAATCAGAGTAACGGCAGGCACGAAAATCCCCGCAATCACGTCGGCGGTGTGCTGAATGGGCGCCTTGCTCTCGCCCGCTTCCTTCACCATACGCACGATCTGCGAAATCGTGGTATCCTTGCCCACTTTTTCCGCCCGCACGCGCATATATCCGCTTTTCACGATGTCCGCGCCGGTTACCTGCGAACCGACTTCCGCTTCCACAGGCACGCTTTCGCCCGTTACCGCCGCGCGGTCCACAAACCCTCCGCCGCTTACCACAACGCCGTCCACGGGAATATAATCCCCCTGCTTTACGGCAAGAATATCCCCTTCTTTCAGCGAAGAAAACGGCACCGTCTTTTCCTCGTCGTTCTCCACGACTCGTACCGTATCGGGCATCATCCGCAGCAATTTTTCCACTTCTCTGCCCGTTTTCCCCGTCGCCGCCGATTCCAGCCATTTTCCCAGCGTAACCAGCGTCAGAATCATCGCCGCCGACTCAAAAAACAAATGTCCCGCGTGTTCTCCGCCCGTCGCGCCCATTTTTATCGCCTGATACGTCGAATACAAAAACGAAACGCCGGAGCCGAGCGATACCAGCGTATCCATATTCGGCACTCTTTTTACCAACGCGGAAAACCCGTTCTTGAAAAATCTGAAATTCACCGCCATCGTGGCGCCAGCAAGAACAAATTGCAGAATATAATTCGCTACGGCAGGCGGTTCCGGGAACGAGAACATCCCGCCCATCGCCAGATACATCAGCGGCACCAGCAGAATAATCGAAACGATAAACCGCTTTTTCAACGCCTCCGTCTTTCCTTTCTGCCGCTCCTCTTTCCCTTCGCGGTATTCGCCTATCCCGTATCCGAGCGCCGTTACCGCCGCAAAAATATCTTCGCGCTTCACCAGCGTTTCGTCGTACTCCACCGAAAGGCTTTCGCCGAGCAGCGATACTTCCGCCGATTTCACGCCGTTCAACTTTTTCGTAACGCGCTCCACGCCCGCGGAACACGCCGAACAGCTCATCCCCGTTACCGTAAATTTTTCTTTCGTCATTTTACGATCGCTCCTTACCTTTTTTCATTTCGGTTTGAATTATACCACCGACTTGGTAGGTTTGTCAAGCAAACACACGCGGAAAAATACGCAACGCGTGATTTTTTTCGCAAAAAAACAGACGCATTCGCCGTTTTTACCCCTCCCGGATCAAAAATCGCCGCCGCTATCTCCGCTGCAAATTTACCCGCGGCGCAAACTTTCGAATCTTTTCAGACAAGTTCGCCGAAACAAATCTATCGCCCCGCCGCAAAAGCCGCGACGGATATAAATCATATGCGACAAATCACCGGAACATACTATCCGCAGCCATGCGTTCGTACGCAAAAGTCCGCGTTGCCGAAAGAAAAAATACGAAAAGCGCAAAAAAGCGGGGGCATAACGCGCCCCGCCGGATTGCAGAAACCGAATACAAATAAAACTTACTTTGCTTCTTTCTGAGCTACAACTTCTTTGCCGTCGTAGTAGCCGCAATTCTTGCACACTCTGTGCGCTTCCGTCAGTTCGTGGCAATGAGGGCATTCCACAAGGGTAGCCGCCGTTGCTTTATAGTTTGCAAAACGCTTGTTGGTTCTGCTTTTGGATTGTTTACTTTTAGGTACTGCCATTTTAACACCTCATTTAATCTTTTTCGTAATTTTCCGTCGTTTTAATCAGCCTTTTCAACGCCTTCGTCGTCCGATATCAAAGCTTCCGTGCCGTCGGGCACGCCTTTGCAACCGTCCCCGCAGGAAAGGGCTCCGGGCATTCCGAACACAATCGTATCCTTGAAAAGTTCGCTCAGGTCGATTTTATTCCCGTCGTACGCGTAATCCTCGCCGTTATCCTCGGTAAGATACACCGCGTCCACACAGCTCTTCACGTCTGTCGCCGTTTCTTTCAGGCATCTCGAACACAGCCCTTTCAGCCGATACGAAACGTCGCCTTTCACTTCCACCGCGCCGTCCTCGAAAATTTCGTACGAAATCCTCGCCACGGCGTTTCCGTCAAAAGAAACGTAAGGAATATCGATCAGCGCCGCCTCAGGCTCAAACGTAAATTCCGCCGTCCCGGTATACTCTTTCAACCCGTTAAGTTTTTTTACGTCAAGTATCATCATAAAGCCGACTTTAAAATTATAGTATATTTATCGCCGTTTGTCAATGCTTTTTCGCTGGTTTTTCCTTTCTTTTTCAAAGAAATCGCACGAAATTACGGTATTTCTTCGCCGTTTCCGTAATTTTCCGCCAAAAGCATTCCGATCGACAGCTTTACACCAGCGCCAGCGTTTCCCGCGCAATCACAAGTTCTTCGTTGGTAGGAATAATCAGCACGCGCACTTTCGAATTTTTACCCGTAATATCGCGGATGCTTCCGTCGTTTTTCAGAAGATTTTTCTCTTCGTCGATTTCCAGTCCGAGATACTGCATATCCTTGCAAATCGCGCTGCGCACCGAAGGCGTGTTTTCCCCTACGCCCGCCGTGAACACAAGGCAATCCAGCCCGTTCATCGCCGCCGCGTATGCGCCCACATATTTTTTGCAGGCATACGAGAACATATCCAGAGCCAGTTTCGAACGCTTATCGCCCGCCTCTTCGCGCGAAGTCAGATCGCGGAAGTCGCTGTAACCGCCCGAAATTCCTTTCATGCCGCATTCCTTATTCAGGTACGTAAGCATTTCGGTAACGTTCATACCCTCTTTTCTTGCGATATATTCCGCCGCCGCGTAATCGATATCGCCGCTGCGCGTTCCCATCGGCACGCCGGCAAGCGGAGTGAATCCCATCGAAGTATCGATGCACTTTCCGCCTTTCACCGCCGTAATCGAAGAACCGTTTCCGAGATGGCACGTAACGATTTTCATATCTTTGATGTTCTTTCCCACATACTTCGCCGCTTCCTGCGAAACAAACTTGTGGCTGGTGCCGTGCGCGCCGTAACGGCGGATTTTGTACTTTTCGTAATGTTCGTACTTCACCGCATACATATACGCGTATTCCGGCATCGTGAAATGGAATCCCGTATCGAACACCAGAACCATCGGGGTTTTCGGCATTGCCGCGCGGCATGCGTTCACGCCCACAATCGCCGCGGGGTTATGAAGCGGCGCAAGGTCTTTGATTTCTTCCATCTTCACCATCGCGTCATCGGTAACCGGCGTAGGCTGCTTGAACGCTTCGCCGGAAGCAACCACGCGGTGTCCCACCGCGCCGATTTCGTTCATCGAAGAAATCACGCCGATTTTCTTATCGGTAAGCGCGTCGAGAACGATTTTCACCGCCACGTTGTGGTTTTCCATCGGAATTTCTCTTTCGGTGGTTTCGCCTTTCGCCTTATGAATCAGCTTGGAATGGTCGATGCCGATTCTTTCGCAGTTGCCTTTCGCAAGCACGCTTTCCGTTTCCATATCGATCAGCTGATACTTCAAAGAAGAGCTGCCCGAATTGATGACTAAAATTTTCATGTTATACCTCTTCGCGTAAGTTTTCTCTTAAAGCTGCGTCTGAAGCGCGGTAATCGCCACCGCCGCCACGATGTCCTCGGATTTGCACCCGCGGGAAAGATCGTTCAGAGGTTTCGCGAATCCTTGGCAGATAGGTCCTACCGCCATGAATCCGCCGAGGCGTTCCGCAATTTTGTAGCCGATATTGCCCGCCTGCAGGTCGGGAAAAATAAACACGTTGGCCTTGCCCGCCACGTCGGAACCGGGCGCTTTGAGCGCCGCCACCGAGGGAACGATCGCCGCGTCGAACTGCAATTCGCCGTCCAGTTTTAAATCGGGTGCTTTTTCTTTGGCGATTTTCGCGGCTTCCGCCACAAGCGTAACGTTATCGTGCTTGGCGCTTCCTTTCGTGGAGAAGGAAAGCATCGCCACTTTCGGGTCGATTCCCGCAATCGCCTTCGCGGAATTTGCCGTAGCGATCGCGCAGTCCGCAAGCCCTTCGGAAGTATACGTGGGGTTGAGTCCGCAATCGGCAAACACCACCAGTCCGTCCGGGCAGTACTGATTCCCCTGCGGAGGGCAGATCATAAGGTTAAACGAGGAAACCGAAGAAACGCCGGGCGCCGTTTTGATAATCTGAAGTCCGGGGCGCAGCGTGTTCGCCGTGGAATGGCACGCGCCGGAAACAAGTCCGTCCACGTCGCCTTCTTTCAGCATCATCGCGCCGAAATACGTGCCGTCTTTCAGAAGTTTTTCCGCCTGATCGGGCGTCATTCCTTTGGAAGCGCGCAATTCGCAAAGGCGCGCGTTGTAAGCGGCAAGTTTATCGGAAGTCAACGGATTTACGATGGTAACGCCCGTAAGATCCGCGTCGGGGTTTGCCTTTTTAATCTCTTCCTCGTTGCCGAGAAGCACGATTTTCGCAATTCCCTCTTTCGTCGCGTCCGCCGCGGCTTTCACCACGCGGGGATCTTCGCCCTCGCAAAGCACGATGGTCTTTTTCAGGGCTTTCGCTTTTTCTTTAATCTGTTCGAGTACGTTTTTCATTGAAAATTATCTCCCGTAAACGCTTTATTTTTTTTACGATTTGTTGTATAATCGTTGCATGAAGCGCAAAACGCGCTTTTACGCGCAACAAAAATATTATAACACAATCCAAAACGAAAGTAAAGAAAAAAAACGCCGAAATCGGCTTGAATTTAAAAATTCCGTCCCGGAGAACTCCTATGAAAATATGCGGCGTCATCTGCGAATACAACCCTTTCCACCTCGGACACGAATATCAGCTGCGCGAAGCGAAAAAGCGTTCGGGCGCCGACGCCGTCGTCTGCGTGATGAGCGGATGCTTCACCCAGCGCGGCGAAGCGGCTGTTCTGCCCCCCGTCCTCCGCGCAAAACATGCGGTACTATGCGGAGCGGACGCGGTCATCGCCCTGCCCGTCGTTTTTACGGCGGCTTCCGCGGAAATTTTCGCGCGCGGCGCGATTCGACTGCTTTGTTCGCTTCCGGGGTTTGATTGTCTTTCGTTCGGCGCGGAACACGCGGACGGCGATTTTTATGCCGCGGCGGAAATTTTAAACGACGAGCGGGCCTATATAGAAAAGACGAAGGAATTTTTAAGCCGCGGTTTTTCGTTCGCGGCGGCGCGCGCCGAATCGCTGAAAGACACGGCGGCTTTTCCCCTTTTATCCTCGCCGAACGATATTTTGGGCTTGGAATACGCGCGCGCGCTTTTAAAAGAACACCGCAAAAAAAACGTAACGCTTTTGCCCGTTCGGCGGCTCGGCGATTATAAAAAACAAACGCTTGCAACAAACGGCGCGGCGGAATATTCTTCCGCTTCGTCTATCCGCCTTGCGATGGAAAAAGGCGATTTTGCCGCCCTTTCTTCCGAATTGCCCGCCTGCGTTTCCGCGGATATTCAAAGCGCGGGAATCGCCGCGGAAAAGCTGAAAACGGCGGAAAGAATCGCCGTGCTGAAAACGCGGAAAAACGAACTTGCGCTGACGGCGGATATTTCCGAGGGGCTGGAAAACGCCCTGAAAAGAGCCGCGCGGCAACCCGAAGACATCGTAACGCAACTCACATCGAAGCGTTACACGGCTTCCCGCATCAACCGGATTCTGCTGCAAAATCTGCTGGATATCCGCAAAGATCTGCTTGCAGACTGTCTTTCCGCGCCGCTGTACGTTCAGCCGCTTGCCATCGGAAAAGAACGGAAAGATTTGCTTTCCGTTCTTTCCGGGGGGGAGTTTCCCTGCGTGATGAGATACGCCGACGAACAAAAACTGACGGGTACGGCGCGGCGCTGTTTTCAGGCGGACAAACTGGCGGAAAATATTTATTCCGCCGTAACGGGATTTTACGGCGGAACAAAAAACGTTTTTTATTGAAAATAAATCGATTTTTTATTAGCGGCGCGGAACGTTCCGCGCCCGTTTTTTACGCTTTCACTTCGTTTGGCGCGGAACCGTCTTTAAAATACGCGCTTAAATTTTCGCACGTGGTTACGGCAATGTTTTCGAGGGCTTCGTTCGTGAGATACGCCTGATGCGAAGTTACCAGCACGTTCGGCATGGAAATCAGCCGCGCCAGCGTATCGTCTTCTAAAATATGCCCCGAAATATCGCGGAAGAACACGTCCCCTTCTTCCTCGTATACGTCAAGACAGGCGGCGCCCACCTTTCTTTCTTTGATGCCCTGCAAAAGCGCTTCGGCGTCGATTAAGCCGCCGCGCGAGGTATTTACGATCACCACGCCTTTTTTCATTTCGGAAATCGTCTTTTCGTTGATCATATGATGTGTTTCTTCCGTCAGAGGGCAATGCAGCGAAATCACGTCGCTTTTTTGCATCAATTCTTCCAGAGGCACGTAATAATCTTCTTTGCCGGGGAATTTATCGTAAGCGAGAATTTTCATGCCGAAGCCTTTGCAGATATCGATGAACACTCTGCCGATTTTGCCCGTGCCCACTACGCCCACGGTTTTTCCGTGCAAATCGAACCCGCACAAACGGTTCAGGCTGAAATTGAAATCGCGCGTACGGATATACGCCTTATGCGTACGGCGCACGGAGGTTAAAAGCATCGCCATCGCGTGTTCCGCCACGGCGTACGGAGAATACGCGGGAACGCGCATTACGGTGAGCCTGCCTTTCGCATGCTTTAAATCCACATTATTGAAGCCTGCGCAACGAAGCGCCGCCACGGGAATTTTCAACTCGTTGAGTTTATCGATGACGGGCGCGCCGAGATCGTCGTTCACGAAAACGCAAACGCCGTCGCAGCCTCTGGCAAGGTCGGCGGTGTCTTCGGAAAGTTTCGTTTCGAAATATTTGAATTTGAATCCGTATTTTTCCGCGCAATTTTCAAAGGACGGTTTATCGTATTCTTTCGCGTCGAAAAAAGCTATTTTTTTCATAAAAATCTCCTTAAAAAATATGATTTTTGCAGTGTTTTTTGCGTATTTTTTGCGGTTTTCATAGTCAATATACCCGTTTTTCGCCTGTTTTACACGCTTTTTCATACGTTTTTAAGCATTATTTATATGTATTTTCGCAATTTTTACCCGTATTTCCGGGCTTTTTACTCATAAAATCGCACAAAAAAACAGATACTATCGGGCGATGAAAACGGCTAAAAAAATTCTGCTTACAATCGTAATTTTATTTTTCGCTTTCTTTTTCGCGGCGGGCATCGCGTATACCGTGATTACGAAAAACGCGCGTCTGAACGAAAGTCGGCTGGCGCTGCCGCAGGGCGAATTTACCGTACTGGATAAAAACGACGAGTCGGTGCCCGTTTTTTTTCGCGGCGCCGCAAACGGCTATTTTTCTATAAATTCGCTGCCCGAAAACGTAAAATTCGCTTTCGTCGATACGGAGGACAAACGGTTTTATTCGCATAACGGCGTGGATTATAAAAGAATGCTCCGCGCGGCGTGGAATAATCTCCGCGCGCATTCGTTCAAAGAAGGCGCTTCCACCATTTCGCAGCAACTGATTAAAAATACGCACCTTTCGCAGGAAAAAACAATCAGAAGAAAACTGCTTGAATTAAAACTGACGAGCGAGCTGGAAGCGCGGTATAATAAAGACGAAATTCTGGAAAAATACTTAAATTCCATTTACTTCGGGCATCATTGTTTCGGGTTGAAAAGCGCGGCGGAATTTTATTTTTCGAAGCAGCCGGAAAATCTTACCCTTGCCGAGGGCTCGCTGCTTGCGGGACTCGTGAAATCGCCCAACAATTACTCTCCGTTTAAAAATCCCGGAAAATGCGCGACGAGACGCGCGCTTGTGCTTCGCCTGATGAAGCAGAACGGACACATTTCCGCCGAAGAACAACGGGCAGCGGAAAGCACGCCTTTGCCCGTTGCGTCCGCGGATTTCGAGGAAGATTCTCCGTACGTTGCGCGGTGTTTCGACGAGCTGGAACGGCTTGCGGACGAAAAACAGCTGCGCCTTAACGGCGGCATACGCGTTTTTACCTTCCTTGACCAAACGTTGCAGCACGCGCTGACGGAAATCTGCGCGCCGGAAACGGCGGAAAAGCGGTGCGACGTAATTGCCGCCGCGACGGATATTTCCGCCTGCGGTTTTACGGCGTATTATTCGAGTTGCGGGAATCTTGCGCGTTCGCCAGCCTCGCTTTTTAAACCGCTGTGCGCGTACGCGCCCGCATTCGAAGAAGGCATTCTTTCCCCCGCGACGCCGATAGACGATTCGCCCGTCAGTTTCGACGGTTACAGCCCGCAGAACTACGGCGGCGGTTACAGCGGGTACCTTTCCGCGCGGGAATGCCTTGCACGCAGCCTGAACGTGCCCGCGGTGAAAATTTTAAACGCCCTGACCGTGCAAAAAAGCCGCGGATACCTTGAAAAAACGGGACTTCGCACCGACGAAAACGACTTTTCGCTTGCCGCCGCTCTGGGCGGCGTCGGACGCGGGTATACGCTGACAGAACTGCTCTCCGCTTATTCCGTTTTCGCGCGGAACGGAAAGTATCGCCCCGCGGGATTTATCCGCCGTATAGAAATCGACGGCAAAACGGTATACGACGCCGCGAGAGATAATAGCGGCGACGAGAAGCGCGTGTTTTCGGCGGAAACGGCGGCGCTGATTACCGACGTACTGAAAACGTGCGCCCGGGAAGGCACGGCGAAAAAGCTGCGCTCTCTTCCTTTCGACGTTGCCGCAAAGACGGGCACGAACGGCGACAAAAACGGAAATTTCGACGCGTATGCGCTTGGCTATACGCCGGAAATTTCCGCCGCCGTGTGGCTGGGCAACGCGGACAGAACGAGAATTACGGCGACGGGCGGCGGTTTGCCCTGCAACAAACTGTACCGTATTCTGAACGAAGCACAACAAAACCGTGAAAACAAAAGTTTTTCGGTGCCCGACGGCATAAAAAAAATCGCGCTGGATAAAACCGACTACGAGCGCGACCATAAACTGACGATTGCAGACGAACTTTCGCCCGAAAACTATAAATTGTACGAATTGTTCGACGAAAGCAAACTGCCGCCGAGCCGTTCCACGAAATTTTCGCATCCGCAGATTTCCGCCGCGGAAATAAAATACGAAAACGGCATCGTGAAAATTTCGATTCCGGGAGATTATCCGGATTGCTACGAATACCTGCTGGAACGCGAAGAAAACGGCATAAAACGCGTGGTTTACCGCGGAAAGCGGCAGGAAGTTTTTGCGGATACCGTGGAAGAAGGAAAAACCTACGAATATTCCGTAACGCCATGTTATAAAGACATTCTCGGCGATACGGTGTTTCTGCCCTCGGTTACCACGAAAAACCATTTTCCCGCCGGTCCGTCGGAACCGCCCGGAATTATCGGAAAAGACTGGTGGAATTACTGATTATACGTCTGTTGCCGTTATTTTTGTTGCGGGTTATTCTTCTTCCGGCACGTCGATAAACGAATCGCGGTGTTCCACCGACGTGGAAAACACGATCATCGTTTTTGTTCTGCCGAAATGCTGCAGCTCGTTGATGAACAAATCCAGATCGGACGTAGTGGGAAACAACACTTCCACAAGCATGGAAAAATCGCCCGTAACGCAGTTGCATTCCACCACGTTCAGCTGACTTTTTATATACGGATAAAATTCCTTTTTGCGGACGGGATCCACTTCCACGCTGATGAAAGCTTTGACGCGGAAACCGAGAAGTTCGGGATTGAGATGGGCGTGATAGCCTGTGATATATCCCGCTTCTTCCAGCCGCTCCACGCGTGCGGCGATTGCCGTGGGCGATAAAAACGTTTTTTCGGCGATGTGCTTTACGGGCAGTCGCGCGTTGTCTTTTAAAAACGATAAAATCTGTTTATCCGTTTCGTCGATTACGTAAGTACGGCTGTCTTTTTTCATTTTATCCGCTCCTTTTTTTGCGCCCGTTCGTAATTTTTTACGTTTTTCGGCTGATTTTTGCCCCGAAAACGATTGACGGAACGTAAAATATTTGTTACAATATCAAAGTAGTTACAAGATTTTGCATAAACTTGTAACCGGACGGAGGCGTAGCTCAGCTGGTCAGAGCGCTACCTTGACATGGTAGAGGTCGAAGGTTCGAGCCCTTTCGCGTCCACCATCCGCCGGCAACGATTTTATTCGTTGCCGGTTTTTTTTGTTTGGTTTTTTGTTTTCCGACTCGCGTTCGCCGAATATCCCGCGACGGCTTCTGTTTTTATATCAGCTTGGCGAGCATCTTTTTGAGCGCGTACTTGCAATGTTCGTACGTTAAGCCGCCCTGAAAATACGCGGTATACGGTTCGCGGATGGGCGCGTCGGCGGAAAGTTCGATGGAAGCCCCTTCCACGAAGCACCCCGCCGCCATGATGACGCGGGCTTCGTAGCCCGGCATTTCGCACGGTTCGCATACGGCGAACGCATCGACGGGAGAAGCCGCCTGCACGGAAGAAATAAAATCGCACAGCTGCTTTTCGGTATCGAAACGAATGGCGCGCGTAATATCGGAAATGGTTCTTCCGAATTTCGGGAAGTTTTCGTATCCGAGTTTTTCCATACATTTTCCGATAAGAAGGCTGCCTTTCACTGCCTGATTAACGACGTGCGGCGCAAGGAAAAGCCCCTGAAAGAACAGCCTGTAACCGTAAGCGTACGAGCCGACTTCGTCACCGAGCGACGGCGCCGTGAGACGGTTGCCGATTCTTTCGATATATTGCTTTTTGCCGACGATGTATCCGCCCGTGGGCGCGAGACCGCCGCCGGGATTTTTGATGAGCGAACCCGCGGCGACATCCGCCCCAACGTTGCAAGGTTCTTCTTTTTCGACGAATTCGCCGTAGCAATTATCGACGAAAATAATCCCTTTGAAGCCGTGCGCGCGAACAAACGAACAGATTTCGCCGATTTCCGCCACGGTGAGCGCGTTTCTGAGTTCGTACCCGCGGGAACGCTGGATATAAATCATTTTAAGATCTTCCCCCGCGTTTTGCAGGCGATTTTCAAGCGCGGGAAAATCTACGGCGCCTTCGGCGTTTAAATCGAGCAGATCGAATCTGACGCCGAGTTCTTTGAGGGACCCGTTGTCTTTTCCGAAAATCACGCCGCGAAGCGTATCGTACGGAAGCCCCGTAACGGCAAGCGCCCTGTCGCCGGGACGAAGAAGCCCGAACAACGCCACGGCAAGCGTATGCGTGCCGCTTAAAAGCGCGGGAGATACGATTCCGCTTTCCGCGCCCATCGCGTCGGCGAACGTCTGCCCGAGCACGTGTCTGCCCTCGTCGCCGATGCCGTAGCCGCTGGAACCGTTGAAATGGCGGAGCGCCACGCCGTTTTTCGCGAAAGCGTCGATGACTTTTTCCTGATTGTATTCGCTGATTTCGTCGGCGAACGCAAAATCTTCTTTCAGTTCGCTTTCCGCCTCGCGGATAAGCGTTTTGATTTTTTCTTCTTTTTCGGTTGTAATTTGCATATTCATCCTCTCGTTATTTTAGTACTATGCGTGGCACAATAATTATGCGTGGCATAGTAGTTATATTAAATTCTCCATAAATTGCAGTGTTTCGTCGTTTTCAAGTACTTCGTGCGGTATAATAGTAAGATTTTGCATGCGCCTGAAGTAGGTGAGCTGACGTTTTGCGTAGTTTCTTGTGTGCTGTTTGACGGTTTCTTTCACGACATCCCACGGGACGCCGTTTAAAATTCCGTCAATCACTTCTTTGTAGCCGATGCCCTGCATGCACTGCGACGAAGGAGATACTCCGCTTTTTAAAAGCCCCTCTACTTCGCCGACGAGCCCGCGGGAAAACATATCGTCTACCCGCGCGTCGATTCTTCGGTATAATTCTTCCCGCGGGAAGCCGACGGCAAACGCCCGAAACGGAAAGCGAGGCGTTTTCGTATCGTTTTGTTCCGATTTCTTTTTCCCCGTCAGTTCGTATATTTCAAGCGCGCGGATGACTCGTTTTACGTCGTTGACGTGCAGAATCGCAGCGCTTTCCGGATCGACCTTGGTAAGAAGGCGATGCAGATATGCAGCCCCCGCCTCTTTGCCCGCGTCGTTTAAAACGGCGGCATATTTTGCACGGATCTCTTCGCTGGCGCCCGCCGAGCCGAAAGCGCTTTCGTATAAGAGCGAATCGATATAAAAGCCCGTTCCGCCGCAGATAATCGGCTGCTTGCCCTCGGCGAGGAGCTTTTCCGTTACGGGCAGCGCTGCCGTACGGTAATCGCCGACGGAAAATCTCTCGTTCGGCGCAGCCACGTCGATTAAATGATGCGGCACGCCGCGCATTTCTTCTTTTGTAGGCTTTGCCGTGCCGATATCAAGCCCGCGATACACAAGCATACAATCGGCGGAAACGACTTCCGTATTCAGTTTTTCGGCAAGAGCGACGGCGAATTTTGTTTTGGAAGTTGCCGTTGCCCCGCAAATTACGATTACGTTTTTCATACCACCCTTTTGAAAAGCTTTTCAAGTGCCGTTTTTCCGATACGGGCGACGACAGGTCTGCCGTGCGGGCAGCGAAGCCCGAGGTTGCCGTCGATTAAGCGGAACAATTCGTCGATTTCCGCCTGCGAAAGATTCTCCCCGCCTTTTACCGCGGCTTTGCACGCCGCCGTGGCAAGTTTATCGCGCAGCAATTCTTCTAATCTGATGCCGCGGTAGCCATCCGCCTCCGCGACGATTTCGCCGAAGAACGCCGCCATATCGATATTCGTCAAATCGGCGGGCACGCCGGACACTGAAAACGTATTTTCGGAAGTTTCTTCGATTTCGAAGCCCATCGCGCGGATATTTTCGAGATTTTCGCGCAGAAACGCGCCTTCGTATGCGTTCAGGCTGATTTCGTACGGCACCAGCATTGCCTGACATACCGTCTGACGGGTTTGCATTTTTGCTTTCAGACGATTGAAAATCAGGCGTTCGTGCGCCGCATGCTGATCGATGAGATACACTTCGTCTCCGTGCTCGTATATGAGATACGTGTTGAAAAGTTTCCCCGCGTATACGAACGAAGAAACGTCGACGTATTGTTGTTTCGAACGCTCCGACTTTTCTTTTTCAAGCAGGAATTTTTTATTTTCGGCAAAAATATCGACGGGCGCATCGGCAGGCGCGGACGAAGATTCCGGCTCTGCGGGGACTTCGGAATTATTTTTCGTTCTCTCTTTATCGGAGAGCGCGCCGCTCTCCCAGCCCTCTTTTACGGCGGCGGCATAGGCTTCGCGCGCCGTCTGAATTTTCTTTTCGTCGTTCTTTTCCGCGGCGGACGAAGGAGAATGCAACGAAACTTTCGACGCGCCGAGCGTTAAATCGGGAAATAAATCGTAAACGGCGCCGCGTTTTGCCTCTTCCGCATTTTTTAAAATCTGCCCGGAAGTTTGTTGTTGCACGCCCGGAAACGCGGATTTCGGAACATAAGGCGCATAATCTTCCTCGTCGTTCAGGCGGAAAGGAAGGTCGATTTCCGTCGGCTTCGACGCGGTTTTCGGTTTTTCGTTCATCTCCGCCATCGCTTTTCTTGCTTCGTCGTAAGAAAGTCGCGGCGGCTCGGCTGCCGTTACCGAGGTTTCCATCTGCGGCGACGAATCGACGGCGCCGCGGGGCGGAACGGGAGCGAAAGCGTTCTTCGAAGGCACAACGTAATCGAGCGCGCTTGCGTTGCCGTCCAGCACATCGGAAATAACGCGATAAACGCAGCCGTAAATGATTTTGTTATCGGAAAAGCGCACGTCCGATTTATTCGGATGCACGTTGACGTCTACGATTTCGGGCGGGACGGTGATGTGAAGCACGTAAAAAGGATACTGGCGCTTCATCAGATAGTTCGCATAGGCGTTTGTAATGGCGGCGGAAATCGTCTGATTGCTGATATATCTGCCGTTTAAAAACACCGTCTGATAGGATTTTGTGGCTTTCGTGTAGTTCTGATTGCCGATAAAGCCGCGGATTTTTACGCCGTGTTTGTCGGCGTCGATACGATAGCAATTTTCAAGAACGTTTGCGCCGTAAACGCAGGCAAACGCTTCTTCTTCACCCTCGCCGAACGATTGCAGAACGCTTTTGCCGTTGACAAAATAGCGAAACGAAATATCGGGGCGGGAAAGAATGAAGCGGGAGACAAACGCGCCGATGTCGGTTTCTTCGCCGCGGTCGGTCTTTAAAAATTTCAAGCGCACGGGCGCGTTGAAAAACAGCCTGGATACGGTAACCTCGGTGCCGTGCGCGAACGCTTCGGAAGTTTCTTCGATTTCGCCGAGCGTGCCGCCGACCGCCGAAAGCGAATAACACTTCGCCCCTTCCGTGCGGGATTTTACGGTAAGTTCGGAAACGGAAGCGATGGACGCCACGGCTTCGCCGCGGAAGCCGAGCGTTAAAATATTTTCGAGATCTTCCGCTTTGGAAAGTTTGCTGGTGGCGTGCGGCAAGAATACCGACGGCAAATCTTCGCGAAGGATTCCCGTCCCGTTATCGAGCACGCGGATCAGGCTTTTTCCGCCCTCTTCCACATCGATTTCGATTTCCGTGGCGCCTGCGTCGATGGCGTTTTCCACCAGTTCTTTCACGACGGAATACGGACGTTCGATAACCTCGCCCGCCGCGATTCTGTTGTATACGCTTGAAGGTAGTATGTTGATTTTACCCATAATTCTTTTTCCGTGATTTTAATTTGCGAGCTTTTCTTTGAGATCGTTCAATAGTAAAAGCGCCTGCATCGGAGAAAGCGAGTTTACGTCGGTTTCCGCGATGATTTCTTCCACTTCGCTGCGCTTTCTTTCTTCCGTCTGCACTTTTTCGGACGGTTCTTCCGTTTCGACGGCGACTTCGGAAAGCGAAACCGCGCTTTTTTTGGCGACGTCGTTCTTTTCAAGAACTTTCAGAATCCCCTTTGCTCTGGCGGTAACTTCTTTCGGAACGCCCGCAAGCGAAGCGACTTCGATACCGAACGAGCGGTTGGCGCCGCCGCGCTGGATTTTTCGAAGAAATACCACGCCGCCGCCGAGTTCGCGTACGGTTACTTTATAATTTTTCACGCCGTCGATGGTGTTTTCCAGCTCGGTAAGTTCGTGATAATGCGTTGCGAACAGCGTTTTTGCGCGGACTTTTTCGGCAAGGTATTCCACAACCGCCCACGCAATGGAAAGCCCGTCGTAAGTGCTTGTGCCGCGCCCGACTTCGTCCAGAACGAGAAGGCTGTTTTTGGTGGCGTTGAGAAGAATGGCGGCGACTTCCGTCATTTCCACCATAAAGGTAGACTGATCGTATACGAGATTATCGCTGGCGCCCACCCGCGTGAACACACGATCGATCAGCGGAATCTGCGCCGACTTTGCGGGGACGAAACTGCCGATATGCGCCATTATCGCGATTAAGGCTACCTGCCGCATATACGTGCTTTTGCCCGCCATGTTCGGTCCCGTGATAATCAGGCTGCGGTTTTCGTCCTCATCCATCAGCGTATCGTTGGGAACGAAACGTTCTTTGGAAAGCGCTTCCACCACGGGATGCCTGCCATCGGTTATTTTTAATTCGCCGTTTGCGGAAACAATTTGCGGGCGGACGTATTTTCGGTTTTTTGCAACCGTCGCCAACGCGGTAAGACAATCGAGATTGGCGATAATTTCCGCGATTTTAAGCAAATCTTCCAGCCGCGCGGAAAGCTGTTTAAGCACGTAATCGAGAATACGGGCTTCGAGCGCAAGCGCGCGTTCTTCGCCGGTTAAAATTTTTTCTTCGAGCTGTTTCAGCTCTTCCGTGATATATCTTTCGCCGTTTGCCAGCGTTTGTTTGCGGATATATTCCGACGGCACCTTATCTTTGAAAGAATTGGAAACTTCGATATAATAACCGAAAACCCGGTTGAAACCGATTTTCAAAGTGCGGATATCCGTACGATCTTTTTCGCGCGTTTCCATATCTTTGAGAAGCGACGCGGCGTGTTCGCGCATGCCGCGAAGTTCGTCCAGTTCGGCATCGTACCCCTCGCGGATGTAACCGCCGTCTTTGACGAGCGCGGGCGCGTTTTCCGCGATGGCGGACGATAAAAGCGACGCGAGATCATCGACGTTTGGAAGCGAAGATAAAAGCCCCGTTAAAACCGGGGAAGCAAAACCGGAAAGGCGAAAACGAAGCGACGGAAGCATTTCAAGCGATTTTTTCAGCGCTTCGAGATCTTTCGGCGTGGCGTTGCCGTAGGAAATTTTTCCCGCAAGTCTGCCGACGTCCTTTACTTCGCCGAGCGTTTCCTGCAACCCTACCCGAAGCACGGAAGCGTTATACAGTTCTTCCACGCCGTTTAAACGGGCGTTGATTTTATCTTCGCTTTTTAACGGCGATAACAGCCATTGCCGCATCAGACGGGCGCCCATCGCCGTTTTCGTCTGATCGAGCACCCACAGCAGCGAGCCGTATTTTTTGCCCTCGGCGTTGTTTTTTACCAGTTCCAGATTTCTTACGGCGATGGAATCGAGCGTGAGAAATTCGTTTCTGTCGTACAGTTCGACGGAAGAAACGTTATCAAGCGAACGTTTCTGCGTTTCTTTCAGGTATTCGATAAGCGCGCCGGCGGCGGAAATGCAGTTTTCTTTGCCCGCGATTCCGTACGGCGCCAGCGTGGCGGCTTTGAATTGTTCCAGAAGGTTTTTTTCCGCGTGTTTCACGTTGAACGCCCACGGAACGTAACAGGAAAACGGCGGCAACGCGCCGTGGCGGATTTCTTTGATGTTACGGGAACAAAGCGCCATGTCGTCGTTACAGATGACTTCCGCCACGGAATAACGAAGAAGCAGACTGACCGTTTCCGTGAGCGCCTTTTCTCCGTCGCCCTTAAATTCGGTAACGAAAAATTCGCCCGTCGTGATATCCGCCCATGCGACGGCGACGCTTTCCGCCGTTTTGGAAACGCAGGCGATATAATTGTTCTTCGTTTCGTCGAGCAGCGTATCTTCTACGAGCGTTCCCGCGGAAACAACGCGGACGACGTCGCGTTCCACCAGTCCGCCCCCCGCCGCTTTCGGATCGGAAAGCTGTTCGCAGATAGCCACCTTTTCGCCCAGAGATACCAGTTTGGAGATGTAAGTATCGACGGCGTGATAAGGAACGCCGCACATCGGCGCGCGCTCCTCAAGCCCGCTGTCGCGCGCGGTGAGCGTTAAGTCGAGCAGTTCCGACGCTTTGATTGCGTCGTCGTAAAACATCTCGTAAAAATCGCCCAGACGGTAAAAAACGAAACAGTCTTTATATTTTTCCTTGACGGCAAGATAATGCTGCATCATCTCGGACGGTTTCTTCTGCTTTTTGTTTTTTTCTTCTTTGGAATTTTCCATGCGATCGTTGTCCTTGCCTGTTATGCCACGTAATTTTGTATTTTACGCCCTTGCTTCAATCTTCGACGGCGACGACGTTGCCCGTGAGCGAAAT
Organism: uncultured Eubacteriales bacterium; assembly: GCA_900542935.1. Taxonomy (GTDB): domain Bacteria; phylum Bacillota; class Clostridia; order Christensenellales; family Borkfalkiaceae; genus Scatosoma. Next base: position 43,609 of record UQPN01000006.1, read on the forward strand.
GCCGTTGGCGGAATTTACGTGCACGGATACAAATTTGCCGATAAGATTGTGCGGATAGGGAAAATATGCCATTCTGCCGAATTCGTCTCTGCCGAGATACATCTTTTTCTTTTCGTCGTAATCTTCGCAGAGAATTTCCACCGTTTTGCCGACGTATTTTTCCGATTTTTCGCGCGTTTTGGAATTGACGAGTTCCACAAGGCGCATAATGCGATTCTTCGAAACCTCTTCGGGTATCTGATTTTCCATTTCCGCGGCTTTCGTGCCGCTGCGCCTGGAATATACGAACGTGAACGCCGAAGCGAAATCCGCTTCTTTTACAAGCGCTTCCGTTTGAAGATAGTCTTCTTCCGTTTCGCCCGGAAAACCGACAATGATATCGGTGGTAACTTCCGCTTCGGGAATCAGCGTTTTTAACATTCTGACTTCGCCGAGATATTTTTCGGCGGTGTAGCGGCGGTTCATCTGTTTTAAAATTTCGTTGGAACCGGACTGAACGGGCAGATGCACGAGGCGGCAGATTTTGCCCTCGTGTTTCTTCATAACCCGCACGACGTCCTCGGTGAAATCTTTGGGGTGATTCGTCATGAAACGAAGGCGGAATTTGCCTTCGACGGACGCGGCCTTATCGAGAAGATCGGCAAAATTCGAACCGTCCGACAGATCGTTGCCGTAAGAATTGACGTTCTGACCGAGCAGCGTGATTTCTTTATACCCCTGCTTTACAAGCGATTCGACTTCGGCTAAAATATTTTCCGCTTTTCTCGAACGCTCTCTGCCGCGGACGTAAGGCACGATGCAGTACGAGCAGAAATTGTTGCAACCGTACGCGATATTTACCCATGCGTTGGGAAAGCTGGTGCGGAACGGCGTAACCGTTTCTACGATTTCGCCCTCTTTTTCGCGGATTTTTACAACGCGCTTTTTCGCGCGGCGTTTTTCTTCGATCAACACGGGCAATTCTTCCAGATTGAGCGTGCCGAAAATGACGTCGATAAACGGAAATTTTTCTTTCAGAACGTCGGTTTTGCCTTTTTCCTGCGTCATGCAGCCGCCGACGGCTATGATTAAATCTTTTTTCTGTTTTTTCAGCTTTTTCAACGCGCCGATGTTGCCGAAAGCATGATTTTCGGCGTTTTCGCGGATGCAGCAGGTATTGAAAACGATAACGTCTGCATCTTCCTGCGAATTTGCGGATTCGTAGCCTGCCGTGCGGAGAAGCCCCGCGATTTTTTCGGATTCGTGTACGTTCATCTGACAACCGTACGTTACGATAAAGTATTTTCCCTGCATGTACAACCTCTGAGCGATTCCGGAGAAGTTCCGCCGTATACATTTCCGGCGATCCGGTGTGATTTCCGATTTTTATTTACGGAAAATAAGTAAATTTTTACAGATATTATTATACACTTTTTTTCGGATTTTATCAAGCCTTTTGACTCTGCGATTTTCAAAATCCGCAAAATAAAAATCGTTTCGGCAGCAAGCGTGCCGGAACGACGCAATATATTCCGTTGTTAAAATGCGATGAACGCGTTTTTTATTATACTTTCGATGATATACAATAATTCGCCGCGAAATCGCTTTGCTCTCGCAAAGCGGCTCCACCCTCTCGCCCCGTCGCTATTCGGTTCTTTTTATGAAAAAGACACCTTAAAACAGGTGTCTTTTTCATAATTGGTCGAGGCGACGGGGCTCGAACCCACGACCTCAGCGTCCCGAACGCTGCGCGCTACCAACTGCGCTACGCCTCGTTTATAACGAAAGTCCACATAAATACGTATGTGGACTTTCGGATGGTTGAGGCAACGGGACTTGAACCCACGACCTCTTGGTCCCTAACCAAGCGCGCTACCAAACTGCGCTATGCCTCAATGTATCTGCTTTTTCAAACAGCATAAATTATTATACTTACATAACGTAAATTAGTCAAGCGTTTTTCGGGCGATTTGCGAAAAAATTTTGCCGAAGTCGAGTTTTTTTATTTAATCTTCCGATTTTTGCTCTTTAAACGCCGTCTTATCTGCGGAAATCACGCCCTTTTCTACGCGAATCACTTCGTCGGCGATTTCCAGCGCGGCGGGACGATGCGTTACTATCAGGCACGTTTTGTTTTTCATGGCGCGGATATTGCACAAAAGCGCTTTTTCCGTATCGGAATCGAGCGCGCTGGTGGCTTCGTCCAGAAGAAGAATCGGACGATCCGATAACAATGCGCGTGCTACGGCAAGGCGCTGCAGCTGCCCTTCGGAAAGCCCGCCGCCGCGCTCTTTCAGCGACGTGGACAAGCCTTCCGGCAAATCGTAAACGAATGTGGCGCAGGCGCTTTTAAGCGCTGCCCCGATTGCTTCTTTGGTAACGGGTTTCTCGCAGAAGAACGTTAAATTTTCGTATATCGTGCCGGAAAACAGGAAATTCCCCTGCGGAACATACGCGAATAAATCGCGGTGAGCGGCGGTAACGGGGATTTTTTCCGCCGCGGAATTTTCGAGAAATACGCCTCCGCCGCGGGGAAGGTATACGCTTAACAGCAATTTGAAAAGCGTGCTTTTCCCCGAACCGGACTGCCCCGTTACGCACGTGATTTTATGCAGAGGCGCGCGCGCAGTGCCGCCGTCAAGCGTTTTTGCTCTGCCGTTGTAGGCAAATTTTATTTCCTCGAATAGAATATTTTCGGCTGCGGCGTACTCGGCGTTGCGTTTCTTTTCGCTGCGCTTTTCGGTTTGTTCGGCGGGAATATCGTCGGTTTCGGAAAGGCGTTCCGCGGCTGCCGCGCGGGAATAAATTGCGGGAAGTACCGCCGAAAACGACGTTAAGGGCTGCTGCAGCTGGCTTAAAAGCATGATGACGGACAAAACGGAGCCGTAATCGGAACTGCCGCTTCTTACGATTTGTACGCTGCACCACACCACCGCAAATATCTGCGAAAGCGCCGACAACACCGAAAACGAACCGCCGAGCGCCACGTTCAGTCGGTTTTTCTTCATACGCGCCGCATAATAGTCTTTTAAAAGCGCGCCGGACTTTTCAGCCGAACGTTCCTCCGCGCCGTATGCTTTTACGGTGAGGAGCGAAGAAATGCCCTCCTGTATGAACGAGCGGCTTTTTCCGTCCGCTTCGGTAAGTTGTTTATGATATTTTTTCGAAGCTTTTCTGAATGCGACGGAAACGCAGGCGACGATAAGTCCGCCGACGGCAAAAATCGCCGTAAACAACGGATCGAGCATCAAAAGCGCGGCGATCGCGCCGACGCACTGCACTATCATTCCGGCAAAAGCGGGCAGAATGCTTACGCTCATGTTGGCAACTTCCGCGACGTCGGACGTGAAACGATTCAATAAATCGCCGCTGTGGTATTTTTCGGCTTCGGCATAATCGGCGCAAAGCAAACGAGCGAAGAGGCGGGTTCTGAGCCCCACCGTGATTTTTGCTTTGCAGCGTTCGGAATAATACGAACGGACGATTTGCAGCAGCGTTCTTAAAACGGCAAGCGCGGCGCAAATGCCCGAAAACAGCCACATTTTTTTGATTTCGCCGTTTGCAGCGCCGTTGATGACATAGCGGATGAGATACGAAAACGCAAGCGAAAACAGGATTGCCGTTACCGTCAACCCCGCAAGAAATATTACAGGCAGCCGATACGGGCGCATTTCCCGCTTCAGCCATGCTTTTCCTCTTGCCGCTTCCTGTTCTTTCACGCTTTTCTTCCCTTTTGTTCGCTTATTCCGATTCGCCGTTTTTGCGTTTGAAAATCTTATGATACAGCCGCGAGGCGAAATTGCGGCAGCGCAGATACGGCAATACGAAAAATCGGCGCAGACGATAATTTTTCACCCGCCTTTTCGCATACCGAAGATATTTTTCGTCGGTGGCGCAATCGATATGTCTGTTTTTGCGGAAATATTCTTTAAGCACGCCGAATACGGCGGATTCCGGAATTTTTTCATCGGAATAACAATTATCGCCGCGAATGATATAGCCGCCGTCGATGACGGAAATAACGCGGTGCAGAACGTATTTATCGCCGCGTTTATAAAGCGCCACGTCCAGCGGGCGAAGCCGCGCCTCTTTTTTTACGATTACCACGCTGTCGCGCCCGGTTTTCAGCATAGGCAACATGCTGACGCCCACCGTGGGACCGACGTATCTGCCCTCGCTTCCGATGAGTTCTTCGATTGTGATTTGTTTCGTTTCTTCCACCGCAGTATACTTCTTTATCAATCGACGAAACGAGGATCGTTCAGCGTTTTTACAAACGACGCCACGTCCGCCGTTGCGGTGGCTTCATCCACTTCGTATTCGTTTAAAAGCGCGGCGACGGCTTCCGCTTCCGTGTGCTCTTCCGTAAAAAAGCGCCATAAAAACGCACCGCTATCGTTCAGCTTGATCATGCCGTGAAATTCTTTTCCCGTTTTTCCGATAGGCACAACGATATTTTCGCCGCCGACCTGCCTGATAATGAATCCCTCTTTGATCTTCATATATTTCTCCCTCCCGAAGGCGTTTATTTCTGTTCGTTTTGCGTAAATTCTCTGCCGACAAGCGCTTTATACGACGTTTTCATCGCGTCCGTTTCCATATTGCAATGCAACACGTATGCGGGAACGGTTCGCACAAACATATCCATAAGTTCAAGCGTTTTTTCAGCCGCTTCGCGTTCGCTCGGCAATAAAATCTGTGTGAAAATGCGGTCCGCCGCTTCGCCGACGGCGATTTTTTCGATTGTATTTTCTTTCGCCCGCTCGATAAAACAAAGTGCTTTCAGCGGCGCCCGCCCTTTTTTGCCGCGGTTTTCCTTGCCGTTCCACGGCGTGCCGTACGCAACGAATTTTTCGCCGTCCGCCGCGGATTCGTCGAACCCGATAATCGGCTTATCGCCGTTTAAAATTTCGGCGCCTTTCACGTTGTTTATCCAGAGCGCGGTATGCGTGGATTTGCCGATGCCGCTTCTGCCCAGAAACGCATAGGCGTTATTTTCGTATTCAATCACGGCGGAGTGTAACAAAAATCTGCCGTATTTCGGCATCTGCAAACAGACGCTGCGATACAGACAGATATTTTCGATATAGCCGTCGGAAAAGCCTTCCGATTGCTTTTTTTCCTCCGCAAACTCTTCGCCTGTAACTTCCGCTTCGAACGCCGCGGGCGATAGCTGATCGACGGAAAGATATTCTTTGCAGAATTCGCTTGTATAGCGGCAACGATTTTTAATGTTTACCCGTAATCCCGCAAGCTCGTAAATCATTCGCGCTCCCCTTTGCTTTTTGCTGACTGTAATACTATCATACCACAAAAACGCCCGATTAGCAAGCCTTAATGCGAAAAAAAAAGATTTTTTCTTACAAAAAACAAACCTGTTTATTTCCGTTTTTCTTTATTTTCGGCATACGGACGCCCGCGGAAATAAAACAAGACGGAAAAAAAGATTAAAAGCATAAAAATCGCAGCACTTGAAACGGCGGAAAGCGCGAACAGCCGGCGCGCCTCGTCGGCTTGAGAAAACACGGAGATTAACGTATTTTGCAGCGACAACACGGAAACAAGCGCGTCGCTTACGCCGATCTGGCGAAGTTGTCTGATACACGGGCGCTCTTCGCGTTTCTTCGATTTTACAAACCGGACGATTGCCGCCGTGATTTTATACGTTGTGTATACAGCCATCGTGATAGCAGCAATCGTTCCCGCGTTGACGCGTTTTTTGCCGAGCACCATCAGCGCGATGGGAACGCCGACGCATAAATCGATTAAAAACGTGAAAACGGCGACGCGGCGGAAAGTGCGTTTTTCGCGCTTGATTTTTTTATGTTCGCACGGTTCCCTGAGATTTTTCGCTTCCGAAATCAAAATCGCCGCGCGTGCGCACGTGAGCAGAAAATAATAAACGCCGATACCGTAAAACCACGCGCCGCCCGTGCTTACGCCGAGAAATACGTTATAAACGGCGAACGCCGCCGTTACCGTTGCCGACCATACCGCGCCGCCGAATTTACCGAAAAACGGATGCGAACGATACTTTTCGAAGATTGTTCCGAAAAATTTCATGGTTGCTCTTTGCCTCCGCGAAGTTCGCGCGGCGGCATGAACGCGCAAGCCTTGATGATTTCCGCGATTTTTTCCGCCGGCTGCGCACAGCCGGATTCCACCCAGCACATCACGACGGCGGAAAGCCCCTTCGCGTAATACTCCATACGATAAACATGTTCCTCCGCGGGAACTTCGAAACGCGAAAGAATCGGCGAAAACACCGTATCGAACAGATTGCGATAGGATTTTTCCGCATCGAATAAATCTGGGCGTTTGCGGATTGCTTTAAATGCCGTTTTATTCTGTTTTACGAACGTAAGATACGGCAACAGATATTCGTCGGTTACAAGATACAGTTTTTCTTCCGGCAACGCGGCGATTTTTTCGGCGAAGTTTTGTTTTTCCCCGCCGGAAAACGAGCCGATAAACCGACTGCTGAGCGTTTCGATGCTTTCCGCAAGAAGTTCGTACGTGTTTTCGTAATGCAGATAAAACGTGGAACGATTGACTTTCGCCGCCGCGCAAAGTTCTTTGACGGTGATAAATTCGAAATCTTTCTTTTCGAGCAGCCGCAACAGCGCTTCGTCCATGCGAAGCGCCGTATTGAAATATTTGCTTTCGCTTTTATTTTTTGCAGCTTCCACGTTTAAAGTTACTCCTCTGCCGCTTCATCGGTGATCTGTCTGGCAAGTTCAACGATTTCGAAGGCGTACTTCTTCTTTCTGGCGTTTAAAAACTTTTTGTACAGCGGGTAATTCACCGCCATGAGCGCCATACCCGCCACGCCGATTGCAATGCCCGCTGCCATAGCGGCGGCGGTGCCCGCGCCGATGACTTTCATGCCAAGGCACATCCCCGTGCCGAAAATCAGCGTAGCAACCGTACCGAATGTAATCGAGGCAATCTTCGGAGCCTTTTTCACCTTGTTATCCAGCTTTCTGAGCGCCACCGCTTTACTTGTGGTTTTGGGCGAGTATTCCGCCGCGATTTGTTCCGCATAAACTTTTTCCGTATTTTTCATGATTTATTCTCCTTTGTCTTTTTTGCCTTACGGCTTTCGACAAAAATATTATATCATTGTTTTTCGGAAAACGGAACAACACGGTTTTGAAGAACTGTCGATTTTTAAAAGTTTTTTATTCCTTCGGTTTTGTTTTTTCTATATAAAAAGTCCGATTTTCAAAGCGCAAAACTTAAAAATCGGACAAATGGAGCTACTAACCGGATTTGAACCGGTGACCTCGTCCTTACCAAGGACGCGCTCTACCAACTGAGCCATAGTAGCACCGCCTTATGAGCTTCGCCCGATTTTTGTGCGGCGCGCCGCGCTTTCTTTCCCGTGCGAAGAATTACTTGCTTATTATAATGCAAAAAGGAAAATTTGTCAAGCCGAAAAAACGCCTTTTTTCATAAAACCGCAAAAATTTTTCTCTTTTTTAAAGAAAACGCTCCCCCGCCGGGATTTTGCCGGACGGGAGAGTATGATTTTTTGCTTTTACCGTTTACTTCGCGTATTCTACGCTGCGGAATTCGCGGATGACGTTAACTTTAATCTGCCCCGGATATTCGAGTTCGGATTCGATTTTCTTAGCGATGTCCTTCGAAAGAAACAGCGCCTGCGCGTCGTCGACCTGATCGGGCTTGACGATAACGCGGACTTCGCGCCCCGCCTGAATGGCGTAGCTCTTTTCTACGCCGGGGAACGAAGAAGCGATGGCTTCCAGCCGTTCGAGCCGCTTGACGTAGTTCGTGCCCGTTTCTCTTCTGGCGCCCGGTCTTGCGCCGGAAATCGCGTCTGCCGCCTGAATCAGCACGGCTTCGATGGTTTTGGGTTCCACGTCGCCGTGGTGCGCCATGATGGCGTTTACGATATTTGCGTTTTCTTTATATTTCTTCGCAAGTTCGGCGCCGATCTGGACATGCGTGCCTTCCTGTTCCTGATCCACCGCTTTGCCGATATCGTGTAAAAGTCCCGCGCGCTTGGCGAAATTGACGTCCAGCCCCAGTTCCGCCGCCATCAGCCCTGCCAGCGTGGCGACTTCGATGGAGTGTTTGTACACGTTTTGACCGTAACTGGTGCGGAATTTCAATCTGCCGATGAGTTTCACGAGTTCGGGATGCAGCCCGAAAATGCCCACTTCGTACACGGCGGATTCTCCCGCTTCGCGGATTTGTACGTCGATATCGCGCGTAACTTTTTCTACCGTTTCTTCGATGCGCGCCGGATGAATACGCCCGTCGGAAATGAGCCGTTCCAACGATACCCGCGCGATTTCTCTGCGGACGGGATCGAACCCGGACAAAATAACCACTTCCGGCGTATCGTCGATGATAAGTTCGATGCCCGTGGCGTTTTCGAGAGCGCGGATATTGCGCCCCTCTCTGCCGATGATGCGGGCTTTCATATCGTCGCTGGGGAGCGGCACCACCGATACGGTGAGTTCGGAAGCCTGATCTGCCGCGCATTTCTGAATGGCAAGCGAAATAATCTTCTTTGCGTTGATTTCCGCTTCGTCTTTGGCTTGCTGTTCCATTTCGCGAACGGTTTTGGCTGTTTCGCGACGGGTGTCGTCGAGAATTTCTTCCGTAAGCGCCTTTTTCGCCTCGTCGCGGGTGAGTTGCGCCACGCGTTCGAGTTCCTGCACCATGAGTTCGTGCTGCGAATCCAGCTTCTGCTGCAAAGCGCCCAGCTGTTCTTCGTGGGCTTCGATTTTCGCTTTCTGCTCGTCCAGCGCTTCGATTTTTTTATCGAGAGAGTCTTCTTTTTGCGTTAAACGCTGCTCCGCGCGCTGCAATTCTGCCCTTTTTTCTTTGGTTTCACGATCGAAATCGTTGCGTAATTTAAGATCCTGTTCCTTAGCCTCTAAAATCGCTTCTTTCAGAACGCGCTTACTTTCTTCGCGCGCCTGCGCCGTGATTTTTCCCGCCTCCGCTTTTGCGTCCCCGACGATGCGCCCGGCTTCCGTGTTCGCCTCGCCGATTTCTCTTTCGGTATTCTTTTTCTTATAGATGATAAAACCTACTGCCGCCAAAAGCGCGGTGATTGCCACCGCGGCGACCAAACTACCGACAAATACTCCGACTTTTACGGTGAGAAACAGGACGCCGAAAGATACTAAATTCATTTCATGCCTCCTGTGTTAGTGAAAAATATAATTTTGTGCGGACATTGCCGTTTTGCGCATTTTACGCTTTTGCATGCGCGCGCGGCAACTCCTATGTTCTATTTTACTATAAATAATCGAAAAAGTCAATGTTTTGACATCGATTTTTCGTTTGGTTTTGCGCTTTTTTGGCTTTTTTGCGAAATTTCGCGCGTTTTTTTCGTACGAGGCGAATCGTTTTTTCGCATACGGAAAAATTCCGGCGTGCCTGTTTGCCCGAATAGCGTTATATTTCTTCCGCTTCTTCCAGCCACAACGACGCGCAGGCATCGGAAGGCATACGGAAATCGGCGCGCGGCGACAACGTTACCGAACCGATTTTTACGCCGTCCGGCATGCACGAGCGCTTGAACTGTTGCGCGAAAAAGCGTTTATAGAAATTTTTCAGCCATTTTTTCAGCGTTTTTTTATCGTACTTTCTGCCGAAAGCATACTGCGCGAGATAAAACGTTTTTTTCGGCGAATCGCCGCGCCGCAACGCGTGATACAGGAAGAAATCGTGCAGTTCGTACGGACCTACGATATCCTCCGTTTTCTGCGCGATGTTGCCTTTTTCGTCCGGCGGAAGAAGTTCGGGGGAAATTTCGGTGGCAAGCACGCTTTCGATTGCTTTTTGCGCATCGCCGCCGAGTCGCTCCGCCTCATACTTCGCAAGATGCTTTACAAGCGTTTTCGGCACGCCGGAATTGACGCCGTACATCGACATATGATCGCCGTTATACGTGCACCAGCCGAGGGCAAGCTCGCTTAAATCGCCCGTGCCCACCACGATGCCGCCAAGTTCGTTGGCGAGGTTCATTAAAATATACGTACGCGCGCGCGCCTGCGCGTTTTCGTACGTAACGTTTTTTACGGCGGGATCGTGCGAAATATCCTTGAAATGCTGAGAAACAAGCGCGTTTACGGGAATCGTGCGCACGCTTGCCCCCACGCTTTTCGAAAGCGCGAGAGAATTATCGTATGTTTTTCCGCTGGTGCCAAACCCGGGCATGGAAACCGCCTCGATTGCCGAACGCGGCATGCCGCAGATATCCGCCGCTCGGGCGGCGACAAGCAGCGCAAGCGACGAATCGAGTCCGCCCGAAACGCCGATGACGGCGCATTTAGCCCCGACATGCCGCAACCGCCGCGCCAGCGCATGGGACTGCAGCGATAAAATCAATTCTTTTCTCTCTTCCGCGCCCGCGCCTTCGGGAACGAACGGCAGGCGTTCGATTGCCCGTGTTTTCAGATCGCTTCCGCCGACGAAATCGGCAAAAACGCGCGTATAATTTTCCGCAGACGGCTTGAACGTTGTCATTCTGCGGCGTTCGTTTTTTAAAAATTCCGCGTCGATCTCGGCGCTTGCGCCGCTTTCCGAAAACAAAGCGCTTTCGTTTAAAATTCCGCCGTTTTCCGCAATAAGACAATGCCCCGCAAACACGCAGTCGGTAACCGATTCTCCCTGCCCGGCATCCGCGTACACATACGCGCAGAGGCAGCGTCCGGAAACGGATTTCACAAGCGTGCGGCGATATTCCGCCTTTCCCACGGTTTCGTCGGAAGCGGATAAATTTACGATGATTACGGCGCCGGCAGCGGCATGATTTTGCGAAGGCGGCGCAAAAACCCAGAGATCTTCGCAAATCTCACAGGCAACGCAGGTGCCCGTGGCGGAATCTTCGATAAGAACGTTTCTGCCGAACGGTACCGCATAAGCGTTTTTGCCGCAGCCGAAAACAAAGCCCGTATCGACAAAATTTTCCGCCTCGGTAAAATAACGTTTTTCGTAAAATTCGCCGTAATTCGGAAGCGAGGACTTCGGAATCAGCGCAAGGATTTTTCCGCCGCAGATCGCCGCCGCGCAGTTATAAAGTTTGCCGCCCTTTTCTACCGGCAAACCGATAAAAAACAATAAACGCGGCGCTATTTTTAAAGATTCTTCCGCAAGATAAAACGCCGCCGCGCGCGTTGCTTTTAACAGCGAGCCGTCGAAAAACAAATCGCCGCACGTGTAGCCGCACAGCGAAAGTTCCGGAAATACCGCGATTTCCGTTTCTTCCGCCGCAAGACGGGCGATTTCTTTTAAAATTTCCTGCGTATTGAATTTTACGTCCGCTACTCTCAGCTTCGGCGAAGCTGCCGCCGCGCGCACAAAACCGTATTTCATTCCTCGTCGGCTCCGCCTTCTACCACGTCGGCAGCGCCTTTCGCCGCCGCACGGATTTTTTGCTGAATTTCGTTGGAAATTTCGGGATTATCCTTCAGGAACTGGCGCATTTTTTCTCTGCCGTTCGCCACTTTTTCGCCGTTGTACGAGAACCAGGCGCCGCTCTTGCCGATGATATCGAACTGAATACCCATATCCATGATACAGCCTTCCTGCGAAATGCCTTCGCCGAATACGATATCGAATTCCGCCTGTTTGAAAGGAGGCGCAAGCTTGTTTTTCACGATTTTCGCCTTTGTACGGTTGCCCATCGCGCCTTCCGCGTCTTTCAGCGTATCCATTTTTCTTACGTCGATACGGATGCTGGCGTAGAATTTGAGCGCTTTGCCGCCGGGGGTAACTTCGGGGTTGCCGAACATTACGCCCACCTTTTCGCGGAGCTGGTTGATGAAAATCACGCACGTATGCGATTTGTTGACGATTGCCGTAAGTTTACGAAGCGCCTGCGACATCAGTCTTGCCTGCAAACCGACGTGCGAATCGCCCATATCGCCTTCGATTTCCGCTTTCGGCGTCAACGCCGCAACGGAGTCGATAACAATCATATCCACGGCGGAAGAACGAACGAGCGCGTCGCAGATATCGAGCGCCTGTTCGCCCGTATCCGGCTGAGATACGTACAGATTTTCGAGATCTACGCCGAGATGTTTCGCATACACGGGATCAAGCGCGTGCTCCGCGTCGATAAACGCCGCCACGCCGCCGAGTTTCTGCGTTTCCGCAATAGCGTGCAACGCCACCGTGGTTTTACCCGAAGATTCGGGACCGTAAATTTCGATGATTCTGCCGCGGGGAAAGCCGCCGATGCCGAGCGCCAGATCGAGAGTTAAGCAGCCCGAAGGAATCACGTCGATTTCCGTATTGCCCGCTTCGTCGCCGAGGCGCATGATCGAGCCCTTGCCGTACTGCTTTTCGATCTGCATGAGAACGGCGTCGAGAGCTTTCATTTTTTCGGAATTTTTTTCGATTGCCATTTATGTTTTTACTCCTGTTATATTTTACTGTTTTATATCTTTTCCGACGGAAAACCGCCGACAAAAATTTTCGGATTATTTTAAATGTTTATACGCCCAGAACAACGCGTGATTGATAGCTTTTTCGGTGATTTCTTTGCGCGAGCCCGTAAAAATATGCCGGGCGATGTAAATTTTTCCGTCCAGCCCCGCAGCCAGAAAACATAAGCCCACGGGGAGTCCGCTTTCGTCGCTTTTCGGCCCCGCCAACCCCGTGGTGGCGATTGCCGCGTCGCAATCGCCCGAAGATAAAAGTCCCGCGCACATTTCGTACGCCGTCTGATCGGAAACGGCGCCGGACGTGTTCAGAGTGAACGGGGAAACGTTCAGCCGTTTGATTTTCGCGTCGCCGTTATAGGTGTTCAGCCCTTCGAAATACACTTCGCTGGCGCCCGGAACGGAAACGATGCGGCTACCCACGCCGCCCCCCGTGAACGATTCGGCAACGCTGATTTTTTTGCCGCGCACCTTTAAAAGTTCGCACAGGCGTTTTTCCAGCGGCGTATCGTCCATAGAATACAATTCTTCGGAAAAAGTTTCCGCGAAAATTCTGGTGATGCCGTCTATTAAAAGTTTCGGCGCGTCGGGCGGATAATCGACTTCGATACGCGTATCGTCGTAGCGTTCCGAAACGAAAAATTCCAGTTTATTTCCTGCCGCATCCGCCGCTTTTTCGCCTTGCGCGATACACTGTTCCACTGTTTTTTTATCGCAGCCGATGCCGCGGAATACGATTTTTTCCGCAATCGCGCCTTTGCGTTTCAGCCTCGGCAGGCATACGTTTTTCATATACGCGCGCCGCCGTTCCGCTTCGAACGGAGCAAGAAATATATCCGCTTTCCCTTTCGTGAACACTCCGGAACCGTCCTCGGAGCATTGCAGAAAATCGTCGGACTCCGCCGCAAGCGCTTCGGAAAGCGCGGGCAACGCGTTGCTTTCGGTAAAAACAAGCACGGAATCGGACTGCACCGCATAAGACAAGACGACGGCAGGCGTACTTTCTCCGTACGGCAAAAAACGGATTTCCGAAATTTTGCCCGCCTGCGCAAGCTCGCCGAAAATATCCGTATCGCCGAGGGGAATTGATTGTACGATGATTACCGCCGTCTGCATTGATTTTTTTCCTTTTACTAAAATGACAAGTCTTACGCGCCGCGCTTTGGAACGCTTTTATTTTTCCGTTTTTAACACCGCCGGATTTTTTACGATATACGAAACGCCCGAAATTACCGTGAGAATCACCGCCGCCGCAAACAGCACGAGCCCGATGACGGAAATAACTTGCTGCGCCGTTCCTGCAAACGACGCGGAAGCAATCAACGCGACGACGCAGTAATCCTGCGCGTTGGTTTTCAGTTTTCCGAGCATATCCGCGGCAAGCACCACGCCGTTTGCCGCCGCAATCTGGCGGAAAGCGCTGATGATTAGTTCGCGCGCGAGAATCAGGCATACGCATACCGCTCCCGCCACATAAAAGTCGTGCCCGAACAAGCCGAAAATTTCGTACTTCGTAAGCATTAAAACAAATGCCGTAGCCACAAGAACTTTATCGGCGATGGGATCGAGAAATTTGCCGAGATTCGTAACCAGACCGCGTTTTCTTGCGATACGCCCGTCAAGAAAATCGGTAACCGCAGCCACCGCGAACACGACCGCCGCGTACACGTAATTGTACGGCAGCGCCGTGAGAAAGAAAAACAATACGAATAAGGGAATTAAACAAATTCGTATCAGCGATAATTTATTAGGTAAATTCATTGATTTTTACTCCTTATGTACTTATCGGTTTGTTTCACGCCAAATAATCTTTCGTTGCGCCGAAAAGATCGGGCGCGGAAACATCGGAAACGACGACGTCGTATTCTTTCCCCTCTTCCGCTTCGGGCGCATTGAAATATATCCTGCCGTCGATTTCCGGGGCGGAAAAATACGCTCTGCCCGCAAAAAGCTGCTTATCGTAATCGATTCCTTCGCATAAAACGCGCAGCGTTTTGCCTTTGAAGGCGGATAAAATCTTTTCGGAAATCTGCCGCTGCGTTTCGTATAACGTGCGCACGCGCCGTTCTTTCGTTTTATAATGCACCTGCCCGCGCATTTTCGCCGCGGCGGTATCAGGTTCGCGGGAATATGCGAAAAATCCGCAATTGAATAGTTCCGCTTCTTTTAAAAACGCTTGCATCGCCTCGAATTCTTCCTCCGTTTCCGACGGAAAGCCCGAAATAAACGTGGAGCGAAGCGCGATGCCGGGAATTTTCTCTTTCAATTTTGCGATGAGCGCCAGATAATCTTCGCGCGTGCCGCGGCGGTTCATCAGTTTCAGAATGCGGTTTTCCGAATGCTGCAACGGAATATCCGCATACTTGATTACTTTGTCGTTTGTTCTGATTTCTTCGATGAGTTCGTCTGAGAACGCGTCCGGATAGCAATACAAAAGGCGGATAGAACCGATATTATCCAGCAAGGAAAGCCGACGAATCAGCTGCGGAAAACGGTTTTCGCCGTATAAATCTTCGCCGTAACGCGTGGTATCCTGCGCAACAAGTACCAGTTCTTTCACTTCGCCCAGCTCTTTTGCTTCCTCCAGCAATTTTTCCATGGGATACGAACGGTACTTGCCGCGGATTTTCGGAATCAGGCAATACGTGCAATGATTATAGCAGCCGTCGGCGATTTTCAGATATGCGAGATACGGCGCCGTGGTGAGCGTGCGCGCGAAACGAAACGTATCGGCGCCTTTGCCGACAAGATTTACCCTTTCGCCCGTACGGTACGCCGTTTCAAGCGCGGACGGCAATAAATCGTAATCGTTGATGCCGAGAAAAACGTCGCCTTCCGTCAGAGCGGGAAAAACTTCCACCGCGTATTTTTGCGGCAGACAACCCGTTACTACGATTTTTTCCAGTTTTTCGCTTTTATAACCGGCCGTTTCGATAACGGTTTCCACCGATTCTTCCCGCGCGGACTGTAAAAACGCGCACGTATTGATGACGACGATTTGCGCTTCCCGCACGTCGTTCGTTAACATATAGCCCGCGTTTTGCAATACGGCGATACATTTTTCGCTGTCTACGCGGTTTTTATCGCAACCGAGCGATATTACGCCGAATTTTTTCTGTTCCTTCACTTGCTTTTTCTTTCCTCTTCGGTTCGATGTTCTGCGTTTCGTCGCATACGTTCAAAACGGCTGCAAAAAATTACAACGGACCGTATTTTTCCTCGAATTGTTCGGGGGTAATCAGTACTTTTCGTGCTTTCGCGCCGTCGAATGCGGAAATGTAGCCCTGATCTTCCATCCACTCGATAATTTTCCCGGCTTTGTTGTAACCGACGGAACATTTGCGCTGCACGAGGGAAATAGAAGCGCTGCCGCTTAAAATTACGTTTCTGAGCGCGTCTATGTATACATAATCCACCTCGTCGTCCTCGGAAGAATCGCCGCCGAAACCGCCGCTTTGTCCTTTTGGCTTATCGATAAACGCCGCCGCTTCTTCGTTGAAGTAGCAATCGTTGTTCTCTTTGATGTAGCGGATGACTTCCTGCGCTTTTTCGGAAGAAATGAACGGCGCCTGCATACGGACAGGCGTTTTCGTACCCTCGGTGGAATACAATAAGTCTCCCTGACCGAGCAGGTTCTGCGCGCCCGATTCATCCAGAATTACGCGCGAATCGATTTCCTGCGCCACCGAAAGCGCGATACGCGATTTCAGATTGCTCTTGATGACGCCCGTGATTACGTCGGTAGACGGGCGCTGCGTGGCGAGAATGACGTGGATACCCGTAGCGCGGGATTTTTGCGTAAGATTCTGAATACGATCTTCCATATCTTTCTTCGCATCCTGCATCATCGCGGCAACCTCGTCGGCGATAATCACGATTTTCGGAAGTTTTTCTTCCCCCTCCGTCAGATTCGCGTTGTATTCGTCTATGTCGATTACATACGTGCCGGAACGGCTCTTTTTGCTGAACAGATCGTATCTTCTTTCCATTTCGGCGATCGCCCAGTTCAGGCTTTGAATCACCTTATTCGTATCGGACAAAACTTCGTTGATGACAAGATGCGGCAGCCCTTCGTATACGACGAATTCCGTCTTTTTTGGATCGATTAAAATAAGGCGCAAATCGGCGGGCGAATACTTCATGATCAGCGAAATGATGATGGAGTGCAAAAACGCCGTTTTACCGGAGCCCGAAGTACCTGCCACAAGCACGTGCGTCATTTTACGGATGTCGCCGTAAGTTTTTACGTTATCTACCGTTTTACCCATGGCAAACACCAGCGCGTTGGGTTTGGAATTGATGTATTCGTCCGCAACAAGCATGCTGCCGAGCGTTACCGTCTGCCGCTTTTTGTTGGGCACTTCCACGCTGATGGTGCCGTCTTCGAAATTCGGGGCAATGTTTACGCCGTTTTTCGCGTGAAGATTCATGGCGATCGGCTGATCGAGCGCCACCACTTTTTTAGGCGAAATATTACGGGGCACGGCTACGTTGTAGCGCGTTACCGTAGGTCCGCAGGTTACCGAAGCGATGGAGGCGTCGGGAACCTTGAACGCTTCCAGCGTATCCAGAATCGTGGCTTTGTTTTCGTCGATTTCCACGGAATTCTGGTCGGGACGCGTTTCGGTGCAATCGAAATAATCGAGCGGCGCGCTTTTATAAGGGCGCACAACGCGGGGCTTCGGCGCGGGAGGAGGAGGCGGCACGGGCGCGGGGCGGGAAACCGGTCTTTCCGGCTGCGCGGGCGTGAAAGCCCCCCTTGCGCCGACGTCAGTTCCGCGGGAATCGATGCCGGAAATATCCGATTCTCCCCTATCGGCGCCGGGATTTAAATCTTTCGAAAAATCGTCGGACTCCGAAGCGCGTATATCGCCGCCGTCGCGCAGACTATCGCGGCTGCTTCCGAAATCGCGTAAATCGTCGTTCAAGCCGCGCACGGAATCTTCGCGCGAAGAAAAAGACGTGAAATCGGACGAACGGTCTGCGGAAGTAAAATCGGACGAACGGTCGCCGCGATCGGAAGAAAGAGAATCTTCTTCGTCATCGAAAATCGACGTAAAATCTTCGCCGCGGGCATTGCGGACATCGCGGCTTTCACCGCCGAAGTCCGTTCCTCTGCCGCTTGCGGAAAAATCGTCGCCGCGACCTCCGTTTCTGCCAGAAAAATCGTTATAGGAAGTAAAATCGGCGCCGCCGCGGGAAAGATTGTCCTCAGAAATATCGCCGCGGGAAACATCGCGCGTAAAACGCCCGGTTGAAGAAGAACCGGTATCCGCCGTAAAATCGTTACGGGAATCGCTTCCGGAAAAATCTTCCGCGGGCTGATTGTTGCGGGAATCGAACGAAGTAAAATCCGTTGTTCCGCTTGTTTCGCGCGACGAGAAATCGGAAGTTTCGCGGGAATAAGACGCATTCGTTCCGGACGGTGCCGGAGGCGTTGCCCCGCGAGTGAAATCCGTGCCGGAGCTTACCGGATTTTCCGGCGTAGCGCGGAAATATGTTCCGTTGTTATTGTTATTTTTTTCCTGTTTATCGGAAACCACGCGTTCCTGCGAATAGTTTCCGTTGACGGAATCGGCGTAAGAATCGGTATACGAACCGCCGAACCCGTTTGACGCCGTCGGCGCCGTCGGACGCGCGGAACGAGGCGCTGCGGGCGTTTCGGCGAAATTCCGCGCCGCCGGAATCGGCTCGTTTGCAGCGGATTTTCTGCGATTGAATTTAGAATCGGGATCGAAAATCAGATTGTTACGGAAGCTTTCCACGGCGTCGCCGCCGTAAATGAGATCTCTGCCGTTTTGTACGGGTTGCGCGCCGTTTTCCGCCGCACCCTCCGCGTTGTTGCCGTAATAGGAAGAACCGAACGGCGAGAAAGAATCGGGCGCTTGAACCGAAGGATTCGACGGCTGCCCGTTAAAGCCCGCGCCGGAAACGCCGTTATAGGGATTCGCCGTAAAATTACCGCCGAAATTCTGCGTGCGATCGGAAATGTTTTTCGACAAAGTAACGCCGGGGCGCTGACGGACGTTATCCGCGGGAAACCCGTATTCGTTCCGCTTTTCGTATGCGGGAAACGTTCTGTTTCCGGCAGAGAAACCGCCGCTTGCGCTATAGCCGTTCGCGCCGCGATTATCGTATGTGCCCTGCGCATTATTGTTGTACGGATAATTATAAGGCGTTGAATCGCCGGAGCGGGAAGCATCGTACGCCCCGCCGTAATTTTGCGCATCATTCCGCTGCGCGCCGTTTTGTTCCCGCGCGAAAGCGCCGTACGCAGCCGACGAAGGATTTGCCGTTGCCGCGGCGGCTTCGGTGACATCGCCGTTTGGATTTACCTGCGTGTTTTCGGCGGATTTTACTTCCGTTTTCGTTGCTTTTTTCGATTTGATTTTCGAAATCGCCGCGCCGATGACCGACCTGCCCGACACCGCCCGCGCCGTTAAAGCAAAAAAGCACACGAGCGCCATGGCAAGGATGACGAACGTACCCGCTTTGCCGGATACGGCAAACAGCGCGCCCACGAGAAGCCCGCCGAGCCAGCCTGCGGGAGAGCAGGTTTTTACTCCCCCCTCCGCCGCGGTAAAACATGCGGAAAAATAGCCTTCGCGCTGCCACGACGCCGTAACGACGCCGTGCACGATTAACAGTATGATGAACAAAGAAATAACGGAGAACACGGCGGCAGGCTTGTTTTTAAAAATGCGTTTGCCGATGAACGCCGCAACGGACAGAATAAAAATCAGCGGCACGAAAAAATACGCTCCGTACCCGAACACGCCGAGCAAGAACGAATTGACTGCCATGCCGACGTCGCCGAAAATCAACGAGCGCGTGGCAAGAATTAAAAAAGCGAGCGCGGAAAACAATGCGCCCACGGCGCCGATACTCTCTTTCGTGATCAGCGCGTTTTCGTTATTTTTCTTTCCGGATGCGGCTTTTTCTTCCGCATTTTTCCCCGCGTTGTCGTTCTCCTCTTTCAAGGTTCCACCTCCGAATCAGTATAACCTTGATTATTATAACATTTTTTTTTCAGTTAATCAAGGATTTCGGGGCGTAAAACACGAATTTTTTCTTGTTTTGCCTTGAAAAACGAACAAATATTCGTTTTTTGTTTTTTTATAAAAACAATCGCCGAAAAACGCTTTCTGCATTTTTTCGCTTTCCGTATATTCGGAAACAACCTTTTACACCACGGTTTATCGCTTTTAAACGCGGTTGTTTCGTATCTGCGCCAAGATTTCTTTTGCCGTACCGTAAATATCCCCCGCACCGAGAAACAGCACGGTATCTCCGCCGACGCCGGCGCCCGCCCACTTTGCCAGTTCTTCTTTCGTTTCGCCGTAACGCGCGCCGGGCGCATTTACGGCAAGTCGTTTCGCGCTGCCCGATTCGTCGTAGGGCTCGCGCGCGGCGTATTCTTTAAAAATAAACAAGTCGTCCGCGGCGGAAAGCGCTTCGCTGAAATCCGCCATCAACGCTTTCGTCCGGGAATAGGTATGCGGCTGAAAAATCACGTACAACCTGCCCGCCGTGAGCGCCGCCGCGGTTTTCAGCGTTGCGGCGATTTCCCGCGGGTGATGCGCGTAATCGCAGTACCACTGCGCGCCGTGAATTTCGCCGATTTTTTCAAAGCGCCGCTTCACGCCCGAAAAAGCGTTCAACCCCGCCGCGACGTATTCTGCGGAAATGCCGCAAAGGCGCGCCGCGCCGCCCGCGGCGAGGGCGTTGTAAATATGGCATCTCCCCGCGACGTTCAGCCGTACGCGGCAAAGATTTTTTCCGTTTTCGCAAAAATCGAAGGAGTATTTTTCGCCGATGGTTCCGATGTTTTCCGCCGTAAAATCCGCTCGTTTGGTTTCTATGCCGAACGACGGGTACGCGGGGAAATTTTTTTTGATTTTTTCGTCGTCGGCGCATACGAGCGCGGTTCTGCCGGACGAGCAGAACGTTTCGAAAGTTCCGATGAGTTCGTTTTCATCGCGATAACATTCCATATGATCGCGGTCGATATTGAGAAGTACCGCGACGTCGGGATGAAGATATAATAAATTTTTCTTATATTCGCACGCTTCGGTAATAAAGTACTCTTCGCCCGTTTTATAAAAATTGCCGAACGTATTATCGTCGCCGCCGGCATGCACGGCGAACTTTTTGCCTGCGGCGGAAAAAACATGCGCGCACATGCTTGTGCAGGTGGTTTTTCCGTGACTGCCCGCCACCGCAACGACGGAGGAAAAATCTTTGGCGACTTCGCCTAAAAATTCGCCGCGGAATACGATTTTTTTGCCCTGCGCAAAACATTCGTCAAACCTGCTGTTTCCCCTTGCAATTGCGGAAGTGCAGACGATATTTTCGGCGGAATTGATCACCGCTTTTTCCGTTTCGGAAATCGCGGCGGAAGTATAAATTTCAACGCCTGCCCGCGCAAGCTCTTCCGTCCTTGCGGAAAGCTGCGCGTCGTACCCGAACACCTCGCCGCCCTCACAGAGAATATACTTTGCCAGCGCGCTCATCGAAGCGCCGCCGATTCCCAGAAAGTAAAACCGTTTTCCTTTTATCCGTTCTTTTTTCGGCATATCGCTTTATTCTATGATATATAAGCAATTTTTATAACCGCTTACGGCAATTTTTACAAAAAGCCGCAGTATAAAAAAATCGGCGCACTCCCTGCAAGGAATACGCCGATGTCCGGTTACGATTTATTTTTTATCGGAATTCTTTCTCATGAAGAAATCCACGAATTTCGGGCGGTGCTTCTTTTCGGGCGCAGGCTCGTTGCGAGGCGCCTCGATGGGCATTTCCGGTTCGTAATCGCCCTGTTGCGCGGGATACGGTTGCGCATAGCCGTTATTTACGTTCCGCATATCCTGCATGCCCGGCATGCCGGCGTTCTGCCCCCACGCGCCGTTTTGCGGGTTCTGCATGTTATTCGGCATATTTGCCTGCATGTTCTGACGGTAATCGGCGCCCGCGAATCCGGACGCGGACGAAGGCGCGAAACCCTGCTGCGCCGACGGAGCGGGTGCGTACCCTTGCGGCGCCGTCTGCTGCGCGGCAGCGGTTTCTTCCGCCGTAGGATAGCCGAACGCCCGATCGATTTTATCGGACAGAGCCGCGGCGCGCTGCGCCGCCGTCTGCATATCGTTTGCGGCGGTGATCGTCTGTCCGCCCGAAGGGAATCCCGTCGCGATAATGACGACTTCCACCTCGTCGGTCATGTTTTCTTCGATGCAGGCGCCGAAAATCACGTTGGCGGAATAATCGATTACGCCTTTCACCAGTTCAGCAGCCTGACAAACTTCATCCAGCGTGAGATCGTTGCCGCCCACCACGTTTAAAATCACGGAGCTTGCGCCCTCGATGGTAGTGTTTAAAAGAGGCGAACAGATGGCGCAGCGAACCGCGTCGGCAATGCGTTTTTCGCCTTTGGCGATACCGATACCCATATGCGCCACGCCGCGATCTTTCAGCGTGGTGCGCACGTCGGCGAAATCGAGATTGATAAGCGACGGATTGACGATCAGTTCCGCAATGCCGCGGATACCCTGACGAAGCACTTCGTCCGCCACTTTCAGCGCTTCGGGGAAAGAAGTGCCCTGTTTTACCACGCCGCGCAATTTATCGTTGGGAATCACGATGATGGAATCCACATACTTGCGGAGTTCTTCCACGCCGGCAAGCGCGTAGTCCATTTTTTTCTTGCCTTCGAAAGAGAACGGAAGCGTTACCACGGCTACGGTGAGAATTTTCATTTCCCGCGCGAGCTTGGCGATAACGGGAGAAGCGCCCGTACCCGTGCCGCCGCCCATACCGGCGGTGATGAAAAGAAGATCGGTTCCCTTTAAAATCTGCTGGATTCTGTCTTTATTTTCTTCCGCGGAAAGCTTGCCCACGGAAGGATCGGCGCCCGCGCCGAGCCCTTTTGTGAGCTTTACGCCGATTTGAATACGGTTTTGCGCAAGCGAACGCGCCAGCACCTGATTATCGGTATTGATTACGTAATATTCCGCGGCTTTCAGCCCCGATTCGATTAAACGGTTTACCGCGTTGCCGCCGGCGCCGCCCACGCCGATCACTTTGATTCTGGCTACGCCGAAATGGCTGTCCTGCGTTTCGTCTTCCTGCGGTTGAGCCGTTTCGGAAATCTCGCGATCTTCCGTTTCGTCGTAAGTGTAAAAATCTTCCGTCATTTTTTATTTCCTCCGAATATGTTTAAAAATTTGCGCAATCCGCTTTTTTCTTCCGCCCGCCGTAAAGCGGCGTTCAGCGCGGATATGCGGGATGAATAACCGGGTTTATCGTAATAAGGTATTTCGGGACAAATCGCCCGCGTAACGCGGCAAAGACGACGTTCCGTATGTTCCGCCACGCCGCGGACTTCCTGCACGCCCTCGCCCGTGAGATACACGGGGTTCGACGAATCGCCCGCGATTTTTTTGGTGCCGTAATACTTTTCGAAAAAAGCGTCCGTCTTTTCGCACAGCTCGTCCAGCCCGCATTTGATTACGTCGTTGATCCGCTGCACGGAATACATGACGCCGTCTTTATCCGTCCAGATGATCCCCTTGGGCACCGCGCCGCCGGATACGTCCGCCGCGGCGAGAATTTCCTTCGCCTTTTCGAAGCCGACGTCGAATTCTTCCATCAGCCCCGCCAGAATCGCCCCGACGCCGCAATCGAAACTTTCTTCGTGCACGATTCCGCCGCCGTAAACCACAAACACCGAAGAAACGGCATAGCCTACGTCAAGAATCGCCGCGTAACCCTCTCTGGTTTTCGAGGGAAGAAGATACGTTGCCTCGGCCAAAGACTGCGGCAGATATTCGATTTGCGTGAAACCGGATGCGGAAAACAGCTTCTGCGTAAGCGAGTAAAACTGCTCGTTTAAAAAATAATAGCACAATGCGCCCTGCAGAACGGCGGTTTTAGAGCCCGTAACGTCGGCGGCGGAAAAATACCGCCGGTTGTCGCCGATAGAAAAATACATTGCCGATTCGTCCGCCAGAGCGCGGTTTTCGGCAAGTTCGTTCAGCCCCGCCGCGTACAGCGCTTCGATTTCCGCCGCCGTGATTTTACGGCGCTTTTCAAACGACATCGACTGCCCTTTCGTACGGATACCGATAAACGGCGCCGGCACAGAAATATAAATCGTCTTCAGCGTGCCGTCGTACGAGGACAAAACGGAATTGATGAGGCGGGAAGCCGCGGAGGTAAACGACGAAACGTCGTAAAAGCCTTCCGTGCCGTAGCCGTCGTATTCCGAGCTTTCGCCGCCGCGGAAAACAAACGTTCCGTTTACCCCTCTGCCTCCGATAAGAAAGGTGAGAGAATAGGAACGAATATCGAGAATGGCGACGCTTTCGTTTTTCATCTTCTGCACTCCGTCTGTCGTTTTTTTTCGTATGTACCGCGCGTCCGCTTTATAAAAGCGGCGACGATAATAATATTATACTACCCGCCGCGGAAAAAGTCAATAAATTTGCGAAAACTTTTCGTGTTTTATCGTTGTTTTTATACGATTTCGCTTATTTTTCACCCGTTTGAAAAAATCTGGGTAATTGCCGTGCCGGGCCCGTGCGGTATTGCCGTGTATCAATCGAGATAATTTTTCGGCTGATAAACCGCCCCGGCGTCTTTCGAAACGGCGATAACGCCCGTCGTCCGTTCGGCGACGCTCAGTCCGTTCGTATAGCATTCGTACAGCGCGGCGGCTTTATCTTCCGCTTTTGCCGACGGCACGTATACCGCCGCCTGCACGCCCTCGCGAAAATATACGCGCAACCATGCGGAATCTTCGGAAGAAGCGGGTTGAACGAGTTCCGCCTGCGTAACGTTGCCGCGGATACCGCCGAACAGCGCGTCGAGCGTTTTTAAAAACGAAAACACGGATGACGTTTCGAAATCCGCCGCAAGATTTTTCGTTTGCGAAGTTACAAGCAGATTGTCCGTACCGTCGGCGCGGTTTTTCACGGAATCGCGCACGGAAAGCTTTGTTCCGTCTCCCGAATAAATCACGTAATTGCCGCCGTTCGCTACGGCGTACACTTCCGCGTCCTCGGTGGCGGTGATGACAAG
Source organism: uncultured Eubacteriales bacterium (assembly GCA_900542935.1). GTDB lineage: Bacteria > Bacillota > Clostridia > Christensenellales > Borkfalkiaceae > Scatosoma. The sequence goes on from UQPN01000006.1 coordinate 68,091, forward strand.
CCTGCCGGGATAATCTTTTTCAAACCCCGTCAGACGGAAATACGCGAAATTTTCGAAGGCGGATTTCGCCGCGGCGTCGTCCGCCTTAATCGTGCTTTTTTTAAGATACGCCTCTTCGAGAACGGTTCTGAGCGCCGCCGCTTCTTCCAGCGCGGGCGAAGAAACGTTTTCGACGACAAGCGTTACTTCCTCCACGCGGTATACGGCGGAAACGCCTAAAAACGCCGCCGTAAAAAATACGATGACGGTAAGGACTATCGTGATGATTTTCTTCGCTTTCATTTCTTCTTTCGATTCCTCTTTCGTAGGTTTTATCCGTTTTTTTTCTACAAATCCGTACGGACGATACCGGCGCCGAGCGCTTTTAATTTTTCATCGAAAAGCGCATAACCGCGGTCGATATGCCAGAGTTCGGAAACAACGCTTTCCCCCTCGGCTTTCAATGCCGCGATGACGAGCGCCGCGCCGCCGCGGAGATCGCAGGCGGATACTTCCGCCCCGTGCAGTTTTTCCACGCCGCGGATCACGGCGGTTCTGCCGCGCACGGTAACGTCCGCGCCCATTTTTTTCAGCTCGCCCGCGTATTTATAACGCGTTTCGAACAAATTTTCCACAATCACCGCGGTGCCGCGCGCCGTAGCGGATAGCGCCGCATACTGCGCCTGCATATCGGTGGGAAACCCCGGAAACGGCAACGTTTCCACAAGAGAGGCGGCTTTTAAATCGCCGCTGCTTCTCAATCTTATTTTATCACCTTTTGCGGTGATTTTGCAACCGTTTTCGCGCAATTTATGCAAAAGAGCCGCAATATTTTCTTCGGATACGCCCTCCGTTTCGATTTCGCCGCCGCAGGAAGCCGCCGCAATCAGAAATGTTCCCGCTTCTATCCTGTCCTTCATCGGCGTATAATCCACGCCGTGCAGCCGTTTTACGCCCGTGATTTCAACGGTATCGCCGCCGGCGCCGGAAACATCCGCGCCCATCTGCGACAAAAAGTTCTGCAAATCCACGATTTCCGGTTCTTTCGCGGCGTTGCGTATCACGGTTTTTCCCTCCGCTTTTACGGCGGCGAGCATGATATTTTCCGTGGCGCCCACGCTGGGAAAATCCAGCAAAATATCGGCGCCGCGCAATTTTTCGGCGCTGCAGATGACGTAGCCGTTTTCTTCGATAATGGTAACGCCCAGCCGCTTCAGCCCGGAAAGATGCAGATCGATCGGGCGCAAGCCTATATCGCAGCCGCCGGGATAGGAAATTTTCGCGCGGCGAAACCGTGTGAGCACCGAACCGAGCATAAAAACCGAAGAACGGAGTTCGCGCGTGAGCGTGGACGGAATTTCGTGCGAAACGGCGTTTCTGCCGTCGATCGTAACATAGCCGTCGCCCCGGACGATGCCGCAGCCGAGTTCGCTCAAGATATGTAACATATTTTCGGCGTCGGTGATGTGCGGCAAATCGCGTATGGTAACAAGATCGTCCGCAAGCACCGAAGCCGCCAGCAAGGGAAGCACGGCGTTTTTCGCCGCCTGAATTTTTACCCTGCCGTACAGCTTTGCGCCGCCCTGTACAACAAATTTATCCATAAGAAAAAGCTCCTATGTTTCATTGTATGAAAACGGCGGCTTTTTTGTTGCATCGCGATATGTTGTACAGCACTCCGAACGACGCCATGGAAACGATAAGCGCCGTGTTGCCGGAGCTCAGCAGCGGCAACGGAATGCCCGTGGGCGGAATGCTGCCGCTTACGACGAGCGCGTTGACAAGCGTTTGCAGCCCGTAGGTGAGCGTGATGCCCGCGGCAAGCAGAAACGAAAAAAAATCGGGCGCCTCCGCGGCGATTTTAATTCCGCGGAAAATGATAAAGGCAAAGACGGAAAATAATACGACGATTCCGACGAAACCGAATTCCTCGCCGATGACGGCAAGAATAAAATCGCTTTCCGCAAACGGCAGAAAACGGTATTTCTGACGGGATTTGAACAGCCCCGTGCCGAACCAGCCGCCGTTGCCGAGCGCATACAGCGACTGTATCAGCTGATATCCCTCTTCTTTCGGCGACGACCACGGATCCAGAAACGCGCTCAGGCGCAGAAGCCTGTACGGTTCGGCAAGAATCAGAAGCGGCACGGCGAGAAGCGCGGGCAGCGCGAGCATCAGAAAGTATTTCAGTTTTGCGCCGCTTAAAAACAGCATGCCGAACGTAACGGCGGCGACGACCACGGTAACCGACATATTCGGCTCGAAAATAATCAGCGCGCAAAAGCCTCCGCCCGCGGCGAGCACGGGCAGCATGCCCTTGAACGTACCGATTCTTCCCATATCGTCCGCCGCGTAGCCCGCAATGAACGCCACGAGAGAAAATTTGGCGATTTCCGACGGCTGCAGCGTAAAACTTCCCGCGCCGATCCAACGGGCGGCGCCGTAATTGCTTCTGCCTACGCCGGGCACGAACACAAGCGCGAGAAGCAGCGCGGACGCCCCGTAAAACACATAGCGAAACGTCTTTTTTTTCAGTTTACGATAATCGAACAACGTGGCGAAAAACAGCGCGAGCGAACCCGCGATAAAACCGATCAACTGTTTTTTCGCGAAGAAAAATTTATCGCCGTACTGCTTTTCCGCCGCGTAATAACTTGCCGAGTACACGCACAAAACGCCGAACGCGGAAAGAAGCAGCACCGCAATCAGAAGCGGAACGTCCCCGGTATTTTTTTTACGGTATACGTTTTTCTCACTCCGATTCCTCGTTTTTTTCTTCGTTACGCGCATCGTCGGCGAAATCATCCGCGGCTCCGATGAGAAGCCGTTCTTCCTCTGCGCGGACGCGCTCTTCTTCCTGCCATGCTCTGACAACGGAAACAAACCGATCACCTCTTTCTTCATAACTCTGGAATTCGTCGAAGCTGGCGCTTGCGGGGCTTAACAGCACCGTTTGCCCGCGTGCAGCCAGAAGCCTTGCGATTTTCAATGCATAATCGAATTTTTCCGTGAGCGTAACGTTTTTATAGCCGGCTTTCGCCGCGCTTTCAAGAATTTTAAACGCGTTTTCGCCGTAAATTACGCACCTGACGACTTTCGTTCGCTTAAGCGCCTCGAACAGCGGCGCGTATTCGTACCCCTTATCTTTTCCGCCGAGAAGAAGCACCGTTTCGTTTTTCATGCACTGCGCCGCATGCACCGCGGAATCGACGTTTGTTCCCTTCGAATCGTCGATATACGTTACGCCGTCCACCACGCCCGCCGTTTCGATTCTGTGCGGCGCGCCTTTAAACGTTTTCAGCGCTTTTGCCACGGCTTCGTTGTTGATTTTCATCAATTTCGCGCAGGCGAGCGCCGCCAGCGCGTTTTCGATATTGTGCGCTTCCCGCAGCGCGAGTTCTTCGATTTTTACGATTTCCTCGCCGCGGAAGAAAAGGCTGCCGTTTTCTATGTATGCGCCGTCTACCCGTTCTTTACGGGAAAACCATACGACTTTCGCGCGCGTTTTTTCGGCAAAACCGCGCACGACGGAGTCGTCGTAATTGAGCACGGCGTATTCCGTTTCCTGTTGATTTTTCAGAAGGCGGCTTTTCAGATAGACGTAATTTTCCATGTTGTAATGGCGGTTTAAATGATCTTCGGATATATTTAAAACCGCCGCGATATGCGGCTTGAGCGACGAGAGCGTTTCCAGCTGAAACGAAGAAATTTCCGCCACGGCGACGTCGCGTTCCGCAAGATTACGACAGGAAAGCATCGGCACGCCGATATTTCCGCAAGCCGTAGCTTTTACGCCGCCAGCCGCCAGCATTTCCGCAAGCATGCTTACGGTGGTGGTTTTTCCGTTGGTGCCCGTTACGGCAAGAACGCAGCACTTCAGATACCGCGCGGCAAGTTCCGTTTCGCCGATCACCGCTTTTCCCGCGCGTTTGAACGCCACGGCGAGAGGGTGGTCCACGGGAATGCCCGGACTGAGCACCAGCGCGTGGCAACGGTTTATCAGTTCGGGTAGCAGACTTTCGTTTACCGTTTTCGCGCCCTTTTCCGTAAGCGATTGCACGGCTTTTTCCACCGCGCCGCCGCGCACGTCGTCAAACACGTACGTTTCCGCGCCTTCGGAAAGCAGAAACTCCGCCGCCGCGACGCCGGAACGGGAAAGTCCGAGCACGAGAAAACTTTGATTTGCGGGATACATTTTTTAACACCTCCGCCGTGGGATATTTGCGGCGAACGCCCGTTTTATAAGGCGAAAAGAATACTCAGCAAACCCGTCGCTGCCGTGATTACGGCATAGGCGAACGAAATTTTGCATTCCGAATATCCTTTTTTCTGAAAATGATGGTGCACGGGCGCCATCAGAAAAATGCGCTTTCCTTTCGTCGCTTTATAATATATGACCTGCGCAACGACGGTTATAACCGAAAACACAAACATTATTCCTATGACGGGCGCATAGAAAGCGTTGCCCGAAAACACCGCGACGCAGGCGGCGAACCCGCCCAGAGCCAACGAGCCCGTATCGCCCATGAATACCGAAGCGGGAAATACGTTGAACAGAAGAAAACCGCAAAGCGAAGCGGCGAGGACGAAACAAATCAGCGCAAGCGCATTTTCCTCGCCCGCCTTTCCCGTAGCCGCGTTTTGCAGCGCAATCAGCACGCCGAACGAGAAAAAATACGCCGCGGACGATCCGCCCGCCAGAGCGTCCAGTCCGTCGGTTAAATTGACGGCGTTGACGAGCGCAACGAATACGAACGCCGCGAACGGAACGATAAAGCCGCGGAAATTCACGCTTTTTCCGCAGAACGGAAGGCGGCAGACGACCGTCCCGGAACGGTAGCAGTAAATGCCCGCGAGAATCGCCGCCGCGCCCTGAAATATAATTTTCTGATACGGTTTCAACCCGAGATTATCTTTGCGCCTGATTTTCAGGTAATCGTCGAGAAACCCCACCGCGGCATAGGCGAGCGCAAGGCAGAGAGTTACGATAAACGTGCCGTCCGGTTCGCCGACAAACAGACACGCCGCGACGAACGCGGCGGCTATAAACGACAAGCCGCCCATGGTGGGCGTGCCTGCCTTCTTCGCATGTTCTTTTACATAGCAGAGAATATTCTGCCCCGCTTTCAGTTTTCTGAGCACCGGAAGGAGCAATTTTGTAAACGCCGCCGACAGAAAAAAAGCCGTAAGCGAAGCAATCAGGTACGTTTTCATTGTAATTATCCGTTTTTCCGAAAGATTTTTCTTCTATCGTAATTTGTACGTTTCCCGGCGCAAATATTCGTTTTTAATCCGTTTCGCCGCGTTTTCGCGCTTCGACCGCCTCTTCCGCCGTCTTTACGTCATCGTATTCGTATCTGATTCCCATGATTTCCTGCGTTTCTTCGCCGCCCTTTCCCGCAATCAGCAGAATATCCCCCTTTTTCAGAAATTTCACGGCGTAAAAAATCGCTTTTTTTCTGTCGGTTAAAACAGCGTAATTTTCGGAAAAGCGCCGGTAACCCGTTTCGATTTCCCTGATGATATCGGACGGATCTTCGTAACGCGGATTATCGGAAGTAAGATACGAAAAATCCGCTTTTTTCGCCGCGACGGCGCCCATCTGCGCACGCTTGCCGCGATCACGATTTCCGCCGCAGCCGAACAGACAATACAGCTTTCCTTTACAAAGCGGTTTCAGCGTTTCCAGCGATTTATCCAGTCCGTCCGGCGTGTGCGCGAAATCCACGAAAATTTCCGCGCCGTTCACTCCGCGCACCCGTTGCAGCCTGCCCTTGGGGAGGACTGCGTTTTTCAAGCCCTCGGCAACGGCTTTCGGCGGCGCGCCGAGCGCGAAAGCGCATCCGGCGGCGGCAAGCGCGTTATATATGTTGTGCCGCCCCGCAAGTCGCAGCGTAACGCGGCACAGTTCGTCGGATAAATTCAGCAGAAATTTGCTGCCCGAAACGCTTTCGTCGGTGATGACCGCAAAAACGTCCGACGGATTTTCCTGCCCGTACGTAAGCGTTTTTATCCGGCGTTTTTTTGCTTCGTCCGCGATTTTTTTGCCCGTTTCGTCGTCGGTGCCGACAACAAAAATTCCGCCGTTTGCTTTTTCGCCGGAAGCGTCCTCTGTTTTATTTTCTTCCGCGACGTCCGCCGGTTCGCCCTCCGCTTTGCCCGTTTCCGGGAAGAAAAAACGCTCCTTTGTTTTGCGGTAGGTTTGCATATTGCCGAAAAAATCCAGATGATCCTGCGAGAAATTCGTAAAAATTTTCGCGGCGAACGGGATTCCCGCCGTTTTTTTATACCAGACGGCATGCGCGGAAACTTCCATGGCGACGAACGTAACGCCCCGCTTAGCCATATCCGCAAGCGTTTTCTGCAGGAATACGGGATCGGGCGTGGTGAGCTCCGGGGCGATTCTCGTTCCGCCGTAGAAAATACCCGTGGTGCCGATAATGCCCGTTTTTTCGCCCGCCGCTTCGAAAACGGAAGCGAGAAGATATGTAACGGTGGTTTTGCCGTTGGTGCCCGTTACCCCCGCCACGCGCATTTTTTTTGCGGGATTGCCGTAAAACGCGCACGCGGCGAGCGCAATGGCTTCCCTTGCGTCTTTCACGAGAATCTGCGGCGGCGGATTTTCCGTACCCGAAAGATCCACAGGCGTTTCGGCGACGATTGCCGCGGCGCCCTTTCGCGCGGCTTCCGCCGCAAAATCGCGACCGTCCGCGCTGCCGCCGCCGAGAGCGAAAAACGCTTCTCCTCTTCCGATATACCGACTGTCGTCCGAAATGCCCGTAATTTCCGTTTCCGCCGCTTTTTTTTCGCCGCTTCTGCGTTTTGCCGCGTACACGGGTACGCCGTTTATGCTTTCAATCAGTTCCGACAGCCGCATCGAAATTCCCTCCGCCGATTTTTTTCGCGTTGTTTTCCGCGCAATACTATTCTATTCCGTCCGCGTTTAAGGTATGTTTTCGGGCGGGATGTTTTTCAGTTCGATAATCGAAGAAAAAATTTCTTTCGCGCACGGCGCCGCAACGACGCTGCCGTAATACGCGCCCTGCGGCTCGTCGATGATGACAAGCGCGAGATACTTCGGCGCGTTTGCGGGAAAAAATCCCACGAACGACGAAACGTACTTCCCCGCGGCGATGCGTCCGTCCTCGTATTTTTGCGCCGTGCCCGTTTTTCCGCCTACGCGATAGCCTTCGATAAATGTTTTTTTGCCGCTGCCCTTTTCCACCACGCCTTCCAGCATGCCCGCAAGCAGGCGGCTTGTTTCTTCGCTGACGGTGCGGCTTTTCAGCTTCGGCGTATTGCTTTGCAGAACGTAACCGTCGTTTGCGTAAATTTCTTTTACCAGCCGGGGTTCGTAATAATAGCCGCCGTTCACGCACGAAGCCGCCGCGCACGCCAGCTGTATTCCCGATACCGCCACCGTCTGCCCGAAGCCGATACGCGCGAGATCGCAATTTCTCACCGCCGTTTCGGGAAGCAGCATTCCCGAAGCTTCGCCGCCGAAATCCAGCCCCGTGGTTTTTCCGAAACCGAACGCGCCGAGATAATCGTAAAACGTTTCCTTGCCCAAAGCGAGAGCCATATCCGTAAAGCAGGGATTGCAGCTGTTGTTCAGCGCGTCGGCAAGCGTCTGGCAGGAGTGTTTTCCGTTGGCGTGATTGCTCCAGCATTTCACCGTAGTGCCGTCCACCGTACGCGTGCGAGAGCTGGAAAACACGTGCGTCGGCGAAAAAGCGGCTTTGTTCCCTTTTTTCCATTCTTCGAGATTCGCCGCCGAAGTGATGATTTTGAACGTGGAACCGGGCTCGTAAATATCGCAGACGATACGATTTCTGGAAAGCGCGTTCAATAGCGGAATATCGTCCCGCGGGACGTTGTTCAAATCGTACGACGGCGTGCACGCCATGGCAAGAATTTCAAACGTATCGGGATCGAGCACGATACATTCCGCGCTTTTCGGGGAATATTGCTGCGCGACGCGCCCGAGCGCCGTTTCCGCAGCCGTCTGGATGCCTGCGTCGATTGTAAGGCGAAGATTATAACCGTTTTCGGCGGGTTTATACGCCGCGGCGGCGCCGTTCAGGCGAAGCCCGACAAGATCGGTTTCGTATAAAATTTCGCCGTCTTTTCCGCGAAGATACGAATCGTAGTATTTTTCTATGCCCGCCGCGCCCGTATTATCGGACGAGGTAAAACCGATGACCTGCGACAATAAATCGCTTTTCGGGTACGTTCTGTCGTTATCGCGCGAAAAATAAACGCCGTTTAAAGACAGTTCCGCCAGTTTTTCGACGGCTTGTTTATCCGTCTTTTTCGCTACGGTAACTTCCGAAGCCCGCTTGCCCGTAAGTTTTTTCAACACCGTTTCGTAAGGAATATTCAACGCGGCGGAAAGCTTTTGCGCCGCGTCTTCCGCATCGGTAACGGCGTTCGAACGCGCGAATACGGAAAACTTCGTGGCATTGCCCGCCAGAAGTTCTCCGTTTCTGTCCGTAATCGCTCCGCGTTCGGCAATCACGGGAATTTCGCGCGTCCACTGATCGATCGCGCGTCCCGCAAGCTCTCCGCTCCACGCTACCTGCACATAAAAAAAACGGGCGCATAAAATGCAAAAAAGAAAGGTTATCGCCGCGCATACGGCAAATAACCTCTTTCGTAAAACGGATACCGAATAATCGTTTTTCAAACTTTTGATAACCGCTTCTCCTTATTTGATTTTGTATCGGATTTCCTTTATTTCGTCCAGCCGTTGGCTTGCGCCCATGCGGCGATGGTTTCTTCGCTGGTAGCTTTTTCGATGCGGTTTGCAAGCTCTCTGCTTTGCTCCACAAGCTCCGCTTTTTTCTCTTCCAGCATCGTAAGCTCGGCGCCCTTTGCGTTTAAGATGCGGGTGTTCACGCCGATTAAAGCAATCAGCAGCACCACAAACGCCGCCACCGCGGCAATCACGGCTTTCGCCGCATTGGTAAGCGAATAGCTTTCCAACGCTTTTTCCGCGCTCTTTTCTACCGCTTTTACCTGTTCTTTCGCTTCGCCCGGAACGTATACGGGACGGAATGCGGGCGCCTGCACGGGCGTCTGAACCGCGGCTTGCGCTTCCGCCGCACCGGAAACCACTCTGCGGAATGTATCCGCCGTAAACAAATCTTTCTGCTGCGCGGTGAGCGGTACCGCTCTCTCCTGCGTTTTTACAACCGGCGCCGCGGGCGCTTCGGGCACCGCGGGAACAACCGGCTCTACGGGTGCCGCGGGCGCGGTAAATTGCTCGGCGCGCTTCTGCTGTTCCGCTTCCGCGAACGTTTTTTCAAGCTGCGCTTCTTCCGCGTTTTGTAAAAGTCTGTATCTCTCGCGGATCATCGCGTTGTGCTTGCGCGCTTCTTCCGCCTGTAAGTCATCGAGCGTTTGTGTTTCCCATAACGTAGTCATTGCCGTTTCCTCTTTCTTGGTTTCTCTTGCCTGAATTATCCTTCTTTTCTATGTTTGTCTTTTGTGTTTTCCGTTAAATGATTCTTTCCGCCACGCGCAGCTTCGCGCATTTGCTCCGCGAATTCGCCGCGACTTCCGCTTCGCTTGCCGTAACGGGCTTTTTCGTAACGATTCTGATTTCCTGCTTCTTTCCGCATACGCATACGGGAAAACTTTTGGGGCAGGTACACGGCGTTTCCATATATCTGAACGCCTCTTTCACCGCTCTGTCCTCCAAAGAATGAAAGGTAAGAACGGCGATTCTGCCGCCTTTTTTCAATCTTCTCGTAAGCGCCAGCACCAGATCGTACAAACCGTCCAGTTCGCCGTTCACTTCGATGCGGATTGCCTGAAACGTTTTTCTTTCGCACGGGGCGCCGCCGAAACGGTATCTTGCGGGAATGCTTTTTTCTACGATTTCCGCCAGCTCGCCGCACGTTTTAAGAGGTTTTTCCGCCCGCGCCTTTACGACGTTTCTTGCAATCTGCCTTGCGAACGCCTCTTCGCCGTAATCTTTGATGATTTTGTACAGCCGCTCTTCCTCGTAAGTATTGACTACGATTTCCGCCGTAAGACTTGCGCTTTCGTTCATCCGCATATCGAGCGGAGCGTTTTTCGCCCGATAGGAAAACCCGCGATCGGGGTCGTCGATCTGATGCGACGATACGCCGAAATCGAGAATCGCGCCGTCCAGTTTTTCCACGTTTTCTTCTTCAAGCACTTTCGCAAAATCTTTGTAGTTGCTTTTATGAAGAGAAAACCTGTCTTCGAAAACGCCGAGCCTTTCTTTCGCCGCTGCCAACGCCTCGTCGTCGAGGTCGGTTGCAATCAGCCTGCCGTCCGGGCTCGTACGTTTTAATATTTCGTAAGAATGCCCGCCTCCGCCCACGGTGCCGTCGAAGTATATGCCGCCGTTTTTAAGGGCGAGATTTTCCATACACTCTTCCAGCATTACGGGGATATGAGAAAAGTTTTGCATCGCAAACCGCCTCCGCTTATATGCCGAGCTTTTTCAGCTCGGAATCGTAATCCACGTTTTCGGTAACTTCGCGATACTTTTCGGCCGCCCAGATTTCCAGACGTCTGCCGCGCCCCACCGTTACGATGTCCTTTTTGATTCCCGCAATCTGCTTGAGTTTGGCGGGAAGCGTTACGCGCCCCTGTCCGTCCTCTTCCGCGGGATAAATGCTGCTGAACACCATAAGCGAAATGGGATTTGCCTCGGAAACGCGCTCGTCTGCAAGAGAGGAAAGCGTTTCTTCCAGCACGCTGTCGGGGAAAAGGCAGATGCTGCCCGAAAGTCCGCGGACGAAACTGTACGTTTTTTCGGGATACGTTTCCAAGCCCTTTTTGAACTTGGCAGGTATCCTGAAACGCCCTTTGTCGTCGATCTGATGTTCGTACGAACCAAAGAACAGCGCTTCCATAGACTTACCCCCTTTTTTAATGGTAAGCTTATTATACGACCATTTTTGCCCACCTGTCAATTATTTTTAGGAAAGTTTTTTGCAAAATTTAAAAAAACAGGGCAAATTGACCACTTTTGTCCCTTTTACGACAAATTGCGCGCAAACGAATGTTCGTAAAACGTTCGGTTTTTCTCTCGTCCGCTGCCGAGAAAGAGTACTTTTCCGTCCGACGAGATGGTTTCGGCAGAAAAATCGGCAGAATTTTGTGCCGCGGGGACGGAAGTGGTTACGCAGGGGCGGAGATTTTGCTCTTTCCCCTTTCCGGCAGAAAAATCAACGCCGTTTTCGTTCTCCGCCGGGAAAGAATCTTCCGCGGAACCTCTGCTACCCGCTTCCGTTTTTCCTGCGGCGAGCGTTACGGCAAGGCGGCGCGCAAGCCCTTCCGCGCCGTCGTACACGGGGCAGCCGTAACGGCGGGCGATCGCCTCGCGCACGTGCGCGTAGTGCGTGCAACCTAATACAACGAAAGAAAATTTTTGCGCAGGCAATTCCGCCGTGTAAAATTCGTCCGGCGCCGAAGCAAGCGTATCTTCTATTTTTCCGGCAAGCGAATCGCACGGATACGAATAAAAACGGGCGGCGGGGAAACGCCTTTCCGCCTGCCGCAACAACGAAGCGAACGCGCGGCTTTCGTAAGTGGCGCGCGTAACCAGAACCAGTCCGTCCCCTCCGTTTTTGCCCGCGGCAAGCACGGGCGGACAGGCGCCGAGAACGGGAAACGGATATTTTTTTCGTAAACTTTCCCCGCAGCAGGCTTCGGCGGTATTGCAGGCAAGCACGAGCGCCGGGGGAAAATACCCCGCCAGTTCTTCCGCCGCTTCAGATACGTACCTGCAAATCGCTTCGGGCGGAAGATTTCCGTAAGGCGCGCGGACGTTGTCGCCGTAATAAATAAATTTTCGGGACGGAAGAATTTCGCGGCATTTAAACAGAACGCTCAACCCGCCGACGCCGCTGTCGAACAGACAGACTGCGCCGGAAAAAAACTTTTTCCCCTCGCGCGTTCCGCCCGGAAAAGGAGAAAAAACGGCTTTATCGCAAAAATTTTCGGAATTTTCGGCGAAATTCATAGATAACCCCCTCAAAAACAGTTTACAAGACTTTTCTTTTATGCTAAAATAAACTACGAAATTCGTTTCGGCTAAGTTCTCCGTTTCGGACGGACTTTCCCGCAAACAACGATAACAGAAAATATTACAAGTGCAAGGAGAATGAAATGCCTAATATCAAATCCGCGAAAAAAAGAGTTTTGGTTGCCGAAAAGAAAGCCGCTGCGAACAAAGCGGTGAAAACGCAGATGAAAACTCAGATCAAGAAGTTCCTCGCCGCAGTAGAAGCAGGCGATAAGGAAAGCGCTACGAAAGTTTATTCCGAAACCGTTTCCGTAATCGATTCCACCGCTTCCAAGGGCGTGATTCACAAGAACTGCGCGAACAACAAGAAAGCGAAGCTGGCGAAGAAACTCGAAGCGATGGCGTAAACGAAAAATCCGTAAATCTTTTCCGGATTTTTAAATTCGCAGCTGTATAAAATATGCGGTTCTGCCTATAGGTAGAACCGTTTTTGCGTGCAAAAAAATCTTTTATCCCCCTCTATTTTTCCGCGTTCCGCCGCCGAAAAAATCGCAGAAAAAAACTTTTATAAAAAAATTTGAAAAACCTTTGAAAAAAGCCTTTCAAACGTTTGACAAACGCGAAAAAAATATTTATAATCTTTCTCGTTGGTTTATTTTAACTAAACTTTCGGTTTATTATTACAAACCTTCGCGACAATTCCGTTCAGGAGCGTGAAAAACTATGGAGCTAGGCGAAAAGATCAAACAGATGCGCCACCAGAAAAACTTAACGCAGGAAGAACTTGCCGACAGGTGCGAACTTACGAAAGGCTACATATCTCAGCTGGAAAACAATCTGAACAGCCCTTCCATAGCAACGCTTACGGATATTTTATCCGCGCTGGGAAGTTCTCTTGCCGAATTCTTCAAAGAGGAAAAAGACGAGAAAGTCGTTTTTTCGAAAGAAGAATTCATCGAAAAAGAATCGGACGGCGTTCTTTTCAGATGGTTGATACCCAACGCGCAGAAAAATATGATGGAACCCGTGTTTTTAGAACTGGCGGAAGGCGCTTCCACCGCCGAGGACTTCCCTCACGAAGGAGAAGAATTCGGGTTTGTTACGGAAGGCAGAATCAGAATCCGACTGGGCAAAAAAGAATATCTATGTAAAAAAGGAGAAGCGTTTTACTATTCCGCTTCCCTCCCCCACACGATTTTCAACTGCGGGAAAACCGCCGCGAAATTTCTTTGGATTTCCACTCCCCCGAACTTTTGATTGAATCATTCGTAAGAATTATACGGAGAATTGCTTACCATGGATAAAAACTCAAATAAAATTATACAACTTGCCGGCGTATCGAAATCTTACGACGGTACAACGATTATCGACAATATCAATTTCTACGTGCGCAAAGGCGAATTCGTAACGCTGCTCGGTCCTTCCGGGTGCGGCAAAACCACCACGCTGCGCATGATTGCGGGATTCGAAATGCCGGACGAAGGAAAAATTCTTCTGAACGGCACGGATATTTCCATGCTGCCGCCGAACAAGCGCCCCGTAAACACCGTATTTCAGAAATACGCGCTGTTCCCGCACCTCAACGTATTCGACAACGTGGCGTTCGGTTTGAAATTAAAACGCGTGGAAACGACGTACGTGGATAAAAACGGCGAAACGAAAACAAAACTTGTGCCGCTTACCAAGGCGGAAATCAAAGAAAAAGTGAAAAACGCGCTGGAAACGGTAGACCTTGCCGGTTTCGAAAAGCGCTCCATTTCCACCCTTTCCGGCGGACAGCAGCAGCGTATCGCCATCGCGCGCGCCATTATTAACGAGCCGGAAATTCTGCTCCTCGACGAGCCGCTCGGCGCGCTCGATCTGAAAATGCGCAAAGAAATGCAGCTGGAACTGAAAGCCATGCACGAAAAGCTGGGCATTACGTTCATCTACGTTACGCACGATCAGGAAGAAGCGCTTACGATGTCCGATACGATCATCGTTATGTCCGACGGATGTATTCAGCAGATAGGCACGCCGGAAGATATTTATAACGAACCCAAAAACGCGTTCGTGGCGGACTTCATCGGCGAAAGCAATATCTTCACGGGTGTGATGCCCGCAGACAATCTTGTGCGCTTCTGCGGCAAAGCTTTCCCCTGCGAGGACGGCGGCTTCGAAAAAGACGAACCCGTAGACGCCGTGGTTCGCCCGGAGGACGTAAAACTGGTTCCGCCCGCGGAAGGTCAGCTGAAAGGCAAAGTAACTTCCGTAATATTCAAAGGCATACACTATCAGATTCTGGTGCAATGCGGCAGATACGAAATAGAAGCGCGCAGCACCGCGGCGCCCGCGGTAGGCGCGAACGTCGGTTTAAAAATCGAACCGGACGGCATTCACGTAATGAAAAAAGTATTCCGCGTCAACCGTTTTTCGGGCGTGATTACCAAGAAAAACACCGTGGAATTCGGCGACGGAGAATTCGAATGCGACGTTACGCAGCTGTATAAAGGTTCTCATCTCGACGAAGAGGGCTATCTGATTACGGCGAAAGGCGAAAAACTGGACCTGACGGGCACGGAAGTCAACGTGGAAGTAAGTTTGCACGATATTACGATGAGCGACGATCCCGAAGAAGGCGGCGCCTGCGGACATATTATTTCCCTGATTTACAAGAGCGAATATTACCGCTATATCGTGCGTACGGAAAACGAGGAAGATTACGTGCTTGCCTGCGAAGATCTCTGGAACGAAAACGACTTTGTATCGCTTGTGATTCCGAAAGATAAAATCCGCCTCACTTTAAAAACCGCGGAGGAGAAGCTGTAATGAAAAAAGTACGCTTTTCGAGAAGCTGGCTGGCGATCCCCTACGCGCTGTTTCTGGCTGTGTTCGTGATCGTTCCCCTCTTCTTCGTTCTGTATTACGCTTTCCGCGACGACGTTACGGGACAACTGACGTTCGGAAATTTCAAAACGTTTTTCACAACTCCCGTAAATCTGAAAGTGGCGGGGAGAAGCCTTATGATCGCCGCGCTGAGCACGATTTTGTGCCTTTTGATCGCCTACCCCGTGGCATACATCATCGCAAAAAGCAAAATCAAAAACAAATCGGCGATTCTTCTGGTATTCATCGTTCCGATGTGGGTGAATTTCGTTCTGCGCATCAACGCGCTGAAAGAACTTTTAAGCTGGATGGGGCTCATCAATAAATCGGCGGGCTGGGATATTTTCAATACCGTGCTCGGTATGGTGTACGACTTTCTGCCGTTTATGATTCTGCCCATATACACGACGATTCTGAAAATCGACAAAAGCTACCCCGAAGCCGCGCGCGATCTCGGCGCGAATAACGCGAAAGTGTTTCTGCGCGTAACGCTTCCCCTTTCGAAACCCGGAATTTTAAGCGGAATTTCGATGGTATTCCTTCCTTCGATGACAAACTACGTGGTATCCAACTGGATGACGAACAACAAAGTTACGATCATCGGCGGTTTCATCGATTTCGCGTTTTTAAACGACAGCTGGGGGCGCGGCAGCGTAACGGCGATTATATTGCTTGTTTTAATGTTCCTCTTCACCTGGCTGACGGGCGGGTTCAAAGACGAGGACGGCGCGGCGAAGGGTAAAGCGCTGTGGTGAGGTGAACGCAGATGAAAACAAAAAATACAATCGGAAAAATCTTTAAAATCCTTTTTATCCTTTTAATCGTAGCCTTTATCTACGCGCCCATCGTGCTTTTAACGGTGTATTCCTTCAACGAAAGCACGTCGATTAAAACCTGGACCGGTTTTTCACTGAAACATTATCAATATTTCTTTAATTTTTCCAACGATCCCCTGCCCACGGTGTTAAAAACGCTGCTTCTCGCGGCGGTGGTCGCCACCCTTTCCACGCTTCTCGGAACGGCGGGCGCGATAGGTATTTTCTATTCCAAGAAAAAAACTTCCGCCGTGCTTTCCGGCGTAAACCGCATCCCGGTCATCAATGCCGACGTGGTAACGGCGATTTCGTTCGTGCTTTTAGTTGTGGCGATCAATATCGATAAATCCACCTATATCCCCCTCGTCGTGGGGCAGATGGTGCTGTGCACGCCGTTTGTGGTGCTTTCGGTGGTTCCGAAGCTGAAACAGATGGATAACAGCTTATACGAAGCCGCGCTGGACTTGGGCGCAACGCCGAAAAAAGCGCTGTTTTCGGTAATTATACCGCAGATTCTTCCGGGTATTATTTCCGGATTTCTGCTTGCGATTACGCTTTCCCTCGACGATTACGTTGTGGCGGCGTACACAAAGCCCGATACCTTCCACACCATCAGCACGCATATTTACTCGCTGACGAAAGGTAAAAAGGCGCCTCTGATCAAAGCGTCTTACCGCGCGTTCACGGCGGTTGTGTTTGCGCTGATCGTCATCGCCGTAGTTACCGCGAATATCGTGGCGGCGAAAAAAAACAAAAAATCCGATATTATTACGAAAGGAGTATAAAACAATGAAAAAATTCATCTCTCTTGCTTTGGTTTCCGCACTTTCCGCAACTTCGTTGGCGGCGCTTGCCTCCTGCAAAAAAGCCGACGTTACCCTGCGCGTGGCGAGTTGGGCGGAATACATCGACGAAGGCGAAGGCGACAACAAATCCATGATCGAAAATTTCGAAAAATGGTACGAAGAACAGACAGGAAAAAGCATAAAAGTAGAATACATCGAGCTTGACGACAACGAAACGATGTACAACAAAATCACGCTGGGCGAAACATACGATCTCCTCTGCCCTTCCGAATATATGATTATGAAACTGCAATCGGAGGACAAACTGGAAAAATATCCCGAATCTTTCTTCGACACGTCCGTAGAAACGAACTACTATGCCAAGAACGTTTCCCCTTTTATCAAGTCCACGTTTGAAAAGGGAAAAATGAAAGACGGCGTTTCGAAATGGAGCGAATACGCGGCGGGATATATGTGGGGCACAACCGGTTTTGTGGTGAAGCACGATTTTGCCGAAGAAGCAAAATCCTGGAACGTCGTTAAAAATCACGGCAAAAAAGCCACGGCGAAAAACAACGTGCGCGATTCCTACTTTATGGGACTCGGCATGTATTACGAAAACAATGCCGACAAAACAAAAACTCTTGCGGAAATGATGAACGATACTTCCGTAAACACGATGAACGCCGTGAAAGAATTGCTGAAATCGGTAAAAACCGGCGGCGTACGCTTCGAAACCGACGACGCGAAAGAAGCGGTAATCGCGGGAGAATACGACGTATCGTATCAGTGGAGCGGCGACGCGGTGTACATTATGGACGAAGCCGAAGAAAACGAGATTTACTACGATTACGTAATACCCGAATTTTCTTCCAACCTGTGGTTCGACGGCTGGGTGTTGATGAAAGGCGCGCAGACAGACGCGGCGACGATGTTCGTGAACTTTATTTCGAAATCGGAAAACGCCGTGAAAAACTGCGATTATATCGGCTACACCCCCTGCGTGGCGGGCGAAGCGATGCTTGAATACATCGCCGATAAATACGCCCCCGCGGAAAACGCTGCCGACGAGGACAAAGCGAAGTACGACCTGACGTATTTCTTTTCCGACTCCGCAAGCAGCGACGAAAAATATGTGATTACCGCCGATAAAGAACAGCTGCACCGTCAGCTCTTCGCGCAGTTCCCCGACGCAAGCACGAAAGAACGCCTTGTGGTGATGGAATACTTCGAAAAAGAAGTCAACGACCGTGCCAACAGCATGTGGAACGACATCAGCGGCGAAAGCGCGAAATAACGTCAGCACCGAAACATTTGCCTCCCGTTTTGCCGATAACTTAGGCGGAACGGGAGCTTTTTTATGCAGATTCGCGTAAATTTCCGCAAAAATCCCCCACCGCGCGTTCAAAAGCTTGACAAACTCGCGCAAAATTACTATAATTTAGATAATACCGACGAAAATCCGGCGGAGAGGAAAACTATGTTTACAGGAAGAAAACCGGCTGCGAATATGCGCACGATACGATTTACGTACCGCGGTTTTTCCGTATATTCTCTGCTTTCCGTTTCGAAACGGCATTGACGGCTTTATTTAAAGCAAATTCAGGCGGTTTCCGGGTTCGGCGGAAATCGTTTATTTTTTTATTTTAAAGAACATACTTCAGAGGGGATCACCTATGGAAAAAGAAAACGTTTTAACGAAAAACCGCGCCGTCATCGACGAAATCGACAAGGAAATGGCATTCCTTTTCGAAAAGCGCATGAACGCGGCGAAAGAAATTGCGGCATACAAAAACGCGCGCGGCATCGGCGTGGCGGATAAATCGCGCGAAGCGGCCGTTATCGCACGCAATTCCGCCTATATTTCCGATCCCGGAATCCGGGAATATTACGTAAACTTCATCACTTCCGTGATGAGCGTTTCCAGAGCGTTGCAATCGCGCGAAACAACGGGGCTGAAAGTTGCGTACTGCGGCGCGGAAGGCGCGTTCGGGTACCTTGCGGCAAAAAAAGCGTTCCCCTCCGCCACCCTTTTTGCCTGCGTCGATTTTTCCGAAGCTTATCGGCTTGCGGAAAACGGAACTTACGATTGCGCGGTGCTGCCGATTGAAAACAGTTATGCCGGCGACGTAAGCGTGGTGATGGACCTTGCCTTTTCCGGCAGTCTGTACGTGAACGCCGTCATCGAAACGGACATTACGCACAATCTCCTTATCAGAAAAGGCGGCAGAACGGAAAACATAAAAACGGTGGTATCGCACCCGCAGGCGCTTGAACAATGCGGAGAATTTATCCGTAAAAACGGATATAAAACGCTGGATTATTCCAACACCGCGCTCGCCGCAAAATTCGTTGCCGAAGAATGCGACGACACCTATGCCGCCGTCGCTTCGGAAAGCGCCGCCGAAGAATTCGGGCTGGAAGTTGCCGTCCGCGGCATCAACGCCGATAAAAACAACACCACGCGCTTCGCCGTGTTCTCCCGCGCGCAACACCTGCCCGCGCCGTCGGAACCGGACGAAAGCTCGCATTTTATTCTTGTTTTCACGGCTAAAAACGAAGCGGGCGCGCTGGCGCAGGCACTGAATATTATCGGCGCGCACGATTTCAATATGCGCACCCTCACCAGCCGACCGATGAAAGAACTCATCTGGAACTACTATTTCTACGTGGAAGCGGACGGCAACATCAATTCGGAAAACGGAAAAGCCATGATGCAGGAATTATCCGCCGTATGCGCGAAACTCAAACTGGTAGGCACTTACAGGTAATTGCTTTTTGGAGAAACACAGATGGAGCTTTATGTAAAAACGCCGACCGGCGGCTATAACGTACTGATACGCCGCGGCGCGACGGAACAAAGCGAAACGTATTCCGGAATTCCGCGCGGCGGAAAAACGCTGATCGTAACCGACGACGGCGTTCCGGAACGCTATATTAAAACGATAGCTTCCCGCTTCGATTCGCCCGTTTTAATTACGCTGCCGCAGGGAGAACACAGCAAAAGCCTTGAAAATTACACGCTTCTATTGAAAACGATGGCGGAACACGAATTTACGCGAAGCGACAAGGCGATTGCAGCGGGCGGCGGCGTCATCGGCGATTTGTGCGGATTTGCGGCGGCAACGTATATGCGCGGCATAGCGTTTTACAACTTCCCCACTACGTTTTTATCTCAGGTAGATTCTTCCGTGGGCGGAAAAACAGCCGTCGATTTCTGCGGCATCAAAAACATCGTCGGCGCGTTTTATCCCCCCCGCAAGGTGATTATCGATACCGAAGTTTTAAAAACCTTGCCGAAAAGGCAACTGAGCGCGGGCATTGCGGAAAGCATTAAGATGGCTGTTACAAGCGATAAAGAGCTGTTTACTCTATTAGAACGCGCAACCGACGGCTACCCGGACCGCTTTTTCGAATACGCGGACGAAATCGTTTTTCGGTCGCTTCTTATCAAAAAAGCCGTGGTAGAAGCAGATCCCGAAGAAAAAGGACTGAGAAAAGTACTGAATTTCGGGCACACCGCGGGGCACGCGCTGGAAAGCGAATATGAAGGCAAACTTTTACACGGCGAATGCGTGGCGCTCGGCATGCTGCCGATGTGCTCCCCTGCCGTGCGGGTACGGCTGGAAAAACTGCTGATTGCGTACGATTTGCCGATACGCGCCGATTTTTCGGAAGCGGAACTGCTGCGATTTTTAAAACACGATAAAAAAGCCGTCGGCAGCAACGAAATATCCGTAACGTTTACCGATGAAATCGGCAGCTATCGCTTCGTACGCGAAACGGCGGAAACAATCGCCGCGCGCAGCAAACAAATTCTTTGCGGAGGAACCGCGCAATGAAAAACACTTTCGGACAAAACGTAACAATCACGCTGTTCGGCGAAAGCCACGGCGCCGCCGTGGGCGCCGTATTAGACGGAATCGCCGCGGGATTGCCCGCGGACGAAACCTTTATCGCACAACGGCTGACTTTACGCCGCCCGCAGCTTGCCTCCGACACGGCGCGGAAAGAAAAAGACGATTTCCGCATTTTAAGCGGCGTAAAAGACGGATTTACCACGGGCGCGCCGCTTACCGTTATCGTTCCGAACGAAGATATACGAAGCGGCGATTACGAACAGATACGCAATCTGCCCCGCCCCTCGCACGCGGATTATGCGGCTCGCATAAAATACGGCGGATACGAAGATTACCGCGGCGGCGGGCATTTTTCGGGGCGGGTAACGGCGGCGCTTGTTGCCGCGGGCGCCATTTTGTTGCAGGCGCTCGAAAACAAAGGCGTAATCATAGGCAGCCATATTTTATCGTGCGGGAACGTTTCCGACGAACGATATTCCCTTGACCCGACGTCTGAAATCAAAAACACGAAAGGCAAGCCTTTCCCCGTTTTAAACGACAACAAACAAGAAGAAATGCTTGCCGAAATCGCCGCGGCGGCAAAAAACAACGACAGTATCGGCGGAACCGTGGAAACGGCAATCTGCGGGTTGCCCGCGGGGTTGGGCGAACCTTGGTTTGACAGCATAGAAAGCATGTTATCGCACGCCGTGTTTTCGCTCGGCGGCGTCAAAGGCATTGAATTCGGCGCCGGCTTTTCACTTCCCCGCATGCGCGGCAGCGAGGCAAACGACGAATTTTACGTCGGAGAAGACAAAAAAATTCTCACCCGCACAAATAACAGCGGCGGCATCAACGGCGGCATCTCAAACGGCATGCCGATTGTATTTACCTGCGCCGTAAAACCCACGGCGTCCGTTGCAAAACCGCAGCATACGGTAAATCTTTGTACGGAAACAAACGCGGAACTTGCGCTGAAAGGCAGGCACGACCCCGCCATCGTGCGAAGAATCTGCCCCGTCATCGAAAGCGCGGCGGCAATCGTCCTGTGCGATTTTATTTCGGCGCGATACGGAACCAACGCGCTTGCGGACAAAAATTTCCGCTTCTGAAAGAGAACTAACTTTTACAGGAGGTACGGCAATGGAATACGGCTTGATAGGCGAAAAATTAACGCATAGTTTTTCCGCGGAAATCCACGCGCTCATCGGCGACTATTCCTACGAATTGCGCGAAATTCCGAAAGAAAAACTGCAGGATTTCCTTACGGAAAAGGCGTTTTCGGCAGTAAACGTAACCATCCCCTACAAACAGGCGGTATTGCCCTTTTTAAACGGAATTTCGCCCGAAGCGGAAAAAATCGGCGCGGTGAATCTCATCGTGAACAGAAACGGAAAACTTTACGGCTATAATACCGATTATTACGGCGCGAAACGCCTGATCGAACGCGCAAACGTACAGGTGAAAGGCAAAAAAGCGCTGATACTCGGCTCCGGCGGCACAAGGCAAACTCTTTTTGCGGTACTTACGGATATGGGAGCAAAAGAAATCATAACGGTATCGCGAAAAAAAACGGAGGAGACAATCACCTACGAAGAAGCGGTAACGCTGCATACAAACGCGGAACTTTTAATTAACGCCACACCCGTGGGAATGTATCCTCACCCGAACGAAACGCCCGTCGATCCCGCGCTGTTTCCCCGTCTTTGCGGCGTAATCGACGTAATTTACAACCCTTTGCGCACCGACTTTACGGAAAAAGCACACCTTCTCGGCGTGCCCGCCGCAAACGGACTGTATATGCTGGCGGCGCAGGCGGTAAAAGCTTCCGCCATCATGCGCGGCGTTGCGCTTACGGATGCGGAAACGGATGATTTGTGCGAAACCGTTTATCGGAAAACGCTGCAATCGAAACAGAATATTGTTTTAATCGGCATGCCCGACAGCGGAAAAAGCACCGTCGGCGCGCTGCTTGCAAAAAAAACGGGCAGAACGCTGTACGATACCGACGTGCTTACGGCAACGCGCGAAGGAAAAACCGTCCGCGAAATTTTTTTGCAGGACGGCGAAAAAGCGTTTCGGACGGCAGAAGATAAAACCGTGCGCGACCTTTCGGGTAAGACGGGCTGTATCATCGCCACGGGCGGCGGAACCGTTCTGAACGCGGAAAACGTACGGCTTTTAAAGAAAAACGGCAAACTGTTTTTCCTCGACAGACCGCTTTCAAAACTTTCCGTCGGCGCCGATCGTCCTCTTTCTTCCTCTTACGCGGCGCTTGCGGCAATGTACGAAAAACGCCTGCCTCTCTATCTTTCCGCCGCAGACGAACGCATTGCAAACGACGGCGACGCGGAAACCGCCGCGGAAAACATTTTAAACTTATTATAACACCCGACGAGGCGAACGCTATGAAAAAATTTTTGGTGCTCAACGGAGCGAATCTGAATCTGCTGGGAATACGCGAACCGGACATATACGGCAAAACCACGTACAAACAGCTGATAAAAACGCTGAAAAACTATGCCAAAAGCCATAAAATCAAGATAATTTTCCGCCGGAGCAACCACGAAGGCACCCTGATCGACGAAATTCAACGCGCATATTTCAAACATTACGACGGAATCGTCATCAATCCCGGCGGCTACACGCACACAAGCGTAGCGCTGGCGGACGCCCTGAAAGCCGTGAATATTCCCGCAGCGGAAGTGCATATTTCGGATATAGCGGCACGGGAAGATTTCAGACAAATCAGCTACATCCGCCCCGTCTGCGTTACTACCGTCGCGGGAAAAGGAATCGCGGGCTACGCGGAAGCGTTGGATGTTCTGATAGAAGCAGCAAGAAAGCGAGGCTGAATTTATGAACGTTGTTATCGGAAAAAGCACGGCGAACGGCACCGTAACGGCGCCGCCGTCGAAAAGCTATGCGCACCGGTTGCTGATCGGCGCGGCGCTTTCCCGCGGAACAAGCACGATTGAAAACGTTTGTTTATCCGACGATATCCGCGCCACGCTGGACTGCGCGCAAACGCTCGGCGCAACCGTATCTTTTGAAGAAACGCCGGTGCCGCAAACCGTCCGCGTATGCGGTACCGGCGGAAAACTTCTGCGCGGCGGAGAATTTTTCTGCCGCGAAAGCGGCAGCACGCTGCGCTTTTTCCTTCCCCTCGCTTTATGCGCGCTTTCCGAAAATCCCCGTGCAAACGCCGCCTCTTCCGGCAAAGCGATTTTCCGCTGTTCCCCGCGACTTGCCGAACGCGGAATCGGCGTCTACGAAGAGGCGCTTAAAAACGCCGCCTCTTTCGAAAAAATCACTGAGAACGGCAACGGCGCGATTACCGTTTCGGGAACGCTTCTCCCCGGAAAATATACGATTCGCGGCAACGTCAGCAGTCAGTTCGCCACGGGACTATTATTCGCCCTGCCCCTATTGCAGGAAAACAGCGAGCTGGAAATACTCCCTCCTGCGGAAAGCGAAAGCTATATTGCCGTTACTGCGGACGTTCTTAAAAAATTCGGCGTTTGCATCGAAAAAACGGCGCAAAACACATGGTTTATCGGCGGAAATCAACATTTTTCTTCGGGAATTTTCCGTACGGAAGGCGACGAATCCAACGCCGCGTTTTTAAAAGCGCTCAATATCCTCGGCGGCAACGTAATCGTAACCGGACTGAACAAAAACAGTTTGCAGGGAGATAAAATCTGCGATACGCTTTTTAAACAACTTTCGGCGGGATATACCGAGGCGGATTTAAAAAATTGTCCCGATCTGGCGCCCGTACTCTTTGCCGTGGCCGCGGCAAAACACGGCGCGCGTTTTTCCGGAACGCGCCGTTTAAAAATCAAGGAAAGCGACCGCGCGGAAGCCATGCGCGAAGAACTGGCAAAGTTCGGCGCGGCTGTAACCGTGGCGGAAAACGAGGTAACCGTTCTTCCTCCGCCTTGCGGCTTACATGCCCCCGAATCCGTACTCTCTTCGCACGACGACCACCGCATTGCAATGGCTCTTTCGCTGTTATGCACCATAACAGGCGGAACGATTTCCGGCGCGGAAGCCGTACGGAAAAGCTATCCCGATTTTTTCTCCGTTCTCTCTTCCCTCGGCGTTTCTCTCCGCCGTTACGAATAAAAAGGAGCACGCCATGAAAAATCCGAACGAAGCCTTTTTAACAAAAAACACGAAAATTTTAATCGTCGGGCTGGGTATGATCGGCGGAAGCTATGCCGCCGCTTTAAGCGCCGGCGGCTACGAAACGGGCGCCGTCGATACCGACGAAACAGCGTTATCTTACGCGAAACAACGCGGCTGGATACGGGACGGCAGAACTTTTGCGGACGGAGATTTTATTAAAAAATATCGTTTAATCGTGTTCGCCCTTTACCCTGCCGCCATGCTCGGCTGGATACGGGAAAATCAGAAATTCATTGCAAAAGGCGCGCTGCTTACCGACGTAAGCGGCGTAAAACGCGCCACGGTATACGCGATACAGAACATGCTGCGCCCCGACCTCGAATTTATCGGCGCTCATCCGATGCGAGGCAAAGAAGAAAGCGGCGTCCGCCATGCAGACCGACGTATTTTCGAAGGCGGAAATTATATCGTAACTCCCACGGCTAAAAATACGGAAACGGCGATTGAAACGTGCGCCGCGCTCGGCAACGCTATCGGGGCAAGGCGGATATCGCTGTTATCGCCCGAAAAACACGATGAAATGATCGGCTTCGTTTCGCAACTTACCCATTGTATCGCCATGGCATTGATGGCATGCAAAGATCCGGCGGAACTTGCGGATTATACAGGCGATTCCTTCCGTGATTTAACGCGTATCGCAAAAATCAACGAAACGCTCTGGAGCGAACTGTTTTTCGAAAATAAAGACGAGCTTCTGGCGCAGATAAAATTATTTTCGGAAAAATTTTCCGAAATCGCGCGTTTTATCGAAACGAACGACGAAACGGGCTTGAAAAACGCCATGAGGCTTTCTTCGGCGCGGCGCGCGCTGTTCGATAAAACGGAACAGGACGAAAATAAGGAGAAACACGAACAATGAACATGCTTTTCAAACGACGGCTTCCCGCCCCGCAGGACGTGATAAAAATGTATCCCCTTTCGGAGAAGCTCGCTTCGCGCAAAAACGCGAACGACAAGGAAATCCGCGGCGTACTCGAAGGAAAAAACAAAAAGTTTCTGCTGATTATCGGTCCGTGTTCCGCCGACCGCGAGGACGCGGTACTCGAATACGCAACACGCCTCCGCGCAGTGCAGGAAAAAGTAAGCGATAAACTGATTCTCGTGCCGCGGATTTACACCAACAAGCCGAGAACGACGGGCGCTGGCTATAAAGGCATGCTGCACCAGAGCGATCCTCACCGCGCGCCGGATATGTTCCGCGGACTCATTTCTATACGACGTTTGCATATCAGATGTCTGGAAGAAACCGGGTTTTCGGGCGCGGACGAAATGCTCTACCCGGAAAATCATCGTTATCTCGCCGATATTTTATCGTATGTGGCGGTGGGCGCGCGCTCGGCGGAAAATCAACAGCACCGTTTAACAGCCAGCGGACTGGACGTGCCCGTCGGATTCAAAAACCCGACGAGCGGAGATTTATCGGTGATGTTAAACGCCGTTACGGCGGCGCAGAGCCCGCACGATTTCAGTTACGGCGGCTTCGAGGTGCAAAGTACGGGCAACCCACTCGCACACGCGATTCTGCGCGGTTCGGTAAACCGCTTCGGCACCAACCTGCCCAACTATCACTACGAAGATCTGACGGAACTAAGCGATTTATACGAAAAAAGCAGCCTTCAGAACCCCGCCGTTATCGTAGACGCCAACCATTCGAATTCGGGGAAACGTTACGAAGAACAGCCGCGCATCGCGAAAGAAATACTGCACAGTATGAAACACAACGCGGGTGTAGCAAGGCTTGTAAAAGGCGTGATGATTGAAAGCTATTTGCAGGACGGATGCCAGAAGATTACGGAAAGCGTTTACGGAAAATCGATCACGGATCCCTGCCTCGGCTGGGAAAAATCGGAACGGCTGATTTACGAAATCGCGGAACTGCTGCCGTGATACAAACGCATGCAAACAGTTTGGTTTTCAAAAAACGCGCTTAAGAAAATCCGCTTAGAAGCAACACATTTTTAAGAATATCCGTGCGCGTCGTCGCATCCGGTTTACAGGAGGTTTTTATGAAAAATTATGTCAACGAAAAAATGAAACGTCTCGGCGCGCACAGATCCGTGATTCGCGAGCTGTTCGAATACGCAAACAAGCGCCGTGCGGAAATCGGCGATGAAAACGTTTTCGATTTTTCAATCGGCAATCCCAGCGCGCCTACCCCCGCCGCGATTACCGACGAAATGCTTACGCTTCTGAAAAACACCCCGCCCGAACGCCTGCACGCCTATACATCGGCGCAGGGCGCCCAGCTCGTCAGAGAAAAAATCGCCGACTATATTCAAAATACTTTTCACTCGCCCGCTTCCAAAGATTTGATTTACGTTACCTGCGGCGCTTCGGCAGGGCTTGCCGTATCCCTTTCCGCTCTGCTCAACGACGGCGACGAGGCAATCGTTTTCGCGCCGTTTTTTCCCGAATACAAAGTATTTATCGAAGGCGCGGGAGGAAAAATGGTAAGCGTGAAATGCAAAGCGACGGATTTTTCGATTGATTTCGAAGCGCTTTCCCGTGCGCTGACGCCAAAAACGAAGGTTGTGATTATCAATTCGCCGAACAACCCCACAGGCAAAGTAATTTCCGCAAATGAGCTTGAAAAATTAAGCGAATTGCTTTCCGCTCACGAAGAAAAATACGGCATGCCCGTATACCTTCTCGCGGACGAACCTTACCGCGAAATCGTTTTTGCGGGTGTTTCGGTACCCTATGCCCCGCTTTACTACAAAAATACGATTGTCTGCTATTCGTTCAGCAAATCTCTCACGCTGCCGGGCGAACGAATCGGGTATGTAAGCGTATCGCCCGAATCCGAAAACGCGCGGGATATTTTCGACGCCGTATGCGGCGCAGGCAGACAACACGGCTACGTCTGCGCGCCGTCGCTACTTCAATACACGATAGCAAATTGCCTCGGCACGGCTTCCGATATGAGCTTTTACGAAAACAATCGGGATTTGTTATACAATGCCCTGACTGCTTACGGGTACGAATGCTGCCGCCCGGAAGGCGCGTTTTATCTGTTTATGAAAGCTCTCGAACTAGATGCGGCAAAATTTAGCGAACGTGCGAAAAAGCACGAACTGATACTGGTACCCGGCGACGATTTTTATTACCCCGGCTACGTGAGAATTTCCTATTGCGTGCCGCATTCCCGCGTAAAAAATTCTTTGCCCGCATTTGAAGCCTTAATGCGCGAATACAAAAAGTAATCATAATTACATAACCGAAAAAACAAGATTCCGGAGGCGATCGGACTTTTCCGTCCGTCTTTGGATTTTCACGTAAAAATAAATATTCTTCTTGCAAAAACGCTTGACAACAAACGAATACTTATGTTATTATATAAAAGCAATTCGGGGTTATAGCGCAGTTGGTAGCGCGTTTGAATGGCATTCAAAAGGTCAGGGGTTCGACTCCCCTTAGCTCCACCAAGAAAGGACTATCCGAACACTGCTGTATCGAAAAGCGGTATTCGGATAGTTTTTGCTTTACCGAAAGAAGGGACGCTATGAAATGCGTCCTTTTTTCATATATAATACATTATCCTTTTTTATTTGCCTTTCGTTGGGGCTATCGTCGCATAAGTCAGCGAATATGTCAACGGCACGGAAAAATAGCGCGTAAACATTTCATATATAAAGATAGAGTCAGACTCGATAATGAGTTTGGCTCTTTTTTTATTTCACGACACTATTTTTCGCTCAAAGGTCTTTGGTCGTTGACATATTCAACTGCAATAAGATTTTCATTTTTAATGTTTCGACTTATGCCGTCTTGCCCCTGCCGAAAGGCAGAAAATAAAAAAGGAGTTATAAAAAAATGAAAAAAGTAGCATTCTCAATCTCTAATGTAAAAGATAAAAATGGACCTACTTTTTTTTGAATGATTTTTATTTGCTTTTCATTACTCTTTATGATAATAAATTTACTTTATACACTATATCGATATTCCGTGGTTTACCCGTGGCTTTCGGATGCCCACCGATTACGATTTTATCGATAAGTTCAAGACACATTTCCCTTGTAAGCTCCGGCGCATCTATATACCTTTTCAAATTCGAGATAAATTCGTCCGCATTGAGTTTTTCTTCTTTTGCCGCATTCAGTTTCGATTCGATCGCGGCAATTTCTTTTTTTAACTCGCTTTCTTCTTCGGTATACTTTTCGATGAATTTTAAACAAATTTCTTCCGGTAGTTTTCCTTTCACTCTGTCTTCATACGCCGTTTCGATCAAGCGTTTGATTTCCGTAAGTCTCGCCGTTTTCGTTTGCAGACTACGCCGCGCCGATTTATTTTCTTCTTCTCGCATTAACAAATTTCGTTCCTCGAATTGCTTCCTGATATTTGCTTCATTGATCGTTACCGTTTTTGCCTTGTCCTTAATGTCGGCAATCACAATTTCTTCCAACGCTTTCGCCGCTATATGATGCGAAAAACAATACGATTTCCCGAATCTGACGTGATTACCGCAATTAAATCTGAACCATAACCAATCGCCTCTGCGCATATCGCCTAATTTCATTTTGCCGCCGCAGTCCGCACAATACAGAAATCCCGACAAAGGATGCGTATAGCCGTGATTCGTGCGTTTTCCGCGGCTTACGGATTTCTCTACTTCACGCACCTTGTCCCATAATTCTTGCGTTATTATCGCCTCGTGGGTATTTTTTACAACTACCCACTCGCTTTCGTCCCGGACTCGCTGCTTATGGTTTTTATATGATACCGTAGTTAACCGTTGTTGCACCATATTTCCTAAGTATGTCGGATTTTTCAAAATTCTGTTCACACAACTGAACGACCAAATACCGATTTCATACTTTTTTCGGTTTATACCATATTTTTCCGAACAATATTTGCTTGGCGTCGGTATTTTTTCCTCATTCAACACATCGGCAATCGCGTGCGGAGATAAGCCGCGCGATCGCATTTCAAATATCCGTCTCACTATCGGCGCGACCTCTTCGTCTATCACCGGTGTTTTTTTCTCATCCGTGCCTTTTACATATCCGTATGGTGCTTTGCTCGCGTGGTATTTGCCTTCTTTCGCGTTGGCTTTAAACACCGCGCGGATCTTCTTGCTCGTATTCGCCGCGTGCCATTCATTGAATACGTTCATGATCGGCATCATTTCCATTCCGCCGCTTTCACGATTTGCCGTATCTACGTTATCCTGTATCGCGATAAATCGTATTCCGAACGCCGGGAACACATAATCGAGATACTGCCCCACTTCGATATAATTTCTGCCGAACCGCGATAAATCTTTCACTACGATTGTATCGATGATTCCCGCTTTCGCGTCGTCTAACAACCTTTGTACGCCCGGACGATTGAACGATGTGCCGGATATGCCGTCGTCGATATATTCATCGTAAATCCTGAAGCTGTTTTCTTCGGCATACCTATGCAAAATTGCCCGCTGATTCTCTATGGATAGCGATTCGCCCGCCCGTTCGTCGTCGTGGCTTAACCTTAAATATAATCCTGCTATGTTTTTCTGTTCTTGCTTTGATTTCATTTGTTTTCTCCTCCCGAACCAAAGCGATTTTTCTTACCTTTGTTGTTTGTGTTTCCGAAATCGTCGTACGCACGACGTAGTGCGATTTCGGTATACACGTCCGCGAGCGATCGTCCGTCCGTAAAATAACTTCTGATACGATACTCTTTGCCTTGCACCCGCCGCCTCGTTCCGATTGACGGCTTTTCCATATAACTTATCTGTACGCTTCCCGCTTTTAATTTTTCTTGTTCAATCATCTCCTTTTCGCTTATTTTCTGCGGTTTTGCTTATTTCGGATAGCAAGCCGAGTACCCCGATTTTACAGCAGAACCCGCCGAACAAGCTACCGCCGATTTTACCCCCTTTTCCGCTTAACGAATTTTCGCACTCACGGATGCACTCGCAAGGCTGTTTTGCCGTTTGCTTTTTTAAACCGTTTTTTACCGACCGATTTTCGGGGTTACTTTCAGTATAAAACCGACCTTTCCCGATTGTCAAGTAAAATTTTTCATTATTTTTCGTTGTAGATAACATTTTTTTGTTTTATAATTGTTGCGAAAGGCGGGGCGAGAGAAAAAAGTAGAATTTTCCCCCGTAAAATTGCGTAACGAGAGGGACAAAAAATGAAAGTGAAAAATGCAAGTTCTTATTTTACTGTTCGTTTTATACCCTCTTTGCGCCATAACTATACTTTTATATCTCGTTTCGTAAAACAGATTACGTCGGAAAAGGCGTAGTCTGTTTTTTCTATATTCTTTATT
>UQPN01000007.1 GCA_900542935.1 uncultured Eubacteriales bacterium
TGCAGATTGTAGAAGGCTGGACGGTGAAATTGCCGGACGAAGTAACGGATAAACTGTGGAAGAGAACGGACTACACGTGGCCCTGCACGTGGTTTACGCCGCGCGTAACGGGCAAGGGCGCGTTTAAATCTGCTTACGACGTCATGAATAACTGGGGCGCGAACCACGGCGCGATTTCCTACGGACATATCGGCGCAGACCTTATCACAATGTGTTCGATGCTGAGAATCCCCGTATGTATGCACAACGTAGACGAGAAAGACATTTACCGCCCCGCCGCATGGAACGCGTTCGGAATGGACAAAGAAGGGCAGGAATACCGCGCCTGCGCCGCCTACGGCCCGCTGTATAAAAATATAAGATAATAATTTCAGATATGCGCGCGATTGCTTGACACGTCGTAGGGCATGGAGTGGAAACGGAACGAAAAAAAGCGAGGATGAGCCGAAAATCGGCTCATCCTCGCCACTTTTTATGAGTTTTGTTGGCTAAAAACGGAACACCAAGTTTTTAACAGGCTTTGTTACCATTTGACAAAGTACGTTATAATACTTAATGTTTTTTAATACGCATTGTGCGGCTATTTTACTTTCTCCCCGTACCAAGATATTTGGGCGGAATCATCTGTTATTGTAAATGTAAACGTAGAAGAGTTGTCGTTATGAGTAGCAGTTGTTTTTATACAGTTTGTAACAGTAAGTGCAGATTCTGTAGCATAGAAATCTGCTGTGCTAGGCCAAACGCCAAGATCTTTTATATCATTGATTGAAACCGTAACTTGCGTATCGCTTTGTGTTTGGTTTTCGCCGCTTAATATGTATATAGTGAATTTTTTACCGCTATAGATTGATGAATTGTCCGATTGTTTCCAATTATACTTATCAGTAGAATAATAACTGCCATTTGTTAAGGTAACCTTGTCGATATTAAAGGTATCTTTATAATCTATTACGTATTTATGCTTTGCACTTGCCTCCATTGTAATATCAACTTTCAAAATCTTTCTTATATCGGCTGTGATTGTTAAACCTTTTGAAAGGTCGTTCGATACGGTTACATTAGTAGTTATTCCGGTAATATATCCTGAAGCATCCGTGGCATGTTCAAGTGTGGTTGTACAGCCTGCCGTAGCCAGGAAACCTATAAATTTATATCCTTCCGGTACGGTATACATTGCGGAAATCTGCGGGTGTGTCGATATGTCGGGGATTACAACAGATTGTCCTTTATAATAATACTTTCCCGTAGGAACACCGGCTTCAAGAATAGGTGTTGAATTTGGAATTACAATTGATAATTCGGCTTTATTATCCCATCCCGCATATAACGTTACACTGCCGGTTAATGGCCCGTTAAAAAGTGTTTTGCATAATTCGTCAATATACCAACCAAGGAAATATTTTGATTGGCTCGTGTCGTCATTAGTAATTTTACCTAAATCGGCGGGGTTAAAATTTGCGGCTTCGGTTGATTTTACGTTTTCTGCAGAGGGGGTATCAACCTCATTGTTGCTGTTAACGTAAGTAACAACATAAACCTCAACATCGGCATCGATAAATTCGCCGTATAATGTAATATTTTCGCCCATTCCTGATATCTGCGTTATAGGTTCCGTGCAAGCTTCATCGGAATACCAACGGTAAAATTTATAGCCGTCTTTAGAAAATGCGGGCGCAAGAAAGAATCTTCATAAGTGTAAGTTGTTTTATTGTATGCGCTGTTATCAACATTTTCATACTCTCCGCCGTTATATTTGTATTTATAAGTTATGGAATATGTGTTTGCCGTCCAGCCTGCATAAAGGGTGCAAGAAATGAATATTGTTTGCCCGACAGCTTCTGTTGTTAAAGCTTCATCGATATACCATTTATCAAAGGTATAATAATCTTTTGTCGGGGGAGTGGAGGGGAAATCTGCCGCTGATATGGTATAGCCATTTGAGCCTACGGTTCTGCTTATCGTTGAATGTGTTTTGCCGTTTGCTTTAAACGTAATGGTTGCCGTTTGGCTGTACCACACGAATTTACCGTTTACCTTTTTAGAATAATACGTGCCGGCGCTTAAATCGCGTTGTGCGTAACTGCTCTGGCTTGTCATAATATCGCCGCGTGCGTTGACAGTTCCGGTTTCGTAATAGGGTTTACTGCCGCCTCGCATGGTTACATAAGAGCCGCTTGCGTTAACGATATTTAAGGTTGCCCCGGCTTGTTCTGTAGAAATATTTCCGCCCAAACTATACCCGCTTCCGCTTAAGGTGCCGTTTACAATCAGCTTTCCGTCTTTTTTGCCGTTACCGTCTGTATTTGCGGTGTAAAATCTCGTATAGCGATAGTTACCCGTGGTGGGAGCGGAAGCATAAGGCAAAGCAACGAGATCGACATTGTTTCCGAGTGTGAGTTTTCCGCCATTGTCAACGGTCAGTTTTGCCCCCGGCAATATTAAATAATCGGAAGAGTTAAGCGTTAGAGTTGATTTGTTTCTAACGGTGATATCCATAAAGCCTACCGGCAAAGGAATACTTGTTGATGTTTTCAATGCAATAGTGATAAAGAGAACTGTTTTACTTATTTCGGTTGGCGCGTCACTGTATTTTCCATAGATTTCAATATTATCGCGATGATTCAATGTGGTTACTGTGCCTGTCGCTCTCTGGTTTGATAAAGCAATGTTACTATTAATATCCTTTGCTGTTTCAATATCTTTTTGATTTGTAATTACAGACTTAAAGATATAATCGGAAGCTGAAGAATCGCTATCAGCATTGAACATTCCTTTGTTGTTTTGGGTTCCTATGATAACAATAGGTTCATTTAATCCTATTGTTCCACCTACAGCATTAAGGTATACTCTTGCCTTGTAAATAGCCCCGGAAAAAACTTTAGTAGGGCAGGATATATTATGTACGGTATAAGCATTGGTCGGGAAAGCGGTTTTGTACATATCCTTGGCGGCATCGCCGCCGGGCCAATCGTAAATAGTTAAGGCATCAAGCGCGGTTGCCCCGGAATTCATCTGAATTAAGCCATTCCCTTTAATATATCCGTAAGCAGTTACAGAACAGCCGGAGTTTACAACAATGTTTCCGTTGTTCATAATAACGCCGTGGTTTTTGGCTAACGTTGTGCAAATAGAATATGAGAACCCAATCTCTGCCGCGGCAATCATAGAGGCGGAAGAAGACAGGGTGATTGTGACGCCCTTTGAAATTACAAGAGCGGAGAAAACGTTGCCTGCCTTATCATAACTACTATTAACGTCTTCTTCTTTTGTGGAATCGTTAAAAGACGCTATTAGCTTTTTGCCGGACAGTGTATATTTATAATCGCTTTTATAGTCTTTAAATTTATCACCGTTAACGGCAGACAAAGACAATTTGGAAAAAGCGGTCATTACGTAAGAGGAATCGGAGGTCGCGTTGCCGCACAGGGTGATATTGCCGCTTGCTGCGAGTGCATCTTCAATGGTATAATAAACATCTCCGATCTTCGCCGTTTTGTATTTTAAATAGACTTCTGTTTTGGTTAAATTAAAGTTTTTATTGTTAAGCGTTACTTCATCTATTTTGTATGTCGAGCCTGCTGCTATCGGCTTGCCGAAAGCATAACTGAACAAACCGTTTTCGGGTGTTACGGCTATTCCGTTGGTGCTATCGAAGTTCTGAGCATTGCCGTCGCTAATATATTGATAGATATCATTCGGCAGTTTTTTCAGGTCGATTCCGGGATTTTGAGGGGCAGTGAAGGTCGCCGCAGTAAATAAGTTTTTATCAAATAAAATTCCGCTACCATCATAGTCGCGTTCGATAATGCCGGAAAGCTGTATGTTTAATTGTTTTACGTTAAGTATTCCGTCGGAATTTGCTTTAAACGAGTAGTTGACAGCCGAAAGCCCATCAACTTTTGGAGTTATAGAAAACTGCCCTATGTCGTGCCATTGTGTATAGTCGATGATATAAGTTATATTTTCAAGACCGGTTATAACCGATTCGTTCTCGTTGTTTACAAAACCATTTATTGTATAGCCGTTAGCGGATGGTTCTTCGCCATAGGTGATTGAATTATCTTTCGCTATTACGGTAAGTTCTTTTTTGGTTACGGTAAGTTTTCCGTTTTTTGCCGTAAACGAATAGTTAGGCGCAGAAAGTCCGCTTATATCAACAATAATATCATATTCGCCCACTTTGCCATATTGGGTATAATTAGTTGTAAGTTTAACAGTTCCGCCGATATTTGCCGTTTCAGGCGTTTCGCCTTCTATCATTCCGCTGATTGTATAACCGTTGGTAGCGGGAGCGGAACCGTAGATGATTTCATGATCGTTTGCCGTTATGGTAAGTGCGCGGGCGGTGATAGTAAACGTGGCAGATTTGTTATTTTCGGCGAGCACGTAGTTTTTGTTAGTAATGCTCGCAGTGGCGGTATAGGTGCCTACGTTTATTGCCGAAGAGCCGCTTATATTTTCGCCCGTTATAGTTACGGCAAGCCCTAAATCGTCGCCGATGACAACGTTTTTGGCATCAGGCTTAAGGGTGTGCGCAGTGCCGTCGTAAACAAAAGAATTGGCTGTTCCCCAGTCAAGAGTAACCGTTCGTTCATTAACCGTAAGCGTGCCGTTGACATAGGTGATTGCATAGTTTGAATTTTCAAGCCCATCAACGGTTATGGAATAAGTACCTACCTCGTTATAATTGCATGTAAAATTCGGCGTGCCTAATTTGCCTTTATCGCAGTCGAGCAAGCCGTTATAAGTTGCAGTGTAGGAAGCGGAATCGCCGTAAGTAACGGTTTTATCTTCTGCCGTTACGGTAAGTGCTTTTTGTTCTATGGTGAAAGTTGCCGCCGCGTTTGAAGAAATAGTGTAGTTGTTGTTGGAAATTTCGGCGGTAGCGGTGTAAGTTCCCGCGTTTTTAACCTCGGTTACAGGGGTAAAAGTTGTCGCGCCGTGTGCCTTGTAACTAAACGATATTTTAAAAATATTCTCGTTTATGGCGGCGCCGTTTTCTGTTCTGGCGGTAGCGGTAATGTTGCTGCTGTGATCTGTGCCGTCGTAAGTAAAGTCATCAGCCCCCGACCATTCAATTTTAACGGGACAGGGGGCAATGGTGAAAACTTTTATGGTTTTGCCGTAAGAAACTCCGTCTGCCTCGGAGGTTATAAGCACGGCGTAGGTGCCTGCATCTGTGGGCAGAACGGTGGCGTAGTCGCTGTTAAAAAATTCTTCGCTCAAATTTTCCGGTTTAGTGTCGGGAGCACAATTTTTTACTCTATAACGTATATTTTGGTCATCAATGGCACTCTTGGGCAGGTTTTGCACACCGCCGACTGCTGCGGCAGACATCGAAATGCTGATAGAACGGCCGTTGAACGTGTAGTTCCCGGTGGGTTTACCGTTGTTTACGTGCGCGCCAAAACCGAGGTCGTCGAATTTAAAAATGCTGTTACCTGCAACGTTCGGCACGACTTTTTGTTGACTTATAATCCAATCGGCGGAGCATATCGTGCAGAATAAACTTGCAAAAAGGAGTACTATCAAAACGACAAGCTTAAAACTCTTGCCCGAAAACGCGCGTTTAATTTTGCCTGTTGCGTTGCTTGTTTTTACGGCTTTATCGGTTGAATTTTCAGCCGCGCTTTCCGTTGCGGTTTGCGCGTTAAAGTTGTAAACTACGCGTTTTTGCACGATATGCACCTCCTTTTTTTCAGATTTTTTTATATGATGATTTTCAACGATATATTACTTATAAATTTTAGAAACGCGGGCTTCTATCATAAAAGAGCCGCCTTTTTGCAAATATTTGTAAAGTTCCGCGTAGGTATTGTTTGCGAGTTTAAACGTAACCGTAAAGTTTTTTTCGGTAGTGCTTTCGGTGATACCTATTTCGTTTGAAGGCGCAATTGCCCGCAAATAATATTCGCCGTTATTAACGATTCTTTCGCACGCGATGTTCTTTTTACCTATGTCGCAAGTAGCCGAAGGAATAACGCCGGCGGCGGTACTTTCGTCAACGCCGGTAAAATAAAGGGTGAATTGTAAATTCATGCCGTTGGTTGCTTCTAAAAAAGCTTTTGCGTTGCCGCTTTTAAAACCTACGTCAAACGAGATATCGCCGGTAGCGGTAAGATTGCCTTTGCCGTCGGTAAACCCGGAGTGGTAATAACTGAAACCGACAGGGCTGCTTAAAACTATGTAATTCTGGCTGTCGGTTACGGTGTACACCTCAAAGGGAGAGGCGTTTACCGTGTATTTTACGTTGGGATTAACTATTATCCACGACGAGAACCCCACGCATATTACCGTTATTACCGATAAAACGGCGCACACAAAAACCGAAGATACTTTTAAGGCAGCAGCTTCAAAAAATTTATTAAGTTGTTGCGTAATGGTTTTTTTCATAATCAGGTTCCGTTTTTTGTTGTTCGTTGGTCAGGACGTTTGCGTCGTTTTAATGCGGCGTTTTTTGTCAGCCTGCATTTTTTACTCTTGCTATACGTGTGTCGGTAAGATGTGAATTGTGCGAAGTATAAGCACAATGCGAATAGCGTTGTTGTCGGTAGTTAATCCGCCACGAAAAAAAATTTTTATAGAATCTATAATATAATTATATAAATTTATTTGGCTCGTGTCAACGAAAACGGGGGTTGGTGCCTGAAAACGACAAAAATTGACAAAATTTCGTTTTTGCGTTAAAACAGTTGCCAATTTAATCGTTTTGTGATAATATGATAGCCGCGTAGTAATTATACGGGCAGGTTTATTTTAACGAAAAACAGATCGTAAAAAACCGCTTGTTTGTTTATTTAATATTTGCAAGCGGCGTGAAATGAATATGTAAATAGTAAATAAGGAGAAATTTAAATGAAGTCTAAATTAACTATTTCTATTGCAAGCATTTTGTCGGTGCTGGTGCTGGTGGGCGTAGGCTTTGCCGCATGGGTTATTATCAACCCGAACGTTGGTGCTAATGCCGACGGAAATATTGAGGTCGATACCGTAACCGATCATAGTTATGATATTAAGGCTGAATTTTTGAAGACGTCCGACGCTACCAACGGAACTATCGTTTTCGGTAAAAAAGATGACTCAAGTATAACAAAACCGTGGCTTACCAATACCGAAAAAGCCGAAAAGCTTACCGCTAATCTGACTTTAACCGCACAGAATTTTGAAGCGGATTCTTGGACGGAAATATCCAAAAAAACTTTAACCGTTTCTATGAAATCCTTAAAAAGCAGTGCCGACGATACCGGATTTGCGGGTTTAGCGACCGGAGATAAGAAATATATTAAGTTCCCTGTTATTACCGGAACGGATATAACCGCTTCTAAAGCTGACGCTGCCCAATGGAGCGACGTAACCGTTCAAATTCCTTTAGATAAATTTAAATATACAAAGGGTGAAACGACGGCTACATATGAACTCACTATTACATTTTCTTGGGGTGAGTATTTTACCTATAACGGTAGCATTGTAAATCCGTATGTTTTCTATAACCATATGGATTATAGCACTGATAATGCGGCTCTTGCAAATACTGATTTGACGGCTATACATAATGCGTTAAACGGCGTTTCCTACAAAGTAAACATCGTTGAAAAAGCGGATTAAGCTTGACTTTTTACAGCAAAAAAGTTTTTAACAAAAAATAAAAAAGTAATAAAAAAAATTTAACGTGGCGTAATATGTTTAAGCATATTATATTACGTTGAAGGAGAGAAAACCAATGAAAAAAACTACACGTAAATCTTTTTCGCGCAAAGCAATAGTCGCTGTTATGAGCGTGTTTTTAACGGTTTCGTTGACGGCAGTCGGCTTTGCTTCCTGGTTAATCAGTAACGATGACAGCAAGGAAGGAACAGGCAACGTAACCGCTTCTGACGTTTCCGACGCTATTTTGGACGTTACAATCGAAAATGCTGAAAATCTCGGTAAAATCAATTTCGGACCTGATAAAGGCGATGAAACGGGTACTATTCGTTATAATAAGGCAGAAGCCGATGATTTTGAAACTCTTAATATAACCGTTAGCGGTTCTATTAAAAAGTTTGCCACCTTAAAGCAGATGGAAATAATAATTCAAGTTCCCGATAGCGTTATTACCGCTGCGGGTTACGGACTTAAAGACGGTTCCGCAACCGAGTATGAAGTAAAAGCCAATTTGCCTAAATACATAACTTTACCCGCTGGCGCAGCAGACACTAATGGCAACCTTATTGACACTGCAAAAAAAGTAGAATATTTGGCTACCGATACCGTATTTACTCCGGGGACTGATGATACAGCTACTTTCTCGTTTAAAGTTACGTTCGGTTGGGGTACACTGTTTAACAGTGAAAATCCCGGCATATATTTGGATAAAGACGAAAAATCTATTACGAATTTAAAAGACCTGCTTAACATAGCTAATGAGGGAAAGACAGCTGCTACATATTCAGAATTAACGGCCGAAGCAAAGCGCGATATTCTTACCGCTATGAAAAATGCTATTGTGGCAAGCGAAGCAAAATTCACCGTAGTTGTCAACGCGCAGGCGAAATAATTCAGTGAAGAAATAATTAAATAATCCAAAGGGCAAAGGAGACAACGCCTTGCCGGAAAAAGAACGGAAAAAAGTCCTTTCGCTTAAGGCGTTAAACCTTGAGCAAGGGACTTTTTTTGAAAATTTACAAAAAATCTATTATTTTTAAGGCAAAATTAAGGTAAAATGTCATCGCTCGATATAATTGCGCTTGTAGTAACCGTGCTTGCGCTCGCGGCGTTCTCCGCCGTTTTCACTCTGCTTTTCGGCGCATATAGCAAAAGCGTTGTTCAGAACTATAAAGACGGAAAAAACGACGCCGAACTTATAGCTTCTTTCGTGAACGACAAGCTTAACAACAAAAACGTTAAAAAACAGCGGTGGGCTGTTGTTAAACGGGTTGTCGGCTCGGTGATAGCCGCATTCGTGTGCATATTTTTCGTGCTTGCCGTAATCAATAAAATCAGCGGCAATTCGGTGGTTTTGGGCAATAAAATGCTTATGGTGGTTGCAAGCGGCTCTATGAGCGAAAAACACCCCAATAACCAATATTATCTTGACGGACGCGACGATCAGTTCCCCACGTACAGCATAATTTTGCTTGAAAAGGTGGATTCTCCCGAAGAACTTAAACAATACGACGTTATTGCTTACGTAAACGACAAGGGCGTAAACATTATTCACCGTATTTTTCGCATTAACAGCGACGGCACCTATACCACTCGCGGCGACGCCAACCCCGACAGCGACAACGATCACCCGCCTTTTGACAGGGTGATAGGTAAATACACAGGCAAATATTTGCCCACGATAGGCATTTTTATTCTGTTTTTTCAGTCGTATTCGGGTATTGCCACCATTGTTGCCATTATTTATTGTATGCTTATGATAGATAACCGCAACAAGGCAATGAGCGAGGCTAAAAATCAGCGTTTATCCGCGCTGAAACAGGCGCTTAACCTTGACGAGGTTGTCGGCGTGGACA
Organism: uncultured Eubacteriales bacterium; assembly: GCA_900542935.1. Taxonomy (GTDB): domain Bacteria; phylum Bacillota; class Clostridia; order Christensenellales; family Borkfalkiaceae; genus Scatosoma. The sequence goes on from UQPN01000007.1 coordinate 9,501, forward strand.
ATCTGACGGTGGAATACGTGGAAACGCTCTACCTTAATAAATTTATTTATACTTTCGAACCGAACGGACTGGTTACCGAGGAAATCCGCGAAGAAATTCTGAAAAATAATCCTCCGCCCGAAAACGACGGAAATTTGCAGAATAAAACCGAAAACTCTTCGGACGGCGGCGAGGGCGAAAAATCTCAATAATCGCAAAAAAAACGACGGCTGACCGGGACGTGCGGTCGCCGACTGCGGATTAAATACGTTTGCAAGGTTTAATTCCGTTATAAAAATTATAAGTTAAAAAGAAGGGGCGGTTTATGATAAAAACCCTGTTTACACGAAAAACTTTTATAGCGATATCGCTATCTGTTATGTATGCGGTGCTGCTGGTGTTTACCTGCGCCTGTATAGACGGCGCGCACACGTTTTTTCCAAAGAAAAATTTGGTAAATATGCTTGCCGTCGGTATGCGTTTTGAAGAAATCGCAGGCGGAACCGCGGGTTTCGTTATGGTTATGCTGCTTGCCGTGTTCGTTACCATTGCGGCAGTCGCCATTTGCTTTGAAAGGCAGTTTGCCGTATTTAAAAACATTCAGCCCGAAAGCGGAAAAATGTTTTTATGGTATACGGGTACAGCCGTTGTGTGCATAGCTTTATCGCTTACGTTAGGCGCGCTTATGCAAAGTCCGCTTACGAGCGAAAACATCGGCAAAGCCATGAAATACCTCGGGCAGGTTGTTTTGCTTACTACGGTTATTTATATCGTTTTGTTTGTGGTTATCGGCGCGCCGGTAATGCTTGTGGTAAACTTTTTACTTGTGGATAAGCCTTTCCGCTTTTTCTCGAGCGCGAGTCAGCCCGAATTTGACGACGACAACGTCAGTTTAGACGTTACCGGCAGTTTCGACGGTCAGTCTACTACCGTAGGACAACAGGTTGTTTCCGACGGCTCGGCTGCCGCTGCCGCTGCCGCCCCTTCTTACGACGGCTCGTCTGCCGGCGGCAACGGCATAGGCAAACTCACCGGCGACGATACCATTATCCGCGACAGGGAAGAGGTTTTTCCCACGCTTACCGCGATCGACGAAAAATACGAGGGCTTTGAGTTGCCTGCCGCTAAGGGCGACGACGTTTCGCTGAAAGAGTTGGCCGAAAAGTTCAGACTTTATCTTGCCAAAACGCAGGAATTATATTTCGATATAGATACCGTCAGGTTTTTTATCAGCGGATTTGCCGCAAGTCATTTTGAAATTTTTGAGGGGCTTTCCGGTACGGGTAAGTCGTCGCTTCCGCGTTATTTTGCCGAGTTTATAGGCGCAAACGTGCTGTTTATGCCGGTTCAGGCTACCTGGCGCGATAAAACCAGCATAATCGGCTTTTATAACGAATTTTCTAAAACTTATACCGAAACCGAATTTTTGTCGGCTTTGTACGAGGCGAATTATTCGCCCGATACGCTTAACTTTTACGTGCTTGACGAAATGAATATTTCGCGCGTAGAGTATTATTTTGCCGACCTTTTAAGCGTACTCGAATACCCCGTTGCAGATTGGAAACTCAAAATTATGAGCGTTCCGCACGATTTTGTGCCGCCCGTAAAACTTGAAAACGGGTTTGTTCGGATTCCCGAAAACAGTTACTTTGTAGGCACCGCCAACCGCGACGATTCTACGTTTACCATTACCGATAAGGTTTACGACCGTGCCATTACTTTGGAGTTCTTAAATAAAAACGACGCGTTTACGGTAAGCGAGAACGTTGAAAAAATCCACGTTACCGCTTCCGCTTTGCGTGGACTGTATGCCGCTGCCGAAGCCGATTCGGCAAACGCTTTTAACGCGCAGGATAAAGCCGGACTCGACAAAATTTCGGGGTTTGTTTACGATACTTTCGATATTGCCGTAGGTAACCGTATTCTTAATCAGCTTGAAAAAATCGTGCCTGCGTTTATCGCGTGCGGCGGTACTAAGGAAGACGCACTCGACTTTATGCTTTGCAAAAAGTTGTTCTCTAAACTCGAAGGGCGTTTTGAAGATTACGTTAAGCCCGCTTTGGAAGAAACTCTTGCGCTTATGGATGAAACTTACGGCAAGGGTACGCTTTCCCGCAGCGAAAAGGTTATAAGAAAAATCATAAAAACCCTGTAATGCGGCAGTTATTGCGGTTTTAAACGGAATGCGCAACGAGAATATTCCGCAAAAGCGTGGCGGACGAAAGAAAAATAATATCTTTCGTCAGGAAAAAATAAAAAGTATGATAGTAACCGGACAACTTCAATTTAAAAGCAACGCTCGCGCCGCAGAAGAATTTATTTCGCTGAACGGCGGTTTGGTCGGCGCATATTCCCATGCGGAAAGCGCAGGCGACTTTTCGTTGCAAAAAATTTCGTATGAAGAAGATTGCTCGTACTTTAAAGAAGCGCTTTCTTTGCTGGGCATAATTTTGTCGATAGCGGAAAAACCGCACGTTTCAACCAGGCGCGAAGAAGTTTTTGCCCGAATCGAACAGGCGGGGCAACTTTCCGCCGACGATTTTAAGCGCGTATGCCGCGACGGCAGTTTATGGAAACGCCGCGGTGTAAAAATGGTGCCGGAAGAGTTGTATTATTTTCGTAACGAAGATGAACTTTGTATTTACGAAAACAGATTCATCGTTCTTTTAATAGACCTTATCGGCAAGGAAATTACCGAACTTAAACGGGTTTACGGCGAAAGATTGCCGCGTATAGGCGAAAATACCGACGAGCTTTACGCCGGCGACGCCGGTATGGCGTTGGATTTTGCGCGCAATATAGAAAAACGCGTGGCATATTTAAAAAATACGGGGTTTTATAAAATCGTGGGCAAAGAAAAACCCTTAAAAGGGAGAATTTCGCCCACTAACATTCTGCTTAAAGATTTAAAATATCGCGCATGCTTTAAGTTTTACAACGGATTTCTGAAATATCAGTGCGAGGGCGAAGAAGCCGAAGATATGCGATCCATTATTAAAATTTATATTTTAAAATCGCTTAAAAAACTCGGTTTCGATTTAAAAGAAGGAAAAAACTTAAACGAGTATAAAGCCTGCGGCAAAGAATTTTCGTTGAATTTCGACTTTAATAAAAAAGGTGCGGTAATTCTCGACGTAACGCATAAAATAAGCAAAAAAACCGTTAAATACGCGCTTTTTGCGGAAGACGGACGTTCTGCCGAGGCCGCGGAAGAATTTGCGTCGGGCGACGACGGAAAAAATTTCTGTTCGGTTGAAATGATCGGCGAATGGTCGCTTAAAGACGGCGTTACGCACGAACGTTTGTCCCGCGCGGGGCAAACGGAAGAAGAAATGATTTATTCGTGGCTGGCGTCTAAAATAAGGCTTATACGCGCCGATTCTTCGGTATATAAAAAATATTGCCCGGCGTGCGGCGTAAGCGGCGTTTATGAAAACGACGGGGATTTTTCCTGCCCGAACTGCGGCACGCGCTACGCTTTTACCCAAAATTCGTCGGGCGAAAGCGTTATATGGATTTGTAAATTAAGGAGAGAGGTATGAACGGCGAAAACGTATTGAATCCGACATCCGCGGAATCCGGGCGCACGCCGTCGATTTTAATCGAAGATCTGCACAAAGCCTACGGGAATAAACAAGTTCTCAAAGGACTTAATTTAAAGGTTTATCCCGGTGAACTTTTCGGCTTTATCGGGCGGAACGGAATAGGTAAGTCGACTACTATCGACTGTATGATAGGCGCAAAGCAGTTTCAGAGCGGACGTATACTTATAGACGGCTTCGATATCGTAAAACAATCGCTGGATGCCAAAAGAAGATTCGGTTACGTCGCCAGCGAGCCGTCGTGCTATGAAGTTATGACCGGATACGATTATCTTGAATTTATAGCCGGAATTTATAAAATATCCGAGGGCGAATTTATTAAAAATTACGCCTATCTGTGCGGACGGCTTAAACTCGATTTAAAAGAACTTAAAAATCGTATTTCCGAGTATTCCCACGGTATGAAACAGAAACTTTGCCTTGTGGCAAGTTTGTTGTTTAACCCCGATATATGGGTGCTTGACGAGCCGACCGTCGGACTTGACGTTATGGCTGTCGAAGAACTTAAAAAGATGATGCGCGAATACGCCGATCACGGCAAAACCGTGTTTGTAACGTCGCATAACATCGAACTCGTAAGCCGTATTTGCGACAGAGTCGCCATTGTAAACAACGGCGTGGTTGCGGCTTTATACGATTTGAATAAAGAACCTAACCGCAGGTTGCAACTGGGCAAGTTGTTCATGGAAACGTACGGGGAATAAGCCATGCTGAATTTGCTGTTAAAAGATTTCAAACTTATGTTTTCGGGAAGCGCGAAGTTTTCCGAAAGAATAATATCCGCGGTTTTTACTGTTTTGTTTATAGGCTGTTTCGTCGCCGTGGAATGGTTTGTTTTTAGCGGAATCATAAGCAAAATATCCGACGTGGCAGGTGCTAAAGAGTCGTTTTTGTGCGTGTTTTTGTTTGTTATAATCGTTCTTTCAACCGTATCGTGCGTGATGTCGGCAAAAAAACTGTTTTTCGATCCTAAGGACGTTGAACTGTTATCCAATCGCCCCGTACAGAGCGGACAAATCATATCTTCCAAACTGGTGCTTTTGTTCCTTGTGCAAACTTCGGCTGCGTTCATGTTCGAATATCCGCTGTTCATTGCTTACGGCGTAAGCGAGGGAATGCCGCCGTTGTTCTATTTTACCGCGCTGTTTTATCCCGCATTGTCGTTCGTTACGGAGGCGGGCGTGGCTTTGCTGGCGGTTTATCCCGTATATCTCGTTTCGTGCGCGCTTAACAATCATCCGCTTATTAAGCTTTTTATTGTTTCCGCGGTGATGGCGGGGCTTTCCATCGCTTATTCGTCGGTGCTTGAAATATTCGTAGAGCTGCTTTCGAATAACGGAATGGCGGGGCTTTTCACGTCGGAAAATATGGCAAATCTTCAAAAGTTTAAAGAGTTTGCTTTCCCTGTGAACGCCCTGCTGAGCGTATTTATAAGCAAAAAAGGTTATTCGCTTCTTGTGTATCTTCTTATCTCTTCGATTATTTTTGCCGCCGGACTTGTTTACACCGTTTTTTCTTATAATTACGTGCGTAACGTTAATTTTGCGGCAAAGCGCAAAAGCAAAGAAAGAAAACTCAGAATTTTAAGCGTTCCCAAATCCCTTGTAAAAAAAGAATTGTCGCTTATTTTCGGCAATTCCGAAAATATTTTTTCGTATACGGGGCTTATAATCATTCAGCCGTTTTTGTTGTGTATGGTGCTTAAATCTATAAATACCGCATTCAACTCCGGGACTATGACTTATTATATCAATTACATACCCGGTTTTGTGGCTTTTACAGACGCGTTTTTCGTTATGGTTTTTTCTACTACCATAGCAAGCGGCGCAAACCGTTTTATCTCCATGGAGGAAAAAACGGTAAAAAATATGAAAACCATGCCTGTAAACCTGCATTTGCAACTGGCAGTCAAATCCGGTTTACCGTTTGTTCTTTCGGTTGTTTCGCTTTTTGTATCGATCGCGGTCTTGCTTGCCGCGGGCGTTATGGGGTTTGCTTCGGCGTCTTTCTGCTTATTGCTCGGTATATGCGCGCTTGCGCTGTACTACGTGGCGTCGCTTTACGAAGAACTTAAAATAAGACGGGCAAAATCGCGTAAAACGCTTATATCTTCGGCTGTATCATATCTGCTGCCCATGTTTTTCGCCGTATTTTCGGCTATACTTGCTTATTCGGGAATTCACCCTTACGTTTGCTTTGCCGTCGGCGCTGTGCTGTATATAGGGCTGGCTGCGGCGGGCGCGTTTATCGTTTATAAAAAATCGGGACGGCTGTTCCTCGAACTGGAGGCGATAAACTGATGAAAAAGAAAAATCTTGCGGTGTTGCTTATCATACCGTTTTTGTTCGCGGTTTTAACAACGGTTACCATAAACACCACGTACATTTACGTTGACGTAGATATTTCGGGTATCGCCTGGGATTACGGCGATCCGGAAGCCTTTAAACTGAACGAAAACGGCTATAAACTTAACGCAAAGGGAGTAAATCAACGCAACTATACGATCGCCGAGGGAAACGAACTCGTGTGGCGCGTGGAAAGCAACGCCGAAGGCGAACCGATAGCGGAAATAGAACGGAAAACCGACGGCTACTATCTTAAAACGCTGGGCGTAGGCGCGGTAAATCTTATTTGTTCCAACAAAAAAGGCAACGTCAGCCGAAAACTCGAAGCCATTATATACGACCGCGGCTTTATCATAGCGCAGTCGGAAATAAAGCCCTCGGGCGCGAACTACGATCCGAATATTTATTACGGTCAATACGACATGGACGGAGGAGGAAAACTTTCTTCCGCAAAATTCCGACTGAACGTAACCACGCAGCCGGAAGAACTTAAAGACGCGCTGGAATACGAGTTTTCGGATAATATCGGATTCGACGAACAGACCTGCGAAGTAACCGTTAAATCGGCAGGCGACGCTTTTGTGCTGTTCAAGGCAGACGCCGAAGGCGTATTGCCGTATAAGGCGGCTTTCAAAGTAGTTGAAAACGGTGTAAACGTTTATAACTACGATCAGCTTCTCAATTGCACAAACCGCTCGAAAAACGGGGAAATAGCGGTATTGAGAAAATCGTTCCAATCCGAATCGTTTATCAATACCGAACTCGGAAAGGAAAACAACGTAACGTCGTTCGGTAAAAAGGGTGCAAACGGCAAATATTCGTTTGCGTCGGAAATTTATTCGTTCCGGACAAAGTACAACCACGAATATATCGATAAATGGAATGATTTCGCTAAAACGGATAAGAGGTTTTCGCCGATATCCGATAAGATCAACGCGGGACTTCGCATAAGAAAAGACTTTTACGGCAACGGTTATACCATAAATTTCCATAATCTCACTTATCCTTACGAAACCGTTACAACGGGGGACGGGCAGGAAGTCCCCGTTCTCACCGCCGATAATCTTTTCCGCGGGCCGCTGCCGTTTTATACGCTCGGAGATCCTAACGGAATGGCGCTTATAACGGCTTACGGGCAGGATAACGCAGGGTTTTATATCGATGGCGACGGGGTTACCGTAAACGACGTGATAATTAAAAACTGCGACGACGTGAACAGTCTTAAAAAACTCGAAACGGTCGGGACTGCGGTTGAAGCGGACGGCAACGGCATAACCATTAAAAACTGCACGCTTTCAAACGGTAAAAACGTGTTAAGAAGTTTTTCTTCTTATAATTTCACCGTGGATAACTGCCTGCTGATGCATGCCCAGAACTTTTTATTCACTACGGGGGCGAACGAATATTCGAAACCCGACGGCAATTCGGTGAAGAATTTTTCGGATTCTTCCGGCAATGCGTTCGAAGACAAACTTGCGGATTATATGAAAGAGGACGGAAAGGGCGACGTTTTAATGACCGAATACCTCGGTAATATTCCGAAAGAAAAGATCGAAAATTACAAAACCGCGCTTCGTAATATGCAAAACGCGCTTGGCGACGAATCGGTAAAAACCGAATTCAAAGGCAATACGGAGTTTAAAAACTGTCAGTTTTACGATAGCGGAATAGCGTCGATAGTTTTTGAATCGCTGTTTAACGGACCTTTCCTTTATTCTAAAATATCGTCGCAAATCACCAAAATGTTTTCGTCGTTCAGCGGTCCCGAGCAGAAACCCCTTATTCCCGATCCGCCGGAGCAGATTTCCGGCACGAGTTACCCGGTTAAGGTGCTTCTGAGCGGCGATACGGCGTTTTACGATTATAAAAATTTCGAAAAGATGGACATTTCGGGACTTATAAACGAAAATATTTCCACAGTGCTTAAAGAACTTTCCGGAGGCGGCGGTCTGGGCGGAATTACGGGCGGAGCCGATCCGAGTAAATACAATATAAACATCGACTTTATTTTCCCGCTTAAAAACCTTGTTAAAAAAGAGGCGCAGAAACGCAGCGTAAGTTATAGCGACGGAAAAGCGCAGTATACTAATATACCGGTCGCCTATTACGGCGGCGGCGCAAATTATTCCACCGTAGAATTTGCGACCGATTACGTATATCATTTGAATATGAAACCTGCCGCAGAGGTCGATATTATGGAAACTTATCTTAACATGAGCGCGGGAGAGGGCGCAAGACAGTATTACAATATGATGCTTAAAACCGTTACTATAGTTACCGGTTACGAACCCTTCCGTTTTGTGTTTACCGACGGAGCCACGCTCGGGCAAACGCCCAGCGCAGAAAAAATGCAGGCTCACGCTAAAGGAGTTTGACTATGAAAAAAATAGTTGCTTTAATAATTTGTTTGTTTATGTGTTTTTCGCTTGCGGCATGCTCGTTTTCGTGGGACGAACAAACAAGCATAACTTCCGCCTCGGTGGTTTACGACGAAAAAGCCGATAAATACTATCTTGAACTTGTTTACGATAGCGGCGACGTAAGTCGTATAGAGGTTACGGATTTAAGCGCGTTGCGCGGCGATTCCGGCTCGAAAGGCGATAAAGGCGATAGCGGAAACGGAATAGCCGAAATAATTACGAAAAATAACGGAATCGAAACCGAAGTAACGATAAAATTCACGTCGGAAGAAATGAAGGACGTAACGTTTTTGATTCCCAACGGAGAATACGTTTCCAACGTACAGATTTTCGAGGCCGACGAAACGCACGAAGGACCTTACCTTGTGTTTACTTTCAGCGGAAGTACCGAGCCGAAAGAGATAAGTCTGCCTCGCGGTAAAGACGGCGTAGGGATAGATAACATCGAATTTCTGACGTCCGATAACGACGGTTATGCGGGAACGTTGAAAATTACCTTATCCGACGGAACGACCAAAGATATTCCGATTCCCGCCGCAACCGGAATATCGGGAATCACCCGTTCGGAAAACGACGAAAGTTACGAACTTACAATAAATTATACCGACGGAACAAGCGAAACTTTCGATTTTTCAAAGCCGAATCAGTGGTTAAGCGGTGCAAGTACTCCCGATTTTTCGCTCGGCAGAGACGGTGATTTTTATTTTAATACGAATAAAAAGGTAATTTATAAAAAAGTCAATTCCGAATGGATTACCGTAATGGAGTTTGTAAACGAACAGAAACACAGAGTGGTCTTTGAGGCGGAAGGCGCAATGCTTGCAAAAAATAACGTTTGGGTAGGCGATACGGTCGAGTTCGAGATCGTTCACGGTTGTTATATGACCGAACACGTTCCCGTTCCGCGTAAAAACGCGGACGCCGACAAATATAAATTTATAGGCTGGTACAGAAAAAAACAAGCCGAAATAAGCGAAGGGGAGGAATACACTCTTTCAAGATTTACAGACCTTACGCCTGTCTGCGACGATATCGTTTTATACGCGTGGTGGGAAAAAATCGTTTAAACGGTAAAAGTATATAATAAAACGGGGCTACAAGTCGATTACCGGCATATAGCCCCGTTTTTTTACTATGCCGATGTATCCGTAAAAAAAGAAAAATACGAACTCCGATTTTGTTTCGGTGTTCGTATTATTCCCTAATGGCGGAAAGTGAGGGATTCGAACCCCCGGACACCTTTCAGGGCGTCGTTCGATTTCAAGTCGAGTGCATTCAACCGGGCTCTGCCAACTTTCCATAAACAGTTAAATTATAACAAAATTTTTTCTTTAAATCAAGCAAATCGCAAAGGTGCGAGAAAACTGCGAGATTAACAAAAAATCAAAGAACAAAAAAAATTACAAAAAAGTAGGCAAACAAAAGCGATTTTCGAAGTGGCTATCCGATAAATCGATAAATTTTCAAAACCGCCTCGTTACGACCGCTTCGATATACCTCCGCATGTTTTATTTATTATACCACTTACCGTGCAAAAAATCAACGATTTTCTCAGCGCCTTTCAAAAAACGCGGCGGAAAAATGAAAAAATTTTCCGCCGTCATTTTTGCTATTGCCGCATTTTAACCGCCGCCGTCGTTTTTTATTTTTGCCGAACTCCTTTATCTCGCCGTGCCGCGGAAGAAGATCGCCAAAGTGCCCAACCCGGAATGCGAACCGATGACGGGGGAGAGCTCCCCGATAAACACTTCGTGTCCGGGAAACTTCTCCTGTACCAGTTTTTTCAGGTATTCGGCGTCGTCGCGGCAAACCGCCTGCACGATATACACGGGGTCGCCGGGCTGTAAATCCTGTTGAGCCGCCATGTTGTTGAAAATCGCGGTAATTGATTTTTTCCTGCCCATCACGCCGCGCCCCACAGCCACAAGATGTCCCTCGTCGTCCATTCTCATCACGGGTTTGATATTCAGAAGCGATCCGATTACCGCCACGGTGGAAGAAACGCGTCCGCCGCGTTTCAGCTGAAATAAATCGTTCACGGTAAAATTATGGCAGATATGCAGTCGCAAATTCATGCCGTACTCATACGTTTCCTCAATGCTCGCGCCCGATTCCGCTTTTTCTACGAGATAGTGCAGAAATAAGCCGTGTCCCAAAGACGCGCACAGCGAGTCGATCACCATAATTTTCCGTTCGGGAAATTCTTCCGAAAGTTCTTTCGCCGCTACGCAGAAACTGCCGTACGTACCGGAAAGCCCCGAAGAAAAGGCGCTCACAAGCACGTCGTTGCCGGCTTTCACATAAGGCAGCAGATGCGTTTTCGCCTGCTCGGCGGTCACCTGATAAGTCGTAGGCATTTTTCCCGCCGCCAAAGCTTTGTAAAACGCGTCCGTGTCGATGGGCTGTCCGTCCTCGCCCTCGTAGTTCACGTTGTCCATCACAAAACCGAGGCAAACCCGCTCGATGCCGTGCTCCTTGTAATATTCAAGAGGCATTTCGCCCGTAGAATCCGTCGCAATAATAAATTTCGCTTTACCCATAATTCTTATCTCCGTAAAGTTTTTTCCGTCGCCGTCGCGTGCTTCACCGCTCCGCCGCGCGGAATGTATTATCATTATACAATATTCCCCGAACGATGTCAAGAATTATTGAACGCGTCCGACGAATCCCGGATTTAAAAAAAAACCGCGGCGAAAAACGGAGCAATCGGCAATAAATATTAAAAACATTTTAACGGAAATTACCGAAAAACCCTTTTCGAAAGCGGATCAGACGAAATTAGTAAATTTCAAAACAATTAACAATATCAGTCCGAACTGCGGCAATCGTTTAAGCGCCCGAAGCGGGGTTGTCATAGTTTGACGTTACAAAGCAGAACAATTTGTTACGACTATTTTTTGCGAAAAAAAGCAAAAAGCAGGGCACTTTATTTCAGAACGTTGAATTTTTTAATCATTGCGGCGGAAAATTCCAAGCTTACCTCAAATCCTTTTTCCGCGGGCATCAACCGCATTTCCGGCACCGACGAAAGTTCGAAATACCGCGACAGGGTGGCGGATAAATCCTGCAGTATCAGTCCGCGGCAGCCGTCGGAAAGCACCGCTTTTTCACCTTCGATAATTCTGTTTGCCTGTTCGAAATTTTCCGTATATTCAATTTTTTTCATCCGGATTCATCTCCCGCAAGCGCAGGAAAACGCTTGCAAAAACGCTTAAAAATTCCGCTCGTTCACACCATACCTCGCCGAAACGCCGTCCGCCGCTATAAAACCGCATAGCGCGAGTTGATTCCCGCGGAGTGGAACCGATTACCGCGAGGAAAAATAAAAACGCCGCAACGCCGTGAAAAACGCCGCAACGCCGCGCGGCAACATACGGCGATACAAAAACGGCGCCCGCTGCGGCGCAGAAGCAAAAAGCTTACGCCGCGCAGAAACTCACAATTTGCCGCGCCAGTGCTTTTTCAGTCCGCCGAACGCGCCCGAAAAGGGCGCCGTAACGTCGTAATATCTGATTTTCCCGTTTTTCGTCTTTCCCGTCAGCGCGTCCGCCAGCATCGAAAAACACCCCAAGGGGTCTTTCAGTCCGCTGCGCACCACCTTGTCGTTTTCGGGAATCACGCCGAGCAGCGGCAGCTTTAACAGTTTCGAAATTTCCCACGGCGAAAGCGTTTTCTCGTTCATCACCAGATCCCCGCGCACGCGGTTCACTGCAAGATAAACGTTTTTCAACGCATAGCTTTTCAACAGCCCCGCAACCTTGTCCGCGTCGGTTACGGCGGTCAGATCGGGCGTGGTTAAAATCATCGCCTCGTCCGCGCATGCCGCCGCGCGGTGAAATCCCTCGTCCGCCCCCGAAGGCGAATCGATCACGATATAATCGAACGTAGGGGAGAGCGAATCGAGCACCGCTTTCAGCGACTGCGGCGATACGTACCGTTCGGGCGCGGAATGTACGGCGGAAAGCAGATAAAAATTCGGCAGCAGGGGGTGTTGCACCAGCGCCTGCTTCGCGCGGCACCGTCCCTCCAGCACGTCGATTACGTCGTAAACAATCAGGTCGGCAAGATCGGAAACAAGGTGCGCGTTGCAAAGCGAAAAATCGGCGTCGCAGACAATCGTGCGTTCGCCGCGCGCCGCCAGCCTTGCCGCCAGCAGACACGCCGTTACGGTTTTCCCCGTACCGCCTTTGCCGCCCGTAATCACGATTTTCCTTGCCATTTTCCTCCGCGCCTCCTTTTTCCGCCTCGTTGCCGCGAAAACAATTATACGATAAATTTCCGCGCGCGTTTTGTCGGATTTTGTCAAATCGAGGGCGCTTTCCGCGAAAACGCTCTGCCGCGTTAAAAAGCAGGTTCGCCGCACGGAAAGCAGAGCGAAAAAACTGTGCTTTTATATAAAAAAAATACGGCGCGCGATACCCGCGCGCCGCATTAGTTAGGCAACAAATCCCGATAAAACCGGCAACACCGGGAAGAATACTCTTTACGTCAGATATACTTTTCGTATTCGGCGTATGCCTCGTCCAAAGCCTTATGCACTTCATCCAGCCGTGCGCAACGCTTCTGCAATTCCGGGTAATTCTGCGCGATTCCGGGCGTGGAAATTTCTTCCGTCAGCGTTGCTTCTTCGGCTTCCAGCGCCGCCACAAGTTTTTCGATTTCGCTTGTTTTCTGCCGTCGCTTCGCTTCCGCCGCGCGTTCTTCGCGGCTCTGATGCGAAGAAGCTTTTTTCTGTTCGCGCGCGTACAGGTACGCCGCTTTTTCCTTTTCTTCCCGTTCTTTCGCCGCAATCGCCGCCGCTTCGCGCTTCTTCGCGAGATACGCTTCGTATCCGCCGCGGTAGCACGTCAGCGCCCGATTTTCTATTTCCGCAATGCCGTCCGCCACGGCTTCGATGAAATAGCGGTCGTGCGAAACGATTAAAAGCGTGCCGTCAAATGCGCGCAACGCCTTTTCCAGCGCCTCGCGCGCCGGCAGGTCGAGGTGGTTGGTCGGCTCGTCCAGAATCAGAAAATTGCCGTGCTCGTTTTCCAGCACCGCAAGCGCAAGTTTCGCCCGTTCCCCGCCGGAAAGCGCGGAAACGTTTTTGTACACGTCCTCGGCGGAAAGCCCCGCCCGCGCCAGATCTTTTCTCACGGAGGTCTGGTCGGAAAGCACGCGCCGCCCCCAAAGTTCCGAAAGCACCGTTTCGTCGCCGTTCAGCTCCGCGTTCTCCTGGTCGTAATAACCGATTTTCACAAACCTGCCCAGCCGCAGATTTCTGTTCTTTCCGCGCACGATTTCTTTCACAAACGTAGATTTTCCCGTGCCGTTTTCGCCCACAATCGCAAATTTATCTCCCCGTTTCAGCGAAAAGCAGGCGTCTTTCAGCAACACGTTCCCGCCCGCTTCCACGGTAAAATTTTCTCCGTCCAGTACGTTTTCGTAAGAGGGGACGTCGTACGTGAACGAAAACGCGGGCGGCGCGGGCGGAACAAACGGTTTTTCTTTCACTTCCAGCGCCTCTAATTTTTTTACGCGGTCCTGCGCGGCGCGGGCGGAAGTGGCGCGCACGCGGTTTTTATCGATAAACGCCTGCAGCTTTTTCGTTTCTTCGAGGTACGCTTCGTACTCTTTCTCTTCCCGTGCGATTTTATCCGCTTTCAGCTTCTTGTACGCCGTGTAATTGCCTTTGAACAAGCTTAACCGCCTGTTTTCTATTTCAAAAATCGTTTTCACCGTGCGGTCAAGAAAGAAACGGTCGTGCGAAACGGTGAACAGCGCGCCTTTGTACGAAGAAAGATAGTCCTCCAGAAAGAACACCGTTTTGATGTCGAGGTGGTTGGTCGGCTCGTCCAGAATCAACAGTTCCGGCTCTTCCAGAAGCAGACGGCAGAGTTTCAGCCGCGTTTTTTCGCCGCCGCTCATCGTCGAAATTTTCTGTTCGTACCGTTCGGCGAATCCCATGCCGTTCAGCACGGTTTTCAGCTTCACTTCGAAATTGTACGAATCCCGCGCGGCAACGCGCTTCGTAAGGCTTTCGTAACGCGCCGAAAGCTCCGTAAATTTTCTGTCGTGCGCGGCACAACGCGAAATTTCTTCTTCCGTTTCCGAAAGCGCTTCTAAAAGTCGTATGTCCTCGGCAAAAACGCCGCGCATTTCCTCGTACGCCGTATTTTCGGAATCATATCCGCCGTTTTGCGCAAGGTAGCCTATGCGGATGCCGTTCTTTTTAAAAAGCGTGCCGCTATCGGGCGTCAGCTCGCCTAAAATCAGCCGTATCAGCGTGGTTTTTCCTTCGCCGTTTCCGCCCACGACGCCCGCGCGCTCTCCCTCGTTCAGCGTAAAGTAAAGCCCCTCTAAAAGAGGCTCGCCCGCATACCCGAAATTTAAATTTTCCGCCGTAATCAACATATACTACCGCCGTTTTCTGCACAAACTGTGCCTGCAATGAATATCGGAAAAAGATTGAAAAAAATCCGTGCGCTGGAAGCCGAACTGACTTACGCCGCCCCGTCGCGCGCGGCGGCGCTTACCCGCCGCCTCGCAAAACTGAAAATCGGTCTGTAAAGCCGTACGCTTGCCGTCGCGGAAAAACGCAGCCGTCAGTAATCCCATTTCGGGATGTACTTTTCGCCCGCAGAGGAACGCTTCTGCACAAAAATATTCGTAATGCCGAGGGCGAACGCCGCGTTTACGGCTTCGTTGTATTCGCGCGCCGTAACGCCGCGTTTCAGTTCGGGAAAAGCTTCGATGTCGCCGAACGGCGTGTACTGGCTCATCAGCGAAAGGTACGCCGTATCCGGCAGCTCGTTTTTAAACCATTTTAAAATCGCCAGCGTGTCGGTTACGCCCATCGGCATCACCATGTGCCGCACAATCAGTCCGGAAAGCATCTTTTTCACGCCGTCCGCGCGGGGCGTTTCGTCCGCCGTCGGTTCTTCGAATAGCAGGGGTTTGTTCGCCATAAACGCTATCGCTTTCGCCGCCACGTCGAAGTAATCGCTTCTGCCCGAATATCGCTTGGAAAGGTATTCCGATTTCCACTTCATATCGGGCAGATAAATCGAAATATATTCGTCGATGCGTTTCAGGCTTTCCACGCTGTCGTACCCGCCGGAATTGTACACCACGGGGATTTTCGGGCGGTACAGCCGGAACGCTTTTTCTATTTCGTAAATCAGGTGCGATGGGGTTACCAGCGAAATATTGTCCGCGCCCGCGTCTTCCAGCTCGCGGAAAATATCGGCAAGCCGCGCGGGGGTAATTTCCATACCGCGCGCCGCGCGCGAAAGTTCGTAATTCTGGCAGAACACGCACTTTAAATTGCAGCCCGTAAAAAAAACCGTGCCGCTGCCTTTGTTAAAGGAAATGCACGGCTCTTCGAAAGGGTGCAGATAATATTTCGCGATTTTTAAGCCCTGTACGTTACAGAATCCCGCGCGTTCCGTCCGATTCGCACCGCAACGTACGGGGCACGCAAAGCATTTTTCAATCAGAGTCGCCATAAACAACATTATAGCAGAGCCGCGTGGAAAAAGCAATTAAAAACGCCGCGGGCGCGTCAAATGTTTTTATGAACGTTTGCGCAGGCGCGCACTTTTCGTTGACTTTTTTGCGCCGCGGTGCTATAATAGAATTCCTTGCGAAGCCATCGTTTTCCGTTTCGCCTTTTTTCGGGGCGTTTTTTTCGGGAAAAGCCGTCGCAGGCGCATTTTTCACGCGGGACGGAATTTATATTTGTACCGCATACAACTATGTTAAAAAGAGGATTTTTTACATGAAAAAGTTTTTTACCAGCGAAAGCGTTACGGAGGGGCATCCCGATAAAGTCTGCGATCAGATCGCAGACGCCGTTTTAGACGCAATTTTAAAGCAGGATCCCGCGGCGCGCGCCGCAATCGAATGTTGCGCCGCATACGACGGACTTCTGATTATGGGCGAAGTTACGGCAAACGCCGTCGTCGATTACGAAGTCGTCGCGCGCGAAACCATCCGTAAAATCGGGTATACGTTCGGCTCGTTCAATGCCGATACGGTGAAAATCACGCTCGCGGTGCACGGTCAGTCGGCGGATATCGCGCTCGGCGTCAACGATTCCGCGGAAAAGAAATCGGGCGAGGAAACGGATGAAGCCGCAACGCTCGGCGCGGGCGATCAGGGTATGATGTTCGGCTATGCCTGCCGCGAAACGGCGGAATTGATGCCGCTGCCCGTTATGCTTGCGCACAAGCTTTCCATGCGCCTTGCCGAAGTAAGAAAGAGCGGTAAGCTTTCCTATCTCCGCCCGGACGGAAAAACGCAGGTTACCGTAGAATATAACGGCGGCGCGCCCGTGCGCGTGGATACCGTGGTGGTTTCCGCGCAGCACAACGAAGCCGTTTCGCAGGAACAATTACGCAAAGATGTCAAAAAATTCGTCATCGACGAGGTTGTGAAAGACTACGCCGACGAAAACACGAAATATTTCATCAACCCCACGGGGCGTTTCGAAATCGGCGGACCGGAGGGAGATTCGGGGCTGACGGGCAGAAAAATCATCGTGGATACGTACGGCGGCATGTGCGCGCACGGCGGCGGTTCGTTTTCCGGCAAGGATCCCACCAAGGTAGACAGAAGCGCCACGTACTTCTGCCGTTATGCGGCGAAAAACGCCGTGGCGGCGGGACTTGCGGATAAAATGGAAATTCAGGTGGCGTATGCCATCGGCGTGGCGAATCCCGTTTCCGTGTTCGTGGATACGTTCGGTACGGGAAAACTGCCGGACGACAGGCTGGCGGAAATTTTAAAGAAAGAATTCGATTTCCGTCCGTACGCGATTATCCGTACGCTGGGTTTGCGCGCGCCCGTGTACGCGCAGACGGCGGCATACGGGCACTTCGGCAGAGAGGGCTTCCTGTGGGAGCGCACCGATCGCGTTGACGATTTGAAAAAATACCTTAATTAAGGAAAAGCATATGACGAACGAAACGAAACAGGTAAAACTCCATTCCCGCGGCGGCGCGAAACGCCTTGCCCGCATCGCGCTGTTTACGGCGCTGATGGCGGTGTGCGCGCAGATTTCTATTCCGCTGCCGGGCGGCGTGCCCATCACGCTGCAGACGCTGGCGGTGATGCTGGCTTCGATCGCGCTGGGGTTCGACGGCGTGGCGGCGGTTGCCGTGTATGTGTTTTTAGGACTCGTCGGCGTGCCGGTGTTCTACAAATTCGGCGCTACGGCAAGCCTCGTAAGTCCCACGGGCGGCTATATCGTGGGCTTTTTACCGATGTCCGCTTTGATGGCAACCATCATAAAAACCTTTGAAAAACGCAACGAAAACGGCTTGAAACCCGCGGAAAAACGCGGCGGCGCGCGCAGATGTTTCCTTGTTTTCGCCATCGCTTCGCTCCTCGGCACGATTGTTTGCTATACGTTCGGTTCGGCGTGGCTCATCGGACTGTTCGCGCTGAAAGGCGTCGAAAAATCCATCGGGTCCGTGCTTTCCGTGTGCGTGGTGCCGTTTATTCTGCCCGACCTTTTAAAAATAGCTCTTGCCTCGTACCTCGGCGCGGTAATGCGCAAAACCGTACGCAAAAACGCGTAAAAACGTGTAAAAATGCCTGAAAAAAGGCGAAAAAAGCCCGAAAAAACCTTGAAAATAAGGGGAAAAAAACCGAAAAACACCGAAAATTTGCCTGATTTCCGCCGATTTCAAACACGAAACAGCCGATTTCAGACAAATTTTTTTTGATTTTTTACACTTTTTGCCCTAAAAACGCTTTACTTTTATTTTTCGACGCGCTATAATATACCCATAATCACTTTAACAAATTAAAGCGATAAATCGTTAAAGCAAAGTAAAAAATCAAATTGAAAAAGAGAGGAGTTACAAAAATGAAAAAAGGCATGAAACTGATGGCGGGCGTGCTTGCGGCGGCAAGCGTATTTGCATTCGGGTTTGCGGGCTCGGCTTGCAAAGAAGAAAAAACGGAAAACGTGCTGGTGGTGGGCTACACCGATTACGAGCCGATGAACTATAAAGACGAAAACGGCGTGCTGACGGGCTTCGATACCGAGCTGGCGCAGGAAACGTTCACGCGCCTCGGCTACACCGTGCGCTTCAAGGAGATCGAGTGGGGAAACAAATACATGGAGCTGGACGGCGGCACGATCGACTGCATCTGGAACGGCTTCACCTGGAACTGCGCGGACGACGACGGCACGAACAGAAGCGATAAAATCGATTTCTCGGTGCCGTATATGCAGAACGCGCAATGCGTGGTGCGCGGCGCGAACGAAACGGAGCTGACCGACGCGGCGCAGTTCGACGGCAAGTCGGTGGCGTTCGAAGGGGGGTCCGCGGGCGAATCGTACGTGGGCGGCATCGAGGGGGTTACCATTAACAAAAAGGACGTAACCTCGCAGATGGACGCGATTAAAGCGGTGAACACGGGCACGGCGCAGTACGCGATTGTGGACGTATTGCTGGCGCAGAAGCTGGCGGGCAAGGGCGATTATACCAACCTTGTTATAAACGAGGGCATCGCCATAGAAAAAGAGGAATACGCCGTGGGCTTCAAAAAGGGAAGCGAACTTACCGCGAAAGTGAACGGCGTGTTTAAAACGCTTGCCGAGAACGGTTTTGCGGCGACGCTTGCCGAAAAATACGGGCTGACGAATTCGCTGCTGCTTACGAAATAAACGATAAACTACAAGGAAAAATTTTGAAATGACGTTTTTACAGGTTACGCAAAGCCTTCTGAAAGGCTTTGCCGTAACGGGGCTGCTGTTTATCTTAACGCTTTTGATAGCGATACCTCTGGGGCTTGCGATCTGCTTTTGTTCGATGAGCAGATTCAAGCCCCTGCGGTGCGTTTCCAAGACGTTTGTGTGGATTATCCGCGGCGTGCCGTTAATGCTTCAATTATTTGTGATTTACTATCTGCCGCGCTATTTTTCCGCTTCCGGCGCCAACTTCTGGGGAAAGCTGGATAACAAGCTGTATTTCAGCTACGGCATCGAATTCGGCGGGGCGTTTATCGCCACTTTAATTGCCTTTGCTATCAATTACGCCTGCTATTTTTCGGAAATTTACCGCGGCGGCATTCAGAGCATCCCCAAAGGGCAGTACGAGGCGGGCAAGGTACTGGGCATGACGAAAGGCGAAATTTTCCGCAAGGTGATTCTGGCGCAGGTTTTAAAAAACATTCTTGCGCCGATGAGCAACGAGGTGATTACGCTGGTGAAAGATACCGCGCTGGCGCGCGTGATCGGCGTGGTGGAAATCATCAAAGTGGCGGACAGGTTTGCCAGCAAGGCGCTGATATGGCCGCTTTTCTATACGGGGGCGTTTTATCTTGTCGCCGTGGGCGCGTTGACGTTGCTTTTCGGGTATCTTGAAAAGAAGCTTTCGTACTATAAGGTGTAACGGGTGAAAACATGGCGTTTTTAGAAGTGCGGGATATGCGGAAAAATTTCGGCGGCACGGAAGTTTTAAAAGGCGTTTCGTTCTCGCTGGAAAAAGGGAAAGTGCTTGCCGTAATCGGTTCGTCCGGCAACGGCAAAACCACGTTGTTGCGCTGCCTGAACGGGCTGGAAGAGGCGGACGGCGGCAGCGTTACGGTAGACGGCGTTACCGCGAATTACGGCGCGACGACCGAAGAAAATGCGGAAAACGGCGGAAAAAAACCGAAAAAGAAGAAGCGCGCGGCGGAAAAAGGCGCGGAAAACAGGGATTTTACGCTGGTGTTTCAGAATTTTCAGCTGTTTCCGCAGTACACGGCGAAGCGGAACGTTTCGCTGGCGGCGGATTTAAGCGAGCTGCGGGCGCTGAAAACCGAGAAACTGCCGCGCAAAGAAAAAAGCGCGCTGAAAAAACAAATCAGGGAAAAGAACGACGAGAACGCGCGGCGGCTGCTGGAAAAAGTGGGATTGGCGGAAAAATGCGCCGCCTACCCGTGCGAGCTTTCGGGCGGGCAGCAACAGCGCGTGGCGATTGCGCGCGCTCTGGCGTTGCAGCCGAAAATTCTGTGCTTCGACGAGCCGACTTCCGCGCTGGACCCGCACCTGACGGGTGAAATTTCGGCGCTGATCAACGAGCTGAAAGCGGAGGGGCGCACGATGATTGTGGTAACGCACGAAATGGAGTTTGCGCGGAGCGTGGCGGACGAAATTTTATTTTTGCACGAGGGCAAAGCGGAGGAAAGCGGCAGCGCGGCGGAAGCGTTCGGCGCCCCGAAAAGCGCGCTTTTCAAGGCGTTTATCGACGGCGGAAAAAATAAATAAAGGGGGCAGCGGTTGAATTATGGTGAAAACGCAACAACAGGAAACGGAAATGGAAAAGGTGCTTTACGAAACTTTTCTTGCGTGCAAAACGGCGGAGGACGTAAAGGCGCTGCTGGAAGATTTGTGCACGTACACGGAAACGGAGCAGATGGCGCAACGGGCGAAAGCGGCGCAGCTTTTAAAAGCGGGTAAAACGTATACGGAAGTGATTGCCGCCACGAATATTTCTTCGGCAACGCTTTCCAGAGTGTCGAGGTGCGTGCGCCACGGCAGCGGCGGCTATGAAAAATTTGTGCCGCAGGCGGAAAAGGAGGATTGACGGAAAGCGGCGGATAATTACCGTAATTTTAGCCTTCCCCTTGGGGGGAAGGTGGATGAAGCGCAGCTTCGGACGAATGAGGGGCAGCTCTGTATAACGATATACTTGAAATAAAAGAAGCGCTATTTTGCGTTTGAAAGGCGCTTTGTGGAAACAAGAGGCTGCCTGTCGCCGATGTCGGCTATGAGAAAACAGGGTGCGCCTCTTTGTTCGAAAAATTTTGTTAAGGCAATTTTTCAAACAAAAAAGAAAAGCAGGCTTTTCTTCATCACCTTGCATTGTGGAAAATCGGCTGCCCCTCATCACCTCGCTTCGCAAGGAGCTTCCCCCCGAGGGGAAGCTCCTTGCGAAGCGGCTGACAATTTTCAGTAGGCAAGGGGAAGCCTTGAAAAGGGCTGAGGCTGTTATTAGAGCAAAAAAAATCGAACAAGGTACGCCCCTCATCAGTCAACTATGTTGACAGCTTCCCCCCAAGGGGAAGCCTTGAAAAAGGCTAACAATTTTCAGCAGACAAGGGGAAGCCTTGAAAAATAAGGGATAGAATTTGAATACCGAAAAAAATGAAACGACATAAAAATACGGAATTAACGCGGTTTTCAAAAGATTTGCGCGCGGGTATGACGAAAGAGGAAAAGAAACTCTGGTATGAGTTTTTAAAGGAGTTGCCCGTTACGATAAACCGCCAGAAAGTTTTCGGCAATTATATCGCCGATTTTTATTGCGCGCAGTATAAAGTGGCGATAGAACTGGACGGCTCGCAACATTTTTCCGATGTCGGCGATGCTTACGATAAAGAACGGACGAAGTATTTTACGGATTTGGGGATTAAAGTCTTACGATATAGCAATCTTGAAATCAAGAAAAATTTTCGCGGCGTTTGCGAAGATATTTTAAAATATATTCCTGTATATTGATTTCGGCTTCCTTGAAGGAAGCCTTTATTATTTCTATAATATCGGCTTATTTTATTTCTATAATACCGGCTATGAGAAAACAAGGTACGCCCCTCATCAGTCAACTACGTTGACAGCTTCCCCCCGAGGGGAAGCCTTGAAAAAGGCTGAGCCTGTTATTAGAGCAAAAAAATCGAACAAGGTACGCCCCTCATCAGTCAACTATGTTGACAGCTTCCCCCCCAAGGGGAAGCCTTTTTTGCTTATATATATTTGTGTTACACCATATTATTATTGATATTTGTCAAAATATCGAGTATCACACGATATTACCGCTTGACACTAATCATATTTTCAATCATTAACTTCTATAATATGTTTATAGGAGCTAAGAATGTCGATTCAAGAAATAATACTTCGCATAAGCCTGATGCGAACCGAAGCAAATTTGTCCGCACGTGAGCTCAGCGGGCGGATAGGAAAAAGCGGAAGCTATATCAATGCGCTTGAAGCGCAGAAAGGCGGTTTCGAGCCGTCGCTTTCGGCGCTGCTGGATATGATTGAAGTGTGCGGGAAAACGCCCGAAGAGTTTTTCTATCACGACCCCGCGCAGTACAGGCAGGATATGGAGCTGTTGCAGCATTTCAAAAAGCTGACGCCCGAACAGAAAGCGGCGATTCTGACGTTGGTGGAAAAGTTTCTGGCGTAATCCGGGGGGATTTTTACGAAAGACGGGGAAATGCGCGGGAATGTTTCCGCGCGCGGTTGGCATAGAATATTTGCGGGACGGCTGTTTAATTTCCGTCCCGCTTTGTCGTGTGCGGTTGCGATTGCCGTCGGTATTCTGTTTGCCGTAAAGCTGCGCTTTTACGGGGTGCGCGCCGCGGCGGCGCCGCTGGCGGCGGGACTGATTTTTGCGGCGGCTTGCGCGTGTTTTACCCTCGGAAACGAAGCGGCGGAATGTCCGGCAAAACGATGGCGGGTGCGGTTGGCGCGGTTTTTCGCCGTGTGCGTCGGCTTTTTTGCGGGCGCAGGCGATTTTTATCTGTACGCGGCGCGGTACGAATCGGCGGCGGACGTAAGCGGAATAACGTACGTAACGGCGCTGGTGGAAGAATCGCGCGAAACGGATAAAGGCGTGTGGTATATGCTGAAAAACGTATCGTTCGACGGGCGCGCGGCAGAGGGGAAACTGGCGTTGTACATGTACGCGGCGGGAAGTAAGAAAATCGCGGACGAGGGGAGCATGGTGGCGTTCAACGCGGAAATTTCGGCGAACACCGCCTGGACGGACGAGGAAAACGGGAGAGAAAACCGCGCCTACGAGTGGCGGCGGGATTTGCGCTACGAGGCGGCGGCTTGTAAAAACTTCCGCGTGATCGGAAACGCCGCGGGGCTGTTTACGCGCATGCGTTTGCGGCTGAAAGAGGCGTTGAAGAAGTCGGCTTCGCCCGAAGCGTACGCGCTGGGCACGGCGGTTTTGACGGGCGATACGGCGGAGATGGACGGCGAGCTGCTGGATAGCTTCCGTTACGGCGGCGTGGCGCATATTTTTGCGGTTTCGGGCTTGCACGTAGGCGCGTTGTTCGCCTTTTTGCTTGCGATTTTTTCGAAACGGCGTGCGTTGCCCGGCGCGGCGAAATGGCTGATTGCGGCGGGTGTGCTGGCGTTTTACGGGGGCATTTGCGGGTTTTCGGCAAGCGTGGCGCGCGCGATCGTGATGTGTCTTGCGTTTTATGCGGATAAATTGTTCGGCGGCAAGCGCGATTCGGCGGAGAGCATGGGCAAAGCGGCGGCGTTGGTGCAGGCGGTATCGCCTGCGGCGATTTTCGACGCGGGATTTCTGCTTTCGTTCGGCGCCGTGGCGGGAATTTTAAGTTTGTCGCCCGTGATTTCGCGGCTGCTTTCGGCGTGGATTCCCGCGCGCGGAAGAGGTAGAAAGGCGCTGCGCGGGGCGGTGGCGGCGGTTTCGGTATCGCTGGGTGCAACGGCGGTAACGCTGCCCGTGATGTGCCGTTGCTTCGGGTACGTATCGGGGGTTTCGCTGCTTCTGAACGTTTTTATCGTGCCGCTTGTTTCGGCGGCGTTTCCCGTGTTTCTGGCGCTTGCCGCGGTTGCCGCGGCGGTGCCGCCGCTGGCGGGCGCGGCGTTGTATCTGCCGTCTTTGGCGCTTTCGGGGCTGAGCACGCTGTTTTATGCGGCGGATTTTTCGGCGTTCGCGATAGAATTTCCGTTTTCGGCGGTTTCGCTTGTCGGGTATTACGGGGCGTGCCTTTGCGCGGGAGATAAGGTGAATTTGCGCTACCGTGTGCGGGTTGCGGGGATTTTTGCGGGGCTGTTTGTATGTTCCGCCGGGTTTTTCCTGTAAAAAATGGCGAAAGCGCGGCGCGGATTCTTGCGTTTTAAAAAGATGTGTGCTATAATACTGCTATGAAATACGTGGATTTCAGAAAATTTACCGACGAGAACGGGGCGCAGAGCGTGTATCTCTTCGAGGGCGAAGAGGCGTACTTCCGCGACGGCGGCGTGAATCTGCTGCTCGGCCGTTTCGTGGCGGATAAAACGCTGGATTACGCCACGTTTGAGGGCGCGGCGCTGAAAAACAATAAAAACGCGTTTGTTTCGGCGTGCGCTTCCTATCCGTTTTTAAGCGAACGGAGGCTGGTGCGGGTTACGGAATGGTATCCGACGGAAAAGGAATACGAGTCCGTGCTGAAACCCGTGGTTGATAACCCCGCGCCGGGGGTAACGGTGGCGATCGTGAACGCGGCGAAAACGAAAAACGGCGCGGCAAAGCTTTCTGCGAAAAAAGGAATCACCGTTGTGGATTGCGGGAAAAGCGACGAACAGACGGTGGTGAAGTGGATATTTCTGACTTTGAAACGCGCGGGAGTGGCGGCGGACGCGGCTACCTGCGGCAGAGTTGCGGAATACTGCGTGTACGATATGAGCCGCATTTCGAAGGAGACGGAAAAGCTGATATTGTACTGCCTGGCGAAAGGCGAACCGCTTTCGGATACGATTGTGGACGAAATCGTGTACCCCGACAGCGCGTATAAGATTTACGAGCTTTCCAACGCGCTGGCGGCGAAAAACGCGGAGAAATTCGAAAGGATTGCTTCGGAGCTGTTTACGAAGGGATTCGACGAGAACGCGCTGATTTCTTCTTTATGTTCGTATTTCAGAACGCTGTACGAGGTGAGTACGGCTTCGGGAAGCGAGAAAGAGATTGCGGCGAACCTCGGCATGAACGAATATGCCGTGAAAAAGAACCGCAGGCAGGCAGGCGAAACGGGCAGAAAAAAAGTGTACGAATGCTACGAGTATCTGTTTTCGGCGCTGGGAAGAATAAGAAGCGGCGCCCTGACGGCGGGCGCGGCGTTCAAGGAAGCGAAAGCGAAATTGCTGCTTGGCGACTGAGCGGGCGCGAAAGAACGCGCGCTTAAAAATTACGAAGGAAAAGGAACGGAGGATAGGTTATGGCGAATATGCTTCTGGCGGAAGCGACGGGCTTTGCCGCATGGGCGAAGAGCGCGGGCGAATTTTTTACGGGCTTTCGGGGAATCTACGTTGCGGAAATCGCGGCGTTGTTTCTGATGTTTACGTTCGTATCGAGAACGCTGAAAGAAAACGACGCCACGCGTATGATGATCGCTTACTGGGCGATGATTGTTATCGTGGGCGTGCTTTCGTACGCGGTGGACTTTTTGGACGCGCAGTTCTATCTGTACTTTTTGCTGATTCTTTCCGCGTTTATGCTGATTATGTTCAACGTGGAAATCAAAAAGAGCCTCTGGGATTCGCATACGGATAAAACGATACTGAACGAAATGATTTCCGCGAAAGACAGCGTGCCCGGCACGGAATCGGCGGAGCGGTGCATCGCCGATATTATCCGCGCGCTGCAGAATATGTCCAAAAACAACGTGGGAGCGCTGATCGTGCTTTCGAAGGGCAATCTGCCGAAGCAGGTTTTGCAGAGCGGCGTAAGGACGGACGCGGATATTTCCACGCAGCTGATAGAGGGTATTTTCTTCCCGAAAGCGCCTTTGCACGACGGCGCCATGATTTTAAAGGGGCATAAGATTCAGGCGGCGGGGTGCTTTCTGCCGCTGACGCAGAAAACAAACTACCCCAAAGATTTCGGTACGCGGCATCGCGCGGGCATCGGCATTACGGAAGTTGCCAACGTGGTATCGCTGGTGGTTTCGGAAGAGACGGGCATTATTTCCATCATCAAGCAGGGCAACGTACAGCGGTACGCCGATTACGACATGCTGCTTTCGGCGCTGCGCGATTATTACTGGCAGGAACTGCCGCTTGCGGATAAAAAGTCGAGAGGAATCGTGAAATGAAATTCGTGAATTTTTTGAAAAGAATTTTCGTTGAAAAATTGTGGATTAAGTTGGTTTGTCTGGCGCTGGCGGTGCTTGCCGCGATGATGCTGAATATGTAAGTGTTTTTCGGTTTTTCCGCCGCGTTGCCGCGCGGTTTGCCGGGAGACACGGCAGGCGCGGCCTGGCAGCGCGATAGCGCCGCGTATGATTAGCGCCGCGACAGCGCCGCCCGCCCGGTAGTTGTGCGCCGGGTAGTAGCGCGTCCGCAAAAAAACGGGGTGCCTTTCCGGTTTGCGCGCCGCATATACTGATAGTATAGCCGATTCGGCAAAAGACTATCGGGGCGGTAAAAAGCGGCATGGGAAAAATCGTATGCAAATTCGGCGGGACGTCCGTGGCGGACGGGAACGCGGCAAAGCGCGTGCAGGCAATTATAAAAAGCAACGAGGCGCGACGATACATCGTGGTTTCGGCGCCCGGAAAGCGATTCGAAGGCGATACGAAAATTACGGACGTATTGTATGCGGCGGCGGGAGCGGCGAAAGAAAACCGCTCAGGCGATTTTAAACGGGCGTTCGGCGAGGTTTGCGGCAGGTTTTTATCGCTTGCCAGAGAAACGGCGGCGGACGGGCGGTTTTTAAACGGGCTGAAAGCGGAACTGGACGGCATAGAGGAGAAAATTTTTCGGGGCGGGAACGAGGCATACGCGGCTTCGCGCGGGGAATATCTTTCGGCGAAAATTTTCGCGTATCTTCTGGGCATGCCGTTTGCGGACGCGGAAGAAACGATACGCTTTTCCCCCGACGGACGGTTGGACGAAAAGACGTACGAAATCGTGCGCGGGCGGCTTTGCGGCATGAAGCGCGCGGTGATTCCCGGTTTTTACGGCGCGGACGCGCAAGGCGGTATACATACGTTTCCCCGCGGCGGCGGGGATATTACGGGGGCGGTGATTGCGCGGGGCGTGCGTGCCGACCTGTACGAAAACTGGACGGACGTAAGCGGCGTGTTTGCGGATAACCCGAAAACGCAGCCGCGGACGGCGGCGCTGCCGTTTTTAACGTATGCGGAATTTGCGGCGCGGTTCCGCTGGGAATCGGGTGCGGGCGTACTGCACGGCGAAGCGGCGGAGATTGCCTGCGGCGCGGGGATTCCGATACGCGTTTTAAATACGTTCCGCCCGGAGGACGCGGGCACGACGATTGCATTTGCGCCGACGGAAATACAGAAAAACACAAAGCTGCGGCTTTGAATATATACGAAAAAGAGGTTGGATTATGAAAACTTTTGAAGTGGATTTAAAAAAAGAATACGGCACGGAAGGCGGTAAGCTGACGGCGATTTTATGCGGCGACATATACGACGACCCCGCGGCGAACGAAGCGTGGACAAGACCTGCCGTCATTGTGGTGCCGGGCGGGGCATACTGGATGGTGAGCAAGCGCGAGGGAGAACCTGTGGCTTCCGGATTTTTTGCGCGCGGATTTCAGACGTTTATTTTAACGTATCTGACGGCTTCGGACGGCGAATATGCGTACCCCGAACAGCTGACGGAGCTTGCCGCAGCGACGGACTATGTTAAAAAGCACGCGAAGGAAATGCACGTAAACCCCGACGAGGTGTTTGCGGTGGGATTTTCCGCGGGCGGACATCTGACGGCGGACCTTGCCGCGGAGTGGCAGAATATCGAAGAGATTACCGGGAAGAAACTGAATTGCAAGCCGTTGGCCGTGGGGCTTTCGTACGCCGTAATTTCCGCGAAAACGGGGTATGCCGGTTCGCACGAGAATTTGTTGCAGGGCTATACCGAAGAGGCGAAAACGGAGCTTCTGAAAAAGCTGAATCTGGACGAAGCGGTTTCGGAGAACACGCCGCCCGCGTTCCTTTGGACGACGGCGGAAGATGACTGCGTGCCTTCGGAAAATTCGCTGCTGTTTGCGTTGCAGCTGGCGAAGCGCAAGATTCCGTACGAATTGCACGTGTATCCGCAGGGACACCACGGCGCGAGCACGTGCGATATGGAAGTGAATGCCGAAAACGCATGGCTGAAACGCAATTCGCGCTGGCTGGACGATTGCGCCTGCTTCTTCCGTCTGTTTACGAAAGAGAAGTTTTAATATGAAACAATGATAAGCATTACGCTATATAATGAGTGATTAAAAGTGAAGAAATCAAAAACAAAATTATTCTTTATTTGTTTGGTTTGTGGGGTAATATTTCTCTTGGTTGGCATTTATTTAACTTCGCGGACATCGGAGTTTAAGAAAAATGGAAAAACAACGCAAGCGGAAATTGTTCTCATTGAAAAGAATTATGACTCAAAAGGCAGAGAGGAAATATCTGTTTACGTAAAATATACTGTTCAAAATACCACATATACAAGAGAGTTGGATTATTATTCTGACGGACTGCGCGAAGGGGATATGATAACAATATCGTACTTACCTAATAATCCAAGTAAAATAACTTATTCTAAATTCAATACAATCCCGCAAACTTTATTTTTTGTTGGTGGTAGTATATGTATTATTTGCAGTATTGCTTGTCTTGTTGCAATAGTTATCAATAAATTTAATTGCAATAAATCGAAAGGAAACAGATTAATTGCTATAATAAAGGAATTTGATTATCGTCAGAATTTACGTGTTTTTGGAAAACATCCGGCGAGTCTTGTTTGCGTGGATAGTATAGGGAATTATTATAAAACCCGGTTTTTATATGACAAGCAAAAGATGATCGCGGTTGGAAGTTTTGTTGTTGTATATGTAGATGAAGAAAATTCAAAGAAATATTTTATTGATATAAATTCAATAAATAATATCTGCAAATAAAAGTCAAGTAGAAAACAATAAATTTAAAAAATTTTTAAGCGTAAAAAGTGTGAGCAAAAAGCGGCAACGGAAAACAAGTTGCGCCCCTCATTCGTCGCCGTGCGGCGACACCGGGCTGCCGTTCGGTTACGAACTGCCCCTCATTCGTCAAGGCTACGCCTTGCCACCTTCCCCCCGGGGGGAAGGCTCAATTTAAGGCAAGGATTTCCGCTACCGTAGGTTTTTTCGCGCTTTTCTCGCCCAAGAGAAAAAGCGAAAAAGTGGAAAGCCGAGAAGCGGCAACGGAAAACAAGTTATGCCCCTCATCCGTCGCCGTGCGGCGACACCGGGCTGCCGTTCGGTTGCGAACCGCCCCTCATTCGTCAAGGCTACGCCTTGCCACCTTCCCCCCGAGGGGAAGGCTGAATTTAAGGCAAAGATTCCCGCTACCGTAGGGTTTTTCGCGCTTTTCTCGCCCAAGAGAAAAAGCGAAAAAGGGGAGAGCAAAGAAGCGGAGATTTTTTAAATACGGATTCAAACGGAGTAAACAGGAATAAATGCTGAATCAATTTTCAAGAACAGAGCTGTTGCTTGGCAATGAAGCAATGAAAAAACTTACCGGAGCGCGCGTCGCCGTCTTCGGCATAGGCGGAGTGGGCGGCTATACCGTGGAAGCGCTGGTGCGTTCCGGTTTAGGCGCGATAGATTTAATCGACGACGATAAAGTTTGCCTCACAAATATAAACCGGCAGATTTTTGCTACCCGTAAAACCGTCGGAAAATATAAAGTAGACGTTGCCGCCGAAAGGATTCACGAGATAAACCCCGATACGGTTGTGAATACCTATAAAACCTTTTATACGCCCGAAACGGCGGGAGAGTTCGATTTTTCGAAGTATGACTATGTGGTTGACGCGATTGATACCGTAACGGGAAAAATCGCGCTTGTCATGAACGCGAATGCCGCCGGTACCCCGATTATCAGTTCTATGGGCGCGGGGAATAAAATGGACCCCACGGCTTTTGAAGTGGCGGATATTTATAAAACTTCGGTGTGTCCGCTGGCAAAGGTGATGCGGCGCGAACTTAAGCGCCGAGGCGTTAAAAAATTAAAGGTTGTGTATTCCAAAGAGCCGCCGATGACGCCGATTGAGGATATGTCGATCAGTTGTCGGGAGAACTGCATCTGTCCGCCGGGAACGGTTCGGAAATGCACGCAGCGCCGACAGGTGCCGGGCAGCAACGCGTTTGTGCCGTCGGTGGCGGGGCTGATCATTGCGGGAGAAGTGATTAAGGATCTGATTCGATAAAAAGCAGAAGTGCCGATTCGGCGAAAATCGAATCGTTTGGTTGAAGTTTGACAAAAATCCGGCTTGCGTAAACAGCGCAAGCCGGATTTTGTTGTGTTGTCATTGTTGTTTGAGTTTTCGGGAAACCTCTCTCGGCTTGTCGTTCGCCATTCTGCGAGGCAAGCGATAGAAGGGGAGCGTGAGAGATTTACCGGATTTTATTTTTCCTCGCGGGGGGCTTGTTGTTGCGCGGGGGAATCCGTTGCGGCGGGCGTCGTTTGTTGTGCCTCTTGTTGTGCCGTTGCGGCGGCTTTTGCTGCCTGCCGTACCGCTTCTTTTGCCGCAAGACGTTGTTTCGCCTCTTCCATCATTTTCTGTTGTTCTTCGGGAGAAACGCAGCCGCCGTGGCATTTGCCGCACAGCGCGCAGCTCTTGCAGCCCGCGCCGCAAGAGGATTTGCCCTGTTTTTTATCTTTAATCAGTTTTACGGCGATTGCCGCAAGCGCCGCGAATAAAATCACGGAGATAATGATTGTTGCCGGGTTGTTCCGAATCCATTGCCACATAAAAAGAACCTCCTTAGTTTATTGTAAGTATTTTTTCTGCATTTTAAACGGTTTGAAAAAGTGTATTTTTTGCAGACATGCAGGGGGGGGGGATAAGTTTTAAGCAGACCTCTCTCGGCTCGCGGTTGCTCGCCACTCTCCCCAAAGGGGAAAGCAAGTGTTGAAGTTGCTCGCCGCTCTGCTTGCGGGGATGCGGATAACGACACCCCTCACCGCCTTGCTTCGCAAGGAGCCTCCCCCCAAGGGGAAGCTGCGAAAAGACGGAGAATTGAAACAGACCGCTATCGGTTCGCATTCGCTCGCCGCTCTCCCCAAAGGGGAAAGCAAGGGACGGCGGTTTGTATTTGCCGATAAAGAAATCCTCTCCCCGAAAGTTGCGGATTCGGGGAGAGGGGAAAA
Organism: uncultured Eubacteriales bacterium; assembly: GCA_900542935.1. Taxonomy (GTDB): domain Bacteria; phylum Bacillota; class Clostridia; order Christensenellales; family Borkfalkiaceae; genus Scatosoma. Next base: position 40,704 of record UQPN01000007.1, read on the forward strand.
GCAGGGATTATTTCGTTACTTTTACCTTTTGTTCAAGGTGTTCCGCTTCTTTATAGGGGCGCACCAGCAGGTACACGATGCCCGCAATCAGCGCAAGGGCGATGATGAACGTAAGCACGCCTACGAAGCCGCCTACCGCGTTATGATTGAACATAGAGAACACGTTGTAGAAGATGAACGAAATCACATACGCAAAGCCGCATTGATATCCGATGGCGCCCCATGTCCATTTCGGGTTGTTCATTTCACGCTTGATTGCGCCGATTGCCGCGAAGCAGGGTGCGCAAAGCAGGTTGAAGATAAGGAACGAATAGCCGCTGATCTTCGTGAACGCCGCAGCGATTCCTGCGCTGTCGCCGTAGAGAATACCCATCGTGGCAACGATGTTTTCTTTTGCCACAAGTCCCGTAACCGAAGCCACGGTTGCCTGCCAGTTGCCGAATCCGAGAGGAGCAAAAATCCATTTCAGCGCGTTGCCGATCTTCGCGAGAATGCTGCCGTCGATGGCCTCTTCGTCGAGAAGTCCGAACGAGCCTTCCGCCCAGCCGAAGCGGCTCAAGAACCAGATAACCACGGTGGAAAGCAGAATGATCGTGCCCGCTTTCTTGATGAACGACCAGCCTCTTTCCCACATGCTGCGAAGCACGTTCTTCACAGAGGGAAGGTGGTATGCGGGAAGCTCCATAACGAACGGAGCGGGATCGCCCGCGAAGGCCTTCGTCTTTTTAAGAATGATACCGGAAATAATGATGGCGCCCATACCGAGGAAGTACGCCGAGGGGGCAACCCACCATGCGCCGCCGAACACAATGCCCGCGATCATCGCGATGAACGGTACTTTCGCGCCGCAGGGGATGAACGTCGTCGTCATAATCGTCATACGTCTGTCGCGCTCGCTTTCAATCGTACGCGAAGCCATGATGCCGGGGATACCGCAGCCCGTGCCGATCAGCATGGGGATAAACGATTTGCCGGACAAGCCGAATTTACGGAAGATTCTATCGAGTACGAACGCGATACGCGCCATGTAGCCGCAGCCTTCGAGAAAAGCAAGGAAGATGAAAAGTACGAAAATCTGAGGGACGAAACCGAGCACCGCGCCTACGCCGCCGATGATGCCGTCGACGAGAAGGCTTTGCAGCCAAGCCGCGCAACCCGCTTTTTCAAGCCCTTCGGTGGCAAGCGCGGGGATACCCATCACCCATACGCCGTAATTCGCGGGATCGGGCTCCGCAAACTCGTATTCGACGAGAATGTCGTTTACCATGGTAAGGGAATAGGGGGCATCTTTCGTGGTAACGTTGTAGTAAGCGGTTTTTTCGCTTTCCACAAGCGTTTCTTCGTCGGTTACGGTGTAGGTGATTTCCGCATAGCCGTCAAGCGTTTTCACGTCCTCTACAAATTTCGCAACCGCCGTTTTTGCCGCTTCCGCATCGAAATTTTCGTTTTCGGAATCGATTGCCGCTTCTAAAGATTCGGTGTTGTAGCCTTTTTCTTTCGCAAAGTCTATGTAAGCGGAAAGCACTTCGTCGGCGCCGCCGTAATCTTCGGAAGCCGTTTCGTATTTGCTCTGACCGATGCCGAGAAGGTGGAAGCCGTCGCCGAACACGCCGTCGTTCACCCAGTCGGTAGCCCAGCCGCCCACCGTGGTTACGGAAATGAAGTATACAAGGAACATAATCACCGCGAAAATGGGAAGCGCCCAGATACGGTGCGTTAAAACGCGGTCGATTTTATCGGACGTGGTCATTTTTATCTTGCTCTTCTTTTTATAGCAGGCTTTGATGACTTCGCCGACGAATACGTAGCGCTCGTTGGTGATGATGCTTTCCGCGTCGTCGTCCAGTTCTTTTTCCGCCGCAACGATGTCGGTTTCGATATGATCGAGCGTTTCCTGAGGCAGGTTGAGTTTCGCGCGCGCCTTTTCGTCGCGTTCGAAGAGTTTCACCGCGTACCAGCGCTGCTCGTTTTCGGGCAGGTTATGTACCGCCGCTTCTTCGATGTGCGCGATGGCGTGTTCCACAACGCCCGAATAGGTGTGATGAGGAACGGTTTTACCTGCTTTCGCCGCGGCGATTGCAGCTTCCGCCGCTTCCATGATGCCTTCGTTTTTCAGCGCGGAAATTTCCACCACTTTGCAGCCGAGCTGACGGGAAAGTTCGTCGATGTTGATTTTATCACCCGCCTTTCTCACGACGTCCATCATGTTGATGGCGATGACGACGGGCAAGCCCGCTTCCATCAGCTGCGTGGTAAGATACAGGTTTCTTTCGAGGTTCGAGCCGTCGACGATGTTTAAAATTACGTCCGGCTTTTCGTCGATGAGGTAGTTACGCGCAACCACTTCTTCGAGGGTGTAGGGGGAAAGCGAATAAATGCCGGGAAGGTCTACCACCGTAACGCCGTCATGTTTTTTCAGCTTGCCTTCTTTCTTTTCCACGGTAACCCCCGGCCAGTTTCCCACGAATTGGTTCGAGCCGGTGAGGGCGTTGAACAACGTGGTTTTACCGCTGTTGGGATTGCCCGCGAGAGCAATTCTTAAATCCATATAGGTGCCTCCGTTTTGATTTTTTAATGATTTCCGAATTTGGTTTTTAAAAGCGCTTACGCCTGAACTTCTTCCACAAGAATTTTTTCGGCGTCGGCTTTACGAAGAGAAAGCTCGTAATCGCGAAGCGTAATCTGAATGGGATCGCCGAGGGGGGCTACCTTTCTTATGACGAGCACGGTGCCTTTCGTGATGCCCATATCCATAATCCGCCGTTTGATTGCGCCTTCGCCTTCGATTTTTACTACTTTGAGCGACGAGCCGATTTTGCTTTCTTTCAACGTCTGCATTGTGTTTTCTCCTTATACAGTTTTTTTATTTTTTCCGATTTTGCAAAGCGGCGCTGCCGCAGGGCGCAATTATATGTAAATTTTCTGCGCCATTTCTTTGGCAAGCGCCACGCGCGTATCTTTTACGTTTACAATCACGTTGCCCGCCATGGAGGTTACCACCGTAACGGTGCCGCCTACCACGAAGCCGAGGTCGGAAAGGTGCTTTTTCATTTCGGGCAATCCGCCGATTTTTTTGATAATGTTTTCTTCGCCTGCGTTCGCCATCAATAAAGGCATCATTTCTTTTTTAGCTCCTGTGTTTTCGTTTGTCGCGTTTTGGTTGCTTTTCGCTAACCGAATGAAGGATTTATAGGTTAGCCCTCGCTAACCATTATCTATTATATGCAAATATGATAAGTTTGTCAAGAGAAAAACGGGGAACTTGTGAAAAAAAGTAAAAAAATTTTTTCACGAGGGAAAAATGGGGAAAATATCGGGACGGGAAAGGGAAGCGTTTCTCGGTAAAAAACGGTAAAAACGTTTCGCGGCGAAAATTTACGGTTACATATTTTTATCGGGGAAAGAGTGCAAAAGACGAAAATGCGTTTTTTCGCCGGAAATACGAATACAAAAGGGGCGGACGATGAACGAAACGAACGAATTTCGCGGCGAGCGACTGAAAGTAAAATGGCTGTATGTGTTGATTTTGTTTTTTACGCTTTTTCTGCTGATTGCGGCTCCCGCTACAAGAAAAACGGTGAAAGAGGGAAATAATTATATTTCTCTTATGAATAGGTAATAAAATGAGTACTGAATTATTTTTAAATACTAACTGTCGATTATCAAAGCAACAACAGTTTAAGATAAAGGAATGTTTTAAAAAAAATAATGTAAGGGATGTAAATTTTCGTTATATTGGCAAAGTAAAAAATGTTGAGGGAGTGAACTATTATTTTGATAGTATGTGGACACCATTTTTGAAACCATTAAACGAATTTAAGAATCCAGAAGTGGATAATTACAACGGATTGAACTCAATATTTGAAACAATCAGAGAAGTTGTAAGTTATTTGCTCAACGAAAATCACATTATTAAACTTTTCTTTGCCTCTGTTGAAGATAAGGAATTCCCCGACAAAGGAAAAACAAAACTCAAGTTTTCTGATCTTAATGAATTTAGGTGCTTTGAGTGGGGAACTATTTACAAAATATATAAATAGTTTTTTGTAATATTCGCCGTAGTCGTAGGTATGCGAAGCGGTGTATGTTGCGATTCGGTTGTGCGCGGTGAATAAGGGGCGCGAGGATTGCGTAGCCGATTTGAAAAGCGCGACGGAAATTTTTGTAACCGCGGTGTTATGTGCGGTAATGATTATTCCCGTCTTGCTGATTTCGGCGGTGAGGAGCGTGATGAAAAAAACCGGAAAATCGGGAACGCATAAAGCCGACGGCGGTTTATAAATGTGAAAAACGCAAAAAATCAGGGAAAAACGAACGGTTTTTTGTTGTAAAATACAAAAAAGTATGTTATACTTTAAAAAACAGGCGCGGAAACGCAAAGTTTTCCGTGCCGCAGGGAGATATTATGCAGTTACAGGAATCGGGGGAAATGTATCTCGAATGTATCTTGCGCTTATCGCGCGAGATAGGAAACGTGCGTTCGATCGACATCGGGGAGTACCGCGGATTTTCAAAGCCGAGTATTTCCAGAGCGATGAAGCATTTAAAAGAGGGCGGCTTTATCAACGTGGACGAAAACGGGTTTATCACGCTGACCGAATCCGGGCGAGCCGTGGCGGAAAAAATTTACGAGCGCCACACCGTGCTTTCCGATTTGTTCGAAAGGCTGGGCGTGCCCGACGACGTTGCCGCGGAGGACGCGTGCCGCATCGAACACGTGATTTCGGACGAATCGTTTGCGGCGATTAAAAGATTTATCCGCGAAGAGGGCGACCTGATTAAATAACCTGCGGGAAACAGCGGTAACCGTGATTTTATAAGTGCGCCCGTCTGCGTGCGTTCGCGTGCATGTGCGTGCGCCCGCGCGTGAAAAGACGGCGACTATTTACGAATAAACTTCGGCATTACGAATAAACTTCGGCGACGGCGGCGGCAAGTTCCGCCGTCTTTTTTTGCAATTCCGCGGGTTCCAGCACTTTTACGCCCGCGCCGAGGCTGAGTATTTTTTTTGCCAGCACGTCGTCTACGGGCAGCGTGGCTTCGGCAATCCATATCTCTTTGTTTGTTCCGTCGGGGGCGTTTGTTGCGTTTTTCGCTTCGCTTTCCGCGCTGTTCTTTGCGCCTTCGCTTTCGCGGAGCGGGCGCAGATTTTCGCAGCCGAGCCAGTCCTGCACGTCGGCATAGGCGGATTTTTTTACTTCCAGTTTTACGAGCGCGCCGGCGGGGGAATCCCAGTAGTGCAGCGGAATATCGTCGCGCGTGATTTCGCGGCGGGTAAACGTTTCGCCCGTTAAAAACGCGGAATACACCCGCCCGATACGGAAGAGGCGGAACGCCTGTTGCATGCGACAGAACGCGTATACGTACCAGACGTTCTGTTTGTAAATTAAAATATGCGGCTCCGTTTTACGCACCGTGCGCTTGCCCTCGCGCGAAACATAGTCGATTTCGATGACTTCGCGGTTTTTCGCCGCGTTTTCGAACAGGCGGATTTTTTCGGAAAGCGATTTCGAATCTCCCCACGAGCCGCTGTCGATTAAAAGATAATTCGCCTCGCCCGAAAAGAAAAGCTGTTTTTCGTCGGTTTTTCTTTGCGCGGCGAGCTTTTTGCGTACGTTTAAAAAACGTTCTTCGGGCAGCTGCGAATACATGGCTTCCAGCGCTTCGTCCGCCGCTTCGTATTCCTCTTTCGTAAGCAAGCCGACGGGCAGTTTGTAGGCGTCCGAAATATAAATGCCTCCCGTCCGCCCGGACTGCGTTTCTACGGGAACGTTCAGGGAAAGCACGTCTACATAGCGGAACACCGTGCGGACGGAAATTTTGTATTTTTGCGCGAAATATTGCGCCGTCAGTTTGCGGTGATTCAGAAGTTCGAAAAGCATATCCGTGGCAATGTCGAATTTCATTAGGTGCCTCCGTAAAAATTTTTTTAATTTTCACTAATTATTTTATAAAAAGCGCAGGCGTATGTCAAGTTTTTTGTGATAAAATATATTCGAAAAGCATAAAAATATGGTCGGACGGCAAAAAAAATTGAATTTTTGCGCGACTGCGGAGGAAAAACGGATATGATGTACGGCTTGGAAGCAATGAAAAATTCGATCGTTCGGGCGGAGAACGCGGCGCGGCGGGCGGCGGAAGCGAAAAAACGCGCGGGAAGCGATTCGGCGCGGGAAAACGAACTCAATTACAGAATTCTGCGCAACATCCGCGAAGAAAGCGAGGCGGAAGCCCGGGCGCGGCTGTTCGCGTGCGATTTGTTTGCCTGCGGCAAAAACGCGCGGGCGGCGGCTGCATGCGAAACGGCGTGCGTATAAGCGGCGCGCTTCGGGGTTGCTTGCCGAGGGGAGCGACGACGGGCGGCGGTATGAAAGGGCGAAAATAATTACGAAATGTAAAAATTTTCTTGCCGCGGGCGAAATTCTCTGCCGTTACGATTGCTTTTTGCTTGACACGCGGCGAAAAATAGAGTAAACTTTAGCTATGAAAACTTTCTTATGCGAAAACGGTATGTATTACATCTACGCTTACTATTATTGCGACGGTGAGCGGATTTAAGCGCATAAGAAAAGAATCGTGTCGGCGGCGGTTGCCCGGAAAGAAGGAATACCGCGGAACAAAAATCGCCTCGTAACGGTTTGCTTATGCGCAAGCCGTTTTTTTATACGAATTTACATCAGTATCGCAGACAAGGAGAGATTGCAATGGCTGAAAATATCATGGATACACTCAGAAAGCGCGGCTTCATCAAACAGACGGTGTTCGAGGACGAGCTGTACGAAAAACTCGGCAAGGAGAGCGTGCCGTTTTATATCGGGTTTGATCCCACGGCGGATTCTTTGCACGTAGGGCACTTTTTAACGCTGATCGCCATGCACCACATGCAGCAGGCGGGGCACAAGCCGATTATTTTAATCGGCGGCGGCACGGGCATGGTGGGCGACCCTTCCGGGCGCACGGACATGCGGCAGATGATGACGCGCGAGACGGTGGAACACAACGTGGCGTGTTTTAAAAAACAGATGGCGCGGTTCATCGATTTCGAGGGCGAAAACGGCGCGATTGTGGTGAATAACGCCGACTGGCTGCTGGATTTGAACTATGTGGACTTCCTGCGCGAAATCGGCGCGCATTTCTCCGTGAACAAGATGCTTACGGCGGAGTGCTTCAAGCAACGGCTGGAACGCGGGCTTTCCTTTCTGGAATTCAACTACATGCTGATGCAGGCGTACGACTTTCTGGTGTTGAACCGCAAGTATAATTGTTCGCTGGAACTGGGCGGCGACGACCAGTGGAGCAACATTCTGGCGGGGGCGAATTTAATCCGCATCAAAGAAAGAAAGCCCGCCTATGCGATGACGTTTACGCTTTTAACCACTTCGGACGGCAAGAAGATGGGCAAGACGGCGAAGGGCGCCGTGTGGCTGGACGAAAACAAAACTTCTCCGTACGAATTTTATCAGTACTGGCGGAACATCGACGACGCGGACGTGGAAAAGTGTCTGAAACTTTTAACGTATCTGCCGGTGGAAGAAATCGAAGAATTGTGCCGCTACAAAGACGAGCGCATCAACCGTGCGAAAGAGGTACTTGCCTACGAGCTGACGAAGGAAGTGCACGGCGAAGAAAAGGCGGAAACGGCGCGGCAGCAGGCGAAAGCCGCGTTTGCGGGCGGCGAGGGCGAACTGCTTGAAAAGGTTGCCGAAGGCGCGCAGACGGTGGTGGACGCCATGGTGCTGTGCGGCGTGTGCAAATCGAAAGGCGAAGCGCGCAGACTGATCGCGCAGGGCGGCGTTGCGGTGAACGAGGAAAAAGTTACCGACGAGAACATGCCCGTTCCGGAAAGCGAGTTCGTTTTGCAGAAAGGCAAGAAAGTACGAGTGAAAGTGATTGTGAAATAAAGCGGACGGGCGCGGATAGCCCGCGAAAAAAGCCGGCGGAACAGTCGGCTTTTTTGTAAAGAAATTTTGAAAAAGTGCGGGGTATGCGGCGGACGATTACCATTTTACACAGCGAACCGACGGAAAAAATCATTGAAAAATCGAGATTTATCACGTATTCGGCGCGGGTTGAAAGCGAGGAAGAGGCGAAAGCGTTTCTTGCGGCGCTGAAAGACGAGCACCCGTTCGCCACGCATATCTGTTATGCGTACGTTGCCGATAAGCAGGGGAATCTGCAGAGGTTTTCGGATAACGGCGAACCGCAGGGCACGGCCGGCATGCCTATTCTGGAAAATTTGCGCGTGCGTTGTCTTGTGAACGCGGCGGTGGCGGTGGTACGGTATTTCGGCGGAATCAAACTGGGCGCCGGAGGGCTGACGCGCGCCTATGCAGCGTGCGCGAAAGAGCAGCTGGAAAGTGCGGCGCTGTGTGAAATTCTGCCGTGCGAAACGTGGCGGGTAGCCGTGGAGTATTCCGCTGCCGAGGGCGTGAAAAAATTTCTGGCGCGCCGGGATATCGCGCCGCTTTCGGCGGAGTACGCGGCAAAAGCGGAATTCACTTTGCAGGTGCGCGCTTCTGAAAGCGAAGAACTGCGCGCGGCGCTGAACGATTTTTTAAACGGCAGGGCGGAAATCACGCTCCTCGGCGGCTGCGACGGATATTTTCCGCTGTAATAAAGCTGTTGTGAAAAGGTTTTTATAAAAATTCAGCCGTTGCTTGCCGACATAAAAATACCGCCGCGGCGTACAGCGACGGTATTTTTATTTGAATCGCATTATTCGCTTCGGGCAAAAACGGCGGAAGAATTTTTAAATTTTGAAAAGTATAGACTTTTTAATGCGCAATGTCTGCTATAATAGAAAGGAAAATATAAAGAAGAATATAAATGAAAACATTTTGTTTTGACAAATTACAAAACAAGAAAGTCGTTTAACGAAGGCAAGTAACCGACGCTGAAAGACAACAGGAAAAGTGCCGGGGCAAAGGGGAAAACAATGATTGCGCATAAGAACCGAGATTACGAATATTAAACGGAACGGATATTGGGGAAGCTCCGATTTAAAAAACCGGAAAAGTCAATTATCGGCACGCGATGATAAAGACGACGCGCGCGAGGGATGACGGGATAAAAATACGAGAATGAACGAGGACGACGCTTTACAACAGATAACCGACAGACTGATTGCTAATATAGAAGAATTGTTTGAGTTTAAAGACGAACTTGAAACGCAGTTTCAGTACGGAGAACGGGTTGCGTATACCGAATGTCTGGAATGGATACAGAAATTCGGAAAGGCAAAGAATCTCGGACTGGATTTCGATATTGAAAAACGGTTTCCGTTATAACGTTCCGGAGGCTGACGGAAAGATTTCGTCGCGGTTGTGCGGCAGTTTTTTCCGCGCGGTTCGCAGGACGGAAGAACGTCCGCTTGCCGTTTTCGTGTGCGCGAAAATGCCTGAAGGCGTCTGCTTTTCCTCCGTTTTTTTCGGCTTGGAGGGGCGGCGGAAAGAAAAAAACGGCAACGGAGAAATTCTTTTCGTATCGCGGAAAGAACGCGGATACGGCAAGCGAGAATACATGGCTTCGTCCGACGGACTTGCCGAAGCGGATAAGTGAAATGAAGCAAAAAATAAACGATAAAATCTTCCGAAAGAGTTACGGAAAAAATATTCAAAAACATAATAAAGAGTAAATTTTTTAGATATTTCGCATAGTACGGCGCGTTAAAGCTTGAAAAATAAAAAAATTTGTGTTATAATGTGTGCAATAATTTTTACGTAGCAATGCCGAAACGTCAAAAAACCGTTTCGGATAAAGGCAGAGGCGTTGAAAGCGCCCGATTATCCGACGCTTAATTCCGCTATCCGGAATTTCAGGGGCGAATTTACGAAAGTAAAAGCGCAGGCTTCATTCGGGGAAAGGTTTGCGGAATCAAAATTGGCTGTATAGAAAATTGGCATAGCCTTGGTTGTCTGATATCGCTTCGGCGACGCGTACAAATTGACAGTAGTAATTAAATCGGAATCCGTACGCATATAAAAATATGCGTACGGTGTTGTTTTTGAAACTCGCTGAAAGGAGATGGGCCGCGGTGGAACGATTATATGAAAAACTGAATGCAACGTCGCCTGTTTCCGCCGTAATTCTTGCGCTGGCAATTATTCTTTTAAGCGGATTTTTAATGACACGGCTGACAAAACTTCTGAAATTGCCGAACGTAACGGCGTATATAGTGGCGGGGATTTTAATCGGTCCGTTTTGTCTGAAAGCCGTGCCGCAGAACGTAATCGACGGCTCGGCGTTCGTATCGGACATCGCGCTTGCGTTTATCGCGTTTTCCGCAGGAGAATATTTCAGAATTTCTTCGTTCAAAGGCAAAGGGAAGCAACTTGTAATCATCACGGTGCTCGAATCTTTAACGGCGTCGGTGCTGGTGTTTATTTTAACGTTTTTCGTGCTGCGTCTGGGCGCGGCGTTTTCGCTGGTGCTGTCGGCGCTGGCGTCCGCAACCGCGCCCGCGTCCACGCTGATGACGATACGGCAGACGAAGGCGAAGGGCGATTTTGTGGATACGCTCATTTCCGTGGTGGCGTTTGACGACGTGGTGTCGTTGTTTGCGTTTTCCGTGGCGATATCCGTGGCGATGGCAACAACGTCGGGATCGGTGAATTCTCAGACGGTGTTGCTGCCGCTTTTATACAACGTACTGATGATCATACTCGGAGTGGCGCTTGGTTTTGTATTGAAATTTTTTATGGCTAAGCGTTCTACGGATAATCGGCTGATTGTGTCCGTCGCGCTTTTGTTTACGCTTTGCGGCGTGGGGGCGGCGTTATCGGTTTCTCCGTTGATGGCGTGCATGGTGATGGGCGCGGTGTATATCAACGCGTCAGGCGACGACAGGTTGTTCAAACAACTCAATTATTTTTCGCCGCCGATTCTGCTGATGTTTTTCGTGCGTTCGGGGATGAGTTTTCGTCTGGATACGCTGTTCGACGTTTCGTCGCGAGTGGCGGGCGTACCGCTTTTACTGATAGGATGCCTGTATTTTATCGTACGAATCGCGGGGAAGTATCTCGGCGCGTACGCAGGGTGCAGAATATGCAAAAAACCGCGGAAAACAACGTATACGCTGGGCTTGGCGCTGATACCGCAGGCGGGCGTGGCGATAGGACTATCGGAACTTGCGGCGCGTACGATCGGCGGCAGTACGGGCGCGGTGATACAGACGATTATTATGTCGTCGAGTATTTTGTACGAACTGATCGGTCCCGGTATGGCGAAACTGGCGTTGTCGTTATCGGGCGCGATCGGAGGAACGCAAACGGATGAAAAGACGACGGAACCGGAAAAGAGCGAGCGTGAGATTTTAATCGAACGGATGAACGAAATACAAAAGGAAATAGACCGCGCGAATTACGCTCGGAGCGAGGAAGAAAAAGCGTTTTCCGACGCCGCGGAAGAACAGGAAGAATTGCTGTTGAACAACGATAGGAACAGAAAATTCATAAACAGGAGATAGAGAGATGAAAGATATACTGGCAGAACTGATGGGGGAATGGTGTACGGGAGTAAATATCGGCGGCATTATTCTGAAAATATGCCTCGCGATCGTATTGTCGGCGGTGATAGGCAGCGAAAGAGCCACGAAACGGCATGCGGCGGGGCTGCGTACGTTTATGCTGGTATCTCTTGTTTCCGCGCTTGCCGCCACGGTGGATAAATTTTTGATTACGGAATACGGAGTAAGTATCCCCGTAGTAACGGGCGCAACCGTAATCGGGCTGGCAATCGTCAGTTCCAATACGATTTTATACAGTTCCAAAAGTCAGATAAAGGGGCTTACCACGTCGGTGGCGTTGTGGGGAAACAGCATCCTGTCTGTATTGATCGGTCTGGATTTATATCTGATCGCGTTGGTTGCCTTTGCGGCGTTTATGCTGTGCCTGACGGGTTTTATGCGGTTCGAATACGCGCTGAAACGCCGTTCGGATTATTTTGAAATCCATCTGGAATTGAACAATAAAAATTCGTTGCAGGAATTTATCGCCGTGATAAGAAAACTCGGACTGAAAGTAGACGATATAGAATTGAATACCGCATATATGAATACGGGACTTTTCGTCTATTCGGTGTCGCTTTCGATAGATAAGAAAAAAGTCGGGCAGAAAGTAAAACACGACGATATTATTTCCGCGATTTCGGAACTGGAATACGTAAATTACGTGGAAGAATTGGGTTGTTGAAAGATTAAATCGCGGCGGGAACGGAAAAAGCGTAGAAATCTTTTAATATAAACCGATTGCATTTCTTTTGCGTGCCGTTCTGGATTTTCGGCTTTAATTTCAAAATAATCGAATAAACGTTGTGAGAATCCTGTTTGTTGCGATGAGAATCCGCGCGAGGTGCCCGAAGATAAATTTCATGGAAAATATTCGTTAATCGGAATGTGCGGAAGGGAAAGCGTTTGCGGGCGGCGAAGAAGAGGAAGCAAAGATTTTTTTTGTTGCGCAACGGCAAGCAGCGGCGCACTGCGAAGTAACTTTTTAAGTTATGGAACAGTGCGTTTTTTTGTAAAGAAAAACCGCCCGCCGGGCGAGTGCTTACAGGGCGCAACTTACCGTTATTATCTCTTACCGACGAAACTATTTTACAATAAAAGAATTTTGTAATAAAATCGTAGATTTTTATTATTGAAAATAGGGTATAATAATGTTATAATAGTATAAAACAATATTTCGTTACAAAAATATTGTTTATTAAAAAGAAGAGGCATAGCGCATATGAAACTTGATTTTAAAACCTATTTCGATAAAGTAAGAGGTTGTTATACGGGAAAAAATATAGGCGGAACGCTGGGCGCGCCGTTTGAATGTTATCGCGGCGTGTATAATCTCGATTGGTTTATGCAGGATATTTCTTCGCCTATACCAAACGACGACGTGGATTTGCAACTTGTATGGCTTGCCGCCGTGGAACGCGAGGGGCGGCATATCGATTCGCACGTGCTTGCCGAATACTGGGAAACGTACGTAAGCGCGCAGATTTCCGAATACGGCACAAGCAAAAACAATTTCGGCATGGGGATTCTGCCTCCGCTTTCGGGGTATCTTCGTAACGAAAACCGCAACAGCAACGGCGCGTGGATCCGCACGGAAATCTGGGCGTGCCTTTGCGCGGGAAATCCTGCGCTGGCGGCGAATTACGCTTATTACGACGCGTGCGTAGACCATTCGGACGAAGGCGTGTATGCGGCTACGTTTACGGCGGCGGTGCAGGCGGCGGCGTTTTTCGAAACGGACAGAGAAGAACTGATCGATATCGGTCTTTCGTATATTCCCGAAGATTGCGGCGTAAGCCGCGCCGTAGCGTTGATACGGCAGTGCTATAAAAACGGCGACGACTGGAAAACGGCAAGAAAGAAACTTCTGATTGCTTTGCCGTCATCGTTCGGCGAAATGGACGGCGAATGGAAAGGCACCGCTTCGGTGCCGGCTTGCGATAAATGCCCCGTGCAACAAAAGGATAACGATATTCCGAAAGCGGAACACGGCTACGACGCGCCCGCCGCAATCGGCATCGTACTGCTCGGCTGGTATTACGGCGAGGGCGATTTTGCAAAATCGGTGTGTCTTGCGGTGAATTGCGGAGAGGACAGCGATTGCACGGCGGGAACGCTCGGCTCTGTTTTGGGTATTATCGCAGGCGAAAGCAATTTGCCCGAAAAATGGAAGAAAGCCTGCTCGCAGCAAATCGCTACGTGTACGCTTCGCACCGACAACGTATTTTTACCGAAAACGATTCCGGAACTTTGCGATCGCATCGTAAGGCAAACGCCCGTAGTATTGCAGGATTATTGCCGTTTCGGCGAAAACGGAGAATATACGATAGAGCCGGTTGCGGAATTCAGGTACAGAAAAGGCGCGTTCCGTTGCAACAAGCATGAAGATTTCGCGGAGTTGCTTGCGGAACAGGGGCGTACGGTGCGGTTCCATTTTCGCGGGCTTACCGTAAAAGTAACTTATGACGATACGCGCGTATTGCTTACGGACGGAGCGGAAAAAACGCTGGAACTTACTTTCGTAAACAATCTTTATACGCCGCAATATCTGAAACTGCGCTATCTCGGAATTCCGGAAACGTGGGAAGTAAAAGGCGGCAAAGAACAATGCGTAGGGCTGGAACACTGGCACGGCAGCAGCAACGTGAATTCGATTGATTTTACGTTTACGCCGCACGGCCCCTATACGGCAAAAACAGAAATCGTTCTGGAAATTTCCGTGAACGGCAGAGGCGAAAAAATGTACGTTCCGCTGACGTTTTTCAACGGCAGATGCGGGGAGTAAAGGATTGGTTATGGATATCAACGACAAAGAAAAGCAAATCGAAGAACTGATTGAAAAAATGACGACGGAAGAAAAAGTTGCGCAGACGTTGCAGCTTTCCTATCAGTCGATGTCGGCGGAAAAATTCGAAGAGACGGTGCAAAAAGGCGTGCTCGGTTCGTACCTGCACGTGCTGGGTAAAGATACGGAAAAATACATAAACGCGGCTAAAAACAGTCGGCTGGGCATTCTGCCGATGTTCGGTATCGACGCGATACACGGGCACGCGTTGCTTCGCGGCGCAACGGTTTTCCCCTCGCAGCTTGCCGTAGCGTGTACGTTTGACGAAACGCTTACGGAAGAAATCGGGCACGCGACGGCGGAAGAAGTTGCCGCAGACGGGCTGGACTGGGTGTTTTCGCCCGTGCTTTGCATCGGCAGAGATTTGCGCTGGGGCAGAGTGGATGAAACGTTCGGTGAAGATAAAACGGTGGTATCGCGGCTGGGCGCGGCGATTATTCGCGGGTATCAGACGGACAATCTCACGGCGGCGTGCGCGAAACACTATCTTGCGTACGGCGAAGCCACGGGCGGAAGAGATTCTTACGATACGGAAATCACCGAGCGGAAAGCGCGCGAAATCTTTTTAAAGCCGTTCGCCGCCGCAGCGGAAGCCGGTTGCGATACGTTTATGACGGGTTACGGCTCGATAGACGGCACGCCTTTGACGGCGAATAAACGCTATCTGCGCGAAATTTTAAAAGACGAATTCGGTTTCGACGGGTTTGTGGTTACCGACTGGTTCAATTACGATTCGTTGATCGGGGGGCAGCGCTATTCCGAAAACATAGAGGAAGCGGCAGCCGCGGGCATGAACGCGGGCAACGATATGAGCATGAACAGCCCCGATTATTTCGAAGGGGCTTTGGCTGCGGTGAAAAACGGGAAGATATCGGAAGCAACGCTCAACGATTCGGTACGCCGGATTTTGCGCGTAAAACAGCGGCTGGGGCTTCTGGACGGAAGCAGAAAATGCCCGCCGCGCAGCGTAATCGGCTGCGAAGCGCATAAAAAAATCAATTACCGCGCGGCTGTGGAAAGCGCGGTGCTTCTTGAAAACAACGGAGCGTTGCCGCTCGATAAAAAGAAAATCCGTAAAATCGCGGTCATCGGACCGAACGCGGACGACTGGCAGGCGCAGTACGGCGACTGGACGTATGTTTCTCACCCGGACCCGAACCCCGCCGCCGAGCCTACCGAAAACATTTATACCGTGCTTCGCGGCGTGAAAGAAGAATTTACAAACGCCGGAATCGTTTATGAAAAAGGTTGCGTCATCGAAGAAGAGATATCCGCGGCGGAAAGCGATAAACTGTTTGCGGCGGCGATCGAAGCGGCGAAGAACGCGGACGTCGTCATCGGCGTATTCGGCGACAACTTAAAAGAAAACGGCGAGGGAAAAGACCGGGCTAAACTTGATTTATACGGCAGGCAAAACGAACTTGCCGGCGCCGTAGCCGCGCTGAACAAGCCGTTTATCGGCGTTGTCGTCAGCGGAAAACCGCTGGTTTTAACAACTTTGAAATCTGCGTGCGGCGCGTTGGTGCAATGCTTCAACGGCGGCGATCTTTGCGGCAAAGCGGTAGCCGCGCTGTTATGCGGAAACGAGAATTTCAGCGGAAAACTGCCGATTTCTTTCCCGTACGATTCGGCGGCGTTGCCTTGCTATTACGATCAGTACGATTACTGGCACGGCGGCAAGTATATAGACGTGCCCGCCGGGTGCTTGTATCCGTTCGGCTACGGTCTTTCTTATTCGAAATTCCGCTACGGCGCGCCGGAAGTATCGCAAAAAGAGATACGCAGGAACGAAACGTTTGAGCTGACGTGCGAAATAACGAACGAGAGCAAAACGGACGGCGAAGAAATCGTTCAGCTGTATTTCCGCGACGAAGTATGTAAAAAACTTACGCCTGCGCATACTTTACTTGATTTCAAGCGGGCGACGGTGCCTGCGGGCGAAACGAAGAAAGTTGCGTTTAAAGTGGCGGCGGAATCGCTCGGCTATATGAGCGACGAGCTGAAAAACACCGTAGACGCGGGCGAATTCACGTTGTTTGTTTCGGGCGACGGAAAAAATTTCAAAACGACAAAAATCGTCGTTACGGATTGAGAAAAAACGTCGGAAAATCAAGCGATGCGGTCAGCCGGACGGAAACAAACTTTTCCTCCGGCCACGGAGGTTGAAATGTTCGTAAAATCGGCGATAAAATATTTCTTTTTATCTTTCTTTTCTAATCCGCTTGCGGAAGAAAGCAGGCGGCGCGGTTTGTGGCAGGGGATTTTGTCCTTTCTGCTGGGACTGGCGTTGTTTTGCTGCGGTTTAACCGCGGGCAGCGCGGCTTCGTTTTCGCCGTTGTATAAAAAAGCGGGAAGCTTCCGCGAATTTTTGTATAAGGCGGCGGACAATGCGGTAACGACGGAGGTGAAAGACGGCAAGGCGCGCGCAAGCATCCGCGGCGAAAACGACGCGGCGATCGATACGTTCGCAAACGATGCCGACGCCGCGGTATATTCGCTGAACGGATATAACCTGATTATCGATACGCGCGACGAAGCGACGACTTATAACGATTTTACGCTGACTTACGTATTGAACGGAAAGGAATATTCCGCCGAAGAATGGAGAAGTTTAAGCGAAAAGGAAAAGAAAAATTATTCCGTGAAGGTGAACTATTCTTCTTCCGCGCTTGTGCTTACCAAGGAAAAAGCGGAGGGCTACGCAGCGTGGATACTCGGCGCGGAATGCGATGATAAAGCGGCGAAAGAAAAATGCCGCGCGCTTTTGAACGACGCGGGAGAGCTTCCCGAAAAAAATTACAACGCGGCGTACGAATTGTACGTTTCGGCGTATTATTCCGACCTTTCTAAGATCGAGCGGTACGGCAAGGCGCCCACGATGCGTTCGTATTACATGAACACGTATCTTGCCGCGGATAAAAACGGCGATTTAAAATACGATAACTTCGTGGTGATTCTGCAAAATATTTATTTTTGTTATTTCACTACCGATTCCGGCGTAACGGTAAGCGTGAACGGTTATTTTAAAGATATGCCCGATCTCACGGCGGATTCGCCCGCGGGGTATGACGAGTTGTTTTCGGCAATGCACGCCGCTTCTTCCGATATCGTCGCCGTAAATTACTTTTTGTATCTCGTGCGCGTGGCGATGTTTGCGCTGATCGCGTGGATCGTTTCGTCGCTGTTGATTTCCGTATGCGGCTGGATAGGCAGATGCGCGGACCTGAAGGAATACGGCTCGGCGTTTAAAAGTTTCGCTACGTTCTGGCTGGTTTCGGGCGTAACGGCGGCGATCGCTTCGTTTGTCGGTTCGTTTTTCCTTTCCCGCACGGCCGGTTTCTGGCTTGGCGCGGGTTTATATATCGGGCTTGCCGTGTTCCGCGCCATAGAGCAAAATATTTACGTTTTTGCAAAGCGCAGAAAGGAAGCGCGCGAAGAGGCGGAAGAAGAAAAGATGGATTCCGATTAAACGCGGAATACGCGGAAGGAGGTATTCATGTCGGGAAATAAACAGGAAAATACGGAACTGCAATACGAAGCGGAACGCGACTATGTAAAAAGATTTATTGCCGAACAGTACGTCAGCCGCGGGTACTATATTCACTTTCATCGGAACATCGAAATTTACGGCGTGGTGAAAGGCGAAGTTTACGTTACCATCGCAGGCGAAAGCTGTACTTTGAAAGAAGGTCAGATTGCGGTAATCAACGGCTTTGAAAGCCACAGCTACGAAATCGACGGCGAGGCGGAAATTTTTTATTTTCACGTGGGAACGGATTACGTACGCGATTTCAAGCAGCTGTATCCGAACCGGAAATTGCCGAGATGGCTGCTCGAACGCAAGCAGAACGCAACCATTATCTCGCAAATCAAAAAAGTGATGACAAGCGGCGGAAAGTGGTCGGATTTAAAGAAAACGGGTTTCGTATGCTCTCTTTTTGCGGATATCATTGATTTTTACGGACTGATCTCCTCGGTGCCCGCTACGGAAAGCGATAACGATCTTGTTTCGCAGGCAGTGCAATACATTTACGAGCATTATGCCGAGGATCTTACGCTGGAAACGCTTTCCCGGCACTTTTTCATGTCGCCGAAAGTTTTTTCCCGCAGAATTTCAAAAGGAATCAACTGCGATTTGCGCATTTTTGTAAACGACGTACGCATACAAAAAGCCGTGCAGCTGTTGCATATGCCTGAAAATAAAGCCCGATCGGTGGCAGACGTGGCGTTTTCCTGCGGGTTCAACAATATGGTAACGTTTTACCGCAGCTATAAACGGAATTTCTGTTATAAAAAACTTCCGAAACCGGAAGCGGATTAATATAAACGAATCAGCAATCGCCGGAAACAATCGATTCCGGCGATTTTTGTAACAAAACAACGGACTTTTGATATTGATTTTTTCACGGAAAAGAATTATAATATAAACGAGAAGAAAGAAAAGGCGTTTTCCTTACGGAACAAAACCGATCGGGATGCCTGAAAGCAAAAACGCCGAAACAACCGGTTGTTTATTGCTGCTTGTGTAAAATAAACACAAGCAGCAACAGAAATTTATGGAGGATTGTGATGAAGAAGAAAATCACGGCAATGTTGTTGGCTGCCACCGTAGGCACGGGACTTGCGTTTTCCGCATGTTCTTCCGCTTCGGGGGCTACTTATTACGAAGTATCCGATTATCAGGGTACTACGTACGACGAAAGCGGACGCACAAAGTACAATAAGGCGCTGTTCTATGCGAATTATCAGCAGTACGGCAATCCCGATCCGTTCGTTCTCGATAACACTTCGCGCGACGGCTACTATTATCTGTATGCTACGGAAGCGTATATGCGCGCATGGCGTTCGGAAAATCTGACGGATTGGGAAGATGTGGGTACCACGCTGAACGCGGGACTCACGGGGACGGACGTGGATCAAGCGATTACTCAGGACGTCTGGGCAAGCGAAGTTGTGTACGACGAAACAACGAAGACGTATTATATGTATTTCAGCGCTTCGCCCGCGGCGGATAATTCCGTACAATACGGCGGCGGGGCGTACGGTGCGATGAGCGAAAGCCTTCATTCGAAATACAATATGTACGTGGCATCTTCCTCTTCGCCCGCAGGGCCTTTCAATTTAATCGATTTCACGAACCCCGAAAGCTGCGGCGAGGGCAACGTGCACGATTACAATACTACCGCGGGGATCGCCATCACCGATGAAAACCGCGACGATTATAAAACGACGGTAGAACAGGACGGCGTGGAATACGCGCGCGCTTTCCCGCAGTATTATGCGAAGTATCTCGCGTTTGATCCCGAGGATTTCATTTACGCGTACGAGCACGCATACGATTCCGAAAATTATTCGTTGCCCATGATTTTGAACGGCGGCACGCTGGCCTCCATCGATCCGCATCCGTATGTCGATCCCGATACGAATCGGAAATATCTGTATATCGTGTGCGATAAAGCGGCGGGGCAGGTAGGTATTGCCGTAATGGAAATGGAAAACTGGCTGAAACCGAAGTGGGATACCTTCCGTTTTATTGCGCACCCCTGCTATTATACGGTGGAAGATTATCTGAAATTTAACCGCGATAACGAAAGAGTTGCGCGCGTTACCTACGAAAACAGCGGCAACACGATTAACGAAGGTCCTGCCGTCATGAAGCACAACGGCAAGTATTATCTTTCGTTTTCCGTAAACTCATACGGTACAAGCGATTACCAGATCGGTCAGGCTGTTGCGGACAGCCCCCTCGGTCCGTTCCGCAAACTCACGGAAGAAGAGGGCGGTTTGTTGCTCAGCGCGCTGGCGGTAGAAAGTCAGCCCGCAGGAGAAACTTCCACGCAGGCGCCTTCCGGCACGGGACATCACAGCTTTGTAACCGCGGGGAATCAGACGTTTATCGTATATCATCGCCACAGAGATTACGAAACGGCGGGCGCGGACAGATATACCGCGATTGATGAAATTAAATGGATAAAGAATAAAGACGGGCTGGACGTAATGTATGCGAACGGACCTACCGATTCCGTGCAGCCGCTGCCCGAGACGTATTCGAAATATAAAAACATCGCAGGCGAAGCGACGGTTACCGCCGATACCGGGGCTACGGACGTAGGCGCGCTGACGGACGGACTTTTAAGTATGCAGAAAATGTTCGGTTTTGCCGATTTCGTAAAAGAAACCGCAATTACGAAAACCACCTCGTTTACGTTTGATTTTGCCGAAGCGAAAACCATCCGCGCGTTGATGATTTACAATTCGAAAGACGTCGAAGCCATGTTCCTTAATGCCAGAGTGGAATTTACCTGCGAACAGGCGGACGGTACGACGATAACGAAAGTGATTAAAAATATTGCGTTCGATGCAGATCAGTATTGCAGCAAGAGCGAATTTTCGGGCAAATATACCTATATCATGTCCGGAGCCGCAGCGGTAAGCGAATTCAACGAACTGAAAGCGAAGTCCGTGAAAATAACGGTGAGCGTGCCCGAAGGGCAGGAGAAAGTCGGTTTATCCGAAATCCGTATTCTGGGGAGATGAAGAAGATGAAAAACAACAAGAAATTATCCGCAATGCTTGCATGCGCGCTTATTTCCTCGTGCGTAGCCGTTACGTTCGGCTCGTGCGGGGGCGGCGAAGCGAAAGATACCTACGTACCCGACGAAAAACCTTACCGCTGGGCTAATACGCCCGCTGTACAGGCGGAAATGGACGAGGGCGTAAAGATTGACGGCGAATTTAACGACAGCGTATACGAAAATATCAATTGGCTGGACGCTATCGACCGCCCGGACAGCGAGAAAACTTCGATAATCCGCGTGGGCACCGCAATTACGGCTAAGGGCGTGTATATCGCCGTAGACGTGGAAGAAACCGGTTCGAGAATTTATGTAAACCCGAATCGCGCCAGCTATTGCAACAGCTGTATCGAATTGTATATGGATATGGCAAGCGAAACGGATTTGACGAAGAAAACGTTTGAGCTGGACCTTATGGCGAACGGCGATTTTTCCGTCCGCAGCCGCGTTCCCGCCAGATGGGATTGGAAATCCGCTTACGCGCCGAACGATATCGCCCCGATAGCCGCAGCGAAAACGAAGGGCGGCAAAGTAAACTCGGATACCTGCTACGGATATTCGTACGAAGTATTTCTTTCGAAAGGCTATCTCGAAAAAATGGGTTACGAATTTTCAGAAGAAATGGAAATCGCGCTCAATCCGGTGCATATCATTTCGCTTGATTATAATCAAACGAATCATCAGCTTGCCCGCGTTTATTCGCAATGGATGGCCGATTATTCGGATAATTACGACTGGGGCAAACCGAATACCTGGCTGACGTTCGGTAAAAACGGCTTGCAGACTTACAAAATCAACGTAACCGTAACGGGCGATAAAACGTTGGGCTCTATCGTCGGGGTGAACGGAAAGAACGAAATTTTCAAAGGGCACAACGGCGAACTGAAGATTTTTTGTCTGAACGGTTCCAAGCTTACGAAGCTTACCGTAAACGGCGAAAACGCACTGGAAAAAGTACGTTGGGCGGGCGACGTAGGAGTTCTTACTCTTGCAAATCCCACGGCGGACGTAGCGGTGGAAGCCGAATTCGCAAAATAAAATAAGCAGGTAAAAATTGTAAAAAATATTTCGTTGTAAAACGATAAAAAATTCAAGGAAGGAAGGAAAAAGAAATGAGAAAAAACAAACTGATCGGATCTGTAGCGGCTGCAATGATGCTTGCGTTGGCGATGGGCGGTTTTTCCGCCTGCGACGGCGACAACGGACACGTACATGAGTACACGAAGTGGGCATATAACGATACGCAGCACTGGAAAGTATGCGAAGCGGACGGCGCAGAGAGCACGCATATCGATCACTTCTTCAATGCGGAAGACGATTATAAGTGCGAATGCGGCGCGCAGCACACGCACGTATACGAATGGAAGCATAATGACGAGTATCATTGGCAGGAATGTGCCGACGGCTTCAAAACCCGCAAAGCGACGCACTCTTTCAATGATGACGGCGTTTGCGAATGCGGCGCAACGATGGCGATGACGGAAGTGCGCGGCTCTTTGAAAATTTACAATGACGGGGCTCTTGAAACCGATTATGAGGGCGTAACGCTTACTCTTACCGACGTAGCCGACAATACGACCGTAAAAATCAATCCTACGTTCAATACCGACGGCACGTATTCTTTCAAAATTCCTCAGAGCGAAAAAGCGTACACTCTCACGATTACGAAAAACGGATATATCAGCGATTCCATAGCGTTTAACGCAACAAACGGCACGCTGCGCGACGCGAAGCTGGTGTATATCGCCTATGCTTCTACCCCCGGTATGGAAGGCTGGGGCCAAAGCGATTATTCGCAACTGGATAAAAACATTATCGGCCTGAATAACGATTTGCAATTCATTTTTTCCAAAAAAACGTATCATAAGGTTGCGTTTTCCTTAATGCTTCAAAAAGACTGGAACAGTTGGGGCAGAAACGGCAGACAGGGCGTAATTTTCCGTTTTAAAGACGGCGACGAATATAAAGGCATAGCCGCAATGCAGACGGAAGGCGAAAAGCAACTGCAGAGCGACGGGCAAACCGATTACGGCGCATGGTGGGGCCCGCAGGGCGTCGGCTTAAACGGCTCGCTCGATCTTGCGGAGGGCAGCAGCTGGGATACCTTGGTGAATTTTGCAAGCCGTACGGATTTGAAAGACGCGCTCAACGCGGGAACTTTGAAATTGACGGTGCTTCGCGACGGCGCGGTATTCTACGCGTACCTGAACGGCGAATACGTAGGATGTAAGAGCTATGCCGCCAAATATGCCGATATGGAGTGCGAAGCGGGCTTCTATTACTTCGACTTCAAGGGTTCGACGATGCGCGACTGGAGTTTTGAAGTAACCGAAGATACGGCGGAACTGGAAGCGAAAATTCCCGCGGGTTCGTTGAACGCTGCGGTGAGAACAAAAGTCAAAGGCGTGGTTACGCAGCTTGCCGACGGGCAGAAAGTAAAAATCGAAGGCGGCGTATCATCGGGCGAATACACCGTAAAGGGCGGCAAAATTTCATTGCCGAAAATGGTTGCTGGCACATATAAACTTTCCTACGGCGAAAATTGCTTTGCGTCGATTACCATTGAGAAAGATACCGAATATACAAGCGATATAGAATTGCAGTATAAGGTATTCGATTTGCTTAACGGTTGGGACGAAGCGGAGCACGATTTTTCGCACGTGAACGACGAAAACCCGACGATCGGCAACAACGGCGAAACTCTTAACGTAATTTCGCGCGAAAAGTATAACGATGTGGCAACTTCGCTGTGGATTAAAAAAGGCAATTCCACGCACGGACAGGACGTGCAAGGCATTGTTCTGAAATTCTCTAACGGCAGCTATATGTTTACGCGTTGTGAAAAAATGAGCGACGGCAAATATAAGTTGCAATGGGTGAAAGACCTTTGGGAATTGCCGATTGCAAAAGCGCAGTGGATTGATTATCAGCAACCGATGACTGAAACTCAGAACACGGCGTTTGAAAGCGCGGACGGCTTGCAGCTTACGGCGGTCCGTTCCGGAAACATTCTTACGGTATACGTAAACGGCGAGAAGATTCCGGGCGGCTCGGTTGTCCTCGATGAATCTTACGCTTCCATGACGGTGCAGGCAGGCTTCTTCGATTACAACAGCAAAGAAAACGCCACGTGGAAGTTTAAAATCGAATCGGATATTTCCGCTTACAATACGGCGCTGGAAAAGACCGATAGCAATGAAAAGCAATATAATAACAACGTAAATCTTACGGGCGACGTATGGCAGGCGATGAAATTAAAAGTAAACGAAGGCTATACGGGCGAAGTACGTATCGGTTTTACGGCATGGCATAACGGCGCTAATGCGGGATATGTTAAGTCGATTGTGTGTCAGGAAGGTAATTGGTGGATACAGGAAACAGATAGCTGGCACGGAACAAAGCTTTCCGAAGAGTTTGCAAGCGCGCTGACGGGCGACGGGTTGTATCTTGCTTATCACCGCGACGCGGCGACGGGGTACGTTAAAGTTTATGCCGGCGCAACGAAAGCCGCTCTTGAAAGCGCGATTGCAAGCGGTACCGAGGTTTATAACTTTACTGCCGAGCCGGAACTGAAAAAGAAAGAAATAACCGTTGTCGGCGTGCTTTTCTGGAAAGGCGATTATACCGCTTCGGCTACGGGATATTCTTACGGCGCTACTTCCGAGGCGGTGCTTGCAAATCTTTAAAAGGCTGTTTTAGTGTTTGAATAATATATTTTAATGTTTATTTGCGCGTCGGTTGCGGCGGGAAGCCTCCGCAACCGCACGTAGAAAATTTTATCAAAAGGGAGGGTTTACAAGATGAAAGGAAAGTATGAACAGCCGACGGTTCGGATAGTCGGAATTGCGCAACGCGACCTGATTTCCACATCGGTGGAATCGACGAAAGATTTTAATCGGGACTGGTTGGATTCCGTGGGCGATACGCCCGGTGAAACGGTGTAAGGGAGGAAAGAAAAGATGAAAAAGAGTAAAATGATAGGCGTGTTATCCGTGATGTCCGTGTCCCTTTGCGCTTTAGCAGTAGGTATGGGGGGGGGTAACGGCGGCGAGAAAGCCTGCGCCGCAAACGCAACAAGCGAGTTTTATATGGAAAACGGCGCTTCCGTACGTATCGACGATAAGGCGGGCGTGCGGTTTTCTACGCATATTTCCGAAAGCAGATACAACGCGGCTAAAGAAACCGCAGGCGATAAAGAAGTAAAATTGGTAACTATCGTAAACCGCGCAGACCTCGGCGCAACGCACGGCGCGGAAAAAGCGATGGAATTTGAATATAATCTTGCCGGCGTATCGGCGAAAGACGGCGAATATACCGTAATTGCGCGAGTTACGTACAGCGCGCTTGAAGAAAGCCTGTTGCTGAACGCGGCAAGCGTAGAACTGGAAGCAAAATGCTATCTGGTTATCGGTAACGATTGGGCAACCGCGGTGGCAGCCGAAAGCAACGATAACGTGCGCAGCATGCGTTCCGTAGCCTATGCGGCGCTTACGGAAGGCTCTGTAGATAAGGCGGACGTGGAAAAATACCTCGGCACCGTACAGAAAGAAACGAATGCTTCCGCTTTGCTGTATACCGACGCGAAAGCAATAGACGTATCGGAGCTTACCGCTACATACGGTGGCTACACGGCGGCATATATCGGCGCGAAGAAAATCGGCGACGTTAAAAACGGAAAAATCGATTTAGCCGAAGCTTACAACGGCACGGCGGAAACAATTACGCTGATGGATTCGGCGAACAACGTGGTAACCGCGCCTTTGAAATATGCGGGCGATTTGTCGGCGGAAATCAAAAGCCATAAATACGGCAGTCTTGCGGCGATGGAAAACGGCACGGTGATTACGCTTGAAAAAGACGGAAAACAAACGACGGCTACCGTAGAGGGCGGAAAAATTACTGCGGCAAACCTTCCCGCAGGCACGTATTCCGTGAAAACGAACAATTACCTGAACGGCGAACTGAAAATTACGGCAGGCGCAAAGAACGAAAGTGCGCTTACGCTGGAATATAAGGTGTTCGATTTGTTTAAAGGTTGGGGCGAAGCGGAGCACGATTTTTCGCACGTGAACGACGAAAACCCGACGATCGGCAACAACGGCGAAACTCTTAACGTAATTTCGCGCGAAAAGTATAACGATGTGGCAACTTCGCTGTGGATTAAAAAAGGCAATTCCACGCACGGACAGGACGTGCAAGGCATTGTTCTGAAATTCTCTAACGGCAGCTATATGTTTACGCGTTGTGAAAAAATGAGCGACGGCAAATATAAGTTGCAATGGGTGAAAGACCTTTGGGAATTGCCGATTGCAAAAGCGCAGTGGATTGATTATCAGCAACCGATGACTGAAACTCAGAACACGGCGTTTGAAAGCGCGGACGGCTTGCAGCTTACGGCGGTCCGTTCCGGAAACATTCTTACGGTATACGTAAACGGCGAGAAGATTCCGGGCGGCTCGGTTGTCCTCGATGAATCTTACGCTTCCATGACGGTGCAGGCAGGCTTCTTCGATTACAACAGCAAAGAAAACGCCACGTGGAAGTTTAAAATCGAATCGGATATTTCCGCTTACAATACGGCGCTGGAAAAGACCGATAGCAATGAAAAGCAATATAATAACAACGTAAATCTTACGGGCGACGTATGGCAGGCGATGAAATTAAAAGTAAACGAAGGCTATACGGGCGAAGTACGTATCGGTTTTACGGCATGGCATAACGGCGCTAATGCGGGATATGTTAAGTCGATTGTGTGTCAGGAAGGTAATTGGTGGATACAGGAAACAGATAGCTGGCACGGAACAAAGCTTTCCGAAGAGTTTGCAAGCGCGCTGACGGGCGAGGGGTTGTATCTTGCTTATCACCGCGTCGCGGCAACGGGGTACGTTGAAGTTTATGCCGGCGTAACGAAAGCCGCGCTTGAAAGCGCGATTGAAAGCGGTACCGCGCTTTATACCTTTACAGCCGAGCCGGAACTTAAAAAGAAAGAAATAACCGTTGTCGGCGTGCTTTTCTGGAGAGGCGATTATACCGCATCGGCTACGGGATATTCTTACGGCGCTACTTCCGGGGCGGTGCTTGAAAAACTTGTTTAACGCTTCCATGAAATCGGGTATAATATAGATATAACAAAAATCAATAGCGAGTTGCGGGCGACGGAAACGTTTCCCGCTTCCCGCCGTATAAAAGCCCCGCAACCGGGGTATACAAATATTGAAGGAGAAAGAAAATGAAAACGAAAAAAATTCTTAGTCTTGCCACTTCGGCAATCCTGCTCTCGTCTTTAAGCGCGATGGCGGCATGCGGCAAAAAGCCGAATCCCGACGCCGAGGGCAGAACGGAAATCGTATTCCTTACCGACGCGGGCGCTACAAGCAAGCCTGCATTTGAAAAAATGGTAAAAGCCTATAACGAAGGGCAGGGTAAAACGGACGGCGTATACGTTACGTTAAAGCCGAGTTCGGGCGTTTCCACAAAGGGCGAAAACTATTTTAAGCAGTCCTCGCGCAACGCGCCCAACGTAATGATGGTCAGCGATCAGGTGTACCGTCAGTACGCAATTTCCTCCGATCGTTCTTCCGCGGACGGCATGGGGTATTTTCTCAATCTCAATAATTATGTGGCGCAGGATAAGGATTTCGATCTTTCTTCTTTCCCCGTAAGCGCAAGCAACACGTTCCGCCTTACCTATTCCGAAACGGAGAAAAACGTTGCGGGCGCAGGGCAGGACATTCGCGGGATTCCGTTCGCTGCGGATATGCAGGTGAATTATTTCAATAAAAAGGCGTTTAAAAATGCGGGCATTAACGTGATTTCCTGCGAAGAAGAAGCGCTTGCCGAAAAATATCCGAATCTGCAGCCGCACGGCTATGCGGAATATGCTACGGCGCCGTTCGAGGGAGCGGAGTCGTCGGTAAACCTTGCCGGCGAAACGGTGTATAAAGTATTCAATAACCGCATTGCGATGAACTGGGAAGAACAGCGCTATCTTTTTAAGTGTTTCACGAAAGATTACAACGCCTCTTCGCCCACGAAATACGGCTATGTTTCCGAATACTGGTTTAACTACGGCTGGTCGGTGGGCGGCGACGTTGTGCAATACAACGGCGAAAAGTACGATTTCACGCTGACGGATACAAGCAAAAACTATCTTGCCACGAAAGCGGTAACGGTAAACGGAAAATCGTATGCGGCGGGCGAGATTATCGAATACGAAGATAAAAAAGCCGCTTCTTCCGTGGACGGCTTGTACGAATTGCCTTCGATGTACGACGCGCTTTGCGAATTTTTGAAACTTTCCGTGCGCACGGACAGAAGCGTAGACGCCGGCATGAACGGTTACGGCATTTCCGAACCGGACGTTAGCAACGTGGTCAACGGGCTTTTCACCGGCAATACGGCGATGGGCAGAGGATATTTCGGCAATCTTCCCGAAAGCTTCTCGCAAAGCCAGAAATTGACCGATTTCGATATGTGTTTAAGCGAACAGTATCGCGAATACGAGGGCGGCAGCACCTATCAGAAAGAGGGTAAGAGCGGTTTCGCCAACGAGTATCTGAAAGTGATCGGTAAAACGTACGACGGCGAAGCGTATACCGGCGAACTGAAAAAGGTAAACGGCACGGCGATCGTCGGCGCTTCCACGGGCGCGGCGTCTTCCTCGGTTGCGCTGGTAATTCCTTCCAACTCGGATTCTTCGTTGTGGCAGGCAAGCTGGAATTTCATCTCGTGGGCAAGCGGCACGGACGGGCAGACGTATCTTGCGGAAAGCAAAACGTATATTCCCGCCAACACGTCGGTAGCGTTCGGCGACGCGTTTTTGAACAACGAGAGCGTTTCCTGCGGCTATGATATCTGGGTGGCTGCGCAGAATTATCAGAACTACGGCGTAGGCGACTGGGGATATTTCGAGGACGGCAGCTGGGTAACCAACTGGTCTATCGATTTCAACTCTAAGGTGCGTTACGGCACGATGACGGTAACGGCATTCAGCGAAAAACATTCTCAGTCCGCGGCAAACGCTACCAACGCTATGCTGACAAGAATTGTAAGGAAGTAAATAATAATGACAAAAACGAACGCTGAAGAAATCGCAGCGGAAGAAAAAGATAAGAACGCGCGGGACGAGCGGAAGAAAAAATGGAACGCCACGCAATGGATGTGTTTTGCCATTGTTCTGATTCCGCTTGTCGCGTACGTGATTTTCAACGGTTTTCCCATTCTGATTTCGTTTGTTTCCATGTTCACGGACATGCGTAAAAACAATTTGTCCACGATGCATTGGAACAATTTCGAAAACTTCATCGGGTACACCGACGCTTACGGTGAATTTCACCACGGCGTTTTTAACGATCCGAGATTCTGGAAATCGTGGGGGGTTACGTTGTGGCTGGCGTGCGCGCAGATCGTTTCGCTTTCGATTGCGCTGATGATCGCTTATTTGTTAGAGCAGAAAATCAAGGGCGCGAAAGTATTTCAGGTGCTGTTCTTTATCCCTTATATCTGTTCCTCCATTGCCGTATCGGTAATGTGGTCGTGGATATTCGCGTATAAAAACGGTATTCTCAACGCGATTCTGCACACGAACATCAACTGGCTGAACAACGTGGATAATCCGCATACGCTTACCTGGGCGGTGTTTGTAACCATTTTGTGGACGGCGCCCTGCTACGGCATCGTAATGTATAAAGCCGCGCTGAAAAACGTGAATCCCGCGTTATACGAAGCGGCTTCGATCGACGGCGCAAACGGGTTTCAGAAATTCTGGTACATCACGTTTCCGGGAATCAAATCCGTTACATACTTTCTGGTTCTTGCCGGCATCACGGCGGGGCTTACCGTATTCGATCAGGTTACGGTGCTTGCGCCCGTTCAGTGGACGCAGGTTGCGGGACCGGAGGACGCGGGGCTTACCGTTATGTACTATATCTATCTGCAAGGCGTAGAAAGCAGCGAAATGGAATATGCGGCGGTAATGAGCTGGATGTTGTTCGTCGTCATGTTTGCTTTTTCGTTTGTTTTCATAAAATTGCGCGATAAAGCGGAGGAGGCTAACCGATGAGCGAAGAATTTGTGCAAAGTATGCAGGCAACGGAAGTTGCCGAAGCTTCCGCAGTGAAGAAAAGCACGAAAAAATCGGGCAAAATCGGCAATAAACGCGGCGCTACGGGTACGGCGATCATCTACACGATACTCGGAATTTATACGCTGTTTTTAATGGCTCCGTTTCTTGTAATCATCGTTACGTCGTTTACGCCGGATTCCGAATATCTGGAAGCAAGCAGCTATATCTGGTTTCCTTCGCATTTCTCGCTGGAAGGGTATCAGGCGGTGTTTCTCGAAGATCCGTACGCGGTAGACGGAATTCCGTCGCTGTTACGCGGCTTTATCAATTCCATGTGGATTACGCTGATACCGCTGGTTTCGGGCTTGTTCATGTCGTGTCTGGTATCGTATTGCTATTCGAAAAACAGATTCCCTGCGAAAAATACGCTGTTTATGATCACGGTTACCACCATGTTCATACCGCTCGGCGCGTTCAGCTTCGTTTCGTATATGTTCTATCAGCAAATCGGCTGGACGGAAGGCGGGGCAAGCGTGTTGCCGCTGATTATTCCGGGGCTTTTCGGCAGTGCGGGAACGATTTTCTTTCTGCGGCCGTATATCGACAGTATTTCCACGGAGATGATCGAAGCGGCGCAGATGGACGGAATGAATTTCTGGCAGATCTTTTTCAAGATTATCATTCCGCTTTCCAAGCCCGCCATCATCGCGCAGTTTATCTTCGGCTTTGCAGGCGGATATAACAATTATTCGGGCGCGTTGCTGTATCTCGGCACGGGCGACGAATCGTTGTGGACGTTGCAGCTTTCGCTGAACAATCTCATTTCGTATCTTTCGAAAGGCGACGGCGGGTACAACGTGAAATGCGCGCTTACGTTGATGGCGCTGCTGCCGTTGATTATCGTATACGTGATGTGCCAGAAGTATTTCATCGGCGGCATTGCGTTTGGCGGCGGCAAAGAATAAATTTTTTAAAGCGCGAAGTCGCTGAGGAGAGAATATTATGAAATTGCATATTCTCGGATCGGGCGGCGGCGAAGGATATCCCGCATTGTGAGGTTGAAGCATTTTTCAAAGAAAGCGGGATTCTTGTTGCGTTTGACGACATGACGTTGGAAGTATAGTACCGATGCGTAATATCCGCGTCCTTGCTTAAGCAAAGGTGAATAGGTTATGAAAATTTGCAAAGATTTAATTCGTAATGACGTTCCCGCTGCAGGGCAAACAAAAGACAGCGATTGTATTTCTTTTGAATCGGCGGAAGATGCGGATATAAAGATTTTATTTCTCGGCAATTCGATTACCCGCCACGGCAAAGCCGAAAATCTCGGTTGGCACGGCGATTGGGGAATGGCTGCGTCGGCAAAAGATAACGATTATGTGCATAAGCTGATAAGTAAGTTTTATCGGAAAGGCATAAAAGTTTCTTGTTGCATCGCAAATTTAAGCGACTGGGAACGCACTCGCGATATGAATTTGCTTTCAACGAAATATCTGGCTGCGTTACGGTTTAATGCCGATTACGTCATCGTCCGACTTGGCGAAAACGCTTGCCTGGATAAATATTTGAGCGAATTTGAACTATGCTACGGCGAATTGACGGATTTATTTTCGAGGAGCGGAGCGAAAATCGTTCTGACCGATTTGTTTTGGGAATACGAGCCGTTTGATAACTTCGTGGCGGAGTTAGCAAAAGCAAGAGGATATGCTTTTGCGGAAATTCACGACCTCGGAAATGACGATGAGATGAAAGCGGTAGGGAAATTTTCGCATAACGGCGTAGCGGCGCACCCCGGCGATAAGGGTATGAACGAAATTGCCGAACGTATTTTTCGTGCGATCAAGTAAGATTTTAAAATAAGAAAAACAGATTGTTTAAGAAAAACAATTACGAACGTAACAATATCGTCCGCCGTGTAGTTGAAATTCATGTTGAAAGCGTCGGCGGATGATGTTGTTTTGTTATAATACAGAGAAAAAAAGCTATTCTTCCGGATAGCAGTAAGGAGCAGTATGACAGATATATTTTCATTAAAAGATTTTTCTTTTCCCAAAGGATTTTTGTGGGGGAGCGCCACCGCAGGACATCAGATAGAAGGGAACAATATTTACTCAGGCAATTGGAATACAGAGCAGGAATGGTTGAAAAAAGATCCGAAAGCAGAAGTTTCGGGTAAGGCATGCAATCATTACAACATGGTTGAAGAGGATGTTGACTTGATCAAACGTTTGGGACATCAGGCGTTTCGTCTTAGCGTGGAGTGGTCTCGGATCCAACCGGAAGAGGGAGTATTCGATAAAGAAGCGACCGAGCATTACGTCAAAGAACTTGCGCTTTTGAAAGAAAAGGGGATTAAAGTTTTTTTAACGCTTGTCCATTGTTCTGTCCCGCTTTGGTTTGAAAAAAAAGGCGATTGGCAAAAGCAGGACAATTATAAATATTTTGAAACGTATCTCGAATACATTGTTCCTCGGATTGCCCCATACGTCGATTTTTGGAATGTTTTCAACGAAATGAATTTCGGTATTAAAGAGTCCGATCTTATGCGAAAATTCAATTGTACGATTTTTCACGGCAGGGCGTATCATCTTATCCGTAAATACTCGGGCGCGCCTATCGGAACGGCGCATGCTTTTGTGCAACACTTCGGCAGGCGACAGGGAGATAAATTCGATATGGCGGCGCAGGAATGGTATGACGTCATCAACCATGAGTTCTTTTTCCACGCAATGCGGACGGGCGAACTGGTCGTTCCCGGTATCGGCGGAATATTCGATAAAGAGATTAAGAACACCAGCGATTTCTGGTCGATCAATCTTTATACGCGCGATATAATCGATACGCGTGAAAAAGATCTGCACGGACGGAGATTTCCGTTTAAAGAACTTCGCATGATACCGAAAGAATTTTATCTTGAAGAATTTTTCCCCGAAGCGATGTATCATTGTCTGAACCGATTGAAAGATAAACCGGTGTATATCACCGAAAACGGAGTAAGCGCCGATAATGATGATTTTCGCATCGTATGGATTTCGGAATATCTGTCTGCGTTGCATGAAGCGATTAACGCAGGGGTTGACGTGAGAGGCTATCTTTATTGGTCGCTGATAGATAATTGGGAGTGGTACTCTTGGATCCCGAAGTTCGGGCTTGTATCTGTCGATCGTGAACACGACTTTCGGCGTACTCCGAAGCCGAGCGCGTATTTTTATAAGGAAATTATCGAAAACAACGGGTTTAAGTCGGAAATTCTGAAAAAATATTTGAAAGAAACGCCGAGAGCGCAAGATTATCGCATATAAGCGATTTCAAAGAAAAAAACGAGCGACCGAATTATCGGCGGCACGAAAAATACGATTCACGTTATGATTCCGGCGTTAAAACGTAAGACGGAGAATTGTTTTTATTCGAAGCGGAAGGCGTAAAGGCTGAGCCGATGAAAAAGGTTGCAGACAGACCGGAAATCAGGGAGATAAAATATGAAAAATAACGAGAGAAAATTGCCGGCATATCCGCTATTTGTTAAAGATCCGAATTTTTCTTTGTGGACTACGGCAGAGGAACTTAATTCGGTAAACGTAACAAGTTGGTACGGCGCCGAAAAGAAAATTTACGGCTTTATAAAAACGAGGGGAGAAACCTATTGTTTTTTGGGAAATGCCGCGGACTTTAAAAATTGCGGAGTAAAAAAAGCCGAACAACTTTATACAGGCGTAACGGCGTTTACCACCGATTACGAATTCAAGGCGGGAAACGCTCGGCTTAAAGTGAGTTTCGTTTCGCCCTTGCCGCCTGCCGATTTGCAGCTTTTATCTATGCCCGTGTGTTATATGAGGTATGAAATCTCGGGAGACGACGCGGAGATATCCTTATTTGTTAACCGAAGAATAGCATATAACGACATACCCGAAAATTTGGATAAACGAGCGAAAGGCGGCGTTATGCCGCTTGAAAATTTCGAGGCGGCGTTTATCGGACTGAAACGACAACTTCCGCTTTCCAACGCGCACGACGTGATAGGCGCGGATTGGGGATGGTGGTATTTATCGGGCGAATCGGCGTATATACTTGACGAAAGCGATTTATCCGCATACTTGTCGGCGGATTTTATCGATTTTTCAAATAGCGGAGACGAGAAATATATCGGAAGCATGAATCGCAGTAAAAGCGGAATCATAATGCTCGGATTCGACGAGGGAGTATCGATAGATTATTTCGGAGAATACCTTAAAGGCTTGTATTTAAGCGACAATAATATCACCGACGCTTTACGTTTCGTATACAAAGAAAGCGCCGATATAGATTGGAAATTAAGCGTTTTCGATGAAGATCTGAGGAAAAAAGCAAAGGAATATGAAGCGGATTATCTGAACGTTTTATATGCAAGTTTACGGCAAAGCATTGCCGCGCATAAACTTGTGAAAGACAGATACGGAGAAGTATTGTTTTTATCCAAAGAGTGCGGTTCCAACGGCTGCATAGCAACGGTGGACGTAAGTTATCCGTCCGTGCCGTTGTATCTTTTGTATAATCCAGAATTAGTCAAGGGGATGATGCGCCCGATTTTAAAATTTGCGCGCATGCCGATATGGAAATACGATTTTGCTCCGCACGATTGCGGTATTTATCCGTTTTGTACGGGACAGGTTTACGCACTGAAAGGGAACGGAGGAAAATATCGCGGCAATTATGCCGGAAATTCATATGTAGAAACATCGTATCCCGTATATCTTTTGCCGCCTGAATTCGACGCTTACGATTTTGACAGGCAAATGCCCGTTGAAGAATGCGCGAATATGCTTATCATGTTTGCGGCGCTCGATAAATTCGGAGGAGAGAAAAGCTTTTTCTTAAAAAACGCCGATTTGTGTAAAAAATGGGTGGAATATCTGGTGAAAGACGGATTAAAACCCGATACTCAATTATGCACCGACGACTTTGCCGGGCATTTGAGAAATAATCTGAATCTTGCGATAAAGGCGGTAGTAGGCATAGCGTGTTATGCCGAACTTAACGACAACGAAAAGTATAGGAAAATCGCAAAAGACTATGCGGATAAAATATCGGCGTTTATACTTGAATTCGACCATTCGCCTTTAACGTGGGACAGCGGTGAAGAAACGTTTTCTCTGAAATATAATTTTGTTTTCGATAAAATACTCGGTTTCGGGTTATTTAAGCAAAGTTTGCTGGAAAGGGAAGTAGATTATTGCCTTACAAAAATAAAAAAATTCGGAATTCCGCTCGACAGCCGGAAAGAATACACGAAAAGCGATTGGCTTATGTGGCTGTCAGGACTTACCGACGATAAAGATAAAAGAAACAAGATAATCGCAGCGGTGGATAGATTTTTAAAGGAAAGTCCTGTCAGAGTTCCTTTTTCCGATTGGTTCGATACCGTTAGCGGAGAGGCGATAAATACGGGTTACTATAATTTCGCCGCAAGAAGCGTTCAGGGCGGTTGTTTTGTTGATTTGATTAAAATCAAATCATGATGAAAATACTTTTTGTAAAAAATTCAGAAATATATAGCGGGGGATTTTATGCGCGGGCAGCGCTCCGCAGAACCTGACGGACGTCATCGGGCGGATTCAGTAGCGGAAAAAATCAATGCGCGTATATCGCATATTTTCGGTTGATGGCGCACGGGCGTGTTTATGAAACGAGCCTCGGGGAAACGGTAAATTTCTCCGGGGCTCGTTTAATGCGGCTTATTTTATGCGGCTGGGGGAAACGCCTCGCCGTTCCTTGTAAAAACGCGAAAATTGACTGACGTCGGTGAAGCCCACCTGCGTAGCCACCGCGGAAACGGGAAGCTCGCTGCTTTTCAGCAGGGCGTCCGCTTCGGATAGCCGCCGTTGCAGCAGGTATTCTTTCGGCGTTATGCCGTATTCGCGGATGAAAAGTTTGCGGAAATAATCCGGTGAAAACCCCGCCATGTCCGCAAGAAAAGCTACGGTTACGTCCGTCATATAGTAGTTGTCGATATAAATTTTTACATAGTGCAGCGAGGAAACTTCGGGCGTAGAATTCGGCTCGGAGCGCGTCAGTTCGCAGAGAATTTCGTCTGTAAGTCCGTCGATGGCAAGGGCGAAATTTTTCTTTTTCTCGCTGTATTCCAAACGGATTTTCGCAAATAAATCGGCTATCTTTTCCGATACCGAGTGAAAGATGCAGCTTTCGGGCAGTATGTCGCGCGTGGGGTAAAATCCAACGGCAAGAATATTGCAATCCTTTTCGTGAATTTCGTTGTGCACCGTGTACGGTTTATAAAAAACGACGGCGTTATCGTCGAAACGGAAGTGTTTATCCGTACTGAACGCGCGTTCGTACGGCACCAGAAATTCGCCCGATTTATAAGGCATCACGTCGTTTTGCCGATAATCGGAACGTCCCTTGTCGCCGAAATAATACACCAGTTCGCAATAATCGTGAAAATGCGGCGGAATCACCGTGCCGCGCTTTCTGAAACAGTCCAGCACAAATTGAAATTTAGCCATATTCGTACCTCTTTTTTTCGATGCAGCTTAAACGCTTACCGTAAAAGTATACACCATACGCGCCGGATTTGTCAACGGAGCGGAATAAAAAATTTTTAAAAAAGACGGATTTTCAAAAAAATTAGTCGGATTTTCATATTTACACGTTGTCGGAAAAAATGATATAATAAAAACGCAAAATGCAAAAACGGAAAATTATAAGCAGGTACAATCAATGAAAGAGTACGAAATTATTCTCGATACCGATATAGGCGACGATATAGACGACGCTTACGCACTGGCGCTGTTAATGGCGGAAAATGCAAAAATTCTCGGCGTTACCACGGTGTACAGAAACGCCGTGCAGCGCGCGAAAATCGCTTCGCGGCTCACAGCGCTTTGGAACAGGCATATTCCCGTATACGCGGGGGAAAGCTATCCCGAAAAACAGCCGCTGTTCCGCTTCGAAAAAGCGGACGAAGGCGACGTTCCCAACATTCCGCATTATATTCCCGCAGAAATGGAAAACGAAAAAATCGAAAACGGCGCCGTGGATTTTATTCTGAACGCGTTGCGCGCTCACCCGCACGAAG
Organism: uncultured Eubacteriales bacterium; assembly: GCA_900542935.1. GTDB lineage: Bacteria > Bacillota > Clostridia > Christensenellales > Borkfalkiaceae > Scatosoma. Next base: position 77,763 of record UQPN01000007.1, read on the forward strand.
TTACGATTCTTGCCATCGGTCCGTTTACGAATCTTGCCGCGGCAATTAAAAAAGACAAAGACGCGTTTCTGCTTGCCAAAGAAGTGGCGATTATGGGCGGAGATTATACGCAGAGCGTGGCGGAGTGGAACGTGCTGTGCGATCCCGAGGCGGCGGCGACGTTGTTTTCTTCCGGCGTGAAAATCCGCGCGGTGGGGGTGGACGTTACGCAAAAGTGTACTTTTTCGCCGGAAACGCTCGGCTATCTGCGCGCGCTGAAAAACCCGAAGAACAAATTGCTGCTGCGTATGACGGAAATCTGGATCGCGCACAATGCGGAAAAGGGCGTGCCGCCCACGATGCACGATCCGCTTACGGCGGAAGCGCTTTTTCACAAAAATCTCGTTCGTTTCGAAACGGGGAAATACGAGGTGTGCCTTACCGGCGAAAAGCGCGGCTTCACTTTAAAAAGCGAATCGGGCGCGGAAATCGAATATGCCGCAGACGCGGACGTCCCCTCGTTTATGGAAATACTCAGGCAAAATCTCGGCAGGGAGGATAAAACAGATGCTTGAAGAGAACGTTGCGGCGGCAAAAAAGCAAAGCGCTCCGCCCGTAAAAAAACGCGCGTCGTATAACGGCGTAACGCGCGGCAGAGAAGCGTTTCACTTCTTTCTTGCGGCGATACCCGTCATCGGCTTCATGATTTTCGGACTGGTGCCGCTGGTGCTTTCGCTGGCGTTATCTTTTACCGACGTGAAAATGTCGATTCTCGAAGATTTTACCTTTGTGGGCGTAAAGAATTTCATAACGCTTGCAAAAAACGTGTATTTTAAAAAATCCATCGTAAATACGCTGTATTATACGCTGAACGTGCCTCTTTCCATTGCGCTGGGACTGTTTATCGCGTATCTGGTGAACAAAGCGATGAAAGGCAAGTATTTTTTCCGCTCGGTGTTTTTTATTCCGTACGTGTGTTCCACCGTTTCGGTGGCGGTGGCGTGGAAAATCATGTACGATAAGGAATACGGCATTTTCAATACGCTGCTTTCTTCGTTCGGCGTGGCGCAGATCGGCTGGATTTCTACGCCGCAGACGTTTATGCTTTCCACGATTATCATGAGCGTGTGGAGCGGCACGGGCTTCTGCGTGATTTTGTATCAGGCGGCGCTTGCCAACGTGAATACGGCGTATTACGAATCGGCGGAAATCGACGGCGCAAGCAACGCGCGCGTGTTTTTTTCCATTTCGCTGCCCGCCGTTTCGCCTACAACTTTCTATCTTTTAACGATGAAGCTGATAGGTTCGCTGCAGGTAATGGCGGAGCCGGATATTCTTTCCGGCGGGAATTCCACCACGGGCGGTCTGAACTGGGCGGACATGACGGTAGTGAAGTTTTTGTATAAAACGTTCGGCGGGTCGTGGAATTCTATCGGATTCGGCGTGGGCAGCGCGGCGGCGCTTGTATTGACGGTGTTTATCGCGCTTGTTACCTGGATCAATTTCCGGCTCGGCAAAAAATGGGTAAATTACGATATGGCGTAGGGAGAAAAATATATGAACAAAACGAAGAAAATTTATTCCGCGATTTATATCGTTTCCCGCGTGTTGTTTTTCGTAAGCGCGTTCGCGCTGTTTTTCGCGTTACTGCCGCCCGCGGAGGAAAACGGCAGGCGCGCGGCGCATTATACGATTTTTGCCGTATGTGTTCTTACGGGCGCGGCGCTTACCGTATGGGGCACGGGAATGAAACGGCGCGGGCTGAAAAACGGCGTATCGCCCGAAACGTTCACGCCCGCGGGCGCGCAGACGGCGGTTTCGTATTTCCGGCTGATACTTATGGCCGTCGTCATTGTGTTTCCCTTTTACGTGATTGTGGTTACCAGCCTGAAAACCGATTACGAAGCGGCTTCGCTCGGCTTTTCGTGGCTGCCGAAACTCGGCGCTTCCGCCGAAGCGTACAAATACGTGTTCACTTCCGACACGCTGGACGTAACGATCGGCGACGCGCTGATCAACACGCTGAAAACCAGCGTCGTGCCCACGCTTGCCTCGGTGTTTGTTTCCGCGCTTTCGGCATATGCGTTTGCAAAGCTGGAATTCCGCGGCAAAAATGCGCTGTTCGGCGTACTGCTTCTCACCATGATGACTCCGGGCTGCATCACGCTTTTATCCAGCTATCTTCTGTACGACGCGATCGGCTGGACGCATTCGTTTCTGCCGCTGGTGGTTCCCTCGTTTTTCGGGGCGGCGGGCATCGTGTTCTTCCTGCGCGAATATTTCGCGGGAATACCCGACGACCTTCTGGGCAGCGCGCGGCTTGACGGGCTGGACGATATGGGTATCTTTTTCCGCATTGTCATGCCGCTTTCCGTACCCGCCGTGGTGGCGCAGCTGGTTCTGACGTTCGTGGGAAAATACAACGATTTCATGGGACCGCTTATTTATCTGACGGATAACGAAATGTACACGCTGCAGATTTACATGCGTTCGTTTACCAGCGGTTCCATTTACAACAATCGTGTGGCGGCGGCTTGCGCGATTTCCATCGCGCCGCTTCTTTTGGCGTATCTGTTTCTGCAAAAAATTATTCTTTCCGGCATCGCGATGTCGTCGGGGCTGAAAGCGTAATCGAAATTTTAAATTATATAAGAATCGTTTCGCGGCATAAACCGCGAAGCGGTAAGGAGGACTCTATGAGAAAAATTTTTACCAAAACTACAATACAAAAAGGCGCCGCGGCGATGCTGGCGGGGCTTTGCGTGTTTTCGGCTGCGGCGTGCGGCAAAAGCGGCGATACGCCCGCGGGCTTTTCCCGCGTAACGTTTGCCTACGGCGTGGACGGCGACGAGCTGAAAAGCGAAATGAAAAAACTGGTGCAGGCGTTCAACGATTCCGCAACCGCGCAGGAAAATAAAATCTTCGTGAAAACCAACGCCAAGTCCGCCGACGGGTTCGACGGGTTTTTGTCTACGGAGCTGGTATCCAGGCGCGGCGCCGACGTGGTAACGCTGGAGGACGAATATTTCCGCCCGTTGACGAACAATCTCGAACCGCTGAGCGCTACGGCGGAGGCGAACGTTTCGAAACTATACGAAGGCGTGGAAAGTCGTCTGGTATACAACACGGCAACGGGACTTTCCGATTCCGAAGCCAAACGTTACGCGCTGCCGCTTTACAACAACACCGTGGTTACGTACGTGAACGTTTCCAAGTTGAAAGAAGCGGGCGTGAAATATATCAGCGTAGACGATTCCGACGAGGCGATCGCCGCGTTCAATGCGGGCGGCAAAGATAACAACGGTAACACGAAAGCAGATCTCGGCATTACGGGTACGGTGCTGCGCAAGGGCTTCCAGCGCGATAATCCGTATTACGGTTCCGCGTGGTCGGCTCCGTCGTCGGGCGAAACGCTGATTTTCAACGATAAAATCGCGATGAACTGGGACGAAACGGAGGACCTCGGCAGAATCATGACGAAGGAACGCAACGCCGCTTCGCCTACGGATTACGGCTTCTATACGGAATGGTGGTTTTCGTACGCGTGGTCGGTGGGCGGCGATTGCATCGCGGATATTACGGGCAATCTCGATTACAAGTTTTCGCTGCCGGACGATACGGCGAACTATATCGTAACGGCGGACGAAGGTTTCACGGGGGAGACTACGGGCAGAAAGTACGCAAAGGGCGATACGCTGGAATTTCTGGATAAAATCCATGTGGGAGCAGGCGAAAGCGTTCAGGCGGAAAGCGACGGCAGATTTACCGTAAACGGAAAAACGGCGTCTGTGGCGGAGAACGTAAAAGCCGGTTTGCAAAGCGGCGCGCTTTCGGCGCTTCCTTCCACCAAGGCGGCGTTTACCCGTTTTGCGAAGATGGCGGCGAAAGAATACGGCGATACGCGCATTTCGCCCTATCCCACGGAAGTGAGCGCAAACACGAATACTTCCACGTACTTCATTTCGGGCAAGCTTGCCATGATGATCGAACGCGTTTCCAATCTGGATACGGTGAAAAATCTGATGAGTCAGAGTTCGCAGGAATGGACGATTGCGCCCGTGCCCGCGTACAAAGAATACGAAAATCCGAGAAACGGAAAATCGGACGAAGTGAAAGTGCGCGGAAAACAGGCGAATCATTCGCATCTTCTTTCCGTGGCAATCCGTAAAAATTCGGAAATGAAAGAACAATCGGAAATTTTTATGAACTGGCTGGTAACGGAAGGGCAGAAACTGCTTGCCGAGGACGGCTACGGCAGCGTGAATTCCGATTACGAAAACGAAGTGCTTGCCGCTTTCAATCGTACGAACAACGCTTCCGTGCTTTTAAACAGCAATAAAAATTCGAAAAAAGGAGACTGGGCGTACCTCACCGACCGTATCTGGATAGACGTCTGGGCGATTCCGCTCAATTCCAACGTGAGAAACGGTTCCATGACGCTGAAAGACTGGTTTACGGGCTATGTAACCGAAACGAACAACTCGCTTGCGGATTACAGAAAGTAATCGGAGAACTAAAGGAGAAAAACGGTGATGAAAAGGAAGAAAAGCAAATCGTTTCTGAAAACGGCGGCTTGCGCAACGGGGCTTGTATGCGCGTTTTCGGCGCTTTCCGTTTTTGCGGGCTGTTCTCAAAACGGCGCTTCACAGGAAAATTACATCGAAATTTCCTGCGGCACGGGCGTGAACGATGCGGATAAGCCGTACGACGAACTGTACTGGCGGAACGATCCCGTGGCAAGCGGCGCCGACCCCGGCGTGATGTGGGTAAGCGAAGAACAGGATGCGGAAAACGGCGGCTGGTATTACGCTTACGTTACCGACGTGCGCCAGATAGGCAACGTGGTATACAGCGCGTTCTGTTACCGTTCGAAAGATCTTTCCTCGTGGGAAGTGGCAGGCGCTGCGGACGGCTATGCGCTTGTATCCGTTTCCGACGACTGGACGATTTCCAACTTCTGGGCGCCGGAGTGCATTTACGACGAAACAAGCGGAAAATATTATCTTTATTATTCCGCGCAGCGCAGCGAAGTGGCGCGGGGCGACGTTGCCCCCGCTACGAATTACAGCGAATTGCAGCTTGCCGTGGCGGTTTCCGATCGCCCGCAGGGACCTTTTTCGCTGGTGCGCGGCGGCACGGATTTCAACGGCGAGGAAATCGCAAATGCGCCGCGGTTTGATATAGCCGGGCATTTCAATCTTTCCAAACCGTTCGCGGCGATCGACGCTTCCGTGTTTAAAGACGACGACGGCGCGCTGTATCTCACGTTTGCGAAACACGAAGATTCTTCGGGGCGCAACCGCGGCATCTGGGGGATGAAACTGCTCGATCCCGTTACGCCCGATTTTTCCACGCTTACCTGCCTTACCATGGCGGGATACAAGTCGGTGAAAAATTTCGTTCCCGGCGTGCTTACCGACGATACGTTCCCCGCGGGCGGCGAAGCGTTCACGGCGGATTCGGTGTTGAACGAAGGCAATTTTTTGTTAAAGAAAAACGGTAAATATTATCTGACTTACAGCACGCACGGCTACGCCGATAAATCGTACTGCGTGATGCAGGCGGTTGCCGATTCTCCTTTGGGCGCGTACGAGAAATTCGATTCCGGCAAGGGCAACCCGCTGGTTTCCGCCATGGCGAGCGGCATCGGCTATATGGCGGGAACGGGGCACCATTCCGTGGCGGCGGCGGGCGACGAACTGTTCAGCGTGTACGCCTACCACGGCAACCCGGAAAAATACGGCGACGCCAACATGCGTATTCTCGGCGCCGACAGAATTGAAATTGCGGAAATCGACGGAAAACAGGCGCTTGTGTGCAACGGACCTACGGCTTCGCCGCAATATAAGCCGCAAGCGGTTTCCGGCTACGAAAATCTGGCGAAAAAAGCGAAAATCACGGTGAAAAACGGTGTGGGCGCGGAGTATCTGAACGACGGCTTGCTTACCGTTTCCGCTTCCGTGAAAGATCGCGAATACCGGTCTTCCGGCGCGACGGAAATCACGCTTACGTTCGATTCGCCCGTCAAAGCGCGCTCGGTGATGATTTACAATTCTTCGTCGTACGATTATGCGTTTACCAAGGCGGACAGAATCGAATTCAGATTTGCTTCGCCTCTTACGGCGAACGGCAAAGAATACAAGTTCGGCGCCATTAAAAATGCGGCGTTCCCCGCGGAATACGCGGATACGGAAGCGGGCATGATTACGCAGGGCGCCGCGGTGATTGCCGATTTCGACGAGATTGAAATCACGGAAATCAAAATTTACCTTTCCGAAAAATACGAAACCACGGATAAGTTCGGCGAAACGCTCGACGATATCGGCGTGGCGGAAATCGTGGTGCTGGGAAAGAGCGGCAGTTAAGGGGGCGGAACAATGAAAAATGGTTTGAAAAAAGCGATGATAGCGGCGGTTGCGCTCTGCGGGATAGCGGCGGCGTTTACCGCGTGTTCGAAAAAACAGGCGGAAATACAAATCGACCCCGCGCTGAAAGAATACGATTTCAATTACGGCAGTACAATGCCTTCGAACGCCGACGTGTTTATGAAAATCGACGGCGAACTTTCGGAAACCGCTTACGAAAACAGAAACTGGTTCGAAAATTATTTAAGCGAAGATCTCGACGGAACCTCCGCGCATATCGCCGTTACCACGGTTACGGGAGAAAAAGGCTGGTACGTGGCTGCAAAAGTGTACGATACGGCGATAAAATACAACGGGCTTCTGGCGGCAACGAAAAACAGTACGGTTTCTCTGTATTACGCGCTTTCTTCCGATTACGGCAACGATAACGCGGTGCGGCGGGTATTTATGGACGCGGGCAGAGTGTACGGCGCGGCTTCTTCGAATATTTCGCTGCTTGAATACGCCGTAAAAACGCAGGGCGAAATCGGCGGCGTTACAAGCGGCATGACGATGGAACTTTTCATCCCGTGGCGCGCGATGGGGCTGGAGGAAAAGCCGGAAAACGCCGATCTTATCATGATGCCCGCCTATTTTATGCAGAAGGGCGGCATGTATCGCAACATCTGTCCGCTGCCTTACTACCCTTCTTCCTCTGCGGCGTATTATCTGTTCGACGAAACGGGTTATGCGCATGCGGATAAAGAGGGCGCGCTGATCGGCTCGGCGAAAAACGGACACACGAAAACGGGCGTATGGGAAGAAGAAAACGTTGAAAAAAACGAAGAAAACGGCAAAATCACCCTTTCCGGCACGGTACGTACGGAAAAAAGCACGTATTCCAAAGGCTATGTAAAAGACCTTCTTGCCGAAAACTTCATCTTTTCCGCTACGGCAAAGCCGCTTGAAGGCGCGTATGAAGCTACGGTGGGCGTCAGCGTAGGTATTCCGAACGGAAGGAGAAAATTGCTCTCCGTAAGGGCAGAAAACGGCAGCCTTTCAAGCAAAACGCGTATTGCGGCAAATTATTATGCCGACGATTACGACGGCAGAAACAACGTCGACGCGCCGCTTTTCAGGTACACGCGCGAAAAAACGCTTGCCGAAGAGGGCGTGCGCTTCACCATCGTGAAAGAGGGCGCGAAAATCTACGGCATGGCAGACGGTAATCTGATTTTCGCGGAAACGATTTCCACGGCAAGCGGAAAATGTTTCGCCTGCCTCAATGCCCGCAAGATCGCAGCCGAATTCACCGATATTTCCTATGCCGATTACGACGGCAACGCGGAAGGAATGAACGAGGCGCTCCGCGAACTGGGATTGTTCCGCGTGAGTGCGGAAAGCGAGGGGTACGGCTCGATTTCCGTAGATAAAGCGGGCGCGCTTGCGGACGGAAACGTTACCTTTTCCGTTACGCCCGGCGCATTCTGGCGGTTTTCGGCGCTGGAGATCAACGGCGAGGATAAAACGGCGGATTATATCGAAAACGCCGCGTCGTACGGCAGAACGATGCGCTATACGCTTAGCGGCATACAAGACGACGTTCGCGTGAAGGCGGTGTTCGAAGAATACGAGGGCGTAACGCTGAAAGGAAAGCTTTCCGTGGCGGGAGCACCCGAAAACATAAACCTTGCGGACGCGGAATTCTACGCGTACACGACGGATAAAAACGTGCTGTTTGCCGATAACGTCTGCACGGAAGAGGGCGATTATACGCTGGAACTTCCCGTCGGAGCGTATGAAAAAATCCTTGTAAGGGCGGGCGGTTACCAAAATTATTTCACGGCGTTTGCCGACGGCTCGGCGTTAATTGTGCCGGAAAACGGCGCCGAAAATAAGAATTTCACGCTGAAAACGCGCGAACTTACCTTTAATTCCTACGGTTCCGGCGCTTCGGAATGGACGTACACGGGCGATAACGAATACACCGTAACGGGGATGAATCACGGAAACGCGTTTACTACGGCGAATTTCGGCACGGCGCAGGATTTTATGCTTTCCGCGCGGATTGTATCCGACGGCGACGTCGAAGCGGGCATCGTGCTTTACGGAGAGCATAAGGGCAGGCGCGATTACGACGTGATGCTGAATATCCACACGGCGGATATGGGCATTGCGCTGTACGGCTGGGTGCCCGGCTGGGCGGACGGCTATTTCAATACCGCTTACGCGCAGAACAAAACGTACGATAACAAAGATTTCCTGCTTACCGCGGCGCGCAGCGGCGGAGCGCTCAGCGTGTTTATCAACGGCGAACTCTGGAAAACGTACAAAGGAGAAATTTCCTCCGCGCTCGATTTTTCGAAAATGGGCGAAATGCGCGTGGGACTTGCCGTGCGAGGGTTGAAGGGCGCAACGTTTTCGGATTGTTCTTTCACAACCGATAAAACGGAAATTGACAAACTGCTTTTCCGCGAAGCGAAGCTGCCCGCGTGGGACGATTCGTACGGCACGCTTACCGTTTCCGGCGTAGAAAACGGTATGGCTCGCCTTGGCGATACGGTTAAAATTACCATTGCCTGCGCCGAGGGGAAAATCGTGAAAGTGTATGCGAACGGCAGTCTGATTTCCGCCGGATTGAAAGGCGACGGCGTTTACGAATATTATTACACGATAGGCGACGAAGGCGTAACGTTCGCCTACGAAGCGCAAAACGTTTATCGGGTAAGCGGCACGCTTCCCGCAGGGCTTTCCGGCGCGGATCTCACCGTAAGAAACGGCGACGCGGAAATTTCGTATAAAAACGCGGGCGCGGTTACGGGAACGGAATATTCGCTGTCTCTTGCAGACGGCACGTACGATCTTGTGTTTACGGGAAAATCGCTCGAGGGCATGATTGCCGGCGTAACGGTAAACGGCGCGGCGGTGCAGGCGAACCTCGAAAAGGCTTATCAGCGCGTGATTACGGCAAAATACGGCGGCGGCGCCAGCGGAACAAACGGCGATTTTATAATGACCGGCAACGGCAAATATGCGGCAAACCCGCTTGCGGACGGCGATTCGTATACGCTGGGCGTGCTTGGTACGGCAAAGAATTTCGTGGCGGGCGTACGCATTAAAAACGCTTCGAAAAAGGAAGCCGGTATAGGTATTCAGTTGGGTGCAGCCGCTCAGAACCTGTTGTTTATCAAAACGGGCGACGATAAGCTTGTGCAGCTCTATTCGTGGACGGGCGGCTGGTATTCTGCGGGCGCGGTTGATTTTTCGGGCGCGGACGCAAACGATTACGAATTTACGCTTGTACGCTACGAAGGCAGAATCGGCGCGTTTGTCAACGGCAGATATATCGCGGGCTGGAGTGGCGAAATTACGGGCAGCGCGGGCGGCGGCTATAATATCGACGCGCTCGGCGAAGGAAAAATCGGCTTGCTTCTCCGAGGCAGAGGCACGGGCGTAACGTTCGAAGAATATTTCTTCACGCCCGGCGACGAAGCGGCGAAAACGTATCTTGTCCGCACGGCGACGGTAGCGGAAATGAACGAGGCGGACGGCGAACTGATTTCCGTTGCGGGAATCGGCGAAAACGGCGAAACGTACCTCGGCGAAAAAATCACGCTGAAACTTCGCCCCGCGGCAGGCAAAAGCATGGCTGTGCTTGTAAATAACGAACGGATTTCCCCCGTTACTTCGTCGGACGGCGTATACACGTATACGTTCGCCGTAAAGGAAAACACGGCGGTGTCGTTTGAAACGAAAAGCGTGTACAAAGTGAGCGGTACTTTGCCCGAGGAGCTGAAAAACGCCGCAATGTACGTGATCGATGAAAACGGCGAAAGTTATTTCGCCGAAAACGCGGTGAGCGGCGATACCTTTGAAATTTATCTGTCGGACGGAACGTATCTGCTTGCGTTTACGGGCGAAACGCGCGAAGGCGTGATCACGACGGAAGTGCGCGGCGCGGCGGCGGAAAATCTGCGGCTTGAAATCACCTACGCAAAGGTTACGGTAGCCACGCCGGGCGGCAAGGGCACGGAAGCGGGTACGCGCGGTACGTGGACGAAAACGGCAAACGGCGAATACACCGTGGAAGGGTTGCACGACGGTAACGCATTCACGATCGCGCAGCTTGGTAAAAGCGAAAACTTTATCGTAAGCGCAAAGATTAAAGGCGGCAGCGGCATGCAGGCGGGCTTCACATTGCTCACGGGCGGATCGACGCAGAATTTGCAGATTTTCAGAAATTCCGACGCCGCACGCAAATTTACCATGTATTCATGGGGCGCAAGTTGGATGAAAAGCGGCGTTCTCGATACGTCGGTTGCGTTCGACGAGAACGATTATACCATGACGCTGATAAAATACGAGAATAAGTTGCGCTTGTATGTTAACAATGCGTATGTGATAACGTTTGAAGGCACAATCCAGGGAGTGGATATATCTTCGCTCGGCAGCGTTACGGTGGGCATGTCGCTCCGCGGAAAGTATAAAAAAACGGTGAAATTCTGCGACTGGAGTTATTCCGCCGCCGAAAGCGAAATTACAAAATATATTTCCGAGCATAATGGCTAAGCCTGAAAAAAGTCTTTTCCCCGATGAAGATTTGCCGTGCAAAAAGTTTTAAACAAAGGGCGGTTGCATTCCGGAACAGTCGGGCAGTAACATTTCCGTAAAAAACGGTCGGAAAATCCATTCAAAAAACAAAGCGATTTATCGCGGCGTAAACCGCGGTGAAAATAAAAGTTAAAGGGAGAATGTAGTAATGGGAAAAAAACAGTATTCAAAACCTGCGCTGCAATGCGTGAGCATTGCAGCGGACGTGGTAACCACGTCGGGCGAAACAATGATCGGCTTTAAAACCGAGTGGATTGACGATCCGTCAAGAACGGTGGGAGAGTAATCGTGAGGGAGGAAAAAACGATGAAAAATAAAAAGAAGATTTTAAGTTGTATTTCTCTGCTTGCGTTTGCTGCATTGGCGGCAGGGTTCGCAGGCGCGGGCGTAAGAGCAAACGCGGCGGAAACCGCAGGCGAAACGCAAAAGGCAAACGGCTTTTATATGGAAGCCGGCGCGTCCGTGCGGATAGACGGCAAAGCGGGCGTGCGCTTTCAAGCGTATCTTTCCGCCGATAAATACGCGGAACTGATCGAAACGCCGCAGCAAGCGGGCAAAGATGTAAAAATATACGCGGTGGCAAATCGTTCGGATACGGGCGCAACGCTTGGCGCGACGAACGCCGTGCGGCAGGAAGTATCGCTTCCCTTGCCCGACGAAAACGGCGGCTATACCTTGCAGGCGCGCGTTACTTACGACGAACTCGCCGCAGATACAATCAAAAAGGCGGCGGCGGTGGAAATTTCCGCACGTTACTACATAGTTACGGACGGCGAAGAGCAATCGGCTGTGGCGGCGGAAGAAAACGATAATTCCCGCAGCATGCGCGCCGTAGCGAACGCGGCGCTTACAAAGGGCGAAGTGGAGAAAAACGCTGTTGAAAACTATCTCGGTAACGTAACAAAAGTATCTGACACAGGCAAAATGTACGTTTCCGATATGCAGACGATCGATCTTTCCGGCGTGATCGGAAACGACGTTTCGGCGGCTTACGATACGGCGTATTTCGGCGCAAAGAAAGTAGGTACGGTGGCGAAGAATAAAGTCTCGCTGAATACGCCCGTTAAGGCGGAAATCGGCGAAGAATTTCCGCTTACGTTAATGGATAGCGAAAACAACGTGCTGAATACTTCGTTTGTATACGGGTACACAACGATTTCCGGCTCGGTGCAGGGCGCAAGCGGCACGGTAACGGCAACGACCGCGGTCGGCAAAACTTTCGCGGGCGAAATCACGGACGAAAACGCCTACACGGTAGACGTGCTTGCAAACGAAACCTACAATCTGTATTTCGATTGCGGCAGCGACGCAACTGCCACGGACGGCATTTTAAACGGCGTAGCGGTGCAAACCGAAGCGGTTACGGCAAATCTCGATAAAACCTATGCGAAAGTAAAAGGCGTGAAGCACGGCAAAGGCACGGGCAATACCTACGGCGATTGGACGAGAACGGCAAACGGCGAGTACACCGCGAAACAGCTTGCCGACGGCGACTCTTACACGCTCGGTGCGTTTGCCGAAGCGGAAGATTTCTACGTAAGCGCAAGGATTCAAGGAGGCAAAGGCAACTATGTCGGCGCGGGCGTGAATATCGTCGGCGACGATTTCGGCGATGATACGGCAAACAAAAATCTGCAATTTTTCAAAATCAATTCGGATTCTTTTGTGCAGCTGTATTCCTGGGGACCCGGCGGATGGCAAAACGGTATTGAAGGCGGCGCGATGATCGTAAAAGACGGCAAATCCGCAGACGATTTCGTGTTTACGTTAATCCGCTACGAAAAGGCTTTTCACGTGTTTATTAACGGACATTTCGTCAAAACGTGGGAAAACACGGTGGAAGATAGTGGCAGAACAATCGATCTCACAAAAATCGGCACGGTAGTCCCGGGCATGTTGCTTCGCGGCAACTACGGCAGCACCGACGTGAGATTTTCGGAATGGGAATACACGTCCGATAAAACGGCGGTTGCGGAAAAGCTTGCGCTGGGCAGAATCGGCGGCACGGTAGAAGGCGGAAACGGCACGGTGACGGCAACGCTTGTGGAAAACGGCGTAGAAACGAACGTGAAATATGCGGCGAAAATCACGAATAAAGCGTATTCGCTTTCGCTTACCGCGGGCAAAACGTACAATCTGTATTTTGATTGCGGCACAACGGACGGCATAATTCAGGGCGTAACGGCAACGAAGGAAGGCGTCACGGCAAATCTCGATAAAACCTACGCGAAAATCACGGTAGGTAAGCATGGGGATATGAGTGGCGATACAACTACTTCCGGCAATTGGGTACGGACGGCAAATAACGAGTACACTACATACGGAACGAATCACGAAAACGCATATACAACTGCACAAATCGGCACCGGCGAAAAGTTTGTTGTGAGTGTGAGAATTAAGGGCGCGTCTAATATGCAGGCAGGGATTTCTTTGATTACCGGCGGCTCAACACAAGATTTACAAATTTTCAGAAACGGTAAAGATACCGATAAAAAGTTCACCATATATTCGTGGGGGGCAGGTTGGGTTACTAGTGGATTCGTAGCAGACGGCGTAGCTTATGATGTGAATGATTTCACACTTACACTTGTTTGGTATAATAAAGCATTAAAAATGTACATCAATAACGTATATTCGGCTACTTTCTCGGGAACGATAAAATCCGCATTGCCTTTTAATGGATCAAGCGTTACATCGGTAGATTTTAATGCGCTCGGCAGCGTTACGGTGGGTATGTCGCTCCGCGGCAAGTCTTCAAAAACGGTGAAATTCAGCGATTGGAGTTATTCCGCCGCCGAAAGCGACATCACCGAATATATTTCCGCTCATAATAGCTAAACCCGAAAAAGCTCTCCGCAAAAAAGGCTTCCCCCCGATTAAGATTTTCCTTGAAAAAGGCTTCTCCCCGGGGGGCGGGCATTGCCCGTTTCGTAACGCGGGCATCGCCCGTTTCATTACGGACTGTTTCAAACCGTTTGAAATTTTAATAACTGCCTTTGATATAGCCTTCCCCCGGGGGGGGGGGAAGCTGTCAACGAATCGGGTAATAGTCAACTCTATCAAACAATCAAAAGGAACGAAAAATTCATGAATCGATCAGATCTTCACATACGCGATCCGTTTGTGCTGGTACACGACGGAAAGTATTATCTTCTCGGCACCACGGGTGAGGATTCGTGGAGGAAAGGCAGCAATCTCGTTTTGTACGAATCGCGCGATCTCGAAAATTTTACCGAAA
>UQPN01000008.1 GCA_900542935.1 uncultured Eubacteriales bacterium
ATTGTTCGTCTTGTAACTGCTCATAATTCACCGCCTTACGAAATTATTATGTTATTCGGATTCAAAGATACGTTAACGTTTTCGTTAAGTAAAGAAGAGGACGATAATTCAACCCAAAGTACACGGTCGGTCGTTCCGTGGGAATCCGTTACGCAAACTTCAATCGTAATCATATCGTTCAAAGCATTCGCCTTTGCAAAATCAATGAAATATCCGACATAATCCGAATCGTCTCTGAATTCACATAAAACCGACTCTCCGGATTCATTGTACGGGAGAATATAAATGCCCGAAAGCAAGCCGCCCGTCAATTCGTACACGGGGAACAAATCTCGTTCATAAGTAGAAACGTCGGATAATCCGCCCGGTGTATACATTGCAAAGAAATTACTTCTAAGTAGTTCTTTATCGATTTTATATTTTACACTGACCTGAATATTGTTATCAATCGTATAATCGGAATAAACGGCTTGCGGGGTGTTGAATGCCAAAACTTCGTCGATTTTTCCTGCCCACACAAATTTGGAATCGTTAAGAAAATCGCAACTATATAACGATTGTGAAGCCCCGAATTTATACGTAGCGGAAAAACCTGTCAATTTTTTCTCGTAATCCACTGTACAAACAGCAGATTTTGAAGAATCATATTCGGAAACAGCCGTCAGAAGAATCTGCTCGCCGAACGCTTGTTTGCACGTCAATACAGCCGTGTTGTTCGTCGTTCCGCTTGCCGTTACGGTTACGTAGTCGGAAGGCTTTTTTCCTTGCGCCCACGTAGAAGAAGCGTTTTTAAAAGAAAGATTCCATTTTATATTTTTATTAGAAGCGTCATCGGGCTTCACCGTTGCCGTTATTGTATAAGCTTTTTCTGCCTGTTCGCTTACGCCGTATACCGCATATTCCTCAACGGGAATCGCGGTTTTCATCATCTGAATGCCGTTTTCCTGCGCTTCGCCGATTACCGCGCCGCCACTGTCGGGCAAGGTTGCCGTCTGTTCGGGAACCTTTTCGTTTTTGTTGATATTGCTGACTATCCCGAAGCCCCCGGCACCGATTACGATGCCGAGAACAAAGGACAGCAGATTTGAAAATATAAATTTTTTCTTATCTGTCATTTATGTACGCTCCTTATCAGAACACAAGTTCCGTCTTATCCGTGGTAATGCTTTCAACGCCTTTCTGACCTTCGATTACGGAAGAATCGAGAGTAATTCCGAAAGTCGCAAGTTGCGTTCCGCCGTTTGCGGTGTAAATTGCAATTTCGTACGCGTTACCGCTGAAACCTTTAATCGCAGAAATCAACTTGTTTTTCTGCGCGTTGCTCGTATACAGGTCTTCACCCCAAGTTTTATCGAACCAATCGGAAAGGGCTTTCGTGCTACCGCCCGAATATTCGGCAAGGTCGGAAGCGTTAAGTCCTGCGTTGGTGATAGCGGTCTTGAATGCCGCGGTGGGCTTAATCGTGAAATATTCCGCTTTATCCGTATTCGCACGAGTATAAACGGACGATTTATTTACCGTAACGCCTGCGGTAACGTTCTTCGTTGCCGCAAAAGTCGGGGTTGCCGTATAAGTCTTCGTTCCCGTAGTGGAAAGAACTTTTCCGTCAACGGCGAACGAATAACCGGTAGTACGCTGTAAATATTCAACGTTCAAAGTAGCATAAGCGGAAGTATTATCGCGCGAAGTGGTTTTTACGATAATCTGTTCGCCGAACGCCGCAACGTTCTGAACGACTGCTGTCAAAGCGCCGTCCGAAGAGGGAGTAACGGTTACGTAATCTGTAACTTTTTTACCGCTTGCCCAAGTCGAACTTGCGTTCGCAAACGCAACCGACCAATCTACTTTTTTATTCGCCGCGTCTTCGGGATAAACGGTTGCCGTTACCGTGTATGCGGTTTCAGCTTGCACGCTTACACCATATGTTTTATATTCCGCTACGGGAATTTTCATCGCCATAAGTCTGATACCCGCGCTTTCGCCGTTTTCGATACTGGCTTCGCCTTTTGTCGTGTTATCTTCGGGCGAGTTCGGTTCTTCCTGCGCAGGCGGTTTTATATTATCCCAATTTTTGAATCCGTTAGAAAGCACGCCCACAAAGGCTACGCCGCCTGCAACCACCAAAGCAAGCAACCCGCCCAGAACTCCGTTTAAAACTCTGCTTTTCTTGTACTGTTTGTTATTACTCATTTTGTTTTTCCTTTGCCGCTTATCGCATACGGCTTCGCGCATTTTTTACTGTTTAATTCACCCAACCGCGCCCGTAACGGTACGTTGCCTTGCGCCCGTTTGCCGTATCGTGAAACGTTACGCAACCTTTATAACCCGCGCTGTTCGTTACGCAAGTGGACTTTTTCATAATATCCCGTTCGCGATAGCCGCCCTCGCGAAACATTTTCTGCCGTTGTGCCTTTGATACTTTCACAAATGCCATTTTTTAAGCCTCCGATATAAGAGAATTTTTCATTTTTTCTTTCACTTCGGCGAACGTTTCTTTTACAAGAATACCCGTCGATTCGCCGTCGGTATCTATTCCCGTTTCGATAAACACCCCGTCTTTCGTTTCCAAAACCGCACTTATCCTTGCCGTGGGGCATAACACCTTGCTGTTTTCCTGCTTTTCCGTTACCTCGATAAAACCCGTCATTTCGTTTTCCTCGTTTCCGTTCCGTCGTTTCTTTTCCATAGGGGATAGGGGGCGGAAGAAATAACCTTGCCGCCCCTTGAATTGTTACCTTATATCGTTGCCGCCGCGTTCTGTTGCGCTTTCTTCTGTTCCTTACGAAGCGAAATCAAAAGGAATTTCAACAGCACTTTATCGCTGTCGCGTTGCGGTTTTACGCCGCAATCCCAAATTTCGCCGTCCTCGTCAACCGTTTGAACCTTGTATGATACATACGGCGTTTTCGTGCCGTCGTCGTTTACCATTACTTCGTCCGACATTATCAATTCTGCCTTGTCCGTCATATCGAACAGAATGTCAAGCGGCTCATAACCGCCCTGATCTTTCGGCGCAAAGTCGATTTTCTTTTCTTGCCCGCGGATATACCCGCACACCATATACGCATACAACGGGTGATTGTCTTTTGAAATTAACTGATTGCCTTTCTCGTCTACAATCGGTTTTCTCACCATTACAAGATTGCCGTTTTTCGTTTCCGTTACCTTTTCCGTTACCTGCGCCGTGCCTTTCTTTTCGTTTGCCACTTTCTTTTTCCTTTACCGCTTGTCGCATACGGTACGCGTATTTTATTTTTAGTCCGTTCGGACTTGGCGAGGAATTGCGGACTTGAACCGCATTTTCAGACTTTCCCGTCTGCGTGTTTCCCGTTGACACTAACTTCCCCGTAAAAGCGGTGCGAAAAAAGGAGTAAGAAAAACGCTACCGCTTATTTTTTCTCTTTCGGCTCACATAACAAATTAGGAGGAAAAAATTCAGAGCCGACAGAAAAAATCAATAAGTAAAATCGTCGTTTGCGGGCGTTGTGCCTTTCACGTATCTGCCATTTCCGTATACGTCGTTGCAATCGACAAGGTGATACTTTTTCAATTCGCGATCGTAATCGCCGCGTATGTACGTTTTTGTACCTTTTTTACCCGTCAGACGGATAAAATCACCTTTCTTAAAGTCTTTCACCGTTGCGTAACCTTTCGGATCGGTGCTGTTTTTCTTTGACTTCCGCTTTGTATTAAAAGGATAAATCGACATTTTATACCTCGTTATTGTTCTTCTTGCATAGGCTCGTTGCAATCGGCGCAAATGATATTCACGGCTTTCGTCGCGCGTACCGAATTTGCGCAGATAGGGCAAACGTATTTCCGCGTACTCGACGATCTGACGGCTTGTCCTTTAAATACGGGAGAGCGGTAAATAATTTTGCTGCCGTTTTCCGTTACGAATTTATCAATCGCTTTCGCCGTTTCGTCTGTTAGTTCCGTATGCGACCACCCGATCGTACGCACACACTCTACGCGCAAACCGTGTTTTTCCGCAATCCGTTTAAATAGTTTGTTGTGATACGTTCCCGAACGCGAAGTATCTTGAAGATCGTGCACGGTGGCGTACTGATGGCACATTTCGTGTATCATTGTTGCAGCAATCTGACTTACGGGACGGTTTAATTGTTGTGCCGTGATATTCAGCTCGTGTTCGCCCTCGTCTTTTTCGTTCGCTTTCCATACCTTTTTTCTCGTCCACCAACCGTTCGATTTATTCCGATCGTCGCATTGTACGGTGATTACGGGCTTTTTCAACTTTCCCTCGAATAACAACCCGTTGCAATATTCGTACAATTTTTCGAGATATTGTATTGTTTCAATGTACTTTTCTGTTCCGTTTTCCATTGTATACCTCGTTTGCCGCTTAATCGTCGAACGCGCCCGCCGCCGTCTTTTCGTTCAGTCCGCTGTTAACGCAGGTTATGTAACGTTGCATTTGACGTTCGTTGACAATTTCTTGTATTCTCACCCAATCGGAAACCTTTATTTTCCCGAAGTGCATTTTTGTAAGAAGATTTTCAACTTCGTCGATACGCGGTTGCAATTCTTCTTCCCGTTCGGGCTGTTCGTATTGCTCGTTTAAAAGTTTCGCTCGCATACTGTCAAGATTAAAAAGTGCGCTGTCCCATTGCCGTGCCGTTATTCGTTTCATTTCCGTTCCTATTCCTTTGCGTAATGCCGCCGCCGTTTCTTTGAACAAAAAAATGGCTTAAAACAGCCTGTCGTTTCTGTTCTAAACCATTATAAAACTTTTTCTTTTTCGAAATGTTTTTTGTTTTTTGCGTTCAAATGCTTGCCCTCGGCGGCGAAAACGGCTATAATAATAGGCGATCGTCCGCAAAAAAAGATCCGGGCGGGCAAATAATTTTGCCAAGGAGAAAAATTTCATGAAAATCAAGTATTTCGGCACGGCTGCCTATGAGGGCATTCCCGCTTTGTTCTGTCAGTGCGAATCGTGCAGGCGCGCGCTTGCGCTCGGCGGAAAAAATCTTCGTACCCGCGCGCAGGCGCTTATAGACGACGAAGTCCTCGTCGATTTCAACGCCGATACCGTGGCGCATTATCAGAAATACAAATTCGACTGGACGAAGATTAAATACTGCCTGATTACGCACAGCCATTCCGATCACTTCTACCCGCGCGATCTTTCCATGTTCGTGGGCAGATACTATACGCACAACGTGTCGCATATTGATTTTTACGGCGGCAAATCCGTGTACGATAAAATCGAAGAAATCATTCACGACGAAAGCCTGTGCCCCGATCCCACGCGCCTTACCGCCACGGAAGTAAAGCCCGGCGATCTTCTTACGCTGAACGGCTATAAAGTAGTGGCGGCGGACGCCGACCACGACCCCGAAGCGACGCCCGTGATTTACGGCGTCGAAAACAAAGAGGGAAAGCGCCTTCTGTACGCGCACGATACGGGTTGCTTCACCGATAAAGTGATTGCCGATTTAAAGAAGCTCGGTCGTTTCGATTTCGTTTCGCTGGATTGCACCGGCTCGTTCAATCCCGAGGGCTGGGAACACGGACACATGAGCTTTCGCACCGACGCGCTGATGAAAGATTGGCTGATAAAAGAAGGACTGGCGGACGAAAAGACGATTTTCGTCGTGAATCACTTCTCGCACAACGCGTTTTTCGGGCACGACCACGAGGAGCTTTGCGCCGAGGCGGCAAAGTACGGCTTCGTTGTTTCTTACGACGGGCTGGAAATCGAATTTTAAAACGGGCGGCGTTGAAAAACCGCCTGTATACAACATTATCAAAAGCGGGTATCCGACGTCAGGGCGGAACCCGACCGGAGGTATATATATTATGAGCGTAAAAGAAAAATACTTTTCCGCAAAACGTATCACGGGGCTTGCCGTATTGCTTGCCCTTGTCGTAGTGCTGCAAGCGGCGCTCGGCACAATTTCAATCGGCGCGGTGCAACTGAACTTTTCGTTGATTCCCATCGTTCTCGGCGCGGTGCTTTACGGCGCCGTTGCGGGCGGCTTGCTGGGGTTTGCGTGCGGCGTCGTCGTTCTGGTGCAGGTAATCACCGGCGCGGGGTTCTATTCAATTATCTGGACGAATTCTCCCGTCGTTACCACGCTTACCTGCCTTTTAAAAACGACGGTTGCGGGCTTCGTCGCCGGCTTATTGTTCAAAGTCATCGCCAAGAAAAACGTTACGTGCGCGCTGTTCGTCGCGTCGGCAACGGTTCCCGTCATCAACACCGCGCTGTTTATCGTAGGGTGCCTTTGCATGAATAAAAGCATAGCGGCGTTTCAGGCCGCCATTCCGGATGCCGCGGGGATGAACATGCTTGTTTTTATTCTGGTAGTGCTTGTTACGTTTAACTTTTTCGTAGAGCTTGCCGTGAATCTTGTCGCCGCGCCCGCTTTGCACAGGGTAATCCGCGTTGCGGAAAAACAATACCGAGGAAACAACAAAAAATGATTATTTGTATCGACGTAGGCAATACCAACGTGAAATACGCGATTTACGATAAAGACGATTTGAAAATTTCGTTCCGCGTTTCCACCGATCTGAAAAAAACGTCCGACGAATACGGTTCGCAGCTTGTCAACATGCTGAAAACCATGCGCCTGCAGCGCGGCGAAATCACGGGCGGCATCCTTTCGTCCGTCGTACCCTCGCTCGATTACACCATCGATCGCATGTGCGATTTATACCTCGGTTTCAAGCCGCTGCGGGTAGGTCCCGGGCTGAAATCCGGCTTGAATATCCGTTGCGACGACGCGCGCGAAGTGGGGGCGGACAGAATCGTGAACTGCGTTTCCGCGCTGCATACGTACGGCGGAGAAAATCCGATCATCGTGGTGGATTTCGGCACGGCTACCACGTTCAATATCATTTCGGAAAAAGGCGAATTTATCGGCGGCGTCATCGCGCCCGGCATTAAAGGTTCGCTCGATTCCCTCGTAAACGGCACGGCGAAACTGCCGCGCGTGGAAATCGAAGCGCCGGAAAGCATCATCGCGAAAAACACCGTAACCAACATGCAGGCGGGCATCGTGTTCGGCTTTGCGGGGCTGGTGGATTATATTGTTGCGCGCATCAAACGCGAATTGGGCAGGGCGGATACGAAAACCGTCGCCACGGGCGGCTTTTCCGAAATCATTTCCAAAGAAGTTTCGTGCATCGACGCCGTGGATAAACTTTTAACGCTCAACGGGCTGAAATATCTCTATTATCTCAACCGCCCGGAAAATCGCGCGTAAATCCGTCGAAATCCGAAAAAAATTTCGCGAATTGCCGTAAAAACGTTTGACATTTCGAATAAAAACGTGTAAAATAATAGAAAAATTCGATTCAAAGGCGGATAAAAAGCATGCAGGCAATCAGAAAAACAATGCGAATGTTGCTTCACCGGGCGGAAACGCGCGGGCTTTTTGTCGTGCAGAATCATAAAACCCGCGCATAGCGGCAAAGTAAGCGGCAAAAAATCAGGCAGCGGAACACAGCCCGGAAAACCTCAGCGTTTTCCGGGTGTTTTTTATACTTAAAACGGCAAAAATAAAGTAAGGAAAGACGGCTATGATACAAATCAGAAATTTAAGCAAGATTTACGAAAATTCGCGCGGCGAACGCGCGGAGGTGTTGAAAAACATCGATCTTACCATAGAGGACGGCGATATTTACGGCATCGTCGGGTTATCCGGCGCGGGAAAAAGCACGCTGGTGCGTTGCATCAATCTGCTGGAACGCCCCACGTCGGGCGCGGTGTATCTGAACGGCGAGGACGTTACGAAAGTTTCTTCTTCGCGCCTTCGCGTTCTTCGCCGCCGCGTCGCCATGATTTTTCAGCAGTTCAATTTATTGCAGCAGCGCACGGTGTTGCAAAACGTAGAACTGGCGGGGGAACTTTACGGCGATAAAAACCGCACGCGGAAAGCCGCGGAACTGTTAAAAAGTGTCGGGCTCGGCGATAAACTTTCCGCGTATCCGTCGCAGCTTTCCGGCGGACAACAACAGCGCGTCGCCGTTGCGCGGGCGCTGATGAGCGAGCCCGAAGTGTTGCTTTGCGACGAACCGACAAGCGCGCTCGATCCCGATACCGCCCGTTCCGTTTTGTCGCTTTTGAAACGGTTGAACGAAGAACTCCGCCTCACCGTCGTCATCATTTCCCACCAGATGAGCGTTATCGAAGCCGTCTGCAACAAAGCGGCGATTTTAAGCGGCGCCGGAATCGAAGCGCAGGGCGATTTGCGGGACGTATTTTTATCGCCGCGATCCGCCGTGGCGAAACGGCTGATTTATGCGGGCAAAATCGACGCGGCGGCAAAAGGGGAAACGCTGGTTAAGCTGATGTTCGAAGGCGATACCGAAGCTCCCGTCATTACAAACATCATCCGGGACTGCAACGTTTCTCTGTCGGTTTTTTATGCGGAAACGAAACGCATCGCGGGCAGGGTATACGGGCAGGCGATGTTCCGTCTGCAAAATTACGCCGAAGAAATCGCAAAATTGCGCGCTTACCTGAAAAAAACGGGCGTGCGGTACGAGGAGGTAACTACCGATGAACTTTTCTGAAATCGCCGTCATGACGGGCGAAACGCTTTTAACAACGCTTTTGTGCACCGCGCTTGCGTATCTTGCGGGACTCCCTTGCGGCGTGCTCCTTTGCGTAACTTCTAAAAACGGAATCGCGCCCCGCCGCGTGCCGCATTTTCTTTTAAGCGCCGTCGTCAATCTTCTGCGCTCGGTTCCGTGCCTCATTTTAATCGTGCTGTGCATGCCCGTAACGCGCGTCTGGTTCGGCAAAGGCACGGGCGAGTGGTACACCGTTCTGCTTCCGCTTACGCTCAGCGCGTTCGGCTTCGTCGCGCGCATGGCGGAACAGTCTCTTTCCGAAGTTCCCGCGGGCGAAATCGAAGCGGTGAAGTCGCTCGGAGCCACAAATTTTCAGCTGATCGTCAAAGTGCTTCTGCCGGAAGCGAAGCCGTCGCTGATATCTGGCGCGGCGGTAACGTCGGTAACCGTGCTCGGCTACACGTCGTTCGCCTACAACGTCGGCGCGGGCGGACTCATTGCGGGCATTTACACGTTTTACAGTCGCAACACGGGCAATTATGCCGCGCAGGGCGTGTTCTGGCTGCTGGTATTTCTGGTGGTAATCCTCGTTTTCCTGTTGCAGGAAGCAGGCTTGAAAATTGCAAAAAAATCAGATAAAAGGAGAAGATAATCATGAACAAACTTTTAAAATCTCTGTTTTCTTTCGCGTCTGCGCTTTGCGCCGTCTGTTTTTCTTTGGCTGCAACGGGCTGTTCGCGCGGCGCCGACAAAACGATTTACGTTTGCGCTTCGGGCGTGCCGCATGCGGAAGCGTTGCGCGGCGCCGTGAAAGCGGAGCTGGAAAAGAAAGGCTATACGCTGAAAATCACCGAACTGGACTGGACGATGCAGAACGACGCCGTGGCGGGCGGCGATTACGACGCGAATTATTTTCAGCATCTGCCGTATTTAAACGCGTATGCGGGAAAAACAGAGCTGTTCGCCGCCTGCAAAGTGCATTACGAGCCGCTGGGCGTTTATTACGGCAAAGCCGTTCCGGGCACGCCGCTTTCCGAAGGAAAAACGTTCGCGATCTGCAACGATTCGTCCAACGCGGCCCGCGCATTTTCGCTGCTTGCGCAAAAAGGCGTTATCGATAAGGAGGCGGAAGGCGAAAATTATCCCGTCAACGCGGCGGGAGACGGGCTTACTTCGGGCACGGCTTCGCGCTGGGTAAGCAAAAACGGCGTAACGGTAACGCTCGTCGCCGAAAATCTTCTCGCCGCGGCGCGAACGGATTACGATTTCGCGTGTCTGCCCTGCAGCACGGCGCTTACGGGTAACGTTTCCGCCGAAGAGCGGGCGGCGGCAGAGGACGACCCCGCGCAGATCTCCGAAAAAGCCAACGTTATCGCCGCGCGGGCGGAAGATTATAAAAACAACGCGGCGTACCGCGCGAAAATCGACGCGCTCACGGAAGTCATGCTTTCCGAAGTCGTCGCGGCGTATTTCAAAAACGCCTATCGCGGCGTCATCGTCTGCAACGCGCAAACGCAGATCGATCTTCGCGGCGCTTTGTAATCCCGCGCGTCGGAATATTTCACGCGATCTTCCGCGCCGATTTTGCGGGTAATTCCGCAGCATCGGCGCAAAAGCACGTTTTTTCGTGCGGTAAAATCGGCTTGTTCGGCGCTCAGTCGGGGTGCGTATCGAAAAACGCTTCGTTGTATTTCACCGCGGGGAGGTCGGGGTATAACCGCATACATTCTTCGTGCAGCTTCCGCGCTTCGGCTTTTTCGCCGGCGGAATACGCGCAGTACACCGCTTCTATCAGCGGAATCGCGCCGCGTTCGTCGGGATTTTCGAAATCGCCCTCCGCGGAGTGGTCTTTGGCGTTGTACGCGGAAAGATACCAGAAATACGCCGAAGAAAAATCGTTTTTCCTTTTGAAAATACGCCCCAGCGCGCACAACACGCCCGCTCGCGGCGCGCCGTAGGAAAACGTCGAAAAAAGCGCGTCTGCCGCGCCCGCTTCGTCGCCCGTGGCTTCGCGGCAGGCAGACTGAATTTTCCGCGCTTCAATTTTATTTACGTACCAGCCGTCGGGGCGCGCAATAAATTTCTCTTCGATCGCGTCCGCTTCCGTATAAAAACCGTGGTAAAACAGTTCTCTGCCGTAATAAAACAAATCGCGCGGAGAAAGCGGCTCTTTTTCCGAAATCTGCGCGCGGTAAATATCCAGATTTCTCGTTCCGCGCGGTTTTTCGCTACCGAGATGCCGCACGCAAAACCCGTTTTCCGGCTCGGTCAGCGCGTTTTCGTAGCGTGGCAGACATTCGTGGACTCTGCCTTTCCACACCGCCGAACCGTCGTTTTTCACAATCCGCGTGCGGTAAAACGCCGTAACGGTCGGGGCGGCGGGGGAGGAATACGCCGCGATTTCATAGCGGCAGAACGCGGCGGGCGCGCCCGTTTCGGAAAGCCGCTTTTTCAGCGCAAACAATTTCTTCCTCGCCTCGTCCGAAATGTAATCGTCGGCATCCAACCATAAAATATAATCGCCCGTCGCTTTGGAAAACGCGAAATTCCGCGCCGCCGAAAAATCGTTTTTCCATGGAAAATCGTAAATTTTCGCCCCGTACGCTTCAGCGATTTTTTTCGTTCCGTCCGTCGAACCCGTGTCCGCGATAATAATCTCGTCCGTCGGATTTTCCTGCCGGTTGTTCTTTCCCGCGGCGCTTTCAAGGCAGCGTTCCAGTACGGTTTCCTCGTTTTTTACAATCATGCAGAGCGATAATTTTATCATAAACGCGCACCCTCCTCAACCGTTTCATAATATGATATAATAGAAAGAAAGCGTGTTTTAACGCGCTTTGAATGTTCAGGAGGCTAAAAATAATGTGCGAAAGACCTTTCACAAGGCGCAGTTGCTGTTGCGATAATCGCGACGCGCGCGTAATCATCCGCTACGTGCCCACGGGCGGCACGGGCGGCGTTACCGGGCCCACCGGACCTACGGGGCCTACCGGTCCCACGGGACCGCAGGGCGTGCAGGGGCTGCAAGGTTTGCAGGGCGTGCAGGGCTTACAGGGAATCACAGGCCCTACGGGGCCCACAGGCGCGACGGGCGCCACGGGGTTACAAGGCGTTCAGGGCGCGCAGGGAATCGCCGGAGCGACGGGCGTCACAGGACCGACGGGACCTGCGGGAGAAATCGGAGCGACGGGCGCCACAGGACCGACGGGACCTGCGGGAGAAGTCGGAGCAACAGGCGCCACAGGACCGACGGGACCTGCGGGAGAAATCGGAGCAACGGGCGCCACAGGACCGACGGGACCTGCGGGAGAAGTCGGAGCGACGGGCGCCACAGGACCGACGGGACCTGCGGGGGAAGTCGGAGCAACGGGCGCCACAGGACCTACCGGCGCTACGGGAGAAGTCGGAGCAACGGGCGCTACGGGCCCTACCGGCGCTACGGGGGCTACCGGGGCGGACGGCGTAGTAACGCCTGCGGCATCGGTTGCCGCGTTGGCGGAAACGGCAACGCTTGCGGATACAATCGAAAAGGTAAATTCCATTCTCGCGGCGCTCAAAGCGGCGGGACTGATGTCCGTATAAAACGGCGCGACGAACGCCTGAAAATTTTCTGAAAAGTAAATATAGCTAATAAGAGCCTGCAATCGGATGATTGCAGGCTCTTCAAATGATTTCGGCGGAAATAAATCCGGAAATATGCAAACGAAGCGCAGTCAATATTTTTAAAACTCAACCTTAAACGTAGTGCCGGCGGCGGAGGAAGATTGTTTTTTCAGACGGTAAAAAGTATTTGACAGGCGCATTGATTTCCGCTATAATTGAACCATCGCAAGCGCGCCGCGCGGACGGCGCGGGAACATATTGCGAAATGAAAATACGAAAAGGCGTGGAACACATGAAAAAAGTATATGCCGCGGGGGAAGTGCTGATTGATTTTATTGCGGGGCGGAAAGGCGAAGCGGACAACGCGGACGTTTTTTACCGCAACGCGGGCGGCGCGCCCGCAAACGTGGCGGTGTGCGTAAGCAGGTTGGGCGGAAACAGCGCCGTGATTACAAAACTCGGCAACGACATGTTCGGAAAATTTCTGAAAGAAACGCTTGAAAAAGCGGGCGTAGATACGGAATACGTACGGTTTACGGACGAGGCGAATACCGCTCTTGCGTTTGTATCGCTGGACGAAAACGGCGAAAGATCGTTTTCCTTTTACCGAAAGCCCTCGGCGGACATGCTTCTCGGCGCCGCCGACGTTGCGGACATTTCGTTCGATACAACGGACGTTCTGCATTTCGGCAGCGTGGATCTGATTGACGCGCCCGTGAGAAAAGCGCACGACGCGCTGATAGAAAAAGCGAGAAAAAGCGGCGCGACGGTGAGTTTCGACCCGAATCTGAGATATTCGCTCTGGAAAAGCAAAGACGAATTGCTGGAAACGGTAAGGCGGTATATTCCGCTTGCGGACGTGATAAAAGTCAGCGAAGAGGAGCTTGCCGATATTACGGGTGAAGCGGATATGAAAAAGGCGGCGGTTTCCCTCCTTGGCGGAAACGTGAAACTGGCGATTGTTACGATGGGTGCCGCGGGCGCGACGGCGTATACGAAAGAAGCGGAAGTATACGTTCCTTCCGAAAAGGCGGAACGGGTAGCGGATACCACGGGCGCGGGCGATTCGTTTGTGGGGGCAACGCTGTATCAGCTGGTGGAAAACGGCTTCGATATTTCCGCCGCCGCGCTGAAAAGAATATTGACTTACGCCAACAAAACGGCGGGGTACGTGGTGGGCAGAGCGGGCGCTATCCCAGCGATGCCCACCGGGAAAGAAATCTTCGGAAAATAAGATGTATGAGCGGGGACGATTATGACGAACGAACATAAAAAAGACGATGCAACCTGCCCTGCGGCGGAGAAAAAAACGGAGTCCGTTACCGAATTTTCGGTGGAGCGCGCCGACGAATACGTGAAGCGTTTTGTGCCTTCCGTGGTGCAAAAATACCGCCATACTTATCATGCGATGCCGCCCGTAGGCTGGATGAACGACCCGAACGGTTTTTGTTACGCGCTGGGCAAATACCACCTGTTTTTTCAGTTCCATCCGTATTCTTCGGTGTGGGGACCGATGCACTGGGGACATTTTACGACGAAAGATTTTATTCGCTGGCACTGGGAAGGGGTTGCGCTTGCGCCCGATAAGGAATACGATAAAGACGGCTGTTATTCCGGTTCCGCGGTGGAAAAAGACGGAAAAATGTATCTGTTTTATACCGCGGTGAAGGGTGATATTCAAACGCAGGCGCTTGCGGTTTCTTCCGACGGCGTGCATTTTAAAAAACAGGGCGTGATTCTTTCCGGAGAAAAACTGCCCGCCGATTGTTCGCGGCACGATTTCCGCGACCCGTACGTTTTTTTGAAAGACGGCGTATATTATATGCTTTGCGGTTCGCAGGCGAAAGACAAAGACGGGCAGATA
The DNA here is from genome assembly GCA_900542935.1 of uncultured Eubacteriales bacterium. GTDB lineage: Bacteria > Bacillota > Clostridia > Christensenellales > Borkfalkiaceae > Scatosoma. The sequence goes on from UQPN01000008.1 coordinate 14,009, forward strand.
TTGCTGTTCCGTTCGAAAGATTGCCTTGCGTGGGAATTTGCGGGAAAGTTGATAAAAGACGGAAAGCCGACGAGGGGGATTTACGAGTGCCCCTGCGCGTTTACGGCGGACGGAAAAGACGTGATTATGGCGAGCCCGCAGGGATATCTCACGGAGGACTGGAGATACGAAAACACCGTTTCTGCGGTATATTTTACGGGAAAAATCGATTTTGAAAAGGGTGCGTTTGCGCGGGAATACGAGGACGAAACGGACGGCGGATTCAATTTTTACGCGCCGCAGGTTGCCGCGATTCCGGACGGCAGAACGGTGATGGCGGCGTGGATGCTGCCCGGCTGCATCGAATCGCCCGCGGCGGACGACGGCTGGAAATGCGCGATGATTCTGCCCCGCGAACTCCGTTTGCAAAACGGCAGATTGATGCAGTTGCCCGTGAGAGAGATAGAAGCGTACAGAAAAAACGCCGTGCGTTACGAAAACGTAACCATCGGCGAAAGAACGGTTTTAAACGGCGTCGGCGGCGTGAAAACGGAGCTGATATTCGAGTTGGAGCCCGGCGACGCGGAAAGGGCGGGCGTAAGGCTGTTTGAAAGCGAAAACAATTACGCCGCGGTGTATTATTCGAAAAAAGACGGTAAAATCGTGTTCGACCGTTCCGCTACGGGGCTGAACCTTTATTGCGACCAAAACGAAAAGGACGCCGCGTACCGCTCGGTGAAAACGGAAGAAAAGAACGGGGCGATTACGCTGCGTGTATTTCTGGACGTTTCGTGCTGCGAAGTTTTTGTAAACGGCGGCGAAAGAGCGATGACCGCCGTCGTTTATACGAAAGAAAACGGCGAAGGGATTTCTTTCTTTGCGGAGGGCGGAAACGCGAAGCTCCGTTCGCTGGAGCTTTACGATATCTGCGTGGAATAATATACGCGCAAGGGCACGGGGAAGCCGGGCGAAAAAAGCTTGTTCGGCAAGATAAATAATGAGAGAGCGTGTCGGAACAAACGGCGCGCTTTCGTATGCTTTTCGACGCGAGTTTTAAATTGCGGGCGGCGATTAGTCGAGTTCGAATACTTTTTTCAGTTGCGGTTGCGCGCCCGTTTCGGGATCCGTTTCCATAATAAGAACGTCTTTCATATATTCGTTCCAGCGCGAAACCGTTTCGCTTTCGCGTTGAATTTTTGCGGCGTATTCTATGCCTTTTTCGCATTCGTAATAACCGAAAAGAGTATCTCCCGAACGCCAGATCGTATAATTTTTTATGCCGGCGGATTTTAAAACCGCTTTCATTTTTTCCCATATTTCGGCGTGGCGTTTTTCGTATTCCGCTTCTTTTCCTTTCACGACTTTTGCCGTCCATGCGTATTTTTCCATAGCGTTTTCTCCTTACGCAGCTATTTTACCGCGTCGCGGCAGGCGTTGTCAATGGATAATCCGACGAAAAAACAGGAAGATCCAACGAAATCGGGGAAACGGAATCGCTCGCGGCGAAAGCGTTGCCGTGCGTTTTCAATAACCGGGCGGTATTTCCGAACGGAAAATTCGTTACGGTGAATCAGACCGACGGCGCGGCGCCGGAAAAAATACTTCGCCGCGGCGGGAAATAAAAAGAAAAAACGTCGGATTTGTCATCCGGCGTTTTATCGGTATTTTAGTTGTTGCCTTAATGATAGCGCAACCGATTATTCGGGCAGGAGCATATCGTTTTGTTTAATCCAACCTTTTTTGCGGAACCATTCGGAAAGCAGCAGGTTTAACGCGGCGGGCAGAACAATCGTCAGCAAAACGATTCCGATACAGCCGAGGGCGCCCGAAGTGTACTTGAACGAATCGAACACGCCTACCAGTCCGCTGGTGCCCATACCGCCGCCGCTGGCGCCGCATTTCACTTTGAAAACGCAGGTGGAAAGCGGACCGAGAATCGCCGAAGAAAGAATCATCGGCAGCATGATTACGGGCTTTTTCATGATGTTGGGAATTTGCAGCATGCTGGTGCCCAAGCCCTGCGCGATAAGTCCGCTCCATTTGTTTTCGCGGAAGGAAGCCACGGCAAAGCCCACCATGTGGCACGCGCAACCCACCGTTGCCGCGCCGCCCGCAAGCAGCATTGCGTTGTACTGCGCTTCGGTAACGCCCGCCGCGCCGCTTGCATAGCCCGTTAAAATGGGGCTGGCAACCGAAATCCAGATTGCGGCGGACGACGTGGGCATCGTAAGCACGACGCCCATGACGACGGCGATGACGACGCCCATGACGAACGGCGTTGCGTCCGTTGCGAACGCGATGAAATCGCCGAGCCGGCCGATCAGTTTAATGAAGGGATACGCCGCGAAAATTCCCGCAAACGATAAAAACAGCGCGCCGAGGGGAATTAAAATAATGTCGAGCTTCGTTTTGCCCGCGTACAGCGATACGATTTCGATGACGAGCATCGTGGCGACGTATGCGCCGATGGGGTTGCCGGGCGCGCCGAGCGCGATAGCCGAAAACGGCGCCGCGGCGGACGGGAAAAACTTTTCGGCAAACGCGCCTGCCATGCCGGCGACGGCGGCGGAGAAGATTAAAAGTTTCGTTTTTTTCAGCGCGTGCGCGATGCCCACGCCGATACCGGCGCCCATCATGCTCTTCGCGATGTTCGAAATGCCCGTCAGCGTTCTTCCGAAATAATTGTCGGGAAACCAGCCTGCAATCATGGCGAGAATGGTGCCCGCGATGAGCGTTACGAACAAGCCTTGCGCCATGCCTGAAAACGCCGTGATGAAATAGCGCTTCGGCATGGCTTTGATATAGGTTTTGATTTTTTCTTTCGCGGTAGATTTTTGCGCCGCGTCGGTTGTTTCTGCGGGCGTTTCCTGCCGGGGTTCGGGGGCGGGCTTTTCATGTTCTGCCATGTTTGTATACCTTCCGTAAAAAAATTTCGGTAATATAATAGCATTTTTTTTGAAATTAAGCAAGCGAAACGGGGAGGACGAGGAAAAAACAGAAGAAAACCGAAAGAAAAAACGCGCGGAAAACGCAGAAAAGCGCCTGCCGACCGCTTGACGAATCGCGTGCGGATATGGTACAATATACATATATTTTTACGCGTTACGAAGGAGAACGGGACTATGAGCAAGGCAGACGAGATATTTATTGCGAATATGACGGATATTATGGAAAACGGCGTGTGGGATACGAATCTGAACGTACGCCCGCACTGGGAGGACGGAACCCCCGCGCACACCGTAAAGAAATTCGGCGTGGTGAACCGTTATAACCTGCAGGAAGAATTTCCTATTCTGACGATTCGCCGCACGGCGTTTAAATCGTGCGTGGACGAGCTCTTATGGATCTGGCAGAAAAAAAGCAACAACGTGCACGATCTTCATTCGCATATCTGGGACAGCTGGGCGGACGAAAACGGTTCGATAGGCAAGGCGTACGGGTATCAGCTGGCGAAAAAGTCCGTTTATAAAGAGGGCGAATTCGATCAGGTGGACAGGGTGCTGTTCGATTTGAAAAACAACCCCGCTTCGCGGCGCATCATGACGAATATTTATAACTTCGAAGATCTGCACGAGATGAATCTGTATCCGTGCGCGTATTCGATGACGTTCAACGTTTCGGGCGACACGCTGAACGGGATTCTGAATCAGCGTTCCAACGATATGCTTACGGCGAACAACTGGAACGTAACGCAGTATGCGGTGCTGCTTATCATGCTGGCGCAGGTATCGGGGCTGAAAGCGGGCGAACTGGTGCACGTGATTGCCGACGCGCATATTTACGACAGACATATTCCGCTGGTGAAAGAAGTGCTGGAAAAACCGCGCCACGCCGCGCCGAAACTGATTGTAGATCCGTCCGTGAAGAATTTTTACGATTTCACGACGGATAGCTTCGCGCTGGAAAATTACGAGGCGGAAAAACTGGATAAAAAGATTCCCGTGGCGATTTGAAAAACAAAAAAAGGAGCAAAAAAAATGATTCGGGCGATTTTGCACGCAGATAAAAACTGGGGCATCGGCAAAAAAAACACTCTGATGTTTTCGTTGCCGAAAGATATGAAATTTTTCCGCGAAACCACGTCGGGGCATACGGTGGTGCTGGGCGAAAACACGCTGAAATCGTTTCCGGGCGGGAAACCGTTGAAAAACAGAAAGCATATCGTGTTATCGCCGGACGCGGTGCGGGACGATTGCGAAATCGTAAGGAATCTGGACGAGGCGAAAGCGGCGATGAAACGCGCGGAAGAAAGCGGCGAGGACGTGTACGTGATCGGCGGGGCTTCCGTGTATAAGCAACTTCTGCCGTACTGCGACGAGGTGTACGTAACGAAAGCGGACGCGGACGGCGGGGCGGATACGTTTTTTCCGAATCTGGACGTCGTCGACGGCGAAAAGAACTTCGCGTGCGTGAAACAGAGCGAACCCGAAGAGGACAACGGGATTACGATTACGTTCTGCACATATAAAAACAACGCTCCGTTGCCGCTGTAAGGCGCCGGGCGGAATTTTTTGCCGCTTGGGCGGGGAAAAATAAAGAAAAAAGTAAAAAAATTTTTGCAATGCGGTGAAAAATCGTTGCCAAAGAGCCGAAAAAGGTATAAAATATTCTGCGTATATAATTTAAAGACTTGGAGAAAAATACAGTGATCAGAGAAGATTTAAGAAACGTTGCGATTATCGCGCACGTAGACCACGGCAAAACGACGCTTGTAAACCAAATGTTGCAGCAGGGCGGTATGTTCCGTGAAAATCAGCAGGTGCAGGACCGCGTGATGGATTCCAACGCGCTGGAGCGCGAACGCGGAATCACGATTCTTGCGAAAAACACTTCCGCGCACTATAAGGGCGTGAAAATCAATATTGTGGACACGCCGGGACACGCGGATTTTTCGGGCGAAGTGGAGCGCGTTTTAAAGATGGTGAACGGCGCGCTGATTCTGGTAGACGCGGCGGAGGGGCCTTTGCCGCAGACGCGTTTCGTAATGCAGAAGGCGCTGGAACTGGGGCTGAAACTGATTATCGTAATCAATAAAGTAGACCGCCCCGACGCGCGTATTTCCGAAGTGGTGGACGAAGTGCTGGAACTGATGATGGACCTTGACGCCACGGACGAACAGCTGGAAAGCCCGATTGTGTACTGCTGCGGCAGAACGGGAACCTCTTCTTTGACGCCCGATAAGCAAGAGCCGAATTTAAACCCGCTGTTCGATACCATTTTATCGCACATTCCGCCGATGGATATGGACGTGGAAGGTCCTACGCAGCTGCTTGTTTCGTGCATCGATTACAACGAATTCGTGGGGCGCATCGGCATCGGCAGAATAGAACGGGGCGTGGCGCGTACGAACGAGCCTGTTTCCGTGTGCAATTACAACGATAAAAAAGTGCGTACGAACCAGAAAATCGTAACGCTTTATCAGATCGAAGGGCTCGACCGCGTGCCCGTGGAATCGGCGAAGGCGGGCGACATCGTGGTATTTTCCGGCATCGAAGGGCTGAACATCGGCGATACCGTTTGTCAGCCGAACGCCGTGGAGCCCGTGCAGTTCGTAAAAATCGAGGATCCGACGGTGGAAATGACGTTCTCCGTGAACGACAGTCCGTTTGCCGGCAAAGAAGGAAAGTTCGTAACCACCCGTCAGTTGCGCGAAAGACTGTATAAAGAACTGCTGCGCGACGTTTCTCTGCGCGTAAACGATACGGACAGCGCGGATTCGTTCCGCGTGTGCGGCAGAGGCGAAATGCATCTTTCCATCCTGATAGAAACGATGCGCCGCGAGGGGTACGAATTTCAGGTTTCCACGCCGCGCGTATTGTATAAGGAAATCGACGGCGTGCGCCACGAACCGATCGAACGACTGGTGGTGGACGTGCCCGAAGATATGACGGGCCCCGTGTTTTCGGCGATGGGCAACAGAAAAGGTACGCTGTTGCATATGAACGCCATGGGCAGCCGCATGCGGCTGGAATTTGCCGTGCCGTCGCGCGGACTCTTCGGGTATAAGAGCGAATTTTTAACCGATACAAAAGGGCAGGGCATCATGAACTCCATTTTCTACGGATACGAGCCGTACAAGGGAGATATGCAGCGCCGGAATACCGGTTCGCTGGTGGCGTTTGAAACGGGCGAAGCGGTTACTTACGGGTTGTTCAACGCACAGGGCAGAGGCACGCTGTTTATTACGCCGGGCACGCCCGTATACGAAGGCATGGTGATAGGCTATACCAACCTTGCCGACGATATCAACGTGAACGTGTGCAAAACCAAGCATCTGACGAATACCCGTTCATCGAACAGCGACGACGCGCTGACGCTGATTCCCGTGAGCAAAATGAGCCTTGAAGAGTGCCTTGAATTCATCAACGACGACGAACTTCTGGAAGTAACGCCGAAATCGCTGCGTATCCGCAAGAGAATTTTAGACAGCGAGCTGAGAGCAAAGGCGAGATTCAAAGAGAAAAACATGAAATAAATTTCGCGTTTATGCAGCCTTCCCCGAAACGGGGAAGGCGTTTGTTTGCGTGAAGGAAAAATATGGGTTTGAAACGATTTTTTTTCATAAGACGCGTTTTTTTCGCATACGATAAGGTATGCAGGAAACAAATCATTCGATTCAGATAGACAACAGAAAAAGTATCACGGCGACGGGCATAGAGGCGGTGAAAAGTTTTTCGCCGTCGAAAATCGAATTGAGTCTTTCGGGTACGAAAACCACGCTGACGTTTTTCGGAAACGATTTTAAGATCATCGGTTTTTCGAAAGAGAGCGGTACGTTCCGCGCCGGCGGCGTAACCGATTCGTTTCGTTACGGCGGTTCGCTCCGTTCGAAGCTGTTCCGCTGACGGCGGAGGAAAGCGTTATGGATTCGGCGGCGCAGTTGCCCGCGTTTTTGTGCCTTGCGGCGGCGGGCGCGGCGGCGGGATTGATTTACGATGTTTTGTCGCCGCTGCGGTTTTCGAAAATTTCCGCATTTATAGCGGACGTGCTTTTCTTTCTTCTGGCGGCGGTTTTGTATGTGCTGATCGCCACGTTCTGTCGTCTGCCCGATTTTCGCTTGTACGCGTATTTCGCGATGACGGCGGGATTTATAATATATTTGAAAAGTATGCGCTCAGTGGTTGCATTTTTCGGAAAAATGTGCTATAATACATGTGTAAAGGCACAAAAAAGGCTGTTTGAGCCTCTTTTTCGTGCTGCGGCCGCGAAATTTTCACAAAAAAAACAAAAAAGAAAATCGGCGCGGAGAAAAAAATCCGAAGAAAAATCAAAACGCACGCGCGGAAAAATCGTTCGCGCGGCAAGGAAAAAGGTTAGCTTATGACGCAGGAAAAGATGAAAAGAACGGTGATCGCATCGGTTGTTGCCGCAACGCTGCTTGTTGCGGTGCTGATTGCCGTGCTTATTTATCAGGTGGTATCGATTTCCGTGCATAACAAGCGTATTGCGAAAGCGGAAGAAGAAATCGCGCGCTTGCAGGAAACGATCGATCGCCGGGAAAACGACTTGGATTATTATCTTTCTCTGATAGGGAAGGAACATTTGCTTTACGCCAACGGGTACAAAAAAGGAAGTTGATTTTACGATATTCCGGGGTACGGCGGCAGGGAAAAACCATTGCCGCGAGGAGAGGAAAACAGATGAATAACGAAATATTCCGCGGTAAAAGCGCGGTGATCGACGTGGGGTCAAATTCCGTTCGCCTGATGTTTACGGCGGACGGAAAAGTTTTATATAAAACGCTTGAAACAACGCGCCTCGGCGAGGGGCTGGCGTTTTCGCCGCGGCTGAAAGACGACGCGATGCGCCGCACGGCGGAGGCGATTTCCGCGTTTGTCGCAAGGGCGAAAGCCGGGGGCGCGGAACGGATTTTCGCTTATGCCACGGCGGCGGTACGCGAGGCGGAAAACCGCGGGGAGTTTCTGGAACTCGTGAAAAATTCGTGCGGGGTACTGCCCGACGTGATCGACGGGGAAGCGGAAGCGGCGCTGGGGATGGACGGGGCGCTGAACGGGGCGGACGGCGCCACGATAGACGTAGGCGGTGCAAGTACGGAAATCGCGGTGCGCGTCGGAGGAAAAACGGCGTATAAAAAAAGCGTTCCCGTAGGCGTGGTTCGTATCAAAGATATGTGCGGACGGGACGTGGCGGAGATAAAAAAACTGTGTGAAAAATACGTAAGCGGTTTCAACGGCGCGAAAACGGTTATAAATCAAGCGGGGGGCAGGACGGTTGCCATCGGCGGCACCGCCACCACGCTGGGCGCGAGAAAAGCGGGGTTGAAATCGTACGACGGGCAGAAAGTTACGGGCGTTTTTCTTGAACAAAGCGATTTGCGCAATTACGCGAAAGCGTTTTTAACGTTGCCCGTGAGAGAAATCGCAAAGCTGCCCTGCATGCCGGAAAAACGTGCGGACGTCATCGGCGGGGGCGCGGCGTGGCTGTATATGATAACGGAATCGCTCGGATTGCCGGGAATTACCGTAAGCGACGAGGACAATCTGGAAGGGTACGCGCGGCTGAAAGGTATTTTATAATTTTTTGCCGTAAGACGGCGCGAAAGAAAAATAAACGATAAGGAGAAAGACGGTGAAACGGTTTTTTGTTAACGTATATGCGATAACGCTTGCGCTTTTGTGCGCGGCGGGATTTGCCGTCGCGGCATTTTTCGCGTATACGGGTTTCGGTTCGTCCGGGCTTTGGCTCTGCCTTGCGGGCGGCGTGCTTTCTCTGTTTTTCGCTCCGTTTTATCACGAAACGGGGCATATTGTTTTTGCGCGTTCCAAAGGATTTTTTGTGGTATCCTGGAAAATCTGTTTTCTGAAATACGACGGAGCGGACGGCAGGAAGAAAATTTCGTTCTGTTCTCCGTTTGCCGCGGACAGCACGCAGGCGGTGCCGGAACAGGCGTTTGCGGATATGAAAAAGCGCGCGGCGGCGTATACGGCGGGCGGATTGTTGTTCGGCGGGGCGTTTTTGCTTACGATCATCGTAGCGGCGGCGGTGCTCGGCGGATATGCCGGGGCGTTTGTCCTGTTCGGCGCGTTGCCGTATGCGGCGTATCTGTTTTTGCTGAATCTGCCGCCGTTTGAATATGCGGGCGGAAAAACGGATATGCGCGTTTTATGCGATATTCTGAAGGACAAGCCGTACGGAGTCAGACTGATTGCGGCGATGAACGCGCAGGGCGAGCTGGCGAGCGGCAAACCGTATTCCGCAATCGATAAAAACTATCTTGAAAATCTGCCCGTGATCGCCGAGGACGAGCCGCTGTTTGTCCTGAACGAATTTTATTCGTATTATGCGGCGGCGGAACTGCGGGATTACGAAGCGGCGGCGAAACATATCAATCGCATCGCGTTGTTATCTCCGTATCTGACGGTTGAAGAACAGCGCGCGGCGCTTTGCGAACTGACTTATTTAAACGCGCTGTTAAGCGACGAAACGCAGGCGGATAAATGCTTTGCGGCGCTTTCTTACGGCGCGGAAAACGCGGAAAAAAACGAAAAATCCGTGGAAGCGCGCTCGACGTGTGCGGAAAACAGGGCAGCCGCGGCATATTATGTAATGCGGGGCGATTTGCCTGCGGCGGAAAAGGCGTTGTCGGCTGCGGTAAAATGTGCGGAACAAGAAAGATTCAAAGGCGCGGCGGCAAGCGAAAGATTGCTTTCGGAGCCGTTGAAAGAGCGGCTTGACGAGTTGAAAGCATAAATGCCCGGAAAGAAAAATCGAAATGAAAGGGGGGCAATCGTGGCAGTTACGGATAATCAACAGTTGTCGTTTGTCGGAAAAGGCAAAAAAAATCAGCCGACGGAAGATTTTTTAAAGGAATACGCGCGCGTAAAGCCGCTGTATTCGGGCGCGCTGAAAACGGCGTGTTCCCGTTTCGAAATTCTGGACGACGAATTTTCGATGACGCACGGGCACGATCCGATTCACCATATCGAAAGCCGCCTGAAAACGGCGGAAAGTTGTTATGAAAAACTGAAGCGGCGGGGGTATAAGCAGGCGCCGGAAAATCTGAAACAACTGACGGACATTGCCGGCGTGCGCGTGGTGTGCGGATATATCGAGGATATTTATAAAATCGCGCGGGTGTTTCTCAATCAGCACGACGTACGGTTGCTGCGGCAGAAAGATTATATCAGAAATCCCAAGCCGAACGGGTACAGAAGTCTGCATCTGATTGTGGAAGTGCCGGTGGCGCTTTCGTTTGTGGCGACTTCGGTGCCCGTGGAAATACAGCTGAGAACGATTTCGATGAACATGTGGGCGAGTCTGGAACACGAAGTTTCGTATAAAGCGGGGGCGGAGCTGAAAAAATCGGCGTTTACCGAGCTGAAAGCGTGCGCGGACGATTTGTTCGGCGTGGAAGAGCGAATGCAGAAAATCTGCGGAGATATACGCGCGCTGAACGCGCCGCCACAAGAGAACAACCCTGAAAAAAATTCCGTAAAATAAGCGGAAAGGAAACGGATAAGATACGGAAGATGAATTACGAAGCGCAACGGGAAGAGAGAAATCGGAAAAGGAAAAAACGCAGAAAAATCGAAGCGTGCGTCGGCGTGATCGTCTTGTGCGGGCTGACGGCGTTCTCGTTTTTCGTGCCGCCCGCAACCTGGAAATATTATGTGAAAAAGCCGAAGATCGCAAAGCTTGCCGCAGGGGATTGCCGCGTGCATTTTCTTTCCGTGGGGCAGGGCGATTGTTCGGTGATCGAACTTCCCGACGGAAAAACGATGGTGATAGACGGCGGCGACGGCGCAAACGGGCATACGGCGTATATTCTGCGCTATTTGAACGCTCTGGGCGTTAAAAAGCCCGATTATCTGGTTGCCACGCATACGGACGGCGACCATACGGGCGGGCTGGCGGAAATGGTTTCCGTAAAAGGCGCGGGCGAAATTTTTATGCCGTACGTAACATACGACGGAGGAACGGCGTTTGACGAATTTCTGCTTGCGGCGAAAAAAGAAGAAATCCGGACGACGTTTTCGCGCCGCGGTATTTCGCTATCCTCGCACGATTCCGGATTGCCGTACGATTTGTGCTTTATCTCTCCTTTAAGCAAAGATACGCCGGGAAACGAATATGCTAAAGCCAACGGGAACAGCGTCGACGACGGCGCCGTGAACGATACTTCGGCGGTGATTTATCTGGATTATTTCGGCTCTACGGTGCTGTTTTGCGGCGACATTACGGCGGAAAAGGAGCGGGCGATTCTGCGCGAGGCGGAAGCGGGGCTGATCGCGTGCGACGGAAAAGAAATTACGCTTTGCGGCGTGGAAATTTTAAAGGCGGCGCATCACGGTTCGGCAAGCTCTTCGTGCGAGGAATTTATCCGTGCGCTTTCTGTGCGGGACGCCGTGGTTTCGGCGGGGATAAACAATGCGTATTCGCATCCGTCCACGGAAGTGCTCGGCCGCTTCGAACGGAACGGCGTAAACGTACACAGAACGGATTACGACGGCACCGTTACGATAACGTTGAAGCCGGACGGAACGTATACCGTAGATAATATACCGGCGGCATAGGGCGCAAAGAAAACTGCATCCGAGCGCCGGGCGCAACGGAGAAAATCGCATAGGACCGGCATATATACGCAGCGCCCGAATAATAAATCCGGGAGCGTTATACGCAGCGCCTGAATGGTAATTCAGGCGTGTTTTTATTATACATGAAAAACGTTTTTTTGTATACTGTGCGTCGTTATATAGGTTAGCTTTTGCTAACCGTTTATAAAATTCCGTAACAAGAATATTTTTGCGAAAAATAACAGGGAAAACAAAATTTTCCGCGGCTTTTTTCCGTTATTTTTGTTGACAGTTGCTGTTTGATAGGATATAATAAATATATCGGTTTTTATATAGGAATATATAGAAAAACATATATGAATGGTGGGTTATTTATCCGTAGAGAAAGAAACGGTGAAAAAGCCCTTAACGCAGTTATGATTGTTTCCACGGTTTTCTATCGCGGAACTATGATAAAAACATATTATAATTACTTATGTAAGGAGGCTAAAAATGGCTCATTTAAGCGAAGCGGCTGTTGCGAAGATCAATGAAATCTGCGACAGATACGCCGATGAAAGAACGCCGCTGATGATGATTTTAAGCGACGTTCAGAAAGAATACGGGTATATTCCCCTGGAGGTGCAGGAACTGGTTTCCGAACGTACGGGAATTTCCGTGGCGGAAATTTACGGCGTGGTAACGTTTTATTCGTTCTTCTCGCTGAATCCGAAAGGGAAATACGTCATCGGCTGCTGTTTAGGCACAGCGTGCTACGTGAAAGGGGCGCAGCAGGTAATCGATAAATTTTCGGAAATTCTGGGCATCAAACCCGGAGAAACCACGAAAGACGGACTGTTTACGCTGGACGCTCTGCGCTGTATCGGCGCGTGCGGCATCGCGCCCGCCGTTTCCATCAACGGAAAGGTGTACCCGAAGCTTTCGGTAAACGCCGTTCCCGCCGTTATCGAAGAATATAAAAACGCGGAGGCGAACGTATGATTAAGAATTTCGAAGAACTGAACGCTACAAGCGAAAACTGCTCGGCGTGCCTGAACGCCAAATTTTCCGGCTCGGACGGCAAGCGCCACGTGGTGCTTTGCGGCGGTACGGGCTGCCTTTCCTCTCATTCGCACGAAATCAAGGAAGAGTTTGAAAAGCTGATTGCGGAAAGAGGTCTTTCCGATAAAGTAACGGTGAATCAGGTGGGATGTTTCGGGTTCTGCTCGCAGGGGCCTTTCGTGAAAATTTATCCCGAGGACACGTTATACCGCATGGTGAAAATCGCCGACGTTACGGAGATCGTGGAAACCGATCTGATCGGCGGCGATATTGTGGAACGCCTTCTGTACGTAGACCCCGCCACGAAAGAAAAAGTTACGAAACAGGACGAAATCAACTTCTATAAAAAACAGGTGCGCGTGGCGCTGCACGGTTGCGGCAGCATCGATCCGGAAAACTTTAAAGAAGCCCTCGGCGCGGGCGCGTTCAAGGGCTTGGCGAAAGCGTTGCAGATGCCCCGTCAGGACGTTATCAACGAAGTGCTTGCTTCAGGGCTTCGCGGGCGCGGGGGCGGCGGCTTCCCCACGGGAAGAAAATGGCAGTTTGCCTATAATCAGCCGGACGGCGAAAAGTACGTTGTGTGCAACGGCGACGAGGGCGACCCCGGCGCGTTTATGGACCGTTCCATTCTGGAAGGCAACCCGCTTGCCGTAATCGAAGGGATGATGATTGCGGGCTATGCGATCGGCGCGCAGAACGGTTATTTTTACGTTCGTGCGGAATATCCCATTGCGGTAAACCGTTTAAAAATCGCCATAAAAGAAGCGGAGGAAGCCGGGCTTATCGGCGATAATATTCTCGGTACGGATTTTTGCTTCCGCGTACATATCCGCCTCGGCGCGGGCGCGTTTGTCTGCGGCGAAGAAACGGCGCTTTTAAATTCCATCGAAGGACAGCGCGGCATGCCGCGTCCCCGTCCTCCGTTCCCCGCGGTAAAGGGGTTATGGGAGAAACCCTCGATTATCAATAACGTGGAAACGCTTGCCTGCGTTCCGTTTATTTTGCGCGAAGGCGCGGCGAAATTCGCTTCTCACGGCACCGACCGTTCGAAGGGAACGAAAGTATTCGCGCTCGGCGGAAAAATCAATAACGTGGGGCTTGTGGAAGTGCCGATGGGCACAACTTTGCGCGAACTGATTTACGATATCGGCGGCGGTATTCCGAACGGCAAGAAATTCAAGGCGATTCAGACGGGCGGGCCTTCGGGCGGCTGCCTTACCGAAGCCGACCTCGACGCGCAGATCGATTACGACAACCTGATTGCGAAAGGTTCGATGATGGGTTCGGGCGGCGCGATCGTCATGGACGAGGACAACTGCATGGTGGACGTTGCGAAGTTCTATATGGAATTCATCTGCGACGAATCGTGCGGCAAATGCACGCCCTGCCGTATCGGCACCAAGCGCATGCTGGAACTTTTAACGAAAATAACCGACGGCAAGGCGACGATGGACGATCTCGACGCGCTGGAAGATCTGGCGCATAACGTAAAAAACAACTCGCTTTGCGGGCTGGGGCAGACGGCGCCTAACCCCGTGCTTTCCACGCTTTCCAGATTCCGCGACGAATACGTTGCGCACATCGTTGAAAAGAAATGCCCCGCGCACGTCTGCAAGCACCTGATGAAATACGAGGTGATTAAAGATAAATGCTTCGGCTGCGGTCTTTGCGAAAGACAATGCCCCGTGGGAGCCATCTCCAGAACCGATTACGTGGCGCCCGGCAAGAAACTGCCCGCGCGTATCGTGGATCAGGAAAAGTGCATCAAGTGCGGCATGTGCATCGCTTCCTGCAAATTCAAAGCGATCGAGAAGAAATAAGGGGAGGAAAGAAAAATGTCGAAAATCAATATTAAAATCGAGGGAATGCCCTATCAGGTGGAAGAGGGGCTGACGATACTCGAAGCGGCAAGAGAGTGCGGCTATGAAATTCCGTCCCTTTGCACGTTCAATCACGGCGAATGTTCGCGCGGGTCGTGCCGCGTGTGCCTTGTGGAAGCGACGGGCGCGAGAGGACTTGTGGCTTCGTGCGTGTACCCTGTGGCGGAGGGCATGGAAATTACGATTTCTTCCCCCAAAGCCGTGGAAGCGCGCAGAACTTCGGTGGAACTGCTGCTTTCCAACCACAATCGCGATTGTCAGGAATGCGATAAAAACGAGAAGTGCGAACTGTTGCACGTAGCGCGGCTGACGGGCGCGCGCGACAATGCGTATACGGGCGCGAAAACGGAAACGACGGTGGATAAACTTACGCCTTCGATCAAGCGCGATACTTCGAAATGCGTGCTTTGCGGCAGATGTATCGAACGTTGCAAAAACGCGCACGGACTTTCCGTTCTGGGCTTTGAAAAGCGCGGATTCAAAACGATTGTTGCGCCGGCGGAAAATCGTTCGTTCAAAGATTCGCCGTGTATTCTGTGCGGGCAATGCGTAAGCGTGTGCCCCACGGGCGCGTTGATGGAAGTTTCGGAAATCGATAAGGTGGACGAAGCGATGAAAGCTGGCAAGTACGTGGTGGTGCAGACGGCGCCTGCGGTGCGCGCGGCGCTCGGCGAAGAATTCGGCATGCCCGTAGGCACGCTGGTTACGGGTAAAATGGTGGCGGCGCTTAGGCGGCTCGGCTTTAAAAAAGTGTTCGATACCAACTTTGCCGCCGACCTTACGATTATGGAAGAGGCTACCGAGCTTCTGCATCGCATGAAAACGGGCGGCACGCTGCCGATGATTACTTCCTGTTCGCCGGGGTGGGTGAATTACTGCGAATATTATTACGGCGATTTATTGCCGCACCTCTCTTCGTGCAAATCTCCGCACGAAATGTTCGGCGCGATTCTGAAGAGCTATTATTGCGAAAAGACGGGCATCGATCCCCGCGATATGTTTGTGGTTTCGATTATGCCCTGCACGGCGAAGAAGTACGAAAAAGAACGCCCGCAGCTGCAGAAAGACGGCGTCAAAGACGTGGACGCGGTGCTTACGACGCGCGAACTCGGAAAACTTATCAAGCGTTCCGGGATTCGTTTCGATAAGCTGCCCGAAGAACAATTCGATAACGACATCGTGGGCGAATACACCGGCGCGGGCGTAATTTTCGGCGTAACGGGCGGCGTAATGGAAGCGGCGTTGCGTACGGCGATTTATACGGTTACGGGCAAGGAACCCGAAAAGGCGGAGCTTACCGAAGTGCGCGGCTTCAAAGGCGTGCGCGAGGCTGCATACGATTTGAACGGTACAAAGGTGAAAATTGCCGTGGCGCACGGCATGAAGAACGCAAAAGTACTGCTTGACGACATCCGCGCGGGAAAGAGCGAATATCAGTTCATCGAAATTATGGGTTGCCCCGGCGGGTGCATCGCGGGCGGCGGACAGCCGTATGTGCGCCCTTGCTTCCTGCCGAACGAGGGTACCGATATTCTGGATACGTATAAGGAAAAACGGGCGGCGGCGCTGTATAAAGAGGACGAAAGCAAAACGTACCGTTTTTCGCATCGGAATCCGCAGATTATCGAATTGTATAAGGAGTACCTCGGCGAGCCGAATTCGCATAAGGCGCACGAGTTGCTTCACACGACTTACGAGGCGAAAGAAAGATTCAATTAAGCCGTTCGGTTGTGTAAAACAGGATAAAATGCGACAAAATCAAGGAAACTAAATCGGAGCCGTCGGAGATATCCGGCGGCTTTTTCGCATGAAAAAACAGGACGTCGCGCGGACGGGAAAGGCGATAATCGCGGCGCGTAACGGAAGAATTTAGATAAGAGAAGCGGCACGATTCGGCGCTGTACGAAAAACCCGCGGCGGAATCGGAACAACGAACAAAAACACAATTTTACAGAACATTTCTCTATTGAAAAAAAGAAAGAGGCATGATATAATAAGTATTATCAGGAAAAATTTCTGAAAGAATAACGCAACGGAGAAACCGATGAACGAGCAGGAACGGAATCAAAACGGATACAACGGTGAAATTACGGAAGAATCGCCTTCCCGCAGCGAATATTTTTCGTGGATCAACAATACGAACGAAGGATCCACAGAGGCGCAGACGCTGGCGAATCTTGCCTTTTTTGCCGAACTGAATAAAAAGTACGGCATGCGGCTGGATATTTACGCGTGGGACGCGGGAAATCTTGACGGCGCGGGCGAAGGTTACGGCAATCCGGACGGAGAAAAATTGCGTGCGCAATATCCCCGCGGCTATGCGCCGATAGCGGAATATGCGGCGGCATGCGGCACGCGGCTGGGCGTCTGGGGCGGCGCCGACGGCTACGGAGATACGGAGGAAGAGGCGGAAAAACGGAGAAATATTCTTGTTTCGTTGTGCCGCGATTATCGGTTCGGTTTGTTTAAATTCGATACGGTGTGCGGGGTACTGCGCGAAAATAAAAAGGAAGAATTTGCAAGGACGATGCGGGAATGCAGAAAGTATTCGCCCGATCTGATTCTTCTGAATCATCGGAACGATCTGGGAAAATATCAGTCGTACGCCACCACGTTTTTGTGGGAGGGGCTGGAAACGTATACCGACGTGCATTGTTTCAACCGCAAAACGGCGCCGCATAACCGCGCGTACATTTTCTTCCGCGGGCATACGCCGCAGCTGAAACGGCTTACGGAAGATCACGGCGTTTGTATTTCTTCTTCGGTGGATTATTTCGAGGACGATCTGATTTATCAGGCGTTTAACAGATGCCTGATTCTTGCGCCGGAAATTTACGGAAATCCTTGGCTTCTGCGCGACGACGAATATGCGATTATGGCGCGGATTTTCAATTTACACAGGAAATACCGCGACATTCTGACGCACGGCATGCTTCCGAAAACAGATCTCGGCGATAACGCGGTGCTTCGCGGCGACGACAAGCGGCGGTTTCTTGCCACGGGCAACGGCAGCTGGAACATTCGAAAAATTTCTGTGCCGCTTAACGAAAGCGTGGGACTTGCGCAGTGCGGAAAAGTGTGCGTGATTCAAAGATTTCCCACGGAAAAAACAATCGGCTGTTTTGCTTACGGCGAAACGGCGGAAATTTCTCTGGCGCCGTTCCGGGCGGCTCTGATAGAAATTTGCGCCGCGGAAATTGCGGGCGAGGCGATTATCGGCGCGGAATACGAAGTGTTGCACGAGGACGAATCCGGCAGGGCGGATAAAGCGAAATTGCTTTGCGGCAACGGAACCGAAAAAAACGAGGACGAAGTTTATCTGGTAAATTTTTCGACGGGCGCGAAAACCCGACTGCAAATTCCCGGCGGACGTTTAGCCGATCATCGCGAACGCGTGCCGCAAAAAATCGGCGCGCTGCACGCCGCTCCCGTGCCGGCGGATAGCGAATATCTGTACGAAACGGCATGTTTTGCGGCGGACAACGAATCGATGGAACGGCGGAGTTTGCTGCGTTCGGGCAAGACGGCGATGGATTCCGTGAAAAAAGCGCGGGAGTTTTTCTTTTCGCAGAAGTCGTATCGTCTGCGCGGCGTCGATACGTCGATTCCGTTCGACGGAAACGAAAACACGTGTTTCGACGTGAAGTCGCGTTCGTATATCAACCACGACGGCAGGACGGGCTTCCGCGTGGAGGGCGGCTGCCTGCGCGTGGATTTCGGGGCGGAATATGCGGCGGACAGGCTGGAAATAGAATATTTCGACGCGGACAAAAAGGACGGAATGTTTTTTGAACAGATTCCGCAGGACGGAGAAGTTTCCGCCGATTTGCGCAAATGGAGCGCCGCAACGTTAAAAAAAATAGCGACGGTGCGCCCGGAAAGAAACGAATTTTTATATTTTTACAGCGATACGCCCGGTACGGCGGAGGGAAAAAGAAAACGAGCCGTTTATACGGTTGCCGCGGATGAGGGAAAAATCCGATATTTCCGCACGCCGTGCCCCGTGGACAGAATTTATTCGATTCGGCTGTTTTCGGGAAGCGAAGAAATCTCATTGAAACAGGCGAAACTTACGAATCTGTTTGCGGCGTATGCGAAAAAGCGGCCGAAAGCTTATGCGGAGAGGACGATTACGTTGAAAGATCTGCCCGAATATCCGTATCTCGCCGTGGCTTTGGAAGGGAAAACAGGCGAGGAAAACGTGGTTTGTCTGGCGGAAATCGGCGGTAAAACATACGGATTTCCTTTCCGCGCTCCAGCGTATCCTTCCAACTCGTTCGAATATCCCGTGCATCCGACGGACGGAAATTATACTTTCTTTCTGCCGCTGAAAAAAGAATGGGAGGGGCGGGAAATTACTCTGAAAGCGCTGTTTGCGGCAGATCGTGTGCCGACGGACGTGTATCTTTGCGACGGACATCAAGAGAGAAAAGGGTTGGAAATCTCGCTCCGTTGAATCTCGGTTTTACCGCGAAAAAGAACAAATGCACAATATTATAGAACATAACGTTCTTGAAATCAGCGCTTTTGTGTGTTATAATGTTTAGCGAAATGAGGAAAAGGGCGGAAAGCGTTAGGTAAGCCCGGAAGCGAAAAATCTTTCGTTTCAATCAAAATACATAAATCAGAACGATTTATTAAGGAAGCAAAAAGAAAAATGGACAGAATTTTCACTGTTGCGATTATCGGTTGCGGTTCGCGCGGGGCGGAAGCGTACGGCAGAGAAATGTTCGAACAAAAGGACAAATGGAAAATCGTTTCCGTTTGCGATACGAATCCGGTGAAAACGGCGAAATACGGAGAAATATTCGCCGTATCGGAAGAAAACAGATTCTGCGACGAATTTGAATTTTTTAAGGAAAAACGCGCCGACGCGCTGATTATAGCCACGATGGATAGCGATCACGTGCGGCAGTGCAAGCGGGCGTTGGAACTCGGCTACGACGTGCTTTTGGAAAAGCCGATTACGGCAAACGAAGAAGAATGCCGCTCTTTGCTGGAAGCGCATCGGCGTTACGGCAAAAAAGTGATGGTGTGCCACGTGCTGCGCTATGCTCCGGCGTTTGTGAAGCTGAAAGAACTGCTGGAGAAAAAAGTGTGCGGCGAACCGGTGATGATAGATTCTATCGAGCAGGTTTGTTACTGGCATCAGGCGCATAGTTTCGTGCGCGGCAACTGGCGCAACAGCGACGAAACTTCGCCGATGATTCTGCAGAAGTGCTGCCACGATCTGGATTTGCTGCAATATTATGCGGAATCCCGTTGCGAAAGCATTTCGTCCATCGGAGATCTGCGCTTTTTTAAAGCGGAAAACAAGCCGGAGGGCGCGGCGGACCGTTGCGCGGATTGCAAACTTTGGAAGAATTGCACGTACAGCGCGCAGAACATTTACATAGGCAACTGGAAGAGTATCGGTTCTCCCGAAAATTGCTGGCCGTACAATGCCATCACTACCGCGGTGCCGCAAACGGAAGAAAATCTGACGGAAGCGATAAAAACGGGCCCGTACGGGCGGTGCGTGTTTGCCTGCGATAACAACGTTGTGGATAATCAGATGGTTATGGCGCATTTTCGAAACGGCGTGAACGCGAATCTCAGAATGACGGCGTTTACCGCCGGCGGCGGAAGAATTATGAAATTTTACTGCACGCAGGGGGAAATCGATTTCGAGGACGCGCTGAACAGAATCGCGGTGAGGCGTTTCAATCGGCCGGAAGAAATCATCGACGTGAATACGCTGCATTTCGAGGGCGGGCACAACCACGGCGGCGGCGACGGCGGGTTGATTCACGCGTTTTACGAATGTCTTTGCGGCGAGGAAAGCGCGCCTACGGGGCTGGAAGCTTCGGTGGAAAGTCATCTGATGGCGTTTGCGGCGGAAAAATCGCGCCTGCGCGGCGGCGAACCGTACAAAATTCATAAAGACGAATCGGAACGACGTTAAATTTGAGAAACGGAGGAATAAGATGAAAAACGGAAACAAAAAGGCTATCCGGTGCGCGGCGGTTTTTGCGGCGCTTGCCATGGGATTCGGCGGCTGCGCCGCAGGCGCCGAAACAAATCGCGGCAGCATGAAATTGCTTGGCGAAAGCGGCGAGGGAACGGCGCAGGTGAAACGTTACGGCTACGAACAAAACGCCGTACCGGGCTACAAAACGGTCGCGTTTGAAGAAACGGAAGATTTATGCGCCGATAACGAGGGCATGGGCTGGGTAATTCTGGAAGAACCGCTGTACGGAGGTCTGCCTTCGCTCGGTTATAAGGGCGTTTATCCCGAAGTGAAACAGATATCCATGTCTACCGGCTGGTCGGTGGTGGAAACTTCGCCCGGCGAGTTCAACTGGACCGTACTGGACGAAACCATCGCGTACTGGGCGGAACAGGGCAAAACGATCAATCTCAGGCTTTGCACCGACGGACTTGTATTGAATCAGGGCGTCGTGAACGGTTGCCCCGCTTGGTTGTTCGAAGCGCCGTACAATGTGCCCAGCGTGGTGCACGACGGGCAGACGTACGCCGATTTATCCAACGAAAAATATATGGAACGGCTGAAAATCTTCCTGGAAGAATTCGCGACGCATTATACAAGCGAAGATTATCCGTATGCCGACGCCATCGAAGTGGTGGAACTCCGCGGCTACGGCATGGTGGGCGAATGGCACTCCGGCTGGAGCAGCTACGGCAGCCTTGAAGATCGTTCGAAAATGCTTTGCGACGTCATCGACGCGTGGCGCGAAGCCTGGGGCGATAAACTGCTGGTTCTTTCCTGCACGTATGAATTCGGTTCGTACATGACGGGGCTGACCAACGCGGCTTCGTATGAAGATTTCATGTATTACATGGGGTACGACCATGCGTTGCAGCTGGATAACATCGGCTGGCGGCGCGACGGCATCGCGTTTGCTTTACAGGAATACGACAGTCGTTTCGCCAACGATTATTTCTATCTGAACACGGGCGTTCCGCTCTGCGGCGAACTGGGCGACGGATACGCAAAACACGGCGACGATTCGCCTTATCCGCTGTTCGAATCGCTCAGCGAGGCGTTGCATAAGTGGCGCGTGAATTACAACACCGCTGTAGGTTGGGTGGCGCAGGATTTCGCCGACGTGGTGAAGAACGATAAAGAGTGCGTGGAATATTTCAACCGCATGATGGGCTTCCGTTTCGTTCCCGATACCGTCAGCTATTCCCACGGCGTGAAAGCCGGCGATAAGTTTTATCTCAATTCGCTTTGGAGCAACAACGCGATGGGGCGTTGCTGGAAAGATTACGACCTTTCCGTGTATTTCGAGGACGCCGACGGCAACACGGTGTATACGGGAACGGACGAATCGTTCAACCCCGCATCGATCAACGGCGGCGAACCGCATTTCTTCGATCTGGAATACGATCTGCCCGCTTCGCTGCCCGCGGGAACGTATACCGTGAAATTCGCGATGACCGATAAAAACGGCGTTCCGAAAATCGAAATGCCGATAGCGGGAAAGGACGCGGATAAAAAGTATTACCTCGGCGAGGTTACGGTGGGCGATACGGCGGCTAAGAAACTTGCCGAAGCGGATTCGCTGGACGGCGATACGGCTTTCAAAGCGATCGGCACGGGAAAAATCACCGACAGACTGGTAACCGTGAACGGTTCGAAAGCGATTGTCGGCGGCGGCAACGGCGTGTTTGCCGAAGGAATGCCGCTGGAAAACGGTAAAACGTACTACGTGTCTTTCGATTATAAAACGAATATCGAAAAATCGGCGATTAAAATCAACATGCAAAGCAAATATCTCGTGGGTGCCTACAACGCGGAAAACGGCGTCTGGGGAGATAAGTACGAGTGGCTGGACGTTTCGAATAATGTTTCTCACCGCACGGCGACGATTACCGTGCCCGACGACGGAAAGCAATACAAACTCAGCTTCGGCGCCGCCGAAAACGCGGCAATTGCGGCGTTTGACGATATTTCCGCGGTTACGGCGGATAAACAGGACGTCGGCTTTAAACTGAATCCCGCGTTTGCAACAAAGGAAGAGGACGGTTCGTATACCATTTATTCGCAGAATACGCCGTACTGGGCGGACGGATTGCAGCTGAAAAACGAACTCGGCGCGCACGAAACGTATATGCTTACGTTCGACGCGGCAACAACAACGGAAATTTCGGGCGGCGGCTTCTTCTATGCGATGATTACCGATCCGAACGCCGACCCGGACGATAAGAACGGATATATCGAAAGCTTCTCGTTAAACCGCATCGGTTCTTTTTGGAAACCCGCGGATACGGGGTATACGAAGTATTCGTACGTGTTCAATACCGACGATTATCCCGAAGGTTCGCACGTGGTGTTCGGCGTGCGCGATCGCGGCGGCGTGAACATTAAAAACATTACGCTTACAAAACTTTCGAGCGACGAATCGTACACGCGGGACGCGGTGGCGGTGAAACATAACGTAGTGCCCGAAAAAGGAATCGACGCAGACGGCAAAGGCGTTGTGGAAAACTTCGAAGCGGGCGTGTTCAACGGCGGCTGTATGTATCCCGGTATCGGTTCTACCGGCATTATTTCAGGCAACCCCGAATATCTCATCAGCGGTAAATATTCCTGCTATGTAGATAACACGTACTCTACGGGAAACGCATGGGAGTTCAACGTATTCTGCAATACGAATCTTGCGGATATGTGTCTTTCTCTAAACACCACGTACCGACTGAAATTCAAATATAAAGTGGTGAAAGACGAAAGCGCGGCCGACGGCGGTTACTTCTATTGTCTGGCGCGCGAAGAAGGTACCTTCCTGCACGATACGGGCGTATACGAATGGCGGAAAGGCGATTACGAAATCGGCGAAGTGTATTCCGTGGAATACGAATTCACCACGGGTTCGCAGGGCAGATATTACCTGATGTGGGGTATCCGGTTCGGCGGGGCAATGGCTATCGACGACGTGGTGATCGAAAAGATGGAAACCCCTTCGGGACAAACGAAACCGAAAGTAACGAAAGGGCATGCCTATACGGTAACGGACGAAGTGCTTTATAAACGTTAAAGCACCCGCATATAAACAATGAAAGTACGATTAAGGAGATAAATACGATGAAAAAATCAATTCGCATAATCGGCGGCATGCTTGCCGTAACAACAACGTTGCTGACGCTTGCTTCCTGCAAAGCGTCGCCGTCCGGGAAAGACGATGACGATACGTTCGGCGGAAACGGCGGCAAAACCGTGGTGAGATATTATTCGTTTAACGACGAACAATCGAACAAAGAGCTGAAAGCAGCCATCGAAGCGGATTTCTATAAAAAGAATCCAGACATCAAAATTCAGCTGGAAATTTCTACGGGAAATTTCTATTCCAACCTTCTCAACGATATTTCGGGCAAAAACGAAGCGGACGTATTCGGCATGGAGCCGGGCGAAATTTATCCGTTTTTAAGCAAGAACTATCTTGAACCTCTGGACGATTATTTCGCCGCATCGGAAAATATTTCGTTGGACGAAATATGGGACATCAACAAGCAGGCGTATACGTACGACGCCGCGACGGATACGTTCGGCAAGGGAAAAACCTACGCCGTGATGAAAGACTGGACGACGGACAGCATGCTGCTGTATAACCGCGATTTGTTTTCGCAGGAACAGCTGGCGGCGATCGAGAAAGATTCCGACGGCGACGGCATCGCCGATCCGCTTACATTCGAACAATTCCAAAAATTGTGCAACGAACTTCTGGTGAAGAAGAACGGAACGATTACGCAGTATTCGTTTTTACCGGGGCTTGCCGAAGCGAAAGTTCTGGCGCAGTTCCTTACAAACGCGGGCACTTCGTGGTTTAATTCTTCTACTTATGAATCGACGTTTTTACAGCAGAACGTAAAAGACGTAGTGAAATACTATTACGATATCTTAGCAAAAAACGAGGTGAACAATACCGGCGCTTCGATGCTTCCGCTGTTCGCGCAGGGGAAAGTAGCGATGATTATGAGCGGTATGTACGCCGTGGAATATTACGGGTTGGATAAGCTGAATCTGGGCGTGGCGTATCCGCCTGCGAAAGCCGGATGCGAATCAAAACCGTACACGACGGGCTGCGTGGGCATGGCGATTTCCGCCCGTTCGAAGGTAAAGAAAGCCGCGTTTAAATTCGTGGAGTGGTATCTCGATTATATGGGCGAAAAATCGGCGGAGCGCGCGCTTAACTTCCCCGCGTTGAAAAAATATGCCGAAGAGTATATTCTGAATCCCGAAAAGAACACGAACGCGGTGCGGCTGGCTGCGGCGCAGAAATTCTACAAATCGCTGGATAAAGCGGTGGTGATCGACCGCAATAAATATTGTTCGCAGGCTTCTCTGGAGAGCATCGAATTTATGTATACGGGCGAATATCTCGAAGGGGCGATGACGTTCGACGAGTTCTGCGAAACGCTCGATTACGAAGTGAATAAGCGCGTAAGGCTGGCAAAACAATCGTAAAATTGCCGAAGGGAGGAGTTTTATACCGATGACGAGGGAAAAGAAAACGACATTATCGTTCTTTGCGTATATCAGTCCGTGGCTTCTGGGCTTTGCCTGTTTCGGATTGTTTCCGCTTGTGTATTCGCTGTATATCAGTTTCTGTCATTATCAGATGGGTGGAACGCCCGTATTCGCGGGATTTCAGAATTACATCGATTTGTTCAAATATGAAAAATACTTTTTTACCACGCTGAAAAACACGTTTGTGTTCATGACGGCGACTACGGTGTTCGGCATGGGGTTCGGATTGCTGTTTTCGCTGATGATCAACGCCGTGCCGGAGGCAAAGAGATTTTATCAGACGGTGTACTATCTGCCTGCTATTCTGCCCTTCATCGCGGGAACGATGCTCTGGGAATCGATGTATGCGAAATACGGTATTCTGAACGGGATTCTCACCACGATGGGGTTTGACAGAGTTTTGTTTTTAGGGCACAAAAACGCGATGAAAAGCCTTGTCGTAATGTCGGTGTGGGGCGGCGTCGGCGGAAAAATCACCATGTTTCTTCCGGCGGTGGCGGGCGTGCCGAAAGATCTGCTTGAAACGATGGATCTGGACGGCGCGAACGCCTGGCAGAAATTCTGCCACGTTACTTTGCCCATGATTTCGCCCACGATTTTCTATCTGCTGATTATGGATATCATCGGCGGATTACAGGCGTACGGACCGATGATGATGCTGGGCGGCGGAACCGCTACGATTACCGCAACGTTGCAGATTTACAACTACGCGATGATCGATCACACGATGGGCTATGCAAGCGCGTATGCGTGGATCATTTTCCTGATTGTGCTTGCGGTAACGTTTGTGTTCTTTAAATTCGGCGGAAAGAAGGTGTATTATGTTGACGAATGATATGATATCCGATGCTTCCGTTCTTTCGCCCGAATCGGGAAACGGATTGAAAACACCCGGCAAAGTAACGAAATTTCACGACCGGAAAAAAGCGCGGAGAAGAAGCAATATTATTCTGTATACGATTCTTTCTCTGGTGGCGGTGCTCATGGTGCTGCCTACGCTGGTCATGCTGTGTTCTTCGCTGAAATCGTACGACGATTATTATTCGCTGCAGTTTCATCTGCTGCCGCGCGACGGAGTGCATTTCGATAACTACGCTCGTGTGTTTACTTCCAGCGAAAATTTCCTGTTGTGGATTAGCAACACGCTGTTTTTAATCGTTACGAACACGGTGCTTTGTACGGTTTCCACGTCGATAGTGGCATACGGTTTTGCGAAATTCCGTTGTAAAGCGTCAGACGCGCTGTTTATGGTGCTGCTTGCCACGATGATGATTCCTTGGGCGGTAACCATGGTGCCTTCGTATCTGCTGTGGGCGCGGCTCGGACTGACGGATAGCTTCTATCCTTTGATTCTTCCGAGCGTCGGCGGCAGCGCGTACTATGTGTTTATGTTCCGCCAGAACATGCGCGGGATTCCCAACGAGATTATGGAAGCGGCGGAAATGGACGGCGCGAATTCGCTGACGAGATTATTCAGAATCGTTCTGCCCAACTGCATCCCCGTCATCGTTACGATGGTGCTTTTTACGGCAATGGGCATCTGGGGCGATTATCTCGGACCGCTCATTTATCTGCGCCGTCCCGAAAAATTCAATATTTCCCTTGGCATCAACATGCTTCGTTCGCAGACGACGCAGGGGAAACAGGATACGCCCATGCTGCTTGCGGCAAGCGTTTTAATGGCGATACCGTCCATGATTATGTATTATACGGGCACGAAAATTTTTGCAAAAGGCATTTCGCTGCAAGGCGGCGTGAAAGGCTGAGTTTTACAGGAGTACGATAAGAGGTAACGACGGATGAACAAAATTATTTTCGATACGGATATCGGCGGAGATTGCGACGACGCGGGCGCGCTTGCGATTCTGCATGAAGCGCAGAATGCGGGAAAGGCGGAATTGCTTGCCGTTACGCTGAGCAGTTCCAGCCCGTACGCCGCTGGCTGCGCGGACGCGATTAACCGCTATTACGGCCATATCGTGCCGATCGGGCAGACGGAAACGAAAGCGCCCGGAGAGGACGAAAACTTCTACGAAGATTCTTACGGAAAGGCGATTTCCGAGGCTTTCGAAAACGGGTATCCGAAAGAAGAAAAGCCGCAAAGCGCCGTGAGATTGTTGCGCAGGCTGCTTGCGGAAAATACGGGCGAAAAAATTACGATTGTCGCGGTGGGAAATTTCGAAAACCTTGCGGCGCTTCTTACAAGCGGCGCCGACGATATTTCTCCGCTGACGGGCAAAGAACTTATGCTTGCGCAGGCGAAACGCGTTGTGGCGATGGCATGCTTCTTCCCTTCGGAAAGCGTACCCGAAGTGTGGTTCGGCGACTGGAAAATGGAAGCGGAATTCAACGTTGCCGTAGATATTCCGTCTGCCCGCACAACGTTGGAAGAATGCCCCGTACCCGTGTATTTTTCGCATTATCTTACCGGAATGAGCGTGCTTACGGGCGCTCGGTTGATGAAAAAGGACGAAAAAAACCCCGCGGGGCGGAGCTACTACGTACATTCGAAAGGAAATCGTTCTTCGTGGGATCCCGCT
Organism: uncultured Eubacteriales bacterium; assembly: GCA_900542935.1. GTDB lineage: Bacteria > Bacillota > Clostridia > Christensenellales > Borkfalkiaceae > Scatosoma. The sequence continues at coordinate 41,514 of UQPN01000008.1, forward strand.
GCGGCGTTTTTTGCCGTATACGGTTGCGGCAAGGCGTTTGAAATCAAGCGCCGCGGCAAAGTTACGATCAACGAAAAAGGCGTTTCTTTGTTTAAAGAAGACGCCTCGGGAAGCCATTATTTAATCGATTATATCGGCGAATCTTTGGCGGAAACCGCCTTGGACGAAGCGATGTGCGGAGAATATTCCGACGACGAAAACTAATCGTCGTCGTGCAGAGTAAAAAAGTTCTTATCGGTTTCTTTGTTGAATTGTTTAATCGTGCGGTAGCGCGAACGGAATTTGGTGGGAGAGCAGTCGCATTTTTTCTGAAACGTTTTGCAAAACTGCGTGGTGGAAGAAAATCCCGCCATTTCCGCAATTTCGTAAACGCGCAGATTCGGGTTCTGCAATAAAAGCTCGGCGGCGCGTTGCAGGCGTAAATTCTGAAGATAGCGATAGGGCGGCTGTTTCATTACCGATTCGAACAAAGTGGAAAAATAAGAACGCGATACGTACAATTCGTCGCAAAGCGAGGAAATCGTAATCGGTCTGCTTAAATTCAGCTGCATGTATTTGATGGAACGATCGATGATAGAGGAGAAAAACGCCTGATTTTTGGAATTTGACACGTTGAATTTAGCGGCGAGGTTTCCAAGCAGCGAAAAACACGAAGCCATGGCTCGGAAAGAAAACGCCGGAGAATTTTCGTCGGCGGCGTCGCGCGCATAGGAAAGCAGTTCTGTTAAAGGCTGAATGTCTTTATCCGAATAATCGAAAACGGTAACGCCTTTCAAGCCGCATTGTTCAAACAAAACGCTGCAGTCCGTTCCCGAAAACGCCACCCAGCAATATTTCCATTGCGTATCTTTTTCGGCGCCGTAATCCACAAGGTCCTGCGGCGAAATCACAAACGCTTTGCCTTTCGACAGCGAATATTTTTTGGAATTGCTGCAAAAAAATCCGTTGCCTTCCAGCACGAAATGCACAATGTAATTTTCACGATGAATCGGCGTATCGAGAAACGGTCTTTCGTTGTTTTCTTCGCCGAATTCCACCAGATTTATCCCTTTGTAGGTGGGCTGGTAGTTGATGTAAGTGAGCATATACGGATTGCGGATGATGTACACGGCTGAATTCGCTCCCTTGAAATTTCGATGTAAATATTGTAACATAAAAAGAACAAAAAAGCAATAAAAAATTCAAAAATTTTATTGCGCGTTTTTAAAAAATGTAAATAAACGGAAGATATCTCGTTAAAAGCCGTATAAATATCTGATATACGGCAGCGCAGGGGGAGATGTCTTTCCGCAAGGAGGAAATTTATGGCAAACAAAAAGACAACAAAACGCACGGCTGCAATCTTTGCCGTGATCGGCGCGCTGTCGCTTACGGGCGGCGTGCTTGCGCAAAACCGTGAGGGCGCGCATGCGGAGGGGCGGAAACTTTTGTATTCCGCGGATTTCGAAAATCTGAATACTTCCGCCACGGCAGGCGAAATTTACGACGCAACGCATTTCGCCGGCGCAAACCGTTCGATCGAAGAAACTTCGGCTGCCTACATCGAAGCGCCGTATTCGTTTTACGATAACGGCTGTCAGATCGGGACGCTTTATCTTGATTCGGGCAGAGGGGTAAGCTCGACGGATACGGATAAAACGTATACGATTACAATGAAAATTCAGCCGTACGGGCTGGTAAGCAATACTACGCTGGGAATTACGGGCGAAAACAATGCGGCATACAATTCGGTGGTTATTCTCAATGCGGACGGTACGTCGTCCGCCGCAAACTACGGCAGCGAGAAATATGTCAACCTTGTTTCCGCCACGAAAGACGACGCCGGATGGTGGACGGCGGAATTTACGGCGCAGGGCACGGGCAGCTACATATTTTTCAACTTTTTTATGAATACCACCGATTATGCTACGGCAAACGCCGAGAAAAACACAGGTTTACGTCTGATGAATTTTACGGCGAAGTGTGGCGATGCCGTCGTATACGATTTTGACGCGCCCGCCGGTCTGAGCGGCGAAGCCGCGATTTTCGGCGCAAGCGGTTTTGCAGGTATCGCAAATGCGAAAACAACGGCGTCGGGCGTCACGGGGAAATCGTTGAAAACCGTATACGACTTTTTCGGCACTGCCGAAGGCGGCTGGCAGAGAGAGCCTTTGTACATAAACGAAAACGAACTGAACGTGAATATGGAAGCGGGCAAAAAATACGTTGCGCAATACGACGTGCGCCTGTTCGGCAGAGTAAATCAGGCGATCTGCATTTTCCGGCAGGGCTCGAACGATACCGATTCGCAGGTGATTTTAAAATCCGACGGCTCGTATCAGACGGTGGAATATAAAGATACGAAAATGTTCGATAACGTTTCCGTTGCTTGTGAGGGCGGCGTATTTCACGTACGCGTTACGCTGAACGGACTCGGCGGGTTGTTCAAGCTGGAAACGCTGATGAATTCTTCCGACGCCGACGGTGCGAACGCCGCGAAAGATACGGGGCTGTATTTCGATAATTTTGCGATTTACGACGTAACGGACGGCGATACCGATCCCGTAGAACCTGCGGACCCCGCAACGTTCGAATATACGAAGCTTTTCGGGCAGACGTTCAACGCGGTGGATTCTTCCGTTTCCGGAAGCGACGCGATGTTCCACGCTTCGAAATTCGCGGGGCTTTCTTCCGGTACGCTGACGATCGACGAGCAGGGCATCGACGGCACGAAATCGCTGAAAGGCGTTTATGCGTTTTACGATGACGGCGGCTGGCAGAAAGATAATTTATACCTCGATGCCGGCGCGACGGGCGGAACGGCGGAGGATAAACTTTACCGCATTTCGTTTGATTTAAAACCGTTCGGCGAATGGGATATGGTGTACGTCGGATTCCAGACTCCTGCGGGAAAAATCGATTACCTCCGGCTGAACGCAGACGGAACTTTCGCGAAAGAGGGCGACGCGAATATTATCGTGAAACATACGGTTACCTACGCCGACGGCGTTTTCCGGGTGGACGCGTACATGAACGGCACGGGCGGATACATTTTTAATTTCTTCAATCTGCATTCCGGCAATCCCGCTACGGCGAACGCGGAGAAGAATACGGGCGTGCTGCTGGATAATTACGTATTCGCGCAGAAAAAAGAACCGGAAGCGCCTTCTTTGAATAAAAAGGCGGCAACCTACAACGCGGCGGCGGAAAAAGATTTTTCCACATACACGAATCTTGGTAGCATAGCGGAAGTGAAATTCGGAGAAACGGTGCTTGAAACAACGCAATATACGTTTGCGGACGGCGTGCTTACCATAAAAGAAAGCGTGATGAAAGCGCTGCCTGAGGGAACGCACGCGCTTACCGTTACCGATGAGAAAAATACCGTTGTTGCGGCGGAAATCAACGTGATCAACGTGAAAACGGGCGCCGATTACGTTGCGGACTTTGCCGATATGCCGGAACTGACGGGCGATCAGGATTCGAAAGATATGTTCTTCCGCAACAGCTTTATGGATCCCGGCGTACAGCGCGTATTCACCGAAGATTTCGACGGCAACAGAACGATTAAATTCGTATCTACTTCCGTAGATTCCGACGATTTCACTTCGATGTTCCAGACGAACCCTCAGGGCGGGCGTCTGAACATGATGACGAAAGACAAATGGCATACGATTACCGCCGATTTCAAACCGGTGAACGCTTCGTTGTTACGTCTGCGTTGCCATATTTTCGATTCCGGAAAAGATACCGACTGGTGGTCGATGGAACTTGATCTGGCGGCGAAGAAACGCACGGACGACAACGCGCAGTCGAAATACGTGAACTTCGCGGTGGAAGAACAGGAAAACGGCTGGTACAGAGTATCGGTATCGTTCTTCTTCACGGGCGAAGAGTATTCGGACGCGGCGAGCGCGTATGTGATTTATTCTTCCGCCAAAGAAAATGCAGACGCCGTATGGTATATGGATAATTTCGAAGCGGATTCCGAATTGATTCCGTATTTTGTGGACGAAAACGAAGCGGGCTTTGATACGGCTACGAAAAAGGAAGCGTATCGCCTTGTGCAGCTTTACGATTTCACGGTAACCAAAGTTACGGCGGGCGACAAACAACTTGCGGAAAATACCGATTACACGGTAACCGCAACCCCCGTAGGTACTTATCGTCTGGCGATTACCAAAGCATTCTGCGAACAGTATTCCGCAGGCGATACGGTAGCTGTTTCGGTTCTGACGTCGAAAGGCAACACGCTGAATTTCAATCTGAATATCTTTGACAGCACGCCGTCGCTGCCTGCGGAAACGCTGACGTACGATAAGGCGCCGAAAAAGGATTTGTCTTTCGATATTTCGCTCGGCGGCTATGCGCTGGTTGCGATGAAAGAAGGCGAAACGGCGATTTCGGACGGCGTTTATTATATGGACGGCGACAAACTTGTGCTGAAACAGACGTATCTTAAGACGTTGACGAACGGCGCGCATGTGTTCACGATTGAAACCGCTTCGGGCGCGACGGGAACGTTTACGGTGGAAATTTCCGATTCGACGCCCGTCATTGCAGCGGTAACGCAGTATAAAAAGAACAGCGGCGCGCTGGAAATTGCGGTGGAAACGTACGGCAAAGAAATTGTTTCGGTGAAGTTGAATAACCGCGTATTGCAAAGCGGCGAATATACGTATGCAAACGGCAAACTGACGATCGCCGAATCGGTGATGAACTCTCTGGTTGCCGGAGAATATACGCTGGAAGCGGAAACGGTAGCAAGCGCTGCGGGGAAAATCGTTGTCTCCGACGAACCGCCCGTATTTGCGGACGGCGAAGCGAATGCCGTGAAAGGCAGCGATTTCGTGCTGACGGTGGACGTGAAAAATAAGACGGTGATTTCCGTATCGGTGGACGGTTTACCGCTCGGCGAGGGCGATTATACCTACGAAAACGGTACGCTTACAATAAAAGCCGCCGTTCTCGAAGAGATTGCGGCGGGCGAAAAGGAAGTGGAAATCGTAACCGAAGGCGGAAAGGCCGTGAGAACGTTCACGCTTACGGAAGCGCCGAAACAGGAAGAAAAGAAGAAAGGCTGCGGCGGTTCTGTGGCGGCGGCGGGCGCAGCCGCGTTGTCGGCGGCGATTGCCGTGGCGTTTGCGGCAGGCAAAAAGAAACGCGACGAATCGGAAGATTAATCTGAATATTTCGTTGCGGAAAAATAAAATATTCCGCGGATAAAACCGCGGAATATCGAAAAAAAATTAAACAGGGCGTGTTCTCTTTATGTATTCTTTTGGGGACGCGCCCTCGTATTTTTTGAAGATTTTACAGAAATGCGATTGATCGTAAAAACCCAGTTCTTCGGCGACGCGGCGCACGGAAAGGGCGTTTTCGGATAAATACCGCTTGCTCTTTTCTATTTTCATTGCGGTGCGCAGCTCGGAAAACGTTTTTTTGTATTCCGCTTTGAAAAATCGCTGTAAGGTGGAAAGACTTACGGAAACGTGCGCTGCGGCTTCGGATTCGTTCATCAGTAAAAAATCGTCGCCCGAAATCATTCGTTCTATCCGTTCGCGGAGCGTTTCGCCGGACGACGAACCGCTAAGCACGTCGAATATGCGGTAAAGAACGGATTTCACTCTGAAAGCGCCGCCGTAAGAAAAATTCGCTTCCGCGAGGTTTTTGAACAACAATTTCAAATCGCTTGTCGCATTGTTTGCGATGACGGATACGCTTTTATCTTCCAAAAATACGGCTTTGTCGGTTGCTTCGAAATCGGCGCATTGAAAATTAATCAGAGTGTCCCGCGTTTCCGCATACGTCTGCCCGGAAGAGCCATGTCCCGAAAAATCCGCGTCGGTTAAGGAACGGAACGACGCTTTATAGCAGCTGCCTTTCGGCAGATACACCACGTCGCCCGCTGAGGCGATAAGTTTTTTTCCGTTTAAAAACGTGTACTCGATTTCGCCCGATTCAATCAGGCAAAAACCGAAATTCGGGCGCGGCACGCCGAGAAAAGAGTAATAGGCGTTGTGTCGCCAGCGTTGCGCCGCGGCGTAAACGCAGGTAAGGTTTATATCGTAATCTCTGTAACGTTTAAAAGGAAACATGATATAAAAATTATACCCGTAAATGCTTGAAATGTCAATAAAATTGACGTAAAAATACAAATTTGTGATAGATTTATCGTTGCGCCGAGTCTGCCGCGGGTGTACAATGAAAGCGTAAAATTACTTTCGGAGGTAAGATGTTGAAAATACGGGCGGTTACGACGGATAAATACGGATTTAAACGCGAAATCGGCGCAACGGAAATCTTTGAAGATATATACGGGGCGCAGCACGTGGAGGCGAGCGATAAGCCTGTTACGGAAAGTTTTCTCGGGTTCGGTATAGCGCTTACGGGAAGTTCGTGCAGTCTATTGCAGAAAATGGATGCCGCCGCAAGGGCGGAAGTGCTTTCAAAGGCGTTCGGAGAGGAGGGGCTGAATTTGTCGCTTGCGCGTATTTCCGTCGGCTCAAGCGATTATTCGCCCGAATTGTACTGCTGCGAGGACGCCGAAGGTAATTTTACGATCGATAAGGATAAAGAATACGTTTTGCCCGTGCTGCGCGAAGCATTGAAAACGAACGAAAATCTGAAATTTTTCTGCGCGCCGTGGTCGCCGCCCGGAAGAATGAAAACGGGCGGTTCGATGTGCGGCGGATTTATGCGCGAAGGTTTTCTGGAAGAGTATGCGGCATATTATTGCGATTTTCTTGCCGCTTATCGTCGCGAAGGAATCGATATTTTTGCATTGACGGCGCAAAACGAGCCGGAAACGGATCAGACCGGGAAAATGCCCGCGTGTTTGTTTTCGCCGGAGCTGGAAGCGAAATTTATTTTTCTCATGCGCAAAAATCTGCGGGAACGGGGATTGAATCCGGAAATATGGCTGTGCGATCATAATTTCATTTATGTAAAGCGCGTGCTCTGGCAACTGAAAGAATATCCGGAACTGTTGTCCGCCGTAAACGGAGCCGCGTTTCATTATTATGCCGGAGGAGCGGAACAGACGGAAGCGATACGGGCGGATTATCCGCAGCTGGGGCTGCATTTTACGGAAGGCGGTCCGGGACTGCACAATAATTACGCCGCCGATTATTGTAAATGGGGCGCTACCGTCTGCCGCGCGCTGAATCACGGCTTCAGAAGTTTCACGGGGTGGAATCTTCTTCTCGACGAATCGGGGGCGCCGAACATCGGTCCGTATTTCTGCGGCGGTTTAATCACCGTCGATTCGGTAACGGGCGAACTTTCTTACAGCGGACAATATCGCGCTTTTTCGCATTTCTCACCGGTTGTTACTCGCGGAGCAAGCGTTTATCCGTGCAAAGTATACGATTCCGCGGTAACCGGAACGGCTTCTTATCAGGCTGCGCCGATTGCGTGCGACGCAACGGCTGTAAAAGATAAAAACGGCGTATTCAGCCTGTTTTTTGTGAATCCCGCGCAGGAAAAGAAGCAAATTATGCTAAAACACGGTAAAAAAACCGTTTATTTCGAAGCTTTGCCCGATTCTCTTACCACCTTGCAGATAGAATAGGTGCCTACGCCCTTGAAATAAAATTATTATGTGTGTCAGACATAATACAGTATAAAATTATATAAATCGTCTGAAATTATATAAAATATAAGTTTTTTATTACTCTATCAGGTATAATTATAATGTCTGACAGAGTAGTCCGGCGAAATAAAAACATGCCTCCGATTGCCGTATCGCAGGCAAAGGAGTTTGTATCGACGGCATAGAAGTGTTTTATTAAAGCGGAAAAAACATGGCGTTTTTGAGGCGGAAAGCAACGTGCGATTATAGCGATAAGAAAAACTTCCGCGGAAAGTTTAAAAAAACGCTTGAAAAAACGCGACAAAATAAAAAAAACGTGCTATAATGTTTTTCGGAAAACAAGATCGCTTTACGGTCGCGGGGCGCGAAAGCGCCGTGAGGAAAGTCCGGGCAGCACAGGACAGGGCGCCTGATAACGTCAGGTGAAGGCGACTTCAAGGAAAGTGCAACAGAAATATACCGCGGAAGCGATTCTCGTTTCCGTAAGGGTGGAAAGGCGAGGTAAGAGCTCACCGGCGCTGCGGTAACGCGGCGCGCCATGTAAACCCCGCCCGCTGCAAGATTGGGCGTTCGTCGCACAGGGTTGTCCGCCCGACGATCGCCGTGAATATCGCTGGAGCTTGCCGGCGACGGCAAGCGTAGATAAATGACCGTACACGACAGAACCCGGCTTACAGACGGTCTTGTTTTCTTTTTTTGCATAAAACGCCCGCAGAGCATTTTTCGGTAAACTCTCTGCGGGCGTGTTTTTTGAATGCGCTCTTAAAATTTAAATTAAAAAATACCTAAGGAAATCGCGTTGGCAACGCGGTGCTTTTTTCCGTATGGCAGCCGGGAGTATAGCAGCCGGGAGTATGGCAGCCGGGAGTATGGCAGCTGGGAGTATGATTGTCGATTTCGGATAAAAGACAGTATTGCTTTTCGGTAATTCAGTCGTTTTTCACATGCACGTCCATCTGATTGAACGGAATGGAAATGCCGTTTAAATCAAACGCTTTTTTAACCTGCTCGTTCATATCGAACAGCACGTCCCAGTAGTCCTCCGTTTTGCACCAGACGGGGCAGAAAAGATCGATGCTGCTGGCGGAGTGCGCGGTGATTCTTGCTTTCGGCGCGGGCTCCTGCAGAATTTTCGGGTTTGCGGCGGCGACGTCTTTTACGATTTGTTCCGCTTTTTCGAAGTCGTCGGCGTAAGATATCGAATAAGTAAGGTCTACGCGCCGCGTATTTTTTTCGGTATAATTCACGATTTCGCTGGTGGAAAGTTTTCCGTTGGGCAGATAAACGATTTTGTTATCGTTCGTACGGATTTTCGTGTTACAGATAAAGATATCTTCCACGTATCCCTCGTATCCGTTTGCCGCGATATAATCTCCGTCTTTGAACGGACGGGTGAAAAGCAGCAGCATGCCGCCCGCAAGGTTTGAAAGCGTGCCGTTGACGGCAAGCCCGACGCCGACGCCGAGCGAAGCGATTAACGCCGTGATTGCGCCCGTATCTATGCCCAGATACGCCACAAGCGATAACACAACAAGAATCTTCAAGCCGATTTTCGCGATGTAACCGAGCGTGCGATAAACGGTTTTATCCACGTGTTTAGTTTCTTCCTGTTTTCTGCTGCGCTTTTCAATCTGTTTGCTGATACGGTTGATAAGCGTAAACGCCACGATTAAAACAAGCAGCGCAACAAGAATTTTAATGCCGGTCGTCGTCAGCCAGCCCAAAACGGTTTCCTTTATTTTATTCCAGTCCATACATTTTTCTCTTATACAAATAAATTTTGGGTTTTTGCGTGCCTTTTAAATAGCGTACGTGTTATGAAATGCGGTACACTCTGATTTCAAACGGTCGGAAATCGGTTGCGGACGATTCGGCGTCCGGATAATTGCAAAGGAGAATTTCCGTGCGTGCGTTTATAGGCATTGCGGGAAGAATAATTTCGTTATTCTTTTCGAAATTGACGGCGACTACGATTTTTTCGCCGCCGAGCGCGCGTTCGTAAACGAAACAGCCGTCGTTTTTCGTAACGTCTTTGAAAGAGCCGTATCTGATTGCGCCGCTTGCCTTGCGGAGCGCAAGGAGTTTTTTATAAAAAGCGAATATCGATTTTTCCGAAGCGCGGTCTTTTTCAAGATTGATTTCGTCGGCGCGCGACGGCATTTTCAGCCACGGCGTGCCGCTTGTAAAGCCATGTGCGCCCGATTCGTTCGTCCAGGCGAGCGGGCGACGGGTATTATCGCGGCTGCCGTAATTGATTTCGGCAATCAGTTTTTCCCGCGGCTTTTTATTAAGATTGTCGTGATAATAATTCACCGTTTCCACGTCGTTGAAGCAGGAAATATCGCCGTAAAACGAATTTGCAGAGCCGAACTCCTGCCCCTGATAAATAAACGGGATGCCTTTCAGCAGGTAAAACATGCCTGCGTACGCCGTGGCGCATTCGTAGCGGAATTCTTTATCGTTTCCGAGGCGGGAAAGAAAAAACGGCTGATCGTGATTATCGGTAAATAAAATATATAAAAGATTGTGTTCCGCAGTGAAATTCTGCCATTTGACGAGCACGTTTTTAATGTCGTCGCAGCGGTAGGGGGCGGGATTGTATTTATCCGATCTTCCCAGCCCGATATGTTCGAACTGAAATACCGATTTCAATTCGTCGCGGTCTTTGCCGCAGATATCGCAGATGCTTTGCGCGTCGGACTGGCATTCGCCTACGGTGAAAAGATGCTTTGTTTTTTCGCGCCCGAACAGCTGCCGGATATATTCGTGCAGGCGCGGACCGTTCAGCATTTTATCGGCGGCAAAATCTTTTGAAATAAAATCCAGCACGTCGCAACGAAAGCCGTCTGCGCCGAGGTCCGTCCAGAAATCCACAACGTCGCAGCAAGCCTGCCGTACTTTCGGGTTTTCCCAGTTCAGATCGGGCTGCTGCACGGCGAAAGAATGCAGATAGTATTCGTTCGTCGCGGGGTTATATTCCCAGGCGCTGCCGCCGAAGCACGCCGTCCAGTTTGTAAGCGGTTTGTCCGCCCAGATATAATAATCGTGGTAGGGGTTATCTTTGGAAGAACGCGCCTGCCGGAACCAGAAATGTTCGGAGGAAGTGTGGTTCACCACAAGGTCCATGATGATTTTCATGCCGTTTGCATGCAGTTCTTCCGCCAGTTTTTTCCAGTCGTCCAGCGTGCCGAATTCGTCCATGATATCCCGGTAATCGGAAATATCGTAGCCGTTATCGTAATTCGGACTTTTATAGCAAGGGCAAATCCACACGGCATTCACGCCCAGTTCTTTCAGATAGGTGATTTTTTGCCTGATTCCGTTCAGATCGCCGATGCCGTCGCCGTTCGAATCGTAAAAGCTGCGCGGGTAAATCTGGTAAACGATTAAATCCTGAAAGTCGTCTTGTTTTTCCTGCATAATTTCTCCTTCGGGCGGAGGATAGCCGCCTGTTTTGTCCGGGTTCCGCGAAACTTTCTCCGAAAATCCCTACTGCCTATATTATATACTTATTGCGGCGGATAGTCAAATCAAATTTCATCGGCTTCCTTTCAAATATCTTCTTTTTACGAGGGAAATATACCCGAAATCGGGCGGAAAAGATACGCCGGGAATTATGTTTTTATTGTTTTTTTTCGTTTTTGGGGCGGATTTTTTTTGAAAAAAAACGTAAGAACAACCGAAAATCAGCCGTTTTACCCGTAAAAAATTATTGATTTTACCCTGAAAAACGGTTATAATGAAAATACGTAAGATTTTTTACGGGAATACGGTTTTTACGCGGGAGGGCAGGGAATGATTACCACGAATCTTTTGTTTTGTGTAAATTTCACATACGAAAAAGCCACGCTGGGCAAGCCGCACGCGCACCCCTGCTACGAAATCGTATATTACGTAAACGGCAGCGGCTGGGTGGAATTTCACAAAGAACGGCACACGTTCGAAAAAGATACGTTCATGCTGGTGGGGCCGAAAGTGCAGCATACGGAATTTGACGAGAAGGGCACGGAAGTGTTGTATATCGGGCTGGAAATTTTCGGAGAGGACGGTTACGCGGAGGGCATTTACAACGAATCGGATTACGGCATCAAAGAATATATGAAAAAAATCTATCGCGAAGTAACCAACCGCAACATATATTCCGAACAGCTGATCAACAGCTATTGCACGATTATCGCCATCAAGCTGATATCCGCGGCAAGAAAGCGCCCGTTGCTTTCGGCGGACAGAAATCTGGACAATATTCTCAACTACATCGATTCGAATTTCTGTTGCGAAATCGATACGGCGAAGCTGGCGGAAATGTCGGGGTACAGTTACGATCATTTCAGAAAAATTTTCGCAAAGAAATACAACGTCGGCGTGAACGAATATATTTTGCAGAAGCGTATCGAGCTTGCGGACAGGCTGCTTAGAAGCGGCAACGGAAAAGAATACTTAATCAAGGAAATTGCGGCGCGCTGCGGCTTTTCCTCCGTAGCGCAGTTCTGTACAAAGTACCGCGAAGTGATAGGCAGTACGCCTAACGAGGCGCGCACCCGCTATCTTGACGGGCTGAAAAATCTGGAAAAAGATAAGTTTTCGCCGTTATAAAATTCGGTTATATATTCTGAAAATCGGTTGTCTTTATTTTTTAGTATTGACAATCGATTTTTTTTATGCTACTATTTTTACGGAATTTATCCGAATTATACCATAAATAACGGAAAAATTTCCGTATTCAGGCAGTTTTTGCAAAGAGGAAGAGAAAAATGATAAATTTCAAAAAATGGTTGTCCGCTTTCGTTGCGGGCACAACAATCGCAACGTCGTGCTTCGGCGCCGCATGCGGCAAAAAGGATACCGCTCTGGATTCTTCGCACGGCATAGCGGATCAGAGCAATTTGTACGGCATGTGTTATCTGCTGGAAGAACGCAGCGCCGAAACGCTGGATATCGCCAACGAAGTGCTTCTGATGAAGAACATGGGCGTAAAAACGGTGCGGCAGTGGATGCATTTCCCTCATTTCATGTCCTCGCCTGATACGCTGAAACTCGATTGCGCCGCAACGAAAAACATGCACGATCTTCTGGCGGCGTGCGAAGCGGCGGGCATGACGAACATCGGCATGAATCACCACAACTTCAACGCAACAGGCAACACCGTTGCAAAACCCTATAAACGCGACGTATCGGAAGGAAGCGCGTATGTGGAATGGCTGAACGATTATTACGAATCGTGGCGCACGCTGGTGAAAGAATTTCCCGAAGTGAAATACTGGGAAATCGATAACGAAGTAAACAATTCCGATTTCATGTGGAACGGTTCTTCGCACGATTCGTATTCGGTGAAAGAGATGGCGGAAATCGCCGCGGATATGTTCTATTACGCTTCCCGCGCGATTCACGAAGAAAATCCGGCGGCGCAGACGGTGATGGGCGGACTTACCGAGCCGAAAGGGCTCGGCATGGGCAATACGGCAACTTTTTTACAGCTGTTATACGATAACGTGGCAAGCGGCGAATACGGATATTTTTACGGGGCGGAAGAAAAGAGCGGCGCTTCGAAAAACGCCGACGATTATTTTCAGATTGCCTGCTGGCATCCGTACATGCCTTCGTTCAACAAAAAGAATTTCATAGAAATCAATAAAGAATATTACGATATCGTTCTGCAGAACGAGAAAAAACACAAAAAAGTATTCTTTACAGAAATCGGCTGGAACGATACCGTATGCAACGGCGAGCAGAACGCCATAAAATACATGGAAGAAATGTTCGACGCCTGCAAGCAGTTACCGTGGCTGGAAACGGTGAACGTGTTCAAACTGTACGATGTGGGCAAGCTGAATAACTGGGACAGCGCCTACGAAGTACGTTTCGGGCTGGTGCACGACCCCGATTATACGAGAACGTACTATAAACTCGCTTCGGAAACGCAATCGATCAATATCGCGGCGGACGGAAGATGCATTCCCGGCGCGCCGAAAAATAAAGCTTATGCTTTTCAGAGGCTTGCCGGAGGTTCGGGCGATTTGGAAGTACTTATGAAGAAGGGGAATTGACGTGATGAAAAAGAATTTTCTCGCAACGGTAACGGCGGCGCTTCTATGTGCGGCTTCGGCGTTTTCCGTTGCCGGATGCGATACGGATTCGGGCGGACAGAGAAAGCCGCCAAAGGATAAACCGCAGGAAGAAATTCCGCTTGATACCTCTCACGGCATTGCCGATACGACGAAACTGTACGGAATCTGCTATCTGATAGAGGACAGAGAGTATAACGGATCGCCGTTTACCGCGGAAGATTTCGGCGTGGATTTTCAGCTGATTGAAAATCTGGGTGCGAAAACGGTGCGGCACTGGATGCACTTCACGTATCTTCTGAAAGATAAAGATACTTTAAACGCCGGACATTGCGCCGTAATGCACGCGGAGCTTGCGGAGTGCGTTGCGCGCGGCATAACGAATATCGGCATGAATCATCACAACTTCAACAACGGGCAGAATTCCGTGGGGAAAGTGCGGCGGAATCTTTCCACTGGCAGTTATTACAAGCAGTGGCTGGACGATTATTATACTTCCTGGTATACGCTGGTTTCCGAATTTCCGGAAGTGGAGTACTGGGAAATCGATAACGAACTCAACAACCCCGATTTTATGTACAGCTGTTACGATGATTCTCTGTTCGATTCGGAAATGATGGCGGCGATTTCCACGGATATGCTCTATTACGCCACGCGGGCGATTCACGACGCCAATCCCGAAGCGAAAAGCGTGATGGGCGGGCTTACCGAACCGATGGGGCAGGGAAACAGCGACGTAACGAAAAGCCGCCCTTCCAACGCCTGGTTTTTACAAAAGATTTACGATAATATTTTCAGCGGCGAATTCGGCTATTTCTATTCGTCCGAAACCGACGAAACCGCGTCGGTAAATCCCGACGATTATTTCGACGTGGCGGCATGGCACCCGTACCGCGATACGAAAGATTTCGACGAATCGTATTTCGTTGCGGAAAATCACAAGGTGTATCAGGTAGTGCTGGATAACGAACGCAAACATAAAAAAGTGTTCATTACGGAAGTAGGGTACAGCGATACGGGTAAAGGATCTTACGGCGCCGCGGCAAATGTGATTGCGATGATGAACGCCGTGAAAAAATATATGCCGTACGTGGAAACGGTGAATATTTTCAGGATGTTCGATAATGCGAATACGCCCTGGGCGGCGCACGGCAACGTATCTCGATTCGGCTTTTTTGCGGATCCGAACCCCGCGCGGGTGTATAACGACTCGTCCGGCACAAGGCAGATGATTGCGGGCGAAGCCAAAGAACTGGCGGCACTCTATCAGAAAGCCGCAGGCGGAACGGGCGCTCTGAATCTGCTGGAAAACTATTACGCGTAACGAAAAAAACGCCGCGAAAGCGTGCAATACGGCGCAAAAAGCGGAAAAACGCGGAATTTATCATGTTAAAAACGGCAACTCCGCCGATAAGGAGAATTATAAGGAGAGAAGATATGAATACATCAGGAAAGAACCGGAACAAGAAACTTGCCGCACTGCTTGCGCTTTGTTGCACGGGAAGCGCGGCGGCTGGCGCGTCGCTGCTCGGAGGAAGCGCGGCTTCCGCCGCCGAAACGAAGCAGCTTACCATGGGAGATTTGCCTTATTATACGTGGTATAGCGAGTATAAGGGGCACAGCATCAACAACATGAAAGTGAAGTTGATGTACACCGATTCTTCGGCGTTGTTTTTCGACGCGACGAAGAGCGATTATAATCTGAAAGATTTTTCGGCGAAAGTAAGCGATAACGCTTTGTCGCTGAACGGATTTACCGTTGAAAACTGGCAGTATAAATTCCCGGCGGCAGGCGGCAGCGTGGTTACGTATGTGGAAGCGGAAGCCGCCGGCACGATTGCCTGGGATTACACGGCGGCGAATTTCGGCGGCTATATCGATTGGAACAGTCTTTTTGCCGTTTATAAATACGAAGCGGCAACGAAATCGGTTACGCAGCTTGCGAAATTGTTCCATATAGCGGACGGCGCCGAAGCGACGATTAAAGCCGAAGTAAACAAAGGGCTTTCCGTAGAGATGGCGAAAGGCGACGTGATTTATTACGAACTCGGCGCGGGCAATGCAAGGAACTATCAGAACATGCAGAGTGCGACGATTACGTTTACGGCAAAAGGCGAAACCGACGAAGCCACGGCGGAACAGATTGCGGAATATACAAAGAAGCTGGAAGATAAGGTGTCGGCGCTGAGCCCGGACGATTACACGGCGGAAAACTGGGCTCTGATTCAGAAATATCTCAAAGATTTCAAAGGCGCGGAATATACGAAGTTATCCGTGCTGAAAGCGGCGTACGAAAAAGCCGTATCCGATATCGACGCGGTGAAAACCAACACGGTAGATAACGCGAAAGCCGCTAAAAAGGCGGACATGGCGGAGTATTGGAAAACGCTGAAAGAAGAAAATTACACCGCCGAGGGCTGGACAACCGTAAATGCCGCGCACGAAAAATTCCTTACGGACGTGGAAACGGCGGAAACGGCAGAGGACATCAATTCCGTTTACGATACCGCGATGGCGGCGATGAAAGCGGTCGTCCCCGTGAAAGAAGAGGGAAAAGACCTCGATTATTGCGAAAAAATGAATGCCAACGGCTATACCTGGATTACGGGCGTCGTGGCGGATACGAAGCTGATGACGGGTACCGTGGCGGACGGACTTCTCGATTTCGATAAACAGGGCGCGGATAAGTATTATATGTACAACGAATCTCTGAACGCCGGTTTCGATTCGCCGAAATATTTCGCGCAGAACTGGAAGTGGTACATCGGGCGCAACGCCGCGATCGTGCAGCTGTTCAAAGCGAATAAAGATTGTTCGCTTACGTTCTCCAACGTACTGCCCGAAGGCAAAACCAACGGCTGGACGGATAACTGCGTTCTTAACGTGTATATCGTGCGCGGCGAAGAAACGAAGAAAATCGCCACGGTGAGCAATCCCGTAACGCAGGAAGATTTCAGCGGCGTGTGGTATATGAAAGCGGGCGACGTGCTCTATTTCGAATTTGCGTCGAACATCATTCTCGAAGGTCAGGTGAGAAATTTCGAAGCGCCTTGCTACACGACGTATCTGCTCGATTCTTCTGCGTTCGACGAAGAAAAGTACACCTCGCAGAATCACGATTTGCCGCAGGCGGTGAAAGATAAAATCGCCGAAAAGAAGGCGGCGCTCGAAGCGTGGTTCGCTACGCTTACGCAAACGGATTATTCCGCTACAAACTGGGCGCTTTTACAGGACGAAATCGCTTCGTTTACGGAAAGATGCGAAACAGAAGTGAAAACCGCAGAGGACGCGGAAAGGCTGTATAACGAGGTGTTTGCGGCGGCGCAGGCGGTGGAAACGATCGCTCAGGCGGAAGCCACGCTGAAAAAGACGTTGCAGGAATACGCCGACGAATTGCAGGCGAAGTACGACGAATTGATCGCCAATAACAAATATACCAAAGACGCCCGCGCCGCACTGGACGAAGCGCTGGCGGACGGCAAGAAAAAAATCCTTTCGGCAAAGAGCAAAACGCTGGGCAATTCCGCAAAATTGCAGGCGATTGCGGCGCTGAATAAGGTGGAAACGAAGTCGGGTTGCGGCGGAATCATCGGATTCGGCAGCGCGGCGGCGGTGCTCGGCGCGGCGGCAATCGCGTTTGCGGCAACCAAAAAGAAGAAAGAAAACTAAAGAAAAGTTGCGTTTCCGCGGCGGGAAAAACTGCCGCGGAAGCAAAAAACTTTTCGGCTCGGAGTATCTTGTATGGAAAAGGAAATCGCAACGACGCGCGAACCGGCGGAATGCAAAAACGCGGGGAAACGGGGTAAAAAAACGAAAGGCAATCTTTTCGTAAGATTTTTGCCTCTGTATCTTATGCTGCTGCCGCTTGTCGTGTATCTGTTTATTTTCAATTATTATCCGATGTTCGGCTTGCAGATCGCTTTCAAAGACTGGTTTGTAAGAAAAGGCATCTGGGGCAGCCCGTGGGCGACGACGGACGGAAAACTTGATTTGTTCAAGTATTTTTCGCAGCTGTTCGGAACGTCTCTTTTTAAAGAAAAACTGATCAATACGCTCAGAATTTCGCTTTTGAAAATGCTGTTCGGCTTTCCCGCGCCTATTCTTCTGGTGCTGATGCTGAACGAACTTCCGTCGGCGAGGTTTGCGAAATTGACGCAGTCGGTTTCGTACATACCGCATTTTTTATCGTGGGTAGTGCTGGGCGGCATCTTTTTGTCGCTGGATAAATCCACGGCGTTTCAGGACGTGATGCTGAAGCTGTTCGGCAGAAACATACACTTTTTCAGTAACGATAATTTGTATGTGGGCTTCCTGATTTTTTCGGATATATATAAGGAAGCGGGCTGGGGCACGATTATCTATCTTGCCACGCTGATGAACATCGATCCGCAACTGTACGAGGCGGCTTCGCTGGACGGCGCGGGCAGATTCAAAAAAATTCTGTACATTACCCTTCCGGGGCTGCTGCCTGCCATTTCGTTCAACGCGATTCTCACCCTTTCCAACATTATGTACGCCGGGTTCGATCAGATTTACAACACGTACAACAGCGTGCTTTCGGGCAAGGGAGAAACGCTGGAAATGTATCTGTTCTCGCTTGGTATCACGGGCGGCAATTACTCGCTTTCCACGGCAATCGGACTTTTCAATTCGGCGATCGGCTGCGTGCTTGTCATCCTCACCAACAAACTGACGAAACTGATAGGAGGCGAAGGAATATGGTAAAAAACGAACAGAGTATTCCCTCGCGGGAGGGCGCGAAAAAAGAACGGAGCAAATTTTCGGCGTTCATGCGTTCGCTGTTCGGGAACAACGCTTCCGATATTCGCTGCAACGTGATATTGTATCTGATTACGCTGATTTTTCTTGCCGTGCTGATTGCCCCGTTCGTATACGTAATCACAGAATCGTTCCGTTCGCGGCAGCTGGTAAACGGACTGCCTGTGGAAGTATGGAGCTTTTCGGCGTATAAATCCGTGCTGGGCAATCCCAACATATTCCGCGCGTACGTAAACACTATCGTGGTTACGATTATCGGAACGGCGGTTGCCGTGGCGCTTACCACGGTGGGCGCGTATCCGCTTTCGAAAAAAGATTTGCCGGGGCGGCAGGTCGCGCTGGTGTATGTGCTGATTACCATGCTGTTTTCGGGCGGGCTGATTCCGTTTTATATTCTTATCAGAAACGTGTTGCAACTGACGGACAGCTACTTAGTGTATATCGCCGTGGGCGCTACGGGCGCGTTCAATATTTTCGTGGTGAAGAACTATTTTCAGGGGATTCCCGCGGAACTGAGCGAATCGGCTGCGCTGGACGGCGCCGGAGAACTTCGTATTTTCTTTTCGATATATCTGCCGCTGTCCAAACCGATTATCGCTACGGTGGCGCTGTGGGTAGCCGTAGGCAAATGGAACGATTACATGACGGGGCTGCTGTATATCAAATCGCAGGAAAAACTTCTGATACAAAACATTCTGCGCGATATGCTTTCCAAAGCTACTTCCACTTCCGGCATCGGCGGAGATTCTTCGATGCAGACGCTGGCGGAATCGGTGAAAATGGCTACGGTGGTGGTTTCTATTATTCCCATTATGTTGATATATCCCTTCGTGCAGAAGTATTTCACGAAAGGCGTGATGGTTGGCTCGGTGAAAGGCTGAGCCGCCGAAAGGACTGAATTATGACAGACAAAAAATTTATTCTCGATACCGACATCGGCGACGATATCGACGATGCGTACGCGCTGGATTTCGCGTTGAAAAAAAATCTGCCGCTGCTCGGCGTTACCACGGTGTTCCGCTGGGCGGACGAGCGGGCGCGCATCGCTAAAAAAATGGCGGTTTTATACGGCAAAAAGCTTCCCGTGTATGCGGGGCTGAAAGGCGCGTGGGATGCGGACGGACATTGCTGCCAGTGGACGGCGGACCTTGAAAACGAAGCGTATGCGCCGGATAACGAAAACGGCATCCCGTCGGACGCTATCGATTTTATCGTGCAAAGCGCGAAACGTTACGGCAAAAATCTGGTACTGCTTGCCATAGGTCCGCTGACGAATATCGCCGCGGCGATAGAAAAAGATCCGTCGGCAATGAGCGGAATCGGCGGCGTTATCATGATGGGCGGCGACTATGCGAACCAGTATGTGGAGTGGAATATCAACTGCGATATTCCCGCGGCGAAAACGGTGTTTTCTTCCGATTTGCCCGTTACCGCGTTCGGCTGCGAAGTAACGTCGAAGTTCGTGGTAAGCGAAAAACAGCAGCGTTACATGCTGAACATGCGCGGGAGCGAATACAAAAATTATCTTTCGCTGCTTACGAATTTATGGCTGAAATCGAAACTTCCCGGCTGGAGAATCTGCCTGCACGATGTGATGGTGGTGCGACAGGCGTACGAAAATTACTGCGATTTTGCGGAAATCGACATGCATCTCGAAACGGAGAGCGCGTATACGTACGGCATGACGGCAAACACGGAAAAATTCGACCTCGTGAACAAACGCGGCGAAAAACGCATGAAAATCGCGGTGGTTTCCGATTTTACGGAAATCATCGCAAGCGAAATGAATATTCTTGATTACAAGGAGGATTGAACAATGAAAAAAATGACTCGTATCGCGGGAATCGTTCTGGCGGCGGTTGCGCTGGCGCCGATGGCGGCGTGCGCCAAGCCCCACGACGGTGCTACGCAGGAAATTCGTATTTTCACTTATTCGGGCGACGAATACGCGGGCGCGAAAATGGATTCCGTCTTTCAGAAAATCGAATCGGACGTAGGCGTAACCATCGCGTTCGAAGGCGCGAAAAGCGAAAATTATTACACGAAACTTACGCCGATGATGAACAGCATGGATTTTCCGGACGTCATCTGGTCCGATCCCGAAAATTCCGAAGGCGCTTTTCAGCGCTGGGCGGATCCCTCGCAGGATTTGCTGTGGAATCTGGACGAGCTTCTGATCGGCAACGAAAATCGGTACCCGTATCTGAACAAGCTTGTATACAGCAATCAGTATAAAAATATTCAGTATTACGAAAGGCATTACCTGATTCCCGCGGTGGAAACAAAAACCGCCTGGGCGATTTATTATCGCGCGGACTGGCTGAAAGCCATCGGTTTCGTGGATAGCGACGGCAATGCGAAAGCGCCGGAAACGCTGGACGAATTCGAATACGTGATGAGCAGATTTTCGGGCAACAACCTCTTCGCCGACGCCAACGGAAATCCTTCCGGGCAGACGTACGGCATTTCGCCGAACACCTACAACTATTATCTTAACCCGTTGTACGGCGCGTTCGGCATTACGCCCGACTGGGATATTACGGATAGCGGCGCGGCTTCTTATATGTACGCGCGCGACGAATTCAAGCCGTATCTCGAATGGATGAACGCCATGTATAAAAAAGGCTGGATCGATCCTACGTTCAACCAGAATACGGGCGATACCGATCGCAACCAGTGGTACAACGGTAAAGTGGGCTGCATCATGACGAACGGCGAAGGACACATGGAATGGGTGGTGGCAAACTTCGAAGACGCGAACGGCGCCGATAAAGTGATAGTAGGTCCTCCGCTTCTCGGCACGGGCAACACATCGGAATTAACTGGAAAAACGCTGGGCGTCAAAGGCGAAAGAGGCTATTCCGACTGGGGCGGAGATTACGGCGGCTATGCGATTACGAAAGGCACGAAAGACGTGTATAAAACGCTGGATTTGCTGGAATACCTGATCAGTCCCGAAGGTTCGAAACTCAGATTGTACGGCATCGAAGGCACGCATTATACGCTGGACGAAGACGGCAACGTGGTTGCCGATCTCGACGGCAGAAATTCCGAACGTTCCAACTATTTCGCAAAAGTGAAAGATCTCGACGGCAATACCGTGAACGCGGGTTTGCACGGCATGGGCAGCAGATTCGGTTATGCCGTAGACTGGGATGAATACGAAAGAAGCGGCAATATCGAAATCGCTACCGATATCGGTTCGCTGTATCCAAGGTACGGCGCTCTCGTGCGGCAGGCGGTGGAGTATACGAAATATCTGCAGCATTCGAAGCTGGTAAACGTAACGGCATATCCTTCGCTGGTTTACAACAAGATGGCGGAAGTAAAAAATATTTCGTGGTCGTTCGTAAACAAAGCGATTATCGGTACGGCAAATCTTTCCGGCGACTGGGACCGCATGATTTCCGATCTGAAGAAAGCGGGGTATACCGATATTCAGAACATCCTGAAAGAAACGGCGCTGGAGCTCGGCATCATCGCCTGAGCTCCCCGCGAGGTGAATAAAACGAGGTAAACTATGAAAAAAACGGCGGCTTTCGCACTGGCTTTTCTGGTGGCGGCAACAACGATTTCTTTTGCTTCCTGCGGGAAAGACGATAAGAAAAGCGGAGAATTCGACGAGAACAACATCGTGCTCAGTTTTTCGGCAATGAGCGATATTCATCAGCAGGTAGGGCAGGAGAAGGTGAAAAACAAGCTTGTCCGCGCGCTCGATTACGCCGAAGAACTGGCTGGCGGCAAGCTGGACGCAGCGCTTTTTGCGGGCGACCTCACGGAGGATACCTGGAAAAAAACAGGTCTGAAAGGTCAGTCGGATTATACTACGGAATACAATGCGGATATCGCGATGCTGAAAACCGCAATTACCGAAGCGATCGACGTAAACGAAACGGGCGTGTTTTATTGCCTCGGCAATCACGATACCGATCCTTCCGTACTGGGCGACGTGATGACGGAAATGCCCGCGCTGTTTTATTCGCAGCTCGGCGAAGAGTTCTTCCGTATCGACGCGGCGGATTCTCTCCCGTCGGAGGGGCGGCGGCACGCCGTGGTAAACGGATATCATTTCCTTTCCGTAAACCCCGCGAGATACTGGACGCCGAACGGCTACGAAAAATCCACGCTGGATTGGCTGGACGGGAAACTTTCGGCAATCACGCAGGAAAATCCGGGGCAATACGTGTTTGTTACGGCGCATCCGCCCGTGTACGAAACGGTAACGGGATCCTGCGCCACCACATGGAGCGATTCCGATATTTCCACCGTTATTTCGAAGTATCCGCAGGTGGTGTATTTCAGCGGGCACATCCATAACGTTCTGCAGGACGAAACGCAGATCAGCCAGAACGGCGCGTTCACCGCGCTCGATTGCGGCAGCGTGAAGTACACGGGCTGGATGAACAACGTGAACGATAATCTGCTGAAATTCGATAACGACGTTGGCACGCGCGTCGACGATTTTTCGGAGGGACTGTTGGTGCAGGCGGACGCCAACGGAAATCTGCGCGTAAAACGGTGCGATTACGTAAAGCAAAGCGTAATTAAAGACGCGTGGGAGCTTTCTTATCCGCAGAGCGACGGATCGCATCTGAAAAAGTACGATAACGAAAGCCGGAAGGCAAACAACGCGGCGCCTGTATTTTCCGGCGATTCCGTGTTGCAGGTTACGGCGGAAAACGAAGATATCTCCTGCGTATGGCAATCTGCCGCGGACGACGACATGGTGCGGTATTATACGCTTGCCGTTTATAACGTAAGCGGCACGAAGAAGACGAAAGTGAAAACGTTTTATCTCGCCACTTTCACGTATCGTTACGATCGGGCGGACGAAATGCCGGCTACGGAATCGTGGAAGTTTACGGCGGCGGATATGAAAAAATATTGCGAAACGTATAAAACGGAATATACGGGCGAATACTTTTTCGAACTCCGCGCGGTCGACGTATGGTTTGCCCGCAGCGAGGCGGTTACTTTATCGTTTTTCGCGAAGGACTGAAATCAGGAAAGGCGTAAAATATGGACACGATAAAAATCGATAAAAATAACGTGAAACTGATTGCGCACAGAGGCGTAAGCGGCATCGAACGCGAAAACACGGCGGCGGCGTTCGTGGCGGCGGGAAACCGCAGCTATTACGGTATCGAAACGGACGTGCACGTTACGAAAGACGGAAAATTCGTCATTATTCACGACGACGACACGCAGCGGGTGTACGGCGAAGCGTTTTCGGTGGAAGGCAGCGATTTTTCGTTGCTCCGTTCGCTCCGGCTGACGGATAAAAACGGCGAAAAACGGGAAGATTTATGCTTGCCGGAACCGGGAGAGTATCTCAGAATCTGCAAAACATACAATAAAATCGCCGTGCTGGAACTGAAAAATCAGATGCCGGAAAAACAAATCCGCGAAATTTACGAAGTAATTAAGAAAGAATATCATTTGGAAAAAATGATTTTCATATCGTTCTGTTACGAAAATCTTGCCGTTCTGCGTTCGATGGATTCTGCCGTTCGCATACAGCTTTTAACAAGCGAAGAGGTATCGAAAAAACTGATAGAAGCGCTGAAAAAATACAATCTCGGGCTGGATATTTATTACGAACGCCTTACGGCGGAAAACGTAAAGGAGCTGAAACAAAACGGCATTGCCGTAAATTGCTGGACGGTGGACGATAAGTCCGTCGCCGAACGGCTGATTTCTTACGGCGTGGATTTTATCACCACCGATATCCTGGAATAAACAACCGATCATCGTCAGAATAAAGTCGTGTCCCGCAATTCGGGCGCGGCTTTTTTCGTACGCCGGGCAAAACAAGACGAAAAAGCAAAGAATGATTGACAAAACAAAAAAAACGGGTTATAATGAAAACAGGCAGGTCGAATTTATTTACGGCGGAATACAACGGAAAAATCGGGCGGCGAAAGAAAAAGCGTATGGAAGAAAAGACATTCGGCGAACGGCTGAAAAAATTAAGAAAAGAGGCGAATATCACGCAGAATGATTTTGCGGATAAACTGCTTGTACATTCGCAGACGGTATCGCGCTGGGAACGCGGGCTTATCGAGCCGGACATCTCGCAACTCGGCGAAATCGCGGCGGCGTTTTGCGTTACGCTTGAAAAATTGCTCGATTTGCCCGAAAGCGAAAAAACGTACTCGGGCGCGTTCGATCCCGCGGCATTCGGAAAAACGCTTTGCGAAAAACGCACGCAGAAAAACGAAAGTCAGGAACTTCTTGCCGATTATCTTTCGGAATATAACGTTTCGCCCGATACGATATCGCGCTGGGAACGCGGCGTAACATGCCCGGATATACCGCAGCTGGTCGCGCTCGCGGAACATTTCGCTTGTCCCGTATCGGAGCTGTATTGCGGCATGGGCGAAAAGGAAAAAGCGGAAAGCGAAAGCGTAACGTACGTGAAACGGGGCAGGCGCGCGGGGCGAATCGTGGCGGCGGCGGTGATTGCAGGCTGTCTGCTTACGGGCGCGGGAGCGATGGCGGCGGTAACGCAATATAAAAAATCGGCGGAAAACGCGTACGACGTTTCTTTCGACGGCGAGATTATAAGCGTTTCTTCGCTGCAATCGTATATGCCGAAAACGCCGCAAAAGGCAGGCTACGATTTTTGCGGCTGGGTGAACGAGAGCGGCGAAACGGTGCAATTTCCCCGTACGATTACCGGCAACGAAGAGTATTATTCCGTGTTTGCGCCGCACGAATATTATATCGATTTTTGGCTGAACGGCGGCGAGTTTACGGCGGAAGCACAAAACACAATTACCGTAGAAAACGGCGAAATTTCGTTAATTTCGCCGCAAAAAGCGGGCGCGGAGTTTCGGGGTTGGTATTTAACGCCCGATTATTCGGGGGAAGCTGCCGTAAGCGTGCGTTGCGCGTGTTCCGATATAAAACTGTATGCGAAGTGGAGCGACGCGGTGTATACGGTGCGTTACGAATTGTACGGCGGCACGATGTACGACGTAAACCCCGATACGGTTACCGCGGCGGAAGAGATTGCGTTGCATGCTCCGGTGAAAAAAGGGCATAAATTCGTAGGCTGGTACGAATCGCCGTACGGCGGCACGACGAGAGAGAACCGCGCGGCGGGCGGCATAGCCGCGATGAACGGAGGTAACGCGGCGAACAAAATTTCGACGGTAGGCGGAAAAAACGCAAGAAATTTAACGCTGTACGCACTCTGGCAGAAAACCGACGAAAAATATACGGTGTCATACGATTGCATGGGCGGCATAATGTCGGCGGAAAACCCCGGAATCGTGCGCGCGGGTGAGGTTTTTACGCTGAACGGAGCGGAAAAATTCGGATATGAGTTTATAGGGTGGAACGATCTTCCGGACGGTTCGGGCGCATATTACGAAAAATTATACGATTTGCAAGCCGATCTGAAATTGTATGCGATATTCCGCGCGAAAACGTATCTGATCCGCTACGAATACACGGGCGCGTACGAAAACGAAAAAATCAATCCGAATTTTATTTCGTACGAAGATAGAGCGGAATTATACCCCGTAAACAAACGCGGATACGAATTCATCGGCTGGTATACGGAAAAAACGGGCGGCGAAAAAATCGAAACGATCGATTCTTCGAACGTGGCGTTTCTTTCGGTGCTGTACGCGAGGTTTTCGCCGGTTACATATATTCTGAAACTTGACGCGGACGGCGGAAACATCGTATTTTCGGCAACCGATAGCGATGAAACGGAAAGCGCAACCTACGCATATTCTCTCACGGTGGAAAGCGCGTCTTTCTATTTGCCGTCCTGCAAAAAAGCGGGCTATGATTTCGTGGGGTGGCAGGATAAAGAGAGCGGCGAAAGGTTGAGTAAAATCGATTCGCTGGACGTGAAAAACCGTACGCTTACGGCAATCTGGCGCGACAGCGAAAAAACGTATAAGATTACTTATGTTTTGAATATGTCCGCGGCGGAAAATCCGAATCCGACGGAGGCGAAGTGTAAAAACGCGTTGTTTCTT
Organism: uncultured Eubacteriales bacterium; assembly: GCA_900542935.1. Lineage (GTDB taxonomy): Bacteria > Bacillota > Clostridia > Christensenellales > Borkfalkiaceae > Scatosoma. Next base: position 67,925 of record UQPN01000008.1, read on the forward strand.
GCCGAAGCGCAAGCGGGCGGGTACGATTTTCTCGGCTGGTACGATAACGCGGCGGGCGACGGCGCGACGATCACGAAAATAGCGAAAGGAAACGAGAAAGATATTACGTTGTACGCGTTGTGGCAGGAATTGAAAACGTACGGTTCAACGGAATTTTTTGATTACGAAGAAACTTCGTCGGGCGTTACGATTACGAATTATAAAGGGGCTTCGGGCGCAAACGTTACGGTGAACGTCCCCGCGTATATCAACGGCTCGCCCGTGGTGGCTTTGAAATGTAAATTCGGTCAAAGCAGCGTTAATAAAGAGGGCGTTAATAAAGAGTATAATGCCATCAATCTTCCGGACGGTATGGTGATTCTCGGCGAGCGGGCGTTTGCGCTTTGCCGGGTAAAAGACGCGTTGAAAATTCCCGCAGGGGTGAGAGAAATCGGGGCGCTTTGTTTCGGTGTTTTTTACGGAAACGTTTATTTTGACGAACTCAATACGATAGAAACAATCGGCGAGAACGCGTTTTTCGAATGTTGTGCGAAAAACGTTCTGGTGCTGCCGGAAACGGTACGGACGATTAAGAGACAGGGATTTAATCGATCGCGGTTCAGCGGGATCGTATTGCCGGACGGTATAATATCGATTGAAGACAATGCGCTGTATACGCAAGAAAGCAACTGTATTGTTTTCATTCCCGATACCGTGCGGTATTTAGGGGAGTGTGCCTACGGAAATTCTGCGTTTACGAATCTTTCCTCTAAAGCGATACGTGCGGTGAGCGCGAAACCGGATTCGATGTTGTTGCCTATGACAAAAAACGTTTCGAAAAGCGTTTTAACATTACGGGACGGAAGCGGCGTACAGACAACGGAAGAGGACTATGCTTTTGTATTGCCGCGCTGCGAAAAAGAAGGGCATCGTTTTATCGGCTGGGCAGACGCGGGCGGAAATATCGTAAACGAGTATTACGTTCCGCTCGGCAATCAGACGTTGTACGCGCAATATATCCGGATTTCGGAAACGGACGGGTTAACGGAAAAAACGCCCGCGATAGTAACGGCGGACGAAGAACAAGAAATTTATATTTCGCCCGATTTCGATTATTATTTTGTTTTAAACGCGCAGCGCACGGTAACCGTCTCGGTGCTTATCGACTTTGTGCCGGACGACGCTTACGATTATTGTGTGCCTTTGCAGGTTTTTTGCGAAGAGAACAAATTGCAGGGGACGTTTGAGTACGAACAAGGAACGGTTTTGAAAATCGGTTTTGATTTATACAAAACCCGTCCGCCGTGCAGAATTAAACTCAAAGTAATCGTTTTATCGTAAAAATTCATTACGAAAGAATAAAAAACGCAATTCTTTTTGCCGGGGATATCCGATGATAGGAAAAGCGTTTTTTTATGCCGTTTTTTCGGCGAAATTATAAAACTAAGCGTAAACCGCGGGAAAATAAGCGTAAATTGCGGGTAAAAACGCGGAATACGCTGACAAATTACGGCGGTATTTGTGATATAATATAAGCGTTGAAACGGGAACGGGTTTCCCGTGCAAGACGACGCGTCGTCTGCTGACAAAATAAAAAACAAAAGAGGCAGACAAATATGAAAACCAAATTAGTATTATTGATGTACGACGCATTTCTTTGCGGCGGGAGCGTTTTGCGCGACGATTTTTGCAAAGAGTATAAAATCAGCGCGCGCACGTTTTACAGGTATCTTCTTGCCGTGAGCAAGTTTTTTGCGGCGTATAAGCCGAATTATTGCATCCGGAAAGACGGCGCGGGCGTATATTATTTAAAGGGATTTTAAGAAGAAAAAATACGGAAACCGCTTGTGTATGTAAAGCGACTTCCGTATTTTTATAAAAAAAAACCGCTCGCAGTGCGAGGGGATATGGCTTGTACATGTATAAAAAAATCAGTCGTTTTCCGGAAAGAAACGACTGATTTTTTGGCCTGCCTGAGACGATTCGAACGTCCGACAACCCGCCTTAGGAGTTTTGAAAAATTCTCAAAATCCTATTAAAATAGGCAATTATCGCACATTTTTTGGCGTTTTGAGCAATATTTTTCGTCTAAATCGGCTATTTTCTTTCGTTTTTTCGGCAAATTTTAGATTTCAAAATAATTTTCAAACTAAAATAATACCAAAAACAATACCAATTTTTATAGCCGTTTTCAAAAAAATCTAATGCCAAACGACACCTATTTTTCGCGGTAGTTGCTATTACCGCTGACTTGTGCTACAACAGCAACAACGAAAGGCAAAATATAATAATGAGAAAAGTTGTTTACTCAATCAAGAAAGTCAGAGGCAACTCTGACGACAAGATTTCCGGTCTCGGATTTCTTAACGAAGAAGGAACGTCGCTAATATCCATAATCGAGCAACTGAACTTGTAAACGCTGAACTTATTTATAATTGAAAAGATATGACAAATCGCCTGCCAAGATGTTTTGGCAGGCGATTTTACTTTTACTTGATTTCAGTTTTCCAAAGTCCGTGGAGGTTGCAGTAAGCATAAACTGCAACAGGTTTATCTTCGCCGATGCAAAATGTAGCTTCCGGTGTATCGCCAGGTTTAAAGGCTCTACGCTGACCGCCATTCTCAGTTTCAACATAAACCCATTGAATGTAGTGCTCCTCGGTCATGGGATGGGTTATTTCGCCGATCCTTACATAAACAGAACCATCTTCCAAATTCACAAAAGGCAAGTGCTTTTCTCCCGCCGCTTCGGTGGTGTTGGGAACCAGCGCCTCCATCTTTTGACCGCAGCACATCATAGGGACGCCTGCATCGTTAATAAGACCGATCAAATTACCGCAATGGCGGCAAATATAAAACTTTTCTCTCATTTTTCTTCCTCTCTTTAATAATTTTCTTTACGAACTTCAAAATAGGCCTGCGGATGCTTACATACAGGGCAGATTTCGGGAGCCGTCGTACCTACAACGATATGTCCGCAATTACGGCATTCCCAAACCGTTACGCCGGACTTTTCAAATACTGCTTTGGTTTCAACATTTTTAAGAAGTGCACGGTATCTTTCCTCATGTGCTTTCTCGATAGCAGCAACGCCACGGAACTGTTCGGCTAAATCGTGGAAGCCTTCTTCGTCCGCTTCTCTTGCCATACGGTCATACATATCAGTCCACTCGGCATTTTCACCTTCCGCTGCATGGAGAAGGTTATCAGCAGTGTCACCCAACTCGCCGAGAGCCTTGAACCACAGCTTTGCGTGTTCCTTTTCATTTTCAGCAGTCTGTAAGAAAAGCGCCGCAATCTGCTCGAAACCTGCCTTCTTTGCGACAGAAGCAAAGTATGTATACTTATTTCTTGCCTGAGATTCGCCTGCAAATGCTTCCCAAAGGTTCTTTTCGGTTTTGGTTCCGGCATAGGGACTCTTGGATTCTTCCTCAAGCTTTACGAATTTTTCTTTCGGCTGTTTGCAGACAGGACAGATTTCGGGAGGAGTATCTCCCTCGTGAATATAACCGCATACGGTGCATTTCCATTTTGCCATTTTCGTTTTCTCCTTCTTTTCTATATTTTCATTGAAATTTATGTTATGAAGCAACGCTTCCGCCACATCCGCCGGAATATCGGGATAGGTTTTTATCTACTCTAAAATTCTTTTGTGTTGGCGCTTTGCGGAAGCATAAATCCTGCTTCCTGGCAAAGGTCTTCTGTATCTGCAGCGCCGGTAGGGCAAACATAAAGGCGAAGACAGTCTTTTTTGCAAAGCCTTAATTGTCAAAACAATTGGTTCCCTGCTCACTGCTCCCGTTGGAGAAAATTCAAGAACTTCAGGGAAATAACACACTCGGCGACACTTCGTCGGTCTTGGCCTTTATTACCTTCTAATATAGTATAGCACTGTTTATGGCATATGTCAATGGAACATTGACATATACCCGAAATTATGTTATAATAAAATATAGAAAAAAGGAGGCGCTGCTTATGAATTACTTGACATACTTGCCTGTATTTGATAAACTGACGAAATCACAGCAAGATGCGCTTACAAGCTCATCTTTTGTTCGTAAATTCGGCAAGGGTGAACTCTTGCATAATGGTTCGCAGAATTGTACGGGACTGCTCCTTGTGCTCTCCGGTCAAATTCGTGCTTTTACTATATCTGATGATGGCAGAGAGATTACGATGTACCGCCTTTTTGAGCGAGATGTTTGCCTTTTCTCTGCGTCTTGTATTATGAACAGTATTCAGTTTGATATTACCATTACTGCTGAAAAGGAAACAGAGGTTTTAGTCATCCCATCAGAAGTTTACAAAAGTATTATGAATGTTTCTGCACCGCTTGCCAATTACACAAACGAAGTTATGGCAAGCCGATTTTCAGATGTAATGTGGCTTATAGACCAGGTGATGTGGAAAAGCTTTGATAAAAGACTTGCAGAGTTCCTTTTGAATGAGGCAAGCATCGAAGGCACTAACATTCTTAAAATCACCCACGAAACAATCGGCAATCACTTAGGCAATCCCCGTGAAGTGGTAACACGAATGCTAAAGTATTTTGTGAACGAAGGGTTTATATCACTCTCCCGCGGAACGATTGAGATTATAGACAAAGACGGACTTGAAGAGATTATAGTTTGATAAAACAAAGCGTTGAGTTTCTCAAAAAAAGGAATTCTCAACGCTTTTTCTTTTCTGTCCTTTTAATCATCCATTCCGCAGAGAGTGGATTTTTTATTTAACGCTTTATCATTACGGACTGCATCATAGAATCGGAAACCGCCTGCAAAGTTATAGGCATCAAAGCCGTTGCCCATTAGAATTCTGCTTGCGATATAGCTTCTCAATCCGCTTTGGCAGATAACATACACAGGCTTGCTCCTATCCAGCTCACCTATACGTTCACGCAGTTCATCAACGGGAATATTGATAAATCCCTTTACATGACCCATACTGTACTCCATTGGTGTACGTGTGTCAAGAAGAGTTATGCTGCCGTCACGGGGAAGTGTTTCATCTTCCTCATAATACCATTGCTTTACAATGCCGTTTTTCATGTTTTCAATGATATAGCCTGCCATATTCACAGGATCCTTTGCGGAGGAATACGGCGGAGCATAAGCAAGGTCAAGTTCTGTAAGTTCATATGCTTTCATTCCGGCACGGATAGCGGTTGCAAGCACATCTATCCTCTTATCGACACCGTCAAAGCCTACAATTTGTGCACCTAAAATGCGATAGCTTTCTTTTTCAAACAGCACTTTCATAGTCATCATTTTACCGCCGGGATAATATCCTGCATGACTCATTGGAGAAAGAATGACTTTGTCTGTAGCAATACCAAGGGACTTTGCGGTTTTTTCGTTAATACCCGTAGTAGCAGCAGTCATGTCAAATATTTTGATGATGGATGAGCCCTGTCCGCCGGTATAATGGCTGTCACCGCCGCAGATGTTATCGGCGGCAATTCTACCCTGCTTATTTGCAGGTCCGGCAAGAGAGATGAGTGTGTCCTTATCCGTTACAAAATTAGTGATCTGAACCGCATCTCCAACCGCATAAACGTCAGGAATAGAGGTTTCCATTTTGTCATTGACCACAATACTGCTTTTTATTCCGAGTTCCAAACCCGCTTCTTTCGCAAGTGTGGTTTCGGGAGCGACGCCGATTGCTATTACAACCATATCGGTATGAAGTGTCGGGACATTTTTGAGCTTCACATCAATACCGCAATCGGTATCGGCAAAACCTTCAACCATAGTATCAAGCATTAGATAGATGCCGTTTTTGCGTATTTCAGCATGAATAAACGATGCCATATCCCTGTCAAACGGAGCCATAAGCTGATCCGCCGCTTCCACGAGCGTTACATCTATTCCGAGTTCACGCAGATTTTCCGCAACCTCTATTCCGATAAAGCCACCGCCGACTACCACGGCAGACTTCGGTTGATGCTCATCCGTATATTTCTTGAGTCTAAGCGTATCCTCAACGGTGCGCAGGGTAAATATCTTATCGCTGTCAATACCGTCAAACCCCGGCTTTATCGGCTTAGCACCGGGCGAGAGCACGAGCTTGTCATAACTCTCGGTAATGATTTTACCGTTTTCAAGATTTTTTACGGTAACAGTTTTGCTGTCAGGATGAATTGCCGTGACTTCATGATGAACATTCATCTTAACTCTAAAACGCCTCCAAAAGCTTTCAGGCGTCTGCAAGGTTAGATTATTTTCATCTTCAATGGTGCCTCCGATGTAGTACGGCAGACCACAGTTGGCGTATGAGATAAATCCTGAACGCTCAAAAACAACGATTTCCGCTTGTTCGTCAAGCCTGCGTATTCTCGCCGCCGCAGTAGCGCCACCTGCAACACCGCCTATAATTACAACCTTCATTTATTTCACCACCTTTCCACGGTAGCTGCTGATGCCACCGATATTTTTTGCATTTGTGTAACCAATTTGCTTCAAATAGGATACAGCTTGTCTGCTTCTACCACCGCTTAAACAATGCACATAAAGCGGTGTGCTTTTGTCCTTGACGGTATTCTCAACGGAAGAAATTCTATCAAGAGGTATGTTGACGCTTCCGTCAATGTGCCCGTCACGGTATTCCTCTGCCGTCCTAACATCAAGCAATACAGCGCCGTCGTTTGTTTTGTATTCTGCAACACCAGTGTTGATGTCGGCGGTGTTGCGGAAGAAATTAAACAATCCCATCTTTTTCTCCTTACAGCATTGCTTCAATTTGCTCTTTCGATCTGTAGCCAACAACCTGATTTTCGAGTTTCCCGTTTTTGATTACAGCGAGCATGGGAATGCTCATTACCTGAAACTGTGCCGCAAGCTCCGGCTGTTCGTCCACATTGATTTTACCGACCTTAACATCGCTTCGCTCATTTGCGATTTCCGATACGATCGGACCTACCATACGGCAGGGGCCGCACCAATCGGCATAGAAATCAAGAAGTACAGGTTTATTAGAATTCAAAACTTCGCTTGCGAAATTTTCTTTATTAATTTTAATGACAGACATCTTCGTGTCCTCCTTTGTTTTATTGTGCCTTTATTTTAACCGATTTGAAATCAGAGTTCTGTGATGTTATCACTCAACTCTTTTTCTGTTCCTTAATTTGAAGATTGCTTGTGTCATTGTTCCCATCGGGCAGAAAGCGCGCCACGTTTTCGGCTTAGCGCTCAAGGTCTATAAAGTATAAAATGTGGTCGGGTATCTGATAGTCGCAGCAGTAAAAAGGCACCCTAACCAACACACGCCGGAAGAATTAAAACCCATTTCGGATATGCGCCGCCGTAACCCAGAAGCCGGTCTCGTCGTGTTTTGGGTAAAACTTATGCGACGCAGCGCTTCCCGAATTTGTGTGAAATTACAAAAATTCAACAGGGTGATTCAAACCATATTTTATTGCCTTCTGTCGTGGCTGTTGTAGCATAAGTCAGCGAGAAAATCAACTGCACGGAAAAATACTACTTAAAACTTCCATATTGAATAATGAAGTCAAGCTCGATAAAGAGTTTGGCTCTTTTTATTATACGATAGTATTTTTCGCTCAAATCCTTTGGCTGTTGATTTTCTCCATTGCAACAAAATTTACAAATCGAATGAGTTTCGACTTATGCTCCTTTGCCCCTGCCAGAAGGCAAAAATAAAAAATGGAGGTAATCCAAAAATGAAAAAAGTTGTTTACTCAATCAAGAAAGTCAGAGGCAATTCTGACGACAAGATTTCCGGTCTCGGATTTCTTAACGAAGAAGGAACGTTGCTATGTAAGTGCGTTTCAAAAAACGGCAAACGATATACGCGAGCTTTCGATGACGTTGAACAGCATTGTTTCCCTGTATTCGGAAAAGAAAACGAATACAAAGGTTACGTGACTATGTATTACGAATACGAAGGCAGAGATATCGAGGTTGAATACTCGGTATGGTACAAAACGGTATAAGGAGGATTTGAAAATGATTAACCTTAACGAAATTGCATTTATCGACACAGATGGGTTCGATTACAACGACGGTGAATGTCTTGTAAGATTTGACACCGTTATGTACTGCCCCGACAAGAAACTTATCACTTTTGCCGTTACGAAACAAGGACGCATAAGCGTTCTGGATTATCAAGTGTTTGAAGACGAAAGCGGTCATTACATCGAATACGGTAACACCTATGAAAAAATTTATATCGACGAAACGGAGGCTTGCAAATAATGAATACACCCATTATCGACTTAGAAGAACTGCTTGACGAAGTGCAAGATATGATTGAAGAAAAAATCGCTATCGAAGGAGGCAACCAAAATGAATGGTAACATCAATATCGTAATCGGCTCTTGGGGCTCATACAACGAGTGCAACGAAAGAGCCTTAGGCTCGAAATGGCTTGACCTTTCGGACTATGAAGAATGGGACGAAATCGTGGAAGAACTTAAAAAAGAAGGCTTTGAACTTGACGGTATCGACGAAGAACTGTTCATACAGGATATCGAAGGTATTGCAGACCGTTCTGTGAATTGGGATTACGTCAACCCCGAAACGTTATTCAACACGTTAAAAGAATCGGGCGTTCTTGACGACGATTACAAGTATAAAGTCTTTTGTGCGTTCCTCGAAGTCCGCAATTTTGACGATTTTGAAGAAAAAGTCAACTCACACGGCGACCGTTGGGACGATGAAATAAACCTTTGGAGCGGTTATTCGTGGGAAGATTACGGACGTGAAATGCTTGACTGCTGCGGGTACAATATTC
>UQPN01000009.1 GCA_900542935.1 uncultured Eubacteriales bacterium
ACGGGAATTTACTTGAATATCCGTATATCGCGATAAAAGTAACATCCCCCGACGGGAAACAAACGCTGACGGTGCCGCTCTTGCTGTACGGTTTTGTAACGGGAATCGAACTGAATCCGAGCGAGGTTATTTTCTGATGAAAAAGCAGGTATTGAAAATTTTACGTATCATAGCGACGTTTTTATTAAGCGTAATATCTCTTTTCTGCGGACAGGCAAGCCTGTTCGCTTTTCCCGTTTTCGCCGATTCCGCAAACGTGCAGGAAGCCTTTGAAAACATCAACGTGCTGGACGATTTAAAAGAAACGACAATCGACGGAAAGAAATTCGATTTAACGGATTATAATTTTGACGAAACGAAAGAATTGCAGATTTTTTCGTTCGTAGAATTTTGCTATTCGTTCCGCAGAGATAATACGGATAATTACGGATTGTACGTTTACATTTATAATCCGCAGGGCTTGAAAATCGAAAACGACAGTTCTTTGCACTCCATTACAATACGCCACGGCGATGATAACAGTCAGAACTTTGTAAAATATCCTTTACTGCTTTTGAATCAATCCGCGGGGAATTATTACGGATTGTTCTATAAATTCAAAGTATCTTTAAGCGATAAGCAGAAAACGGAAATTTTGCAGGGCGATTATAAGGTCAATTCTACGTTACGTCGTTACGAAGTCGGTGAAATCGAATTGAAAACGCCGTCGGAAATAAAATCCTGCCCTGTAGGAATTGTATATAAATTTTCGGGATATGCGAAAGGTTACGGCGCGGACGAATCCGCCGAAAGCACGCTGAAAATGATAACCGAGGGTAATCAGGAAGTAATTCCGCTTAAAGTGAAGCCTACGTTTTATCGTCCTGAGGGCACGAACGGGAAGAACGATTATACGCAGGATAGTTTACATAGCGTGTATTTTGCCGTTCCGAATCATTTTATCAATAAGTACGGCGAAATGTATGCCGTTCACGCATCTTGGCTGAACGCCGTTTTAAAACCTATGCTCGTTACGGGGAATCAAGAAGCCTATAATGCTATTAGCGCCTATTTAGGACAACCCCTACCCGAATATACTCAGAACAAGAAAACTTCGTTTCATACAGATGATTTAAAATATATGTATTACGGCGATTTTACTTCTGATGGTATGGGCGACAGCCGCTCTTTTTCTTTCGGATATGGTTATAATACTGTTCCGTCCAACAGCGGCGTAGGGATTACGAATCAGATTAAAACGGGATATTTGCTTTCCGCCTTGTACGGATTGTTCTATTCAGGAAACGGTACCGACAGCGCAGATAACTATTCTCTTCCTTCCGAAACATTGTATAAGGAACTTTTAAAAAGCAAGGATTTATACGGTGGCGAACTTGTAAACGAAAAATTCAGCAAAGAAATTTTTGAAAGCGTAGACGATTCGATTACCGAAGTAAACCTTTCCCGCGACGACCTTGTTTTAGGAAAGTCGTTCTTAACAAGCCAGAAACTTACTCAAACTTTTTGGGAAAAGTTTTGGGGAAAGAAAAACTACACTACCGCGAATACGGATAATATATCCGTTATAGAAGAAGTTACCGACGAAAAATTAAACGGCGACCGTACGACGGTTTGCAATCGTTTGTATATTTTTGAAAACGATTATAACGATTTCAAAAATTATTACGATACATACGCGAAAAGCAAAAACAACGAATATAACGAGCAGTGCACCGTTTATTTGTTTCGTTATATGGTCAGCGATTACGTTGCGCAGGAAGCCACTTTATTTGAGTATACCTCAGAGGGATTTATTGGTTCTGGCTGGGCAGAACGAGATACAAACGCATATTTCTTTCAGGAAACCGTCAATTTGAATTTCGATATAATCGATTTGACGTTCGTGAAAGATGACGTGTATACCGTTATTCCCGTGGCTATGGCGCCAATAGACGTTATTCACGATTCTACCGCTCCCGTAAAAACCACGCCCGATAAAGATTTCGATTGGAAGAAACTTCTGAAAATCGTGCTCGGCGGGTTGCTTCTGATTCTGTTGCTTATGATTCTTATGCCCCTGCTCCCGTCGCTCATAAGTCTGATTATTAAAATCGCGGTTCTTCCGTTCAGACTGCTTGCGGCAATCTTCAAAGCGATATTTCATAAGCGGGAATAAAAAAACGTGCTAAACAACGTTTTTTAAAGGAAATTCCGCGTATGCGGTTCTGCTCCCTGCAAGGGTTATAACAACAAAAAAAAGACTGTCGGACGAATCGAGTGTAAACTCTACCGTTCGGCAGTCCGAATTATACGAAAGGACAAATATATGGTAAAGAATAAAAAATCAAGTTTTCATTGTAAATCTGAAAAACAAAAAAAGGCTATCGCTAAAAGTTACGCAAAAAAGAAAAGCGGTAGAATTGAAGCGCCGTATCCGCATTTTAGATATTATAAAAAATCAAAGCACCCCGCACTTATAGTCGGCGAACAACCCGTTGACGAATATAAATATCGTAAGGTTATGCACGGCGAAAAGGACGGTAGTCGTAATAATGAAATCGTATATCCAAATCCTGATAAGCGAGATAATGAACCTATGTATATAGGAAAGCGAACACGGCACGATAAGAAAGATAATTTTGAAAATGTTCCATTGCCGTGGAAATATCCCCAAAAATAGCATAAAAAAAGTAGCGTCCACAAGAAGCATTATCTTCTCGCAATGGGTCATTACAACCACGCTACTGTTGTTATTATATACTTATCTTTTTAAAAAGTCAAGCAAAAATGCGAGAATAGCAAAAAAATAAAGCAGAAAAAGTATTTAAGACATAGGAAATAAGGAAATGCAAACGTTTAAAAGGCTACTGAAAGTATTTTGCGGCATAATCATTGTTTTAATTATCGGCTACTTTATTTATACGGGAACGAGAGTATGAAAGCGGAAAGAAAAATCGATTATAGGCATATTATCTGCGTTTTAATCACGCTCGGATTCGTTGCACTTGGTATCTTCCGCTTTTTCGGCTGTATCGGCAGAATAATTGAAAGCGTAAGAGATTGCGGGCTTTCGGTAGCGTATTATTTTTGCGAAATCTTCGAGATTCCGCACCACATAACGCCGACGGTAAATGACTTGCCGAAAATACCGTTTTTCGATTTCCCGTCGCAAATGCCCGACGTTCCCACTGTTCCCGACGTTCCGTCCGTTCCGCTTCCCGATAATTGGGAAAAATTTAAAATTAAGTGGTCGGCATATTGGCGGCTTTGGGCAACGAAAGAGAATTACTTCGGGTATCTTTCCGCCGTGGGAAATGCGCTGTATATTTTCAGCAAGGTAATTGTAATTATTATTCCGTTTATCTTGCTTGTGTGGCTGTTGCTTCGCCGTATGTTAAAAACGCAAAACAACGATTACGATAAGGACAGCAAACCGCTGGCTGCATACAAGCGCATTACGGCGCATACGTATATTCCGCTAAAAACTTGGCTCGTCGGCTTTGTTGGGTTTATACGGGAATACAAGAATTATTATATAATGTGGCTGTGCCTGTGGGCATTGTATTTTAACGCGTTTGCGATTCTTATCGAATTTATCGCGTATTACCTGTATTTCGTGGTATCGTTCGATTTTCTCAACCTTTACAGGCAGGTATATAAACTGTTCCTCGACTTATCGGCGGCATTTACGTTTATTCCGCTGTGGGTGTGGGCTGTGGTTGGTCTTGTTGCATTGGACAAGTTTCGGAAGAATATCGCCTACGGGGTGCTGAACCACTTCGAGAGAAGAAACCGCGGGTTTATCAATGCCCGCCCTATCGTGTATATGGTATGCGGAACAATGGGTAAAAAGAAAACGACGGCTATCACGGATATGGCGCTTTCGCAGGAAGCAATGCTACGGGATAAAGCGTTTGAAAAGATATTGGAAAACGATTTGAAATTTCCGAATTTTCCTTGGATAAACCTTGAAAACGAATTAAAGCGGGCTATGGAATATCACGAAGTCTACAATCTTGCGACGGTGCGGAAGTTTATCGCGAAGAAGCGGGAACGTTTTTTCAAGTTGGCGACGGAAGAAAAGATTTTCGGCTATGATTATTCCCGCTACAATACGTTTTACAACGATAATCTGAAAGTAACGGATATATGGGAAACGATAGAAACGTATTCGCTGTTATACTTCATTTACGTGATACAATCGTCGCTACTTATCAGCAATTACAGCATACGCGTAGACGGCGTGCTTTCAGACTTGGGCAATTTTCCGCTCTGGAGCGCGGATTTCTTTAAATCGGACAGCCGACTTATCGACAGTTACAGTCGCCACGCACATATTATCGACTTCGATTCTTTGCGTTTGGGGCGAAAAGTGGTAGAAAAGAACCGCAAAGCAAATTCTTTCGATTTCGGCGTGGTGATAATTACCGAAGTCGGCAAAGAACGCGGAAACAGCATAGAACTATCCGAAAAGAAGAAAAAAGACGAAGCGACGAATCAGAAGAACGACCTTTTCAACAGTTGGCTGAAAATGGTACGCCATTCCGCTACGGTGGATAATTTTCCGTTCGTGCGGGTGATAACGGACGAACAACGTCCCGAAAGTTGGGGAGCGGACGCGCGGGATTTGTGCGAAATCGTGCATATCAGAGAAAGCGGCGAAACGCGGCTTGCAATGCCCTTTTTCTCGCTTGCAGAACTGCTTTACGGCTGGCTTTATAATAAGTTTTCGGGGCTGTATTACGAATATCGTTTTAACCGCGGCGATAATACGCTTGCTATGTATCTTCTGAAAGGACTGACGGCGAAAATGCGCGATTATTACACGGGAATTTATAATCGTTTCGGTTATTGCGTTCTTTCGGTGCAGGTGGAAAGCGGCACGCAGGACGGCACGATACAAGACGACAAATATTATTTAATGTCGAAAAAGATTTACAGCAAGCGATTTTCAACGGACTGTTTTTCGGACTTCTTTACGGTAAAAGCGTTGCGTTCGCCCGTCGGTATCAACGATTTGAACGAATACGCCACGGAAAAAGCCACGTTCGGGGAACTTGCAATGCAGAACTCTTATTTCGTAAACGACCTGTTAAACGGGTTGAAAAACGATGAAAACAAGGAAAAGGAAGATTGAATATGAGCAGATACAAAAAGACGAATGTCGGAAAGATAGGTTATTGCGACAATAAGACGCTCGGAATTAAAGGCGCAGACGGCAAACTTTTAAACGGCGGGCATTACGTGTATATCCGCGAAGTAAAAGACGGCAAATGTAACGTCAACGTTATTACTTCGTTGGAAGATAGAAAAGGTATTTACGATTTAAGAAAAGTCGGGAAAGTCAAATACGGGCTATTATACCCTATTCCGAAAGGCGAAGCGGATTTCACGCGGTGGTCGGCAATTAACCTTGACGGCAATATGAAAAATATACCGATTTCGCAAATAAAAAATATCGGAAGTAAGAAAATAAAAAGCCGACACAAATTCTTTGTCGGCAAATACACGAAAAAATAAAAAAATGCGGCTTGTATTTCAACAAACCGCGCGTTGCATTTGGCAACGATTATTTGCGCTTGGCTTAATGCCTACGCTCTACATATAGTATACGCAAAAAATCGGTAAAAGTCAACAAAAACGCGTTAATTCGCGAAAAAAAATTTTAAAGGCAGGTAAAAACAATGAAACAAGCAAAACGGACAATGCGTGAAAAACTCGATCACAACAAAAAACTGTACGGAAGAAACAGTTTTTCTTCGGGGTACGTAATGGGCGCAACGATTTATTCGGACTATCCGAAATGCGATAAGAACAGCCAAAAGGAAATCAAAGCGATTATCGATTCATACCACGCAAACGCGAAGAACGGCGACGAATTAAGCAAAGGCTTTATGTGCGGCGTGCGGGACAGCGCGAACGAGCGGAAGCAACATCTTAAACGCAGATAATCTCTTTTTAAGGATATTTTCCCCGATAAAATCGGGGTATTCTTCCGCGTAGCGGTGTTTTTCCGCTTATGCAACCCGAATAATAAAAAGGAAATACAACAGTGCAAACAGCCGCATATACCCCGATCGACGAAAAATTTGAAACGAATAACCCGTTTTTCCCGTGCTTTTTCGAGAACGACAGATACGCGCCGCGCCCCGTTCTGCCCGAAGATTGCTATTATAAGATATACCACGACGGCGGCTCTTTTATCGCCACGAAGTGTTTTAAAAGCCAAAGCGCGCGGAAGAATAAGGGACATAAGAAAGAAGAAATCGACTATATGTTCGATAGTCTTTACGCCACGGCAATGCAATCGGGGCTGACGGATAAACATAGCGATCGCGCGCTGACGGCATTTCTGAAAAACGGTCTTATGCCGCTTTTTCCCGAACTTGAAAACGCGGACGAATTTATCGAAAAGAAAATCAAAGCGAAACGGCATAATCTTGCCGTGCGCAAGAAACGTTTTCGCCGCAAAGCGCATTTAAACCGTTGGAATTATTTTATCACGCTGACATACGACGATAAAAAACAAACGGCGGAAAGTTTCAGGAAGAAACTCCGCAAGTGTCTTTCAAACTTGCATACGCGGCGCGGGTGGCGATATATGGGCGTATTCGAGCGCGCGCCCGAAACGGGTAGATTGCATTTTCACGGCTTGATTTACGTACCGTGCGGGGAAATGATCGGCAATATCGAAGAAAAGAAAGATTACAGCACGGCGCAAGGAAAAATGCAGACGTATCGCGAAAACGATTTCTTTTCGGAAGCGTTCGGGCGTAACGATTTTACGCCGCTCGGCGAAATGCAACTCAAATACGGCAGAACGGTAGATTATATCGTGAAATATATCGGCAAGACGAACGAAAGAATATGCTACTCGCGCGGTATACCCACCGTGATTTGCAAAAAACTTTCGGAAGAAAACATTATCACGGCATATAAAGACTACGTAGAAAAATATATTTTGTTCGATAACGTGATTGATTGGGAACGGGATATACTGCGGCGCACGAAATACAGTCAGATACGCGTTATAGACGTGCTGTGCAACCCGCCGCGCGTGGCTTAGAGAAGTTGCCCGCCGCGAAAATAACGCACCCGAAAACCGCATAAACACCGCCTTTGCGCCTATGGAACACATACGGCGTTTTTTCCCGTACGACGGATAAGGAAAATTTCTTGCCGAATTGCCGAAAACCCGCTTTCCGTTTTTATATCAGTCTTGGGGGCGGCGTTCGCAAGCGGTTTAGCGCGAACCCGCCCCCTGTTTAAAAGCGGAAAACCGCAAAATGTATCTGTCTGTCTGTGAAAAAACGCGACACCTTGCGCCCGCGCGCCGGCGGCGCGCGGCTCGTTTCAGTGCAAGGTGTCGCGTAATACTCTCTGTATAGTTTTCTTCGCCGAAATTTCCGTTTTTTCGAGTTTTTATTCCTTTATTATCTCTTGACATTATACGGCGTTTGTGTTATATTATATTTACCACACAAATTCCATATTTTTGCAAAGGGTACAGATTTACGTTAAAAATGTATTCTTCTTTTCCCTTTGCGGGAATTTGTGTGGTAACGAATAGATATGAGAGGAATACGTTTTTGAGTGCGATTCCTTTCGGTATCGCACTTTTTTTATCGGAGGAAGAAGAAAAATGAGTAAACCCTGCGTGATTTGCGGCAAAAACGGCTTTTTGTATTATCCGTTTTGCAAAGAACATCTCGAAATGAAACAAAACGGCGAAATCGTAAAATGCGAAAATTGCGGAAAATGGCATTTAGCCGATCGGAAATGCGATTGTAAAAAGCCCGCAAATACTTTTGTTCCGCCCGAAGTCGAAGAAGAAGCGGAAAACGATTCCGATCTGACTTGCATTATCTGCGGCGAGCCGTCCGACGGAAAGCACTTCTGCAAAACGTGCTATTATAAGTATAAAGATCGTTCGGTGGATATACGGATAACGCATTGCAGAGAAACGCAGATTCTCGACGAATACGGAAATTGCACGATCGTTGCGCCCGACGGCAGAAAGGTACGTTCCCGCGCGGAATATATGATCCTTTCGTGGCTTTGGGAAAAACGCGTGCGCACCGTTTACGAGCAAAGAATTTACTACGAGGACGAAACTACGCACGAACAAAAGGAACTGAAACCCGATTTTTATCTGCCCGATTATAATCTGTATATCGAATACAACGAATTGAAAAGCAAACAATACTTAAAAAGCAAGGAATACGTTATGAATATTTATAAATCGAAAGGAAAAAAAGTGATCATTATGACCGACGAAGATCTGAACGACATAGGCAAATGCTTATGTCCTCTGTTAGGGCTGTAAGCCGAAGTTATTCGGAATGAAATGTTTTAAGCGCGGTCGGGTTCTGACTGCGCTTTTATTTCGCGATTTTTACAAGCGAGGATTTAAATTATGAAATTGAAAGGCTCGAAAGATATGACTTTAACGCGGCGGCGGGAATTGGAAACGCTTCTGAAAGCGGGACTGCATAAAAAGGCGATTGCGAAACAACTCGGCGTTTGCCTTGCCACCGTCTATAACGAATTGCAACGCGGAAAATGCACGCAAAAAGTACGCACTTCCACCGATTGTTACGGCGATCGGCATTATAAAACCGTTACGATTTACAGCGCGGATAAAGCGAATGATTTGTATCTTATGAATCAGACAACACACGGCGCGCCACTGAAAATCGGCAACGATTTCGAATTTGTAAAATATATCGAAGATCGGGTGGTAAACGGAAAAATTTCCCCGTGCGCCGCACTCGGCGAAAGCAAACGCCGCGGGGTGTTTCGTACTTCTATCAGCAAAAGCACGCTCTATCGCTATATTCATTCTCAAACGATTTTTACGAAACTCAAAATGGAACACGTAAAAATCCGAAAAAAACATTACGCGAAAACTACCGTAAAACGTGCGCCGCGCGGTACGAGTATCGAAAAACGCCCCGAAGAAATTTTAAAGCGCGCCGAATTCGGGCATTGGGAAATGGACTGCGTAGTCGGCAAGAAATTTTCCCGACATACTTTGCTTACGTTTACCGAACGAATGACAAGATACGAGATTATTATTAAAATGCCGAATCGGAAACAAGAAACGGTCGTGAAAAGTCTGAATCGGTTGGAACGGCGATTCGGAAATAAATTCCGCAAAGTATTTAAAACGATTACCGTGGATAACGGCTCGGAATTTTCCGATTTTGTCGGACTTGAAAAGTCTATTTACAAAGGACGAAGAACGAGCGTTTATTATTGCCACCCGTACACTTCGTGCGAACGCGGCAGTAACGAACGACTGAATCGGGAAATTCGGCGAATATTTCCTAAGGGTACGGACTTTACGAAAGTTTCGGAAGAACGCGTGAAAGCGTGCGAAGATTGGGTAAATGCGTATCCGAGGGAACTTTTTGGGTATGCCACAAGCGCGGAAAAGTTCGCCGAACAGTTGAAAGCGATTTAATTTTTTTTGAAAGTGTATTTTCAAAAAAGTTGCATTATGTAAAAAAAGTGCTTGATAAAAGCAGAAAACCGCCGAAAGACGGTTATTTTGCCGTATAACGATTTTGAAACAAAACAAGCCGACGGCGAACGAAACGCAGAAAAAGCGGTTTTTTACAAGAAAAATCTTCGTTGAGATTTTTCTCTCTGCGAAGATTTTATCACTTTTGAAAAATTTTTTTATTTTTTTTCAAAAAATTCTATATTACCGCTTGACTTTACGAAACATTTCGAAAAACGCGGAAAACGGAACACTTCATTACGCTTCCGTAATAAAATGATAATAGAAGATAACACCGCAGGCGCGAAAAATTTTTACCTACATACTCCTGCGGTAGTAAGCACAGGAGGTCTTTTTATGAATTGCTGCACTCAAGGCAACAACGCCACTCTCTGGATTTTAATCGCTTTGTTCGTACTCGGCTCGAAAGACGGGTTCTTGAACGGCGGCACGCTCTGCGGCTGCACTCTGCCCGTTATCGCGGCGCTTTTGTACTGTCTGTATAAAAACGGTACGCTGAGCGAATGGCTCACGCCGCGCAACAACTGCTGCTGCGACAACTGAGTCGGCGCCCGGACGGAATCGCCGGAAAACGCATGTTAAGGGGCGGGAGAAATTCTCCCGCCCCGAATCTTTGGTTTTGTGATTTTTCTTACTTTTTTTCCGAAAGGAAGTAATATTGCAGCGCGATCAACGTTTTCGCGTCGCTGATTTTGCCGTCGGCTATCATTTGTTTTACTTCCGCTTCGTCAAGCCAGAACGCCTGCAGAAATTCGTCGGCGTCCGGCGAAGCTTCCCCCACCGAAAGCGGATAGGCGCGGTACACGTAAATGATTTCGTTCGTGTAGCCCGGAGAGGGATACACTTCGGCGATTTTTTCGAATTTTTCCGCCTCCGTCCCCGTTTCTTCTTTCAATTCGCGTTTTGCCGCAGAAAGCGGTTCTTCGCCCGCTTCAAGCTTGCCCGCGGGAATTTCCGTCATCTCCTTCCCGTAAGCGTAACGGTATTGTTTTACGAACGCGATTTTACCGTTTTTCACGCACAACACCGCCGCGCCGCCGCGGTGTTCCACGATTTCGCGCTTGCACGGCTTGCCGCCGGGAAGCAGCGCGTCATCGCAACGGACGTTTATGATTGCGCCGCGATATACATAATTTTTCGCCACCGTTTTTTCCGTAGTATCCATCCTGCCGCCTTCCTTTTTTAAACCGGATTCCGCAATTATTATACACCCGCGCACGGGAAATTGCAAAATGATTTTCGCCCGCGCCGCGTTGAAAAAATGAACAGTTTTTTACCGCCGGAACTATCATTATAGCACAAAAACGAGATTTGCGGCATATTTTATTTGAAAAAGTCTTGCTTTCGCATGAAAAATTATGTATAATAATAACAATAAAAATTATAGGGAGGAATTTCTTATTATGAAATCTCTTAAAATTTCTTTGGAAATGGCTCAGAAAGTAAAAGAATTCGTTGCTCTTACGCAGGATTGCCCTTACGAGGTGCTTTTAAAGAGCGGTAAATACGTGGTTGACGCGAAATCGATTCTCGGAATCTTCTCGCTGGATCTTTCCCAGCCGCTTACCGTGGAAGTTTATTCCGACGACTGCGACGACTTTTTGAAGAAGCTTGCCGCGTTTGCCGCGTAAAGCAAAACAAACGAAAACTTTGCCGCGACGGACGGTGATTGCGCATACCGCCGCGTAAAGCAGAATACGGCGAAAATTCGCCCTTGTCCGGCTGTTTTTAAAACAGACGAACGTGGGCGGTTTTGCGTTTGCCCTTGCAGGGGCGCAGATTTCATTGCACAAAAGGAGCGATTCGGAGAACATGCAGATTCAAGGCGAAACTTCGGTGAACAAATTGATTCTGCTTTTCGTCTTTGACAAGATGGAAAGCGCTCTTTCCGAGCGCACGATTGTAGAAATGTGCACCACCGGCAACGGCTGGCTGAACTACATGGATTGCATGGAGCTGATTCCGAAGCTTCTGGACGACGGATTCATCTGCCGCACTTCTTCCGACGAAGAGCCGTTATATTCGATTACGGCGGACGGGCGGGAAAGCCTGAACAACTTTTATATCAATATTCCGAAAAGCGTGCGCGAAGAAATTTCGGCGTTCGTGAAAAACAACAGCGGAAAGCTGCGCAACAGGCAGGAATGCAAGGCGGATTATTACCTGAACAAGGACGGCACCTACACCGTGTTTTTAAAAATTCTGGCGCCCGTGCAGCCGATGCTGGAACTGAAATTCGTGGTGCCGGACAAGAAAACGGCGCAGAACATTTATAAAAGCTGGGAACTGAAAGCTTCGGAACTGTATTCCGCGATTTACGATACGCTGGTGGATTAACGCCCCCTTTTCGCGACATCGTTAAACGTTGGAAAAAACACAACATATCGAGGTGATAACAATGTACACATATTCTACGAAAGGAACCTGTTCAAGACAGATTCTGTTTGACGTAACGCCGGATAATACGCTGCACAACGTGCGCTTTATCGGCGGCTGCGGCGGTAATCTGCAGGGCATCGCGCGGCTTGTGGAAGGCAAGAACATCGACGAGGTGGAAAAGCTGCTTGCGGGAATCCGTTGCAGAAACAATACTTCCTGCCCGGACCAGCTTTCCAAGGCGATTGCGGAGTACAAGGAATCGAAACGGGAACAAAAGAGCGAAATGGAAAAAAGCGCGCTGTAAAACGCTTTGATTATTTTTCCGCTTGCTTACGGGGCGTTGCGCCCTTTTTGAACGGGATAACGAAAAATGATTTGAAACGAGGGAACCGCGTTTTGCGGTTCCCTCGTTTATTTATGCCGTTTTAAATGCTTTTTCCATCGGTTTTTCCCGCTCGTTGTTTTGCGCGATTTTGCGCGGAAATCGGCGCGTTACGCGTTTACGGCACGCGCGATTTACAGCACTCGCGAAAGGAAATCTTTCGTACGCGGCATTTTCGGCGCGCCGAAAATCTCCGCGGGAGCGCCCTCTTCCACAATCACGCCGCCGTCCATGAAAATCACGCGATTGGAAACGTCGCGCGCAAACCCCATTTCGTGCGTAACCACAATCATCGTAAGCCCCGTTTTTGCCAGAGAACGCATTACTTCCAGCACTTCGCCCACCATTTCGGGATCGAGCGCGGAAGTCGGCTCGTCGAATAAAATCGCTTCGGGGTTCATGGAAAGCGTACGGGCAATCGCCACGCGTTGTTTCTGTCCGCCGGAAAGCTGTGCGGGCTTCGCGTTCACATATGCTCCCATGCCCACTTTTTCAAGGTATTCCAGAGCGATTTTCGTAGCTTCCGCCTTGCCGCGTTTCAATACGACGGTTTGCGGCTTCACGCAGTTCTGCAACGCCGTCATATTATTGAACAGATTAAACGACTGAAACACCATGCCGACTTTTGCGCGGTATTCGGTGAGTTTTACGCTTTTATCGCGGATATCGACGCCGTGATACAGAATACTGCCGCCGGTGAGATCTTCCAGCAGATTGATACAGCGCAGCATCGTGCTTTTGCCGGAACCGGACGGACCGATGACGGAAATCACGTCGCCGCGGTTTACGCCGAAAGAAATATCTTTGAGCACCGCGTGATCGCCGAAAGATTTCTGCAAATTTTTAATTTCGAATACGGGCGTATTTTCAAACGCTTCCATGATGCTTTACGCCTCCTTGATGTGAATTTCGGCTTCCGGATCCGTCTGCGAACCGAACACGGTATAATTTTTGCTGCCTTCCATTTTGCGTTCGACAAGGCGCAGCAGCCGCGTTACGGTGAACGTAAGCACGAAATAAATCGCGGCGCAAATCAGGTACGCGGGGATGAACTGAAAATACGTGCCGCCCGCGCTTTTGGACATAAACATCAGCTCCGTTACGGAGATGACCGAAAGCACCGAGCTGTCTTTGATGTTCACCACGCACTCGTTGCCGATGGACGGCATAATGTTGCGCATTGCCTGCGGCAGAACGACGTGAAGCATCGTCTGCCCGTGCGTCATGCCGATTGCGTGAGCGCCTTCGAACTGCCCTTTATCCACGGAAATTATGCCGCCGCGGACGATTTCCGCCATATACGCGCCCGTGTTGATGGAAATGATGATAATCGCAGAAACCAGCGGCATTTCCATTTTGGAAAGAAAGCCGTAGTAGAAAAGGAGCGCCTGCACCAGCATGGGCGTGCCGCGGAAAAGTTCCACGTACGCGGAAACGATTGCGTCGCCCGCTTTTTTCAGCACGCGGAGCCCCTTGTTTTTCGGCGAAGGAATCGTGCGGTATACGCCGATGAAAAGCCCGATGAAAAGCCCGATAAGCGTGCCCGCCACCGCCATTGCCATTGTATAGCCCGTCCCTTTGAGAAAGAGCGAACCGTATTCTTTTAATAATCTGATAATCCAGTCAAAAGTCGT
Organism: uncultured Eubacteriales bacterium; assembly: GCA_900542935.1. Classification (GTDB taxonomy): domain Bacteria; phylum Bacillota; class Clostridia; order Christensenellales; family Borkfalkiaceae; genus Scatosoma. The sequence continues at coordinate 13,901 of UQPN01000009.1, forward strand.
CATTGTTATCCGCCGGGTAAATGTTTTTCAAAAACGCCGCGAAAACGCGGCAAAGCGTCGTTATTCGTTGGAAACGGGCTGACGGGCGATTGCGGCGCTCATCAGTTCTTCCCGTTCCGCTTTGGTGATTTTCGCCAACGCTTCGTTGACCGTTGCGGTGAGCGAGCTGCCCTTTCTTAACCCTACGGCGATAGACGCGTCCTCCGGGTTGCAGGTAAAGCCGTTGCCTTCCGCAAATTCGATATACGTAAATTCGGAATACGCCGTAACCGCGGAAATCGCGCCCGGTTTTTCGCAAACGTAGCCGTCGATAGAAGAACTTCTCAGCGCGGAAGTCAGCGCGGCGAAATCGGGCAGAGCCGTTTGTTTTTTAACGCCGGCAATCTGATCGATGACGGAATAATGGAAAGTATTCAGCTGCCCTGTGATTTTCGCGCCCAAAAAATCGGCGATTTTCGTTGCGGCGGTATACGCGCCGTCTTTGCGGACGACCATTACGAGGTTGCTGTCGTAATACGTATCGGAAAAATCAATCGACTCTTTCCGTTCCGCCGTGGGGCTCATGCCCGCGATGACGAGATCTATGGTATTCGCATTCAGCGCAGGAATCAGCCCGTCCCATTCCAGCGGCTGAATCACCAGCGTTACGTTCAGATGCTCCGCGATTTTTTTAGCCACCTGCACGTCGTAACCGTCGGCGTACATTCCGTCGGAAACGCGGACGGTGTATTCGTTTTCCGTCGTCTGCGCCCAGTTGTACGGCGCGTACGCGCATTCCATGCCCACCACGAGAGTGCCTTTTCCCTGCACCTTATCCAAATCTTTCGCGCCCGCAGAAGAGCAGGCCGCAAGCGAAAACGCCGAAGCCGCAACGGTGGCGGCGGCAAGAAGAGAAGTTAAAAGATTTTTCATGTTTTTCATTATGGTTTTTCTCCTGCGAAATTATTTTTTGCTATTTGAAAAATAAAAACTCACGATACTATCAAATATCGTGAGTTCCGCGCTTTTTTGGTTACGGCGAACGCCTAAATATTCAATAGCTCAACCTGAAATTGCCTGCCGCAATTACAGGACAGTCGCAAAAGTGTTTCTCTTGCGCCCAGACAAGAAATTTTCCGGAATCAAAATTTCTCTCTTCGGCGTCCTCTCCTTTACCGCGTCGGCGTTGTTTTTCGCTGTGATTTCACTTAAAAAAAACAATCCGCACCGACGTTTATCATATCGGACGCGCCTCTATTATGATTTTTTATGTTTGTATTATAAACCGTTTTTTACGTTCTGTCAACCGTTTCCGCCGCGTTTTTACAAATTTATCGACGGAATTTTCGGGAAAATCGACTTTTTATCGCCGTTTTTACCGCAAATTTCCGAAAATTTCTTCGATAGCATGATTTTCGCCGCAAAAATCGATATACGTGATGTCGCGTGCGGTAATGCCCGTTTTACGGAACATTTTTTCGAATCCGCTTGCCAGCGCGCGCTTTTCGTTTTCCGTGAGCACGCCGGGCGTTCCGGCGGCAAAAGTATCGCGCCAAAGCACGGCGCCGAGGTCGTCCGCCAAAGAAAGTTCGCCGCAATTTTTTGGATACGACGCCGCGGCGTGATATTTTCTTACTTCCGCAATCAGAAGCTCCGCCGTGCCGGAAACGGTGAATTCGCCGTACGTGGCAGGCACGAAAAACGTATCGCCGCGGCGCATGATTTTATCGCCGATTTTGCCTTCGCCGCTTACGCACGTAACGGCGCGGAAACTTGCGGCGTCGGTTTTCAAACGTTTTTCGCCGTTTAATTTCAGGCGGGTGAGCGTAAAGTAACGACTTACGCCGATACGTTCGCCCTCGGCGCATTCCGCCGAAAACGCGATTTTCTCTTTCGCTTCCAGACACGCCGTTTCCAGCGCCTTTTTGATATGCAGTTCGCGCAGATTGCCGTTTTTATCGCGTCTGCCGTAATCGTAAATGCGATACGTCAGATCGCAGTTCTGCTGAATTTCATACACGAGACACCCCGCGCAGATGGCATGCACGGTGCCTGCCGGAACAAAATAATGCTCGCCCTTTTTTACGGGATAAAAACGAAGTTTATCGGAAAGCGTGTTTTCTTGAATCGCTTTTTCGCACTCCTCTTTCGTTACGGATTCCCGGAAGCCGAGGTAAATTCCCGCGCCCTCTTCCGCTTCCGCGATGTACCACATTTCGGTTTTTCCGTAGCTGTTGTAATCGCGCAGCGCGTATTCGTCGGTGGGGTGCACCTGCACAGAAAGATCCTGCGCGGCGTCGATGAATTTCACCAGCATGGGGAATCGATCGAACGCCGTTGCGTTGGCGCCGAGTTCGGCGGCGGAAGCCGTTTCTTCCAGCGTTTTACCGTTTGCAAGCCGCGTTTTTCCGTTGGGATGATACGAAATTTCCCAGCTTTCCGCGCAGGGGCGCTTTTCCGTCTGCTTGCCGTATTTTTCCACAAGTTTCATTCCGCCCCACAAATTATCTTTACATTCGGGATATAATTTTTCGATTTCCATATAAAAAACCCCTGTTCGTTTTTTTATTTTGTTTCCGCAATACAAAGGCGCAACGTTACGTTGCCGTCGGGCACGAGCGTTTCGCCGACGCGATTTCCCGTTTCGTCCTGCCAGTACGCGTTTTCCAGCTCGGCTTCCGTATATTGCATCGACAGTTCCGCAAGCGCTTCCGCATCGAGAACGGATAAATCGCAGACTACGTACGTCCGCCCCGCCGTCGCCTTTTCCGTATACAAAACTTTACCGTTCCACATATACGTAACCGTTACTTTGAATTGTTTGTACACTTCTACCGTGTAAAACGCCTCCGCGGTTTCCGCCGCGGCATTGCCGTCGGCTTCGCCCGATTGTGCGGTTTCGTCGTCCTTTAAAAATACCCGCAGCGTAAACGTATTCACGCCGTTTTGCAGACTTTCCGCCGGGATTGTTTTGCCGCCGGTTGCCGCAAGTTCGAAATCGCACAACGCGCCGCAGTCGATTTTATCCGCCAGCGACAGTTCGCTCTGCCCCGCGGATAGCGTGAATTTCAGCGATGTTCCGTTCAGTTCGCCGCCGTGCACGGCAACGATTTTCACCGCAGACGGATCGGCAGACCACTTTGCGTAAATGCGCAGATTCCCCGTAGAACCGCGCTCTACCCCGCTTGTTTGATGCAGATATTCCGCTTCGGAAAACCAGCCGCAGAACAGATACCCCGTGCGCGCGGGAATAAAAAATTCAAACGACGGCGTTTCCACCGTGTACGTTGCGGGAACTTCCTGCCCCGCAGGCACCATACCGCGATTCAGTTTGTAATCGATTTCGTAAACAATCGGCGTATACCGCGCTTCGAAGCGCAGCGTCGTTTCGCTTTGCGCCGATATGCGCACCCATTCTCCTTCATAGCCCGCGCGCGGCGGTACGGCGGGTTTTGCGATAATTTCATCGCCGAGAATATCGGAAGTATAAATCAACTGCCCGTCCGCATAAAACGCCGCGCGGCGCGGAATTATGCCGTCGTCGGCTGTTTTGTCGGAAGTATTCGTTGAATCATCGCCGCCGAACGGCGTTTCGCCCGCCCCCGTATTCTCGCCGGAATCGGTAATTTCCCCCGAATCGACTTCGTTTTCACCGTCTGTTTTTTCGTTTCCGGAGTCGTTTTCTAAGCCGGAACCGCCCGAAGGCGTACTTTCCGGAATTCCGCCGGAGGAGGTGCCGCCGGACAACGAATCGTCCGAACCGAGAGTTTTCACGGCGCAACCGGCAACGAAACTACAAAGACAAATCAGCGCGATTGCCGACGCGCAGGCGCGAATACCGCCCCGCACCGCCGATTTTTTTGTTTTGCATAATTTTTTCATTTGTGTTTTCCGTTCCCGAACGTAACTGTAATTATTTTAACACATTACAATCGAAAAGTCAATATTATCATTGCGCGAAAGCCGAAAAACGACAAAAATTTCCGACAAAAAAATTTTTTTAGAAAAACAGCCGTAAAAAAGATTGACACACCGCGAAAAAAGTGATAAACTTAAAATGTTCGTTTTTGAAAGACGGATTCGTAGCTCAGTTGGTTAGAGCGCGTGCTTCACATGCACGAGGTCGCAGGTTCGAGCCCTGTCGAATCCACCAAAACACCCCGTTTCGGCATTGCCGTTGCGGGGTGTTTTTTATTGCGCTTTTTCGGCAGGGCGAGAGGGTGGGAGCCGCTTTGCGCGAGCAAAGCGTTTTCGCCACGCTACACTTTGCTTACGCTTTCTTCGGGCGAAAACAAACGATTGATTATCGTTTGGCGGGGCGCGCCGCTACAGGCGCGAGCCCTGTCGAATCCACCAAAACACACCGTTTCGGCATTGCCGTTTCGGGGTGTTTTTTATTGCGCTTTTTCGATAAGTTTTATGTCATATAAAAAATGCCGCACAAAAAGCATACGTTGCCTTTCGTACGGCGTTATATTCTGTTTATTGTACCGAAAACGGCTTTTATCTTACGCCGCCGCCTCCGCCGCCGTGTCCTCCGCCGGAGAAGCCGCCGAAATGTCCGCCGCTGCCGCCTCCGCCGAGGAACGTGCCGCCGCCTTTGGGTTTCGGGCGGGACATCGCCGATACGAACGACGAGCGCAGCATGGAATTGAGCAGCACGTAATCGAATACGGAAAACGAAGTTTCTCCTCTGCACCAGCTCGGAGGTTCGATGGTGATGGATTTAAACTTGCCTTCCCATTCTTTCGTAACGCCGAGCACCTGCGCATAAGGCAGCACGTCGTAGTAAAGCTGCGGATTTTCCTGAAGCATGAATTTGATTTTTTCTTCTTCCGTATACAGAATGAAATCTTTGAACCCGAGGATTTTTCCGAGCGTTTCTACATATTTTTCCGTGCGGGAAATGCACTTCGGCGCAAAATACGCGCACACCGTTGCCCCGACGGAGATAAACAGCTTTTCCCATACCGTAAGAATGTGCCTTGCGAACAACGCCGTATACCACACGCCGAACAGCGCAAGCACCGCGGTGATGCCGATATTCGCCCACCGTCTGACGCCCGCCTTTTTCTTGTAGCGCCACTGTTCCACACAGAAATATCCGTATTCGCACGCGGCAATCGGAAACGCCGAAATTAACCCCGTCCAGTATTTATACCCGCCGCCGATTCTCGCTTTTCCGATAAAGAACGGAACGAAAGCGTACAAACACACCGCAAGCAAAGCAATCAGGCACGCGCCGACGACAGACTTCGACTCGTATTCGGCGCCGCGCCGCGTGGATAAAAGCGTTTTCGCCTTATCTACGGAAGTATAAAATTTATTTTCCAAATCGGAAATCTGCGTATCCTTGCGCCTGTCTTTATCGAACAAGCCTTCCAGAAGCGTCTTTTGCCAGGGCGGCATTTTATCGGGTACGGGCTTTTCGGTACGGTGCAGAATCGGATCTTCCTTTTCGCCCGGCAATTCTATAGTGAGATACCCCTGATCGGCGAAATAGTAAATCATCGAAGTAACGTCCTCGTTATCTACTTTTCCGTCGACAATCCGCCCCATCATCAACGGATCCATCCCTTCCGGCGGCTTCACGCTGACTACGGTAATCATTTCGTGGCGCACTTTGAATAATCCGCTCAGAAACAGGGACGCTACGGCTGCAATAGCCGAAACAGCCAGCACAACCCAGAAGCTCGGCGATTTTAAAAGCATTGCCGCGTAAGACGACATAACGCCCGCAGGGAGCTTGAACACCACCGTTACGGCAGCCGCCGAAGAGTCGTCGAAATACCCGTTGTAAATTACGGGTAATTTTACACTGGTAAGCGTAAGCGTCTTTTTATCCGCGCTCCAGCTTTCGTTATCGATAAACCGCTTTCCGGCAACCCCGTATTCGTCGCTGTATACCTCGCACGATTCAGGCGCGGCAGGGAAATTCACCGTAACGGTTACGTTGTTCAAAGGCACCGTCCAGCCGCCGCCCACAACGTCCAGTCCCAGTCCGTTCGCAGTGGCTTCCGAAGAGCGCATCGAATATGAAAATTCATACGCCCATGTCGCGTTTGCCGTAATGCCGCCGTAAACAACAATATCTATGTAATCGCCGTTATCGGGGTTTTCGATCACGGAAAAACTATCTTCCGAAAGTCTGCCGTCCGTATAGCTCCGCTTTGCCGAAACGTCGAAATATGCGTCGCCCTGATCGATCGGAAGCGAACGATAAAACTGCGTGCCTACGCTTTGATTCATCGTAACCACAAGCCGTTCGCGGAAATCCACCGTTCTGTCCGCATTGATCGTAACCGTGGCTTCATATCGATTCACCGTAAACGCGTCGCCCGAATACGAAGCGGACTGCGCCGCGATACCGCTTTCCGCAGACGCGACTCCGCCGCCGTTCGCGCCGTTAAGGGCAGAGGAACGGAAAGAAAACGCCGAAGCAAAAACGCCCGCGATAACAAAAAAAAGCAGAAATGCGAGCGCGGCAAACCACCGCGTCCGCAATTTCGCTTTTTTCGTTACGGAAGACGTTGAAAATGTATATTTCATACCGAAATCTCCCGCAGACCTGTTTCAGAACGAAACTTTAACGTTCTTTCTCTCTTCTTCGCTATCCAGCTCGAAGTACTTTTTCTTCTCGTACCCTTTCTTGTTGGCAACGATGGAGGAAGGGAACACCTGAATCTTGTTGTTGAACGATTTTACTACGCCGTTATAATATCTGCGCGCGCTTTCCAATTCGTTTTCAAGGTTCTTAAGCTGTTCCTGCAAATCGCGGAAGTTCGCGTCCGCTTTCAGCTCGGGATATGCTTCCTGCACCGCGTTGAGCAGCACTTTCAACGAAGAATTGAGTGCGTTTGCCGCCTGCATTTTTTCTTCGGGCGTTTTCGCCGCGCCCGCCGCGTTACGCGCAGCCACAACGTTGGTAAGCGTTTCGCTTTCGTGCTTTGCATAGCCTTTCACGGTTTCCACCAGGTTGGGAATGAGATCGTATCTCTTCTTCAAAAATACGTCGATGGTAGCCCATGCTTCTTCCGCTTTGTTGTTCAGGCGAACAAGCGCGTTCGCCGTCTTGATCCACCATACAACAACCGCAATCACAAGAATGATCACGAGTGCGACAACCACGATCCCTACGATCGCGCCGACGCTGATAAGTAACGAATTTAACATCTGTTTCTCCTTCCGTTTTTCCGCCTTTCATTTGCCGCGTATTTCATCGTGCGCCGCGAAAAAAACGAATTTTCTAAGTTTATTATACTATATAAATCGCCAAAAATCAACGATTTCGACAAATTTTTACAAAATTTTTCGCGATTACTGCCGTTATTTTTCCGTTTATGCCTGTTTTTCCGCCGATTTTTCGATAAACGCAAGCGCGTCGGCATACACTTCCTCTTTGCCGAGCTCATTTAAAATTTCGTGCCGCATTTTCGGGTACAATTTTCCCGTAACGTTTTTGTAGCCGACGTCGCGCAGAAATTGCTGCGCCTCAAGCCATTTCTTTTCGCTTCCGATCACGGGATCGTCCGCCCCCGCCATAAAGAAAATCGGCAAATCGGAATGTTTCGCGGGATATTTCTTTTTTTTGTACGCGTTTTTCACAAGATGCAGCAGGTTGGAAAAGCCGTTGCAGGAGAAAACGAAATTGCACCTTTCGTCCGCGTTGTATTTTTCCACCACCGTCTTATCGCGCGTGAGCCAGGCGTTTTTGCCCTCGCCGGGAAATTTATCGTCGCCGCCGCCCGTGGAAGCGTTCGCCATCAGCCGACTTCTGTATTTTTTGCCGCGGAACGCCGAAATCACGCCGTTCAGCATCAGCCCGAACCCCGCGAGAGAGTTTTTCGAAGGCGAACCGCAAACAATCAGCTTATCGATTTTTTCTTCGTATTTCTGAATATACGCGCGCACGACGAGCGAACCCATGCTGTGCCCGAACAGGGTAACGCTCAGCCCGGGATACAGCCGTCTGATTTCGTCTGTAACCAGCGCCGCGTCGTCTACGATCGCCTCGCCCTTTTTATCGCCGAAATAGCCGAGATTTTCGTTTGCCGTAACGCTGCCGCCGTGCCCTCTGTGATCGTGCGCGAATACGATATAGCCGTTTTGCGTGAGATAATCGATGAAGCCCTCGTAGCGTTCCTTGTATTCGCACATGCCGTGCACGATCTGCACAACGCCCTTCGCGTTTGTTTGCGTACCCCCCTCCGCCGTGTATTCGGCGCAGGAAAGCGCAAGATTATCGTACTTCGATTGCAGCGTAAATTCGCGTTTTTGCATATTTTTCCCCCTTTTATTCTTATTTCCCGTCGGTTTGTTTTCCGCTTTAGTTCAATCTCTCTGCCGCGGTTCTTCCATAAACGGCATCAGAATCCGGTTCTGCACGTACAGATATTCGTCCTTGATTTTCACGCGCGAGCCGTCCTTAGAAAAATCGAGATATTTGCGCGTTTTCGTAAGCGCCGCGGGAAAATCTTCTTCGAACGACGAAGAAAATTCTTTTTCGTATTCCGCAAGCGAAAGCCCCTCGGCGGTACGCAGCGCAAGCATCACCTTTTCGAATTTCGCGTCCGCTTCGCTTACTTCCTCGCAATCTACCGCGGGGAAGAAGCCGGAAATCACGCATTTCATATAATCGTCGAGGTTGAACGTATTCGTGAAACGTTTGCCGTTCATAAACGAAGAAGCGGCAAGCCCGACGCCGATATATTCGCCGCGCCGCCAGTAGTTCAGGTTGTGGCGGCTTTCGAATCCCGGTTTTGCGAAATTCGAAATTTCGTAACGGCGATAGCCGAGTGCGTCCAAAAGATTCCGCCCGTAATCGTACATATCCGCCACTTCGTCGGAATCGGGCAGTTCGCCGTTCAGATAATCGGTGTAAATCGGCGTGCCGTCCTCTACCGTAAGGGCGTACATGGAAATGTGCGACGAGCCGCAAGCCGCCGCCAGTTCGATTGTCTTTTTAATATCGGCTTTCGTCTGATTTTTTAAACCGAGCATCACGTCGGTACTGAAATTTTTGCCTTTCAGAAGTTTGGTTGCATACACGTAATCGTGCACGTTGTGGATTCTGCCGATATCTTCGAGCTGCGAATCGATCGCCGTCTGCAACCCGACGGAAAAACGGTTGATGCCCGCTTTTTCGTAAATTTTCACCTTTTCTTCGCCGATGGTGCCGGGGTTGAGTTCCAGCGTGATTTCGGCGTTATCGGAAAGGGTAAAGCTTTCGCGGATGCGGTTCATGGCGCCTAAAATAAGTTTCGGCGGAATATACGAAGGCGTGCCGCCGCCGAAATACACCGTATCGAACGTTCTGCCTTTCAGTTCTTCGCCGCGCATTTTCAGTTCTTTGTAAACGCACGCCATGTACGCTTCGGCATACCCGATTTTATCGGGAAACGAAACGAAATCGCAATACGAGCATTTCTGCCTGCAAAACGGAATATGAATATAAATTCCTGCCATAATTTCACCTGTAATTTTAATTTCAGCCTTAATTTTACTTCAATCTTCTCCGTGCCTCAAAAGCGAGCAGTTCGCGAAGCGCGCGGATTTCGCCGCACGGAGCGTACTCAAACGTACGCGACTAAGGCGAAAACGCAAGCGCGACAAAGAAATGCGAAGCTTTTCAGGCACGAGCATTGCTTAATCTTTGTTGGTTTTCAGTATCTCCATGAACACTTCCGACGGCACTTCCACGCTGCCTACCTTGCGCATACGCTTCTTGCCCTCTTTCTGTTTTTCGAGAAGCTTGCGTTTGCGCGTGATGTCGCCGCCGTAGCACTTGGCAAGCACGTCTTTCCGCACGGCTTTCACCGTTTCGCGGGCGATGATTTTGCCGCCCACCGCCGCCTGCACGGGAACTTCGAACAGCTGACGCGGGATAGCGTCTTTCAGATTTTCGCAAAGCGTTCTGCCGCGTTCGTATGCGCGCTCTTCGAACACGATGGAAGAAAGCGCGTCGCACACTTCGCCGTTCAGCAGAATATCCAGTTTCACAAGCTTCGAACGTTCGTAGCCAGCCAGTTCGTAATCGAAACTTGCGTACCCCTTCGTGCGGGATTTCAGTCCGTCGAAAAAGTCGTACACGATTTCGTTCAACGGCAGCGTGTATTCCAGTTTCACGCGGCGTTCGTCCACGTACGACATGTTTTTGAATACGCCGCGCTTATCTTTGCACAAATCCATCACCGCGCCCATATAATCGGGCGGCGTGTAAATATCTGCCTTTACGATAGGCTCTTCCATATATTCTATTTCCGATACGGGCGGCAGATGCGAGGGATTATCCACGAAAAATTCCGTTCCGTCCGTCTTGTGCACCTTATACGAAACCGACGGCGCCGTGGTGATGATGTCGAGGTTGAACTCCCGTTCGATGCGCTCCTGAATAATTTCCATATGCAGCAGCCCCAGAAAGCCGCAACGGAAGCCGAAGCCGAGCGCCACCGACGTATCCGGTTCGAAAATAAGCGAAGCGTCGTTCAGCTGCAACTTCATGATGGCGTCTTTCAGATCTCCGAATTTGCTGCCGTCCAGAGGGTAAATGCCGCAGAATACCACGGGCTGACTTTTTTTATAGCCCGGCAGCGCCGCTTTCGCGGGGCGTTCGGCGTTCGTAACCGTGTCGCCCACTTCTACGTCCTGAATGGATTTGATAGAGGCGGCGATATACCCTACTTCGCCCGCCGAAAGTTTGCTTTGCGGCAGAAGGTTCGGCGCGAACGCGCCCACTTCGGTTACGTCGTACACGTTGGGCGATAAAAACGTTCTGATTTTATCGCCCGGCTGCACGCCGCCGTCGAAAATGCGTACAAACAGAATAACGCCTTTATAATTATCGTAGTAACTATCGAAAATCAGCGCTTTCAGCGGCGCGTCCGTATCGCCCTGCGGCGCGGGAAAATATTTAGGAATCGCTTCTAAAAGTTCGTCGATGTTGATGCCCTCTTTCGCCGAAACGCACGGCGCATAGGAAGCGTCCAGCCCGATGACGTCCTCTATTTCTTTTTTCACCTCGTCCACGCGTGCGCTCGGCAAATCGATTTTGTTGATGACGGGCAGAATTTCCAGATTGTTTTCCAGCGCGAGATACACGTTGGCAAGCGTCTGCGCTTCCACGCCCTGCGTGGCGTCCACAACCAGAATCGCGCCTTCGCACGCAGCAAGCGAACGGCTTACCTCGTAAGTGAAGTCCACGTGCCCCGGCGTATCGATTAAATTAAATTCGTACTCCTCGCCGTCCTTCGCCTGATAAAACATTCTCACAGGCGTAAGTTTGATGGTGATGCCGCGTTCGCGTTCGATATCCATCGAATCGAGCAGCTGATCTTCCATGTCGCGCTTGCTTACCTGCCCGGTGCGCTCCATCAGTCTGTCGGCAAGCGTGCTTTTGCCGTGATCGATGTGCGCTATGATACAAAAATTACGAAGTCTTTGATTTGGTTGTGCCATATATTTTCCTTATAGTCGTTGAAAAATTTTTCCGCCGCGCCCGCGCGGCGGTAACGAGGCGCGGTTATTCCCCGCAGGAACGGTTCATGCCCGCAATCGATAAAAATGCCGAAACAAGCTTTTCTTTTTCGGATTTCGGATTGATTGAAACGTACAGCGTTTTCGCCGGATTTTCGGGCGGAGCGACGGGAAGCACGAATAACTTTCCTTCCGAAAGTTCTTTTTCCGCATAAATCTGCGGCAAAAGCACCACGCCGGCGCCCGCCGCCGCAAGTTCTTTCGCCGTTTCCGCCGTTACCCCCGCGATCGCCGCGCCGTCGTCGTCGCCTTCCAGCGCGATGAGCGGCAATTTTGCCGCACAGACGTGCGCGTCGCACGCCTTTTTGCCCCGCGAGCTTTTCATACATTGCAAAGCGCCTTCCAGCCGTTCCGCCTGCTTTTTATCGCCCAGATATACTTTGGAAAGCGATACGCCCGAAGGGAACGAAGCGATGTGTTCCTCGCAGACGTACGACTGTTCGCCGAACACCGCGTCCACCTTGCCGCCGCGCAGCATTTCCCTTGCTTTTTCGTCTTTCAGTCGCAGAAATTTCAATCGCACGGCGGGGAATTTTTTGGTAAACGCCGCGATTTTATCCGCCAGAATGTAGCGGAACACCTCGTCGGAAGCGCTTAAACAGAGTTCTGCGCCGCGGCGCGCCACGGCGCCGCCCACTTCGTTTTCCGCTTCTTCAAGAAGGCGCAGCGCGCGTTCCACCTTGCCGATGATGCGTTTTCCGCCCTCTTCCGAAAGCTCCATGCCGCGGTGCGTGCGGTTAAAAAGCGTAACGCCCAGCTGATTTTCCAGCTGCTTCACCGATTGCGACACGGCGGGCTGCGAAATATAGAGTTCTTCGGCGGCTTTTGTAAGCGAACCGTTTTTCGCCACCGTATAGAACACGCGGTATAAATCCAGATTAACCATAATTTATCCTTTTGTGTTTTTTATATTGCCTTATGCGGCGCAAAAACGCCTTAATTACGCGATATGCGCGGCTCAGAAGCAAGCAAGACAAGGCAAGGCGTCTGCGAATTTTGCGACGGGAATTTACAAACAGTAAATGACCGAGCAAAAACGCAAAGACAACACTGTATTGCGCAGCTTATCAGCCGCGCAAACGCACGGCAAAAACGAGCAGACCGCGAAACGCGAGTACGGGCGCAGAGAGCGTACAAACAGTACGCGACCAAGACCGCACGGAGCGCGACAAAGGTATGCGCCGTTTTTCGCGCGCGTTTATTATTTGCCGACGCAGAACTTGGAAAAAATTTCGGATATAATCTCTTCCGAAGCGGTTTCGCCCGTAATTTCGCCGAGCGTTTCCCATGCTTCCTGCACGGTAACGGAAAGCAAATCCAGCGGCGCGGAGTCGATATCCGCCAACGCGGATTTTAACGCCTCTTTCGCCCGCGACAGCGCCTGATAATGCCGTTCCTCCACCAGAAACGCGCTTTCTTCCGTGCGCTCGCCAACCCCGCGCGATACCAGCAGCCGTTTCAGTTCGGCAAAGCCTTCGCCCGTCGCGGCGGAAACGGTAACGTCCGCGTCCGTTTCCGTTTCGTCGCCTTTCAGATCCGCTTTGTTCAGCACTTTTATATACGCGCCGCACTTTGCCAGTTCCAGCGCCTGCGCGTCCTCCTGCGTGAACGGCGCGCCCTTTGCCGATACGAACACGCGCAGATCCGCGCTTTTTATCAGCTTTTCCGCCAGCGCGATACCCGCGTTTTCTATCTCGTCGCCGCTTTCGCGCACGCCCGCGGTATCGTAAAATCTGAAGCGGACGCCTTCCAGTTCGATTTCGCCCTCCACCGCGTCGCGCGTGGTGCCCGCCGTGGCGGAAACGATGGCTTTATCGTAGCCGAGCAGACGATTGAGTATCGAGCTTTTGCCCGTATTGGGCTTTCCGCAGATCGCCACCGTAACGCCCGTTTTCGCGCGTCTGCCCGTACCGTATCCCGCAAGCAGCACGCCGATGCCGTTCTTCGCTTTCTGCAACGCGGCGCGCACTTCTTCGCGGCTTTCTTCTTCCACGTCCTCTTCGGGATAATCCACGCCGGCGCCGATGGCGGCGAGCGTGTTTTTCAGAACGTTCTGCAATTCGCGCACGCGCCCCGTAAGTTTTTCGTTATATAAAAGATACCCCGCGCGGATTTCCGCTTCCGATTCGCCGTTGATAAGATCCGCCACGCCCTCGGCGGAAGATAAGGAGAGTTTGCCGTTTAAAAACGCGCGTTTCGTAAATTCGCCCCGCCCCGCGGGCGCCGCGCCCAGCGCAAACGTACGCTTTAAAATTCCCGCGGCAACGCCCTCGCCGCCGTGGCACTGAAATTCCACCACGTCCTCGCCCGTGTAGGAATACGGAGCTTTGAAATACACGCACAGCCCATAATCGGAAAAGCCGTCGCAAAGTATATCGCCGGGGTACATTCTGTACGGCAGGAAATCTTTCACCGCTACCTTTCCGCGCGGACGGAACATTTTTTCCGCGATTTCCAGCGGATTTTTCCCGCTGATACGAATAATCGCGATGCCGCCTTTTCCGTGCGGCGTGGCGATTGCCGAAACGTTATCCGAAAACATTGTCTGCCTCTTTGTTTTTCCGTCGGCGACGAGCAAAACGCCCGCACGCGGACAAAAAATATAAGTATAACCTGTAATTATATCTATTATAACACGGCGAGCGGCGGCAAGTAAAGCGTTTTACGCCTTTTCCGATAAAAAAATTTTGCGGGGAACCGCGTAAAACGCCGTACCCCGCAAACGATGGCATAAATAAGATTGTTTCAGCCGTCTATATCCGAAAAAGGCGAATCGTCGTTGCCGCCGGCGCCTCCGTCCGCACGGTTTCCCGAAGAATTCCCGGAGCCGCCGAATTCCGAAAAAGGCTCGTCGTCCGCAGAGCCGCCCGAACGGTTGCCTTCTCCGTTGCCCCGATAGGGATCCGCGCCGCCCGCAGAACCGTACGTTCCGCCGCCGTACCCGCCGCCGTAGGGAGAATTGTTATAGCCGCCGTAGCCGCCCGGCGCGCCGTAACGGCGATAGTACGCCTCCCGTTTTTTTCTGATATATTCCGCGTAATCCACAGGCGGTTTGTTTCTCAGTACGAACACGATAATCGGGAACGCCGCGGGAATAAAAAGCGAAAGAAACGCAAGCCACGTATACGAAGCGGGCGCGTATGTTCTGAACAGAGCCGAAGCGGTGATAAACAGAAAGACGGAATACACCAGTTCCACAATGGAAAGCACGTAGGAAGCCACGTTGACGTACCCGATTAAAAACATAGCAAAGCGGCTGGCAGGCGCTCCGCCGCTTTCGGTTACGTACACCAGCGAAAGGGTTCTGCCGTCGGCGGAAGAAACCGCCTTGAGCAGATAATTCGCATTGAGCGTCACTTCGGCAAATATCGTAAACCCGCCCACAAGCACCGCGATGATTTGCGCCGCCATCACAAACACGCCCGCATGCTTCATTCTTTGCCCGAACAGGCGCGTTTCGCCCGCAAGCCGCCCGGCGTACAGCATATTCACAAACGGAATAAACGCCATGTAACGTTTTTCGAAATTACGCTTTTTCGCCATGGCGTACAAACCGAACCCGAGCAGAAGTTCCAGTATCGCCCATACGCCGACGCCGGACAACACCGCGGCGGCGTATAACTTCGCGTTGTTATGCAGAACCTCGAAATTTCCCGTGTTGTAACACCCTTTCGTGTAGGTGTACATTGTAATAAACGAATCGAATATGCGATAAATAGTCATAGCTTTCCTTTCCCTGTATTTTGCCTCTTATTCCGTCGGTTTATCCGCTTTCTCTTCCGCGAATAAATCGTAGCCGTAATCCACATTGAACAGCGACAGTCCCTTGGCGGGCATCGTTTTTCCGAGAAGTTCGCGCTTGCCCGACGCAAACGCTTCCCGCAGGCTTTCCGCCGTGCGTTTTTCTTCCGCAAGCGCTAAAATCTCGCCCGTCATCGTACGCACCATATTATACAAAAAACCGTTGCCCGTTACGTAAATATCTATCTCCCGCAGCGTATCTCCCGCGGCGCCGACGATTGAAATTTTTTCTTCTACGGCTATACGATATACCGTGCGCACCGTGGTTTTTACGGAAGAATTCGCCGCGCAGAACGCCTTGAAATCGTGTTCGCCCTCGCACAGCTTCGCCGCCTCTTTCAGCTTTTCCGCGGAAGGCGCGCTTTGCAGATAAACGGCGTACCGTTCTTTTACGGGCAGCCGCTGCGGGAAAACGTACAGCGAATAACGGTACGTTTTTTTCTTCGCCGTGCGGTTGGAATCGAACCCCTCGCGCGCGGCGCCGCTTCTCAGCACCGATATATCGTCGGGCAGAAATTTGTTGAGCGCTTCCGGAAATTTTTCGGGCGGAATCGTAAGCGCCGCGTCGAAATGCACGATCTGCGAAAGCGCGTGCACGCCCGCGTCCGTTCTTCCGCTCGCCGTTACGGCAACGCGCGTTTTAAACGCCGCAAAAAACGCGTTTTCAAGCAATTCCTGCACGCTTACGGCGTTTTTCTGCCGCTGCCAGCCCGCGTAATTCGTGCCGTCGTAAGCAATTTCCGCCACGTACCGCATCCGTTTTTCTCCTTTAAAAATTTTTCCGCGCCTTTCCCGCTCGTCTAAACGTTCCAATGAAAATAAACGCGCAACAGAACAACGCCCGCAACCATTGCCGTCCCCGCGACGAATACGGCGATATCGCGCGCCGTAAACCGCAGTTTTTTATACTTCGTGCGTACTTTGCTGCCCGAATAGCAGCGCGCGTCCATCGCGTCGCCCAGTTCGTCCGCCCGCCGGAACGCGCTGATTAAAAGCGGTATCAGCACGGGAATCAGCGCTTTCACGCGTTTCACAAGCCCGCCCGTTTCGAAATCGGCGCCGCGCGCCTGCTGCGCAGACATAATCCGCGCGGTTTCGTCCGACAGAATGGGAATAAACCGAAGCGCGATGGACATGATGAGCGCCAGTTCGTGTACGGGGAAACGAATCCATTTCAGCGGCGTAAGCAGACTTTCCAGCCCGTCCGTAAGCGCGACGGGCGAAGTGGTTACGGTAAGCAGCGTAGATCCGCAGACGAGAAGCACCAGCCGCGCCGCCAGAAACAACGTGGCGTACAGCCCCTCTTTCGAGATTCTGATAATTCCCCAGCTGAAAATCGGCTCGCCTCCCTTATAGAAAAACAAGTTGATGATTACGGTAAACAGCAGTAAAAACAGCACGCCTTTCACCGCCGCAAGCACTTTCAGCGGAGAGACTTTCGCCGCCGCCATAAACACAATCAACATCGCCGCCACGACTGCCAGCCCGTAAAAATTCTTCGCGAGAAAAACCGCCGTGATGTATGCGATAAGCAGCAGCAGTTTGCCGCGCGGATCGCACTTATCCGCAAACGAATCGGAAGGAACGTATCTGCCGAAGGTGATCTTACTCATGTTTATCGCCTCCCGCAGTTCTCCCGCCCGAAGCGGCATTGCCGTATTCTTCCGCCGCGCCGATTTCCGTTTCCGTACGCTCCGTATTGCCGCTTGCCGTTCTGCCCGCGGCTAATTGTTCCGCCACGGCGTTCACGAACCCCTTTTCCGTCAGATCGGACGGGACGACAATGCCTTCCGCCGCCAGCGCGCGGGAAATTTTCGCCGTTACGGGAATATCGAGTCCCAGCGAAAACAACGCTTCCGCGTCCTGCGTAAACAATTTTTCCGGCGTATCGCAAAACGCGATTTTTCCGTCCGAAAACACGGCGGCGCGATCGCAGGATTCCGCGATTTCATCCATATCGTGCGATACCACGATCACGGTTTTGCACCAGTCGGAATGCACTTTTTTCAAAAGCGCGGCGATTTCTTCCTTGCCCAGCGGATCCAGCCCCGCCGCGGGCTCGTCCAGCACGAGGATTTCCGGCTTCGTTACGATGACGCCCGCAATCGCTACGCGGCGCTTCTGCCCGCCCGAAAGTTCGAACGGCGATTTATCTTTCACTTCTTCGTAGTTCAGCCCCACCGTTTCCAGCGCCTCTTTTACGGCGCGTCCGGTTTCTTCGGCGCTCAGCGGCGTTTTCGAAAAATTTTTCAGCCCGAACGCCACGTCCGCAGCCACCGTTTCCGCAAACAGCTGGTATTCCGGGTACTGAAACACCATACCCGCTTTGGAACGCAGTGCAAAAAAGTCGGTTGTTTTATCCGTCAGGTCAAATCCGTCCACCGTTAAAACGGTGCGCTTTTCTTCGGAAATCTCCGCGGCGCTTTTCTTTTTCTTCTTCGGTTTGTACTTTTTCTGCGCCGTGGGCAGTTTTTCCAGCGCGTTCAGATGCCGTACGAACGTGGATTTTCCGCTGCCCGTATGCCCGATGATCCCGAAAAATTCTCCCTCGCGGATCTGTAACGAAACGCCGTTCAGCGCGTGTTCTTCCGCGCCGTCGTACGAAAAATACAAATTTCTGCAATCGACGATGTTTCTGCTTTCCGCATCCGCGTTTTTTCCCGCGCCGCCCGCCGCTTTGCTTTCCGTTTCGTTCGCCGCATGTTCCGCGCCGCCGTACGCTGTTCCGCCGTTTTTTGCAATCTGCGAAGCGATTTCCTTCGCGATTTCTTCGGGCGAAAGCGAATCGGACACGTCCAGCCCCCGCGCGCGCAGATCTCTGCATATTTTAACGCTTTTCGGCAGCGCGAGATTGTAAGAAAGCAATTCTTCTTCGCTTTTCAGCACTTCTTCGGGCTTGCCCTGCAACACCACTCTTCCGCGATGCAACACAATCGCGCGGTCGGCAAGCATGGCTTCTTCCGGAAAGTGCGTTATGTCAATCACCGTGATTTTATTTTCTTTATTGAGTTTCTGCACCACCGACGTTATCTCGCGCCGCCCGCGAGGATCGAGCATCGCCGTGGATTCGTCCAGAATAATAATCCGCGGCTGCAACGCAAGAACGCCGGCTATGGCTACGCGCTGTTTCTGCCCGCCCGAAAGCTTCGTTGCTTCCGCATGGCGGAATTCTTCCATTCCCACCGCGCGCAGCGCGAAATCGATTCGCCGCCCGATTTCTTCCCGCGGCACGCCCGTGTTTTCGGGGCCGAACGCAACGTCGTCCTCCACCACGCTCGCCACCGTCTGGTTATCGGGGTTCTGAAACACCACGCCCGCGTTTTTTCTGATTTCGAACAGATTTTTCCTGTCGGCGGAATCCATGCCGAGCACGAAAATTTTCCCCGCGGACGGCGTCAGCAAACCGTTGATCAGGCGCGCCAGCGTAGATTTTCCGCTGCCGTTATGCCCCAGAATCGCCACGAACTCGCCCTGTCCGATTTCCAGCGATACGTTTTCCAGCGCGTTTATTTCGCCGTCGCCGTACGCGAAAGAAACGTTTTGCAGTTTTACCGCGGGCGTTCTGCGATTCTCTTGTGCGAAAAGCGCTTCGCCCGCGCCGCTTTCCGCCGCGCCGACGTATTCGGTTGTGCCATTTCTTCCGCTCAATTTTTTACGTCCTTTTCTTTATCCGCGGCGCGAAAAGCCGGAACGCTTATACCGCCGATGTTCCGCCGCTCGTATCGATTCTCGTATCAATTACGGAATATTATAACAAATAATTACGAAAAATACAATGATTTTCATAAAAAACACAATAAAAAGTCTATGAAAAACCAGTGAAATTTTCGATTTTTCTCAAAAACATTAAAATTGCACAAAAAATTTTTGCGTTTTTCCGCGTTTTGCTATTGACTTAAAATAAAATAAAAGTTATAATATATACGCGTGGCTGCGGCTGCCCGTTTTTCTTTGCCTGCAAACAATTTTGCGGCGAAAACGCGCGGTTGCCGCGCCCGACGCACAACAAGACAAAAAATATATTAACGGAGGCTTTTTTCGATGAAAAAAATGACCATCGACGGCAATACCGCCGCGTCGCACGTTGCGTACGCGTTCTCCGAAGTTGCCGCCATCTACCCGATTACGCCCTCTTCGCCTATGGCTGAATCCGCCGACGAATGGGCTACGGCAAAACGCACGAATATGTGGGGACAGAAGCTTAAAATCGCCGAAATGGAATCGGAGGGCGGCGCTGCGGGCGCGGTTCACGGATCCCTTTCCGCCGGCGCTCTTACCACCACGTACACGGCTTCGCAGGGCTTGCTTTTAATGATTCCCAACATGTACAAGATTTCCGGCGAACTTCTGCCCATGGTAATGCACGTATCCGCCCGTGCGCTTGCGGCGCACTCGCTGAACATCTTCGGCGACCATTCCGACGTAATGGCTTGCCGCCAGACGGGCTTTGCGATGCTGGCTTCTTCTTCCGTACAGGAAGTTATGGATCTTGCGCTTGTGGCGCACCTTTCCACGCTGAAGTCCTCCGTGCCTTTCCTGCACTTCTTCGACGGCTTCCGCACTTCGCACGAATATTCCAAAATCGAAGGATTCGACGAAACGAACAACTACGCCGAAATCAAAGCGATTTTCGATAAGCTGGGCATGCAGAAATACGTGGACGACTTCAAAGCCCGCGCCCTGAACCCCGAACATCCTATCCAGAAAGGTACGGCGCAGAACTCCGATACCTACTTCCAGAACAGAGAAACCGCAAACGCGCATTACGCGGCCGTTCCCGGTATCGTAGCCGAAATGATGAAAGTCGTTTCCGAATACACGGGCAGAGAGTATCACCTCTTCGATTACGTGGGCGCGAAAGACGCGGAAGAAGTTATCGTAGTTATGGGCAGCGGCGCCGAAACCATCGAAGAATCGATCAACGCGCTCAACGCCAAGGGCAAGAAGTACGGTCTTTTGAAAGTCCGCCTGTATCGCCCGTTCGACGCCACGGCGTTCGTAGACGCGATTCCCGCTTCCTGCAAAAAACTCGCCGTGCTTGACAGAACCAAAGAACCCGGCTCCCTCGGCGAACCTCTGTATCTCGACGTATGCGCGGCGCTTGCCGAAAAAGGCAGAGGCGGCGTAAAGGTATACGGCGGCAGATACGGCTTGGGCTCCAAAGAATTCACGCCCACCATGGTGCTTTCCGTATATAAGAACCTTGAACGAAAAGAACCGAAAAACCACTTCACCGTAGGTATTTACGAGGACGTTACCAACTCCTCGCTGGATTTCTCCGAGAAGTTCGACGCGGCTCCCGCCGGCTCCACTTCCTGCAAATTCTACGGGCTCGGTTCCGACGGTACCGTGGGTTCCAACAAGAATACCGTTAAAATCATCGGCGACCACACCGATAAATACGTGCAGGCGTACTTCTTCTACGATTCGAAGAAGTCGGGCGGCATCACCGTATCGCACCTGCGTTTCGGCGATAAACCCATTCAGTCCGAATACTTAATCGACGCGGCGGACTTCATCGCGTGCCACAACCCTTCGTACGTTACCCGTTACGATATGGTAAGCGACCTGAAAGACGGCGGCTCTTTCCTTCTGAACAGCGAGTGGACAACCCTCGAACTGCTTGAAAAAGAACTGCCCGCCAAGATGAAAAACGCGCTGGCGAAAAAGCACGCGAATCTGTATGTGATCGACGCCATCAAAATCGCCGGTCAGCTCGGTCTCCGCGGCAAAACGTCCACGATTCTGCAGTCCGCGTTCTTCTGCATCAACAAGCAGATCATGCCTTACGAAAGCGAGAACCCCGACGACAAGAACACCGCCGTTGCGCTGATGAAGTACATGGCGTACAAATCGTTCTCCCGCAAGGGCGACGCGATCGTTCAGATGAACTACAACGCCATCGATTCCGCGAAAGCCAACCTTGTGAAAATCGAAATCCCCGCTTCGTGGGCCACCACAACAGAAGGCGCGGAAATGGTGAAACTTGCGGATAACGAATATTTCCGCAACGTGGTTGCCCCCATTCTCGCGCTCGAAGGCGACAAACTTCCTTCTTCGGCGTTCAATGCGGACGGCTCGGTGCCTACGGGAACTACGAAATTCGAAAAACGCGGCGTTGCCGTAAAAGTGCCCGAATGGAACGTGGATAAGTGCATTCAGTGTAACCAGTGCGCGTTCGTGTGCCCTCACGCAACCCTTCGCCCCTACCTTGTGGCGGACGGCGCGAACAAACCCGCCGACTTCGTTACGAAGCCCGCAATGCAGGCGAAAGGCTACGGCTTCCGTATGCAGGTTTCCCCGCTGGATTGCATGGGCTGCGGCGTGTGCGCGGATATCTGCCCCGTAAACCAGAAAGCTCTTGCCGACGCGGTGAAGAACGGCGAAAAAGCGGCGAAAGCGGAAAACAACGCCATCAATATGGTTGCGCTTGAAACGGTTGCCGAAAAACAGGCGGCAAACTGGAATTATGCGCAGACTCTGCCCGACGTTGATCCCGCCGTTATCGAAAAGATGGCGGACGTGAAGAAATCGCAGTTCTCGCAGCCTCTGTTCGAATTCTCCGGCGCATGCGCGGGTTGCGGCGAAACGCCTTACGTGAAGGTGCTTACGCAGCTGTTCGGCGACAGAATGATCGTTGCCAACGCTACGGGCTGCTCTTCGATTTACGGCGGCTCCTCCCCTACCTGCCCTTACACCACCAACAAACAGGGACACGGTCCCGCATGGGCGAACTCCCTCTTCGAAGACAACGCGGAATTCGGCTTCGGCATGAACCTTGCGTACAAGGCGAGAAGAGAAGCTTTGAAAGATAAGGTTGCCGCGCTTGCGGAACTTTGGAACGAGTACCCCGAATGCAAGAAGATTCTTACCGACTGGACGGAAAACATGGACGACGCGGAAGGCAGCAAGAAAACCGCCGCGGCGCTTGTAGCCGACCTCGAAAAGTGCAAGGACGATTGCGAGGGCGAAGAGCTTGAACTTGTAAACGACATCTTAAAGGCGAAAGATTGCCTTGTGAAGAAATCCTTCTGGATTATCGGCGGCGACGGCTGGGCGTACGACATCGGCTACGGCGGACTCGATCACGTGCTTGCTTCGGGCGAGGACGTAAACGTGCTTGTGCTGGATACCGAAGTTTATTCCAACACCGGCGGACAGGCTTCGAAGTCCACTCCTATCGCGGCGGTTGCGAAATTCGCTGCCGGCGGCAAGAGAGTGAAGAAGAAGGACCTCGGCATGATTGCCAGCACGTACGGCTACGTATACGTGGCGCAGTGCGCGATGGGCTCGGATAAAGCGCAGTTTGTAAAAGCTTTGAAAGAAGCCGAAGCTTACCACGGACCTTCCCTCATCATCTGCTATGCGCCTTGCATCAACCACGGCATCAACATGACGAAATCGCAGAGCGAAGAAAAGAACGCCGTGGATTGCGGCTACTGGCAGTTGTATCGCTACAATCCTACGCTGGAAGCGGAAGGCAAGAATCCGTTCACGCTGGATTCGAAAGATCCCACGGGCGATTATCAGGCGTTCCTGCAAGGCGAAGTGCGTTTCGCGTCGCTTAAAAAGACGGAACCGGAACTTGCGGAAAAACTCTACAAGCAGGAAGAGCAGGCTTCGAAAGAGCGTCTCGAAGGCTACAAGAAGCTTGCCGCAAAAGAATAATTTGCGATTAGCAAAGTAAAAGAATTTCGGCGTTGACTTATCAAAGTCAACGCCGATTTTTTTTGTATTTATGTTTCTTATCTTCTTCTGCTGTCGGTTGTACAAGAAAAGGCATCCTGCAACGAAAGTATTTTTTCTAATTTATCAAAAGGAAGATATTCCCCGTTGATTTTTATGATTCTCCACGTACCGAATTCTTCTTTGAATCTTTTAAAAAATAAAATTTCCGCCATCCCGTAATAAATCTTACGTTCATCATCGGAACAATACACTATGCCAAGATTTCTTTTCTGTGAATCTGTAAAAATATACCCTATTTTTCGCGATCTGGTAATCGAAGCGTTCGTATCACATCTTTTATCTTTGAACAGGTCATACCCGCATTTTTTGCTCTGTATAATTATCGGTAATTTTTCGTCATAAACACTTTTATTCATTTTCTTTTTTTTCTCCGTCGGTTGCAGGGTTTTCAGCTCTGTTTCCTTTATGTTTTTTTCGTTCTCCCCATTTTTGTCATTCATTATAACGTTATCGTTTTTCTCTTTACTCACGCCGATTTTCACCCCTTCTATAGGGTACAGTTTAAATCCCGCCATTTTTAGTTTTTGTACGTATTGTTCGCTTTTCGTCCGTTCGATTGATTTATCTATCGTCTAAGGCTATATATTTTTAACTCCGTTTTCTTTTCGTTGTATTCCTCTTCGGTTTCAGTCGCCGGACAGAAACGGCGGAACAGTGGTCGGCAAGTTATAAAGGCGCGTCCTGTTTAACGGGAAAAAATCTCCTCCTCGGCGATTTTGTACAAGCCCGCGCGCAGCGGCTGCGCCAAAGACGCAATCACGTGCTGCGTGTATACGAAAGCAATTTTCTTTTCCGCATCCGCCGCCGCATACGAACCCGCCGCGCCGCCCCAGCCGAAATCGGTCGGCGCCGCCCCGGTTTCCGTTGCCGCCGAAGTTTCCGTTACTGCGGCAAGCGTGCGTTCTTTTTCCGAGGCTTTTTCGCAAAGACTCTTCGATTTTTTACAACGCATCCCCAGCCCGTACCCGTAGCCGTTGTGCTGCCCCATCCAGAACGAACGGTCCTGCGCGGGCGTGAGGCGGTCGGTTGCCATTGCCGCCACCGTTTCTTTCTTTAAAATTTTATCGCCCGTGCGCAGCGCTTCCATAAACTTCATATAATCGTCCGCGGAAGAAATCAGTCCCGCTCCGCCGCTTTCGTATTCGCTGCCAAGCTTGTACCACATGATTTCTTTACCGCAATTTTTTATCGCCGTCGTTTTGTCGTCGCCGATATATTGCGCGCATTTCTTTTCGATTTCCCGCGCGTCGTTCACGCAGAACGAGGAATTTTCCATGCCGAGCGGTTCGAAAATATGCCGCCGCACATACGCGGAAAAGCGTTCGCCCGAGACTTCTTCCGCCACGGCGGCAAGCACGTCGTGGCAAAGGCTGTATTCCCAGCGCTCGCCGGGTTCGAACAAAAGCGGCTCCTGCGCAAGATATTTTATCGTTTGCACCGTGGGGCAAAGCCCGCCCGTTTCTTTTTTCGCCCGTTCCAGCGGCGCGCAATTCAGATTATACGAAAAGCCCGCCGTCATCGTAAACAGCTGTTCTACGGTAATCGGCTTTTTCGCCTCGCCAACCACGATTTCGTCGCCTTTTTTTTGCCATACGCCCATATGCCCGAATTCCGGAAAAACGTCCGCAAGTTTTGTGTTCAGGGCAAGCTTACCTTTTTCGATCAGCTGCATCGCCGCCGCACACGTAACCAATTTCGAGCAGGAATACATATTGTACCGTTCTTTCCCCGTCATCGGCGTTCCGCTTTCTTTATCGGAAACGCCCGCATGGTGGCGGTATACCTCTTCGCCGTTATAATAAACGCTTAAATCGTTGCCGGGAACGCCGAGTTTTAAAAATTCCTCCTGACGTTTTTTCAATTTTTCGAACATCGTATTTCCTCCGGATTTTTGTCTTAGACGTTTTTTATTATATCGCATTTTTTCGGAAATGTAAATAGAAAAAACAGCTGTTTTTTTGCAAAAATCCGTTTTTTTATACGTTTTTGCGATGTCTTTACATCGTTTTTGCGATATTTTCCAACGCGTTTACGATAGTTTCCCGCGGGCAGAACGCGCTGAATCGCACGTATTTTTTTCCGTTTTTCCCGAAGCCGCCGCCCGGCGTGGCGGCAACGCGCGCCTCGTTCAGAAGCGATTCGCACCACTTTTCTCCGCCGGATTTTTCCGGCGCGCGCGCCCACACGTACGGCGCGAAACCGCCGAAGCACACCGCGCCGGATTTTTCCAGCCCCGCCCGCAGCGCCGCCGCGTTTTGCATATAATACCGCACGTTTACAAGGTTCTGCGCCATGCCTTCTTTTGAAAGCGCCGCTTCCGCCGCACGCTGCGTTATGTAACTTACGCCGTTGAATTTCGCGCCCTGCCTGCGCCGCCAAAGCGCTTTTAACGAAACGCCCCGCCGCATCAGCGTGGCGGGTATCACCGTGTAACCGCAGCGCACCCCCGTGAAACCCGCAAATTTCGAAAACGAACACACCTCTATCGCGCACTGTTCCGCCCCCGCGATTTCGTAAACGCTGCGCGGAATTTTTTCGCCCGCCGCCGCGTCTTTTCCGAACGCGAACGGCACGAAACATTCATACGCCGCGTCGAACACGATGATAGCGCGCTTTCTCAGGGCGTAATTCACCCATTTTTCCAGCTGTTTTTCCGTATACGCCGCACCCGACGGATTAGACGGCGAACAGAGGTATATCACGTCCGCATCGAGATTCTGATCGGGCAGCGGCAGAAAGCCGTTATATTCGTCCGCGCGCATATAAACGATTCGGCGCCCGCCGATGACGGTTGCGTCGGCATACGCGGGATAGCACGGATCGCTTAACAGAACGACGCCGCTTTTTTCGCACAGTTCCGTAAGCGCGCCGAGATCGGTTTTCGCGCCGTCCGAAATAAAAATATCGTCCGCAAGCACGCGCACGCCGCGTTCTGCATAGCGCCGCGCGACGGCTTCCCGCAGAAATCCGTAGCCCTGTTCGCTGCCGTAGCCGCGGAACGTTGCCGCGTTGCCCATCTCTTCCGCCGCCCGCTTCATCGCCGCGACGACGGCGGGCACCAGCGGACGGGTTACGTCGCCTATACCCAGTCTGAGCGCCGTTTTGCCCGTGCGCGTTTCGAATTCCGCGATTTTTCTTGCGTTTTCCGCAAACAGATAATTTGTCGACAATTTGTTGAAATTTTTATTCGGCGTAAACAACGATTCTGCTCCGAAGAATGATATTTTTCCTCTTTCGTGCTTTTTTTGCTTAAATTTCCGTTTCGCCGACGAAAGACAAAACCGCCTCGCCCGTTAAATACGTATTCTCCCGCGTGATTTTTACCGTTAAATTTCCGCCGCGCATGCGTATCCGGATATTCTCGTTTTCGCGCGCGTACCCGTTTTTCACCGCCGCCGCGGCAACCGCGCACGCGCCCGATCCGCAGGCAAACGTTTCGCCGCTGCCCCGCTCGAACACGCGCACGAAAAAATCGGCGGCGCCGACGAGGGTTACGAATTCCGCATTGGCGCGCCGGGGAAAGAACGGCGCGTTTTCCGCCGCCTCGCCCAGCAAGCCGAAATTTTCCGCCGCCTGCGGAGAAAACGTTACGCAGTGCGGATTGCCGTAAGACACGCAGGTGATTTCAAACGTGATTCCGCGCAGGCGCACCTGCCGCGCGACGACTTCGCCGCGGGCATCGGGTGAAAGCAGCACGGGGATTTTTTCCGCCGCGAATTCCGCCCTGCCCATCTCGGCGCAGACGCTTTCCGTTTCGCCCCAAGCGTTGAGCGCGGGCGTGAGCGTTTTTACGCCGGCAAGCGTTTCTATTTTCAGCGGCGTATCCTTAACGCCCCTGACGTCGCGCAGAAATTTCGCGGCGCACCGAAGCCCGTTGCCGCACGTTTCCGCCTCGCTGCCGTCCGCGTTGAAAATACGCATTTTCGCATGCGCGACGTCGCTTTTTTCCAGCAGAACGATACCGTCGCCGCCGACGGATTTGCGCCGATCGGAAAGACGTGCGGCAAGCGCGGCGGGGTTTTCAAGCGGCGCCGTAAAACAATCGAAATAGAGATAATCGTTGCCGAGCGCGTGCATTTTATAAAATTTCCGTTTCAAAAAAATCACCTCCGGTAACCGTTGTTTTCTTCGCTTTTCAACGTTTTATCGGAGGTAAATTTTACGAAAGCGCAGACGCGCCCGCTATTACAGTTTTACGTAAGCTTCTCTTTCGGGACCTACGGACACGTACTTGATTTTGCATTCGCACGCGTTTTCGAGATACTTGATATAATCGAGCGCCTCTTTGGGAAGATCCTTCTTCTTGCGGCACTTGGAAATATCGGTGTGCCAGCCTTTTACCGTTTCGAGCACGGGCTTGCATTCGTTGAGCAGCGCCGTGGTGGGGAAAGTATCGATTTTTTTGCAGTTGAGCGTGTACGCCGTGCAGACTTCGATTTCGTCGTAATCGGAAAGCACGTCGAGCTTCGTGAGCGCGATTTCGTCCGCGCCCTGACAACGGATGCCGTAGCGGGAAGCCACTACGTCGAACGGACCGACTCTGCGGGGACGCCCCGTAGCCGCACCGTATTCCGCGCCCAGTTTACGCAGGCGCTCGCCCTTTTCGCCGAAGTATTCCGCTACGAACGGACCTTCGCCCACGCAAGTGGAATATGCCTTCATGATGCCGATGGAGTTATCCAGCTTCAGATTGGGCACGCCCGCGCCGATGGGTGCGTACGCTGCAATGGTGGACGACGAGGAAGTGTAGGGATAGATACCGAAATCGATATCTCTCAGCGCGCCGAGCTGCGCTTCGAACATGATGTTTTTGCCCTTTTTCGCCGCGTCGTTGAGATACGAGCCGACGTCGCAGATATAAGGCAGCAGCGGCGTGCCGTACGTTTCGAAATATTCAATGATATCTTCCGTTTTCACGGGTTCGGCGTGATAGCCGCCCACAACGGTGAGGTTCTTCCAATCCACGATGTCCGCCACTCTTGCGTACAGGTGTTCTTTATCGAGCAGTTCGCCCATTCTGAACGCCTTTTTATAATATTTATCGGCGTACACGGGCGCGATGCCGCGGCGGGTGGAACCGAATTTCTTGCCCGCGAGGCGATCTTCTTCCAGACAATCCTGCAATACGTTGTAGGGCATCGTAATTACCGCGCGATCGGAAATTTTAAGATTTTCGGGGGTGATTTCCACGCCCGCCGAACGCAGTTTATCCATTTCGCCGCAAAGGTGTTTCAGATCGATTACCATGCCGTTGCCGAGCACGTTGACCACCTTCTTTCTTAAAATGCCGGAGGGAAGCAGATTCAACGCGAATTTGCCGAGGTCGTTCACCACCGTGTGTCCCGCATTGTTGCCGCCCTGATAACGGCAGACGATGTTGTAATCTTCGGAAAGAAGATCCACCATTCTGCCCTTGCCTTCGTCGCCCCAGTTGATGCCGCAAATGGATGTAAGCATATGTAATTTCTCCTTGCGCCGCGTTCTGTTTTTTGCCCGCGTTATATACATTATATAAGCATAAGCAAAAACGCCGCGCCGATTCAAGCCTTTTCAGCCGTGATACATTATAACCTTTTTTTTCGCGCTTGTCAAGTGCGGGGCGGCGATTCCCGTGAATTTTCGGTAAATTTTTCTTGCGATACGCGGCTATCGTTGCGCCCGCGTTTATTAAAATATGCTTCCCTCATACAGAAATATGCCGTTTTTCTTTCTTTTTCGCAAAAAAAATCGCAAGGCGGACGGTCGGATCACAAGCTTTTTACAGAATTTTTACGCGCAGAAAGTTGACAAATTTTTAAAAAAGGTTTATGATAGTAAAAAAGAGTTTATAAGATTGCAAATCCGTATGCCGTGCGGAACGCGGCTGCGGAAAACAGCGATACGAATAAAAGGAGGAGATAGAAATGTATTGCAGAAATTGCGGACAGAAACTGACGCTTCGTTTTTGCGAAAACGAAGGGCTGATCCCCTATTGCGATACCTGCGAAAAATATGTGTTTCCGCAGTTCGCCGTAGCGGTATCGATGGTGGTAACCAACCGCGAACAGAATAAAATACTGCTTGCCAAACACGTGGAGGACGACGACTTCATTTTGTTTGCGGGGTATGTGAAAAAAGGCGAAAACGCCGAGAAAACCGTACCCAGAGAAATTAAGGAAGAGCTTGGCGTGAACGTGGTGAAAAGCAAGTATATGTCCTCGCGCTACCATTCTCAGCGCGACGTTCTGATGTTGAATTTCATCGTTGTGGTGGAAGATATGCCGCTGAAAGTGAACGCCGAAGAAATTTCGGAAGTGAGATGGTGCTCGTTTGACGAAGCGGCGCAACTCATCCGGAAAGGCACTACCGCGGAATATTTTTTAAACAACGCGATTAAAGAACTGAAACGGAAAATATAAAAAATTCCCCTCTCCGCGTCGCGGAGAGAGAAACCCCTTACGGATAAGCCGTAAAAACCGGCTTATTTTCTGCTGAACGAATCGCAGCAGGTACAGCTGTCCTCTTCGCAGGAACAGGTGTTGCCCACGTGGATTTCGGGCAGAGTGCAATAATCTCCCGTATGGTTGTACTTACATTCGGTAACGCCGCAACCGATACAGGTGTTTACGTTTTTTTCTTCCATTTGTCTTACCTCCTTGACAAGAACAGTATGCGCGAAGAAAAAAATAATATCTACGTTTGACAAAAATTTTTTTAAATAATTACGAGGTGCCAAGCTATGAAAGTGATTTTAACGAAAGACGTGAAAGGAACAGGCAAAAAAGGCGACGTGGCGGAAGTTTCCGACGGCTACGCGCGCAATTTTCTGATTAAAAAAGGACTGGCGACGGAAGCGACTTCCACAGGCATTAACGAAACAAACCAGAAAAAAGCCGCCGACGCCTACCACAAGGCGGAAGAAGTAAAGGCGATGAAAGAACTTGCCGCGAAAATGAAAGGCACGGAAGTTACCGTTCCCATTAAGGTGGGCGCCAACGGAAAAACGTTCGGAAGCGTTACGGGCGCGCAGGTTGCCGCGGCGCTTGCCGGAAAAGGATTCGACATCGACAAGAAGTGCATCCGGCTGGACGCGGTGAAAGCCGTGGGCACGTATACGGCGGAAATCCGGCTGATGGAAAACGTGAACGTGAGCGTAAAAGTGAACGTTACGGCGGAATAAATCCCCTTTTTGCGCCATGCGAACCGTGCCGCGCCTTTGGCCGAGCGCCGCGCGGACAGCGGATCGTTACAATTTACCGAAGAAGTATTATGAAAAATTCCGAAAAAAACAAAACCGAAGCCGACGGCATCGAAAACGTATATCAGACGACAAAACATCGTCCCAAAGACGCGCCCGCGAACACGACGGGCGCGGCGTTTTGGTTTAAGACGATTGTCGCGATGCTGGCGTCCTCTTTTTTAATCGCGTTTGCGGCGCAATGCCTGCTGACGCCCAACCACTTCGCCACGGGCGGTGCCACGGGCATTGCCGTCATTTTAAACAAGGCGTTCGGTATATCGCTGAGCAAGACGGTGTTTTGCATCAACGCGCCTCTCATTATCATTTCGTTTTTCGTAGTGAACAAGCGGTTTGCCTTTTTAACGCTGGGAAACGTGGGCACGCAGACGCTTTGGCTGTACATGATGGAAAAAGCAAATTTCCCGCAGCTGATTTTCGAAGAACGGATTTTCGCCGCGATTTTCGCGGGGATTCTGATGGGAACCGGCATTTTTCTCGCGTTGAAAACAGGCGGCTCTTCCGGCGGCATGGACATCGTGGCGGTGATCGTACAGAAAAAGATTTCGGCGAACTCTATCGCGTGGGTTTTGTTTGTGCTGAACTGCGTTGTAATCGCTTCCTCGTATTTTGTGTATAAAGACCTCGCGGACACGGCGGGCGGGAAAATTTTGCCTCTGGTGATGGCGGTATGCGAGCAGTACGTGGAGAGCAAGGTATACGATACCATCGTGAACGGGATGCAATCCGCGATAGAATTCCGCGTGGTTACGGATAAGCCGGAAGAGGTGGCGGCACTGCTGTTTTCGCGGCTGGAACGCGGCGTTACTTCGATTACCGTGAAAGGCATGTACACGCAGGCGGAACACTCGCTGTTAATCTGCGTGGTTTCGCGGCGGCAGGTGAACGCGTTCAAACGGCTGGTAAAAACCGCCGACCCAGATTCGTTTGTGGTGATGTCGAAGGTATCGCAGGTGCTGGGGTACGGATTCTATTCGGACTCGCACTGAGCGGCAAAGCGCCGGATTGAACGACGCCGAACGTCAAAACAGGTTTCCGATCGGACGTTTTAAAAGACTTTTACATTGCCGCGGCAAACAAACGTGAAATGAAATGCGGTTTTTCCCCTATGGGGAAAGAGAGAAATGCGGGACGCTTCTGCCGTTTTTCAATGTGAAAAATCAGAAATTTTTTTGATTTTCTCCGCATTTTACAAGACTTTTTTGCATTCAACGCTTGACAAACGCTATAAAATATGTTATTATCGAAATACCTGTTGGGGAAAGCGTTGCGAAATACCGTTGCGGCGCCCGAACGAACGGGAATAAAAATTCCTAAAGGGGACTTTATCTTATGAACAAAGGCGAACTCATTAAAGCAGTAGCTACGAAGGCAGGCTTCACGAGCAAGGACGCGCAGATCGCGTACGACGCTTTGATCGATACGATCACGGAAGCTCTGAAGAACGGCGAAAAGGTTCAGCTCGTTGGTTTCGGTACGTTTGAAATCAAAGACGTACCCGCGAAAACGGGCATCAACCCGCAGACGAAAGAATCCGTTGAAATTGCGGCTTCCAAGAAACCCGTTCTGAAATTCGGCAAAGCTTACAAAGAGCTCTTCAACTAATTCATTAGCTGAAAAACCAAGAAAAACGAACTCTGTTTCAAACAGGGTTCGTTTTTCTTTTACTCCCCTTTTCGCTTTTTCCGACAGAATCCGTCGCAGAACAGCCGCGTCGAAAGCAGCCGAAAAAAATTTTTTCTTCCCCTCTTTTTTGCCCCCGAAAGCCGTTCACGATTGCGTTTTGCGGGGGAGATTTGCCCGAAAGACTATATAAAGCCTGCGTTTTACCCCGTAAAAACAAAAACGTGAAAGACGAAAAAACGCATAAAAATAAGTAAAAACGGGCAAAATATGGCACGTTTTGCATAAAATACGGCATAAAATGATTTGACAAACGCAAAAAAATGCCCTAAAATATAAAAACATGTAAACAGGCTATATGTAAACCAAACAAAAACGAGGAGCGAAAAGAATATGGGATTGTTTTTCGGGACGGACGGACTGAGAGGAAAGGTAAACGAGGATCTGACGCCGGAAGTGGCGTACAAGGTGGGCAACGCGCTTTCGATACTCAAAGAAAAACCTGTGATTTTAATCGGCGGAGACACGCGGATTTCGCGCACGTATTTAACTTCGGGCTTGGCGAGCGGCGCCATGAGCGGCGGCGCGCGGGTAATTGACGCGGGCGTGGTGCCTACGGCGGGCATCGCGTATCTTACAAAGCTGATCGGCGCGGATTACGGCGTGGTGATTTCCGCTTCGCACAACAGCGGAGAATACAACGGCATTAAAGTTTTCAATTCCGAGGGGTATAAACTGGGCGACAAGGAAGAAGAACGCATCGAGCGCTGCTTTATTCACGAGAAAACGAACGATTTTCCGGACATCGGCAGTTACGAGCAGGATTTGCATTTAATCAAACGCTACCGCGAATTTTTGCTGAATGCCGTCGAACACAGCTTTGCGGGCAAAACCATCGTGCTGGACGGAGCGTTCGGGGCGGCGCACAGAATTGCGCCGGACGTTTTCCGCCGCGCGGGCGCAAGCGTGATTGCGGCTAACTGCGTGGACGACGGTTTATCCATCAACCGCAACTGCGGCGCCGTGTACCCGCACAATCTTGCGCGCAAAGTATTGCGTTATAAGGCGGATATGGGATTTGCCTTCGACGGCGACGCCGACCGCCTGATTGCCGTGGACGAACACGGCGACGTGATTGACGGGGATATGATTTTATGCGCGCTGGCGAAATACTTCGACGCGCAGGGCAAACTCCCCTGCCGCACCGCCGTGGGCACCAGCCATACGAACATGGCGATCGAGAACGATTTAAAAGCACACGGCATTTCGCTGGTACGTACGGACATCGGCGATAAATACGTGCTTGCCAGACTGCTGGAAAAAGGATATTCCTTAGGCGGAGAACAGAGCGGGCACATCATACTGAAAGATTACGCCACCACGGGCGACGGAATTTTAACGGCGATCGCGCTGACGAACATGCTGATTTCCGAAAACAAAACGCTTGCCGAAGGCGTGAAAATCCCCCTGTACCCGCAGGAAAACAAAAACGTGCCCGTGGAAGATAAATTCCGCGTAATCAACAGCGAAGAACTTTCGAAGCAGGTGGCGAAATACAACGCGGCGCTTGCCGGCAAAGGCAGGCTGATGATTCGCGCTTCCGGCACGGAGCCGAAAATCCGCGTGATGGTGGAAAGCAAGGACGAAGCGCTGAACCGCGAAGTGGCGGCGACGCTGGTTGCCACCATCGAAAAAATCAACGGGGAGAAAGCGTAACATGTGCGGCATTGCGGGATATATCGGCGATTCGCCCGAACAGAATATTTTATACCGCTTACGGCTTCTGGAATACCGCGGATACGATTCCGCGGGAATCGCCGTATCGGACGGCGAAAAAATCGTTATCACGAAGCGGGCGGGCGAACTGAAAAATCTGGAAGCGGCACTGAAACAGGCGGGAAAAACCGCGGGCGCAAAGCTTGGTATCGGGCATACGCGCTGGGCGACGCACGGAAAGCCGGACGAAATCAACGCGCACCCGCACGTTTCGCGGGACGGAAAATGGGCGGTGGTGCACAACGGCATCATCGAAAACCACGCGGAACTGAAAAGCGAGCTGAAAAAACTCGGCTACGAATTTTACAGCGCCACCGATACGGAAACGGCGGCGAAACTTCCGGAATATTATTCCGCGCAGGGAGCGGCGCCACTGCAGGCGTTGCGGCAGACGTGCGAGAGGCTGGAAGGCAGTTTTGCCATGGCGATTCTGCATGCGGGCGAAAAGAAAATTTATTTTGCGAAAAATAAAAGTCCCCTTTATTTTGCATACGCCGAAAACAACGGAAATAAACGGGCGTATCTTGCCAGCGACGTCATTTGTTTTTCTGCGCAGGCGAGCGAATATTACGCTTTGCCCGACGGCGTGTACGGCATGGCGGACGAAAACGGCGCAGAATTTTACGATAAGACGGGCAGAATTTTTCTGCCCGCCGAAAAGCTTTCCGCCGCGTATACGGGCGAAGAAATCAACCGTTACCCCCACTATATGCTGAAAGAAATTTACGATACGCTGCCCGCGCTGCGTGCGGAAACGGCGTATTTCGAAAGTAATTTCACGTTTGAAAATTATCCGCTTTTATGCGGCGCGAACGGCGGGCGCGGCTTTACGAAAGCGGTGCTTGTCGGCTGCGGCACGGCATATCATGCCGCTCTTTCGGGCGCGGGAATGCTCGGGCGCGTCGCCGATCTGGACAGCGCGGCGTACGTGGCAAGCGAATTCCGCTATTACTGCCCGAAAATCGACGAAAACACGCTGGCGGTATTCATCAGTCAGAGCGGCGAAACGGCGGACACGCTTGCCGCCCTGCAGGAAGCGAAGCGGCACGGCGCGAAAACGCTTGCCGTAGTGAACGCGGAACACAGCACCCTTGCAAAAAACGCCGACGCTTTTCTGCCCGTGAAAGCGGGAACGGAAATCGCGGTGGCTTCCACAAAGGCATATTCGTGTCAAGCGGCGGCGCTGTATGCACTGGCGGAATTTCTGCGCGCCGCGGCTTTGCCCTTACAGAAACGTTGCGCTCCCGATTTTTCCGCGTTGAACGCCCTTTGCGCCGGTCTTTCGTACGGGGACGGGAACGAAGAAAAAGAAATCGCGCGGCTGTTTTGCGGCGGAAAAAAGCTGTTTTTCATCGGCAGAGGCGACGATTATCGCACGGCGCTGGAAGCAAGCCTGAAAATCAAGGAAACCTCGTACCTGAACGCCGACGTATATTATGCCGGCGAATTGAAACACGGATTTCTTGCTTTGGTGGACGAAAATTCGTACGTGGTTGTTTTCGCCACCGAAGAAGCCACGCTGCAAAAAACGCTGTCGAATGCGGAAGAAGCGCGGGCGCGCGGCGCACAAATTATTCTGTTCACAACGAACGAAACGGCGCTGCCCGACTGCCCGGAAGAAAAATTCTTCCGTATTCTGCGCGTGAACAAACTCGGCGGCGTTGCGGGCGGGAACCCCTTACAGTGCGTGCAGAACATTCTGCCCTGGCAACGCATCGCTTACGAACTTTCCGTTGAAAAAGGGCTTAACCCCGATAAACCGCGCAACCTCGCCAAAAGCGTTACCGTAGAATAAAGCGACGACGGATTTACGCGGCGGCGCGCGGCGCGTTGCAGCGACGTTTCGAAAGCGCCGCGCACAACGCGGCAACGATGACGGCGGCGCCCGCAACGCCCGCAACGGGGTAGAAATACCTGACAAGCGCTTCGAACGGCAATGCGGAAACGGCGAAGAACGCTGCCGCGGAAACGATTTTCGCCGCGTTTTTCCGCGCGCGGAACGTTTCTTCCGCGCCGGGAACGCCGCCTGCTTTGACGAATTTTTGCAGGGAGATTTTTTGCGCCGCGACGGAAACGGGATAAAAACATGCCGTAAACGCGGTAAGCATGCCGACGGCGGAAAGCAGAGAGTAAAACTTTCCGCCGTTTAAAACGTAATCGAGCGGCAACGGCGCGGCGTACGAACTTTTATCGCTGCTCACGGCGGAAAGGATCGCCGCGGCAAGAAGCGACAGCAGCCCCGCGGAAACAAAAGAAACGGCAGCCGCGCGCTTTTTTCCGGCGAGCGTTGCGCCGAGATCGCACAAAACGGGGCAGGTGGCGAAAACGTTCATGCCGACGTAAATCGCCGCCGAAACCGCGGCGCGCGCCGCGCACGGAAAATCGGTAACTTCCGGCGGCGAAAAACTGCCGCGACGGACGATAAGCGTCAGGACGGCGACGATTAAAAACGGCGTGAACGCGGTGCCGAAAGACGATACTCCCGAAATTCCCCTGCGCGTAAAAAGCAACGCGATAAATAGAAACAGCACGGCGGGAAGAGGTTTATACGGGTACGCGGCGTTGAGCGCGGAAAGCGTTGCCGCCCCCACGACGAACGAACCGAAAAGCGCCGCGATTTTTGCCGCATGCGCCGCCGCGCCGGGAAACAATCCGCGCATGACGTTGCCGAAACCGCCGTATTTTGCGCCGAGGCGCAAAAAAAGAAAAAAACCGCCCGCAAACGCGGCGAACGATACGGCAAGCGGAAAAAGGCGGAATCCGCCGTAAAATTCAAGCAGTTCTCGCCCCGATAAAAAGCCCGCGCCCGCCACCGCGCCCACTGCCGTACAAACCGAAAAAACGACGGAGAATCGCTCCGCCGTCTGTTTTTTTATTTTGCTTTCCGTCGCTTTTTTCAATCCGCTTTTTCCTCCGCTCGCCCTGCGCGCGACGTTTTTCGCCGCCGCTTTTTATAAGCTATTTTTATGCGGCGCGGCGAGGAAAAAGAACGGCAGAAGGCGATTCAGTCTTTCATAAAAGCGTTATATACGGCGTCCGCCACGCGGATTCCGTCGGCGGCGGACGAAGTGATGCCGCCCGCGTACCCCGCGCCCTCGCCGCAGGGAAACAGCATTTGCGCCGAAACCGACTGCAAATCTTCGCCGCGGACGATTCTGACGGGCGAGCTGGTGCGCGTTTCCGCGGCGGTGAGCACCGCGTCCGGGCAGGCAAAGCCTTTCAGGCGCTTATCCATTCCCTCGATCGCGCGCTTCAATTCTTCGTACACGGGCTTAGGAAATACCGCCGATATATCGGACGGCGCCACGCCGCGGGGATAGCTGGGCGTAACTTCGCCGAAGCGGCTGCTTGCCCTGCCCTTTAAAAAGTCCTCGGCGCGCTGCGCCGGCGCCACGTACTTTCCGCCGCCCAGCCGATACGCCGCGCGTTCGATCTTCCGCTGAAATTCCACGCCGGCAAGCGGGGTATCTTCGGGATAATCCGCCGAAGTTACCTGCACGATGAGCGCGGAGTTTGCGTTTTCGCCGTTGCGCGCGTAATTGCTCATGCCGTTGGTTACCACGCCGCCCTCTTCGCTTGCCGCCGCCATAACGTAACCGCCGGGGCACATACAGAAAGTGAATGCGGCGCGCTCGCCGTGGAACACGCATTTATAATCGGCGGGCGGAAGCAGTTTGTATTTTTCGCCGTATTGAGAAAATCCGACGGCGCTTTGCAGATGTTCGATGCGCACGCCCACGGCAAAATCTTTTTTAGTGAGCTCTACGCCTTTTTTATGCAGCAGTTCGAACGTATCGCGCGCGCTGTGCCCTACGGAAAGCACCAGCGCCGAAACGTCTATGGTTTCCGTACGCGACGAATCGTTTTCGCGATACGTGATTTCCGCCTGCGCGATTTTTCCGTTTTCGATTTTTAAATTTGTGAGGCGGGCGTTGAACAGCACGCGCGCGCCGTTGGCAAGAAGGTATTCGCGCATGTTTTTCACGACGGTTTTCAGTTTGTCGCTGCCGATGTGCGGTTTGTTTAAATACGCGATTTCTTCTGGCGCGCCGAAACGGATAAATTCGCGCAGGACTTCGTCGTTTTCTTTAACGTGCGTGCCCGTGTTGAGTTTTCCGTCGGAAAACGTGCCCGCGCCGCCCTCGCCGAACGATACGTTGCTTTCCGTATTCAGTACGCCCGTTTCGTGAAAAGTCCGCAGCGTTTTTTCGCGGCGTTCCACGCTTTCGCCGCGTTCGATGAGAAGCGGCGCGATACCGCGTTTTAAAAGCCGCAGCGCGCAGAACAGCCCGGCGGGACCTGCGCCGACGATTAAAACGGGTTTGTTTTTATCGGGCTGTTTTTCTTTCGGCAGTCGTTCGACGGCGGGTTCGATTTGCGCGGAAGAAAACTCTTTTGCGGCAAATTCTATCGTGTAAACGTAAAAAATATTGCCTTTATCGCGCGCGTCCAGCGATTTTTTTACGATGCGGAAGTACGCGGGATTGCATTTCAATGCGCGCCGCGCGATTTTGCGCAGTTCTTCTTCGCTTTCGCCAAGGTGAAGTTTTATGTTTGCCAGCCGTCTGATTTCCATACTTTTCGTTTCTCTTTCCGCACGCTTTCCGCGCGCGATTGCGTTTTGTATCGTTTTTGAATTGTTTTTAGGGTTTTTGCGTACGGGTGCGCCGCGCGTTGCCCGAAGCCGCCTTGTTACGGGAAAATACTTCGCGCCCGAAGTTACGCGTCGTAAATTATTGCTCGGAAGTTATCGCGTCGCCCGCCGCGCATGCGGAAGAATACGCCCATTGCAGGTTAAAACCGCCGCAGGCGCCGTCCGCATCGAGAATTTCGCCCGCGAAATAAACGTTTTTTTGCTTTAAAGACATCATATCGCGGGATACTTCGCTTAATTTTACGCCGCCTTTCGTTACCTGCGCGTAATCGAAGCCGAGCGTGCCCGTTACCGTCGCCGTAAAGTTTTTGGCTTCCGCCGCCAGCGCTTTCGCGAAATTTTCGGCGAAGTTTTCTCCGCGTTTTTCTTTTCCGCCGTTTTTCACGGCAAATTTTTCCTGCGCGCGCGCCGCGATAACCATGCCCGCGCGATTGTTTAAAATGCCGCCGAGCAGTTCTCCCGCGGGAATTTCCGCATATCTGTTCAGCTTTTTTTCCAGCGCGGTTTGCAGTTCCGCCGCGGAAACGTCCGGCAGGAAATCGACGCGCAGCGTACAGCCGCTCTCCGGGCAGGGGCAGGGAAGATAAGAAGAAATTTTAAACGCGCAGTCGCCCGAAACGCCGAAATCGGTGAAAAGAATATCGCCGCGTTCGCGCGAAAGTTCTTTCCCGCCCGCAAAAAGAAGCATTTCTCCGTCGAACACGCGCACGCCTTTCAGGGCGCGCATATCTTTCTCGGCGCAGCGCAGCTGTACCAGCGCGGGAAATACGGGCGTGAGCGTATGCCCCAAAGACTGCGCCAGCGCGTAACCGTTGCCGTCGGAGCCGAAATTTTTCGCGGCTTTTCCGCCCGTACAGATCAGCGCGTTTTCGCAAAGATAATTTCCGCCGCTTTGCGTACGCACTTCGATTGCGCCCCGCGCTTTTCGCACGCTCTGTACGAATTCTCCCGTGAAAATTTTTACGCCGCGGCGCGCGGCTTCCCGGCGCAGCGCGTCGGTTACGGCGGAAGCCTGCCGGGAAAACGGGTATACCCTGCCCCGCCCGTCCGCAAAAGTAAGCACGCCCGCCGAGGATAAAAACCGCCGCAATTCTTCGGGCGGGTGCTTCGATACGGCGCCGCGGATTTTTTCTTCCTCCGCTTTTTCAAACGTAAAATAGCCGCGCGTGTTTTGAAAATCGGCGGCGTTTTCGTTGGTTACGTTGCCCCAGCCGCCGCCCGTAGCCGAAAGCTTTCTGCCCGCGCGGTCGCCGCGTTCTAAAATCAGCGTGCGGTTATCGCCGTATTTTGCGGCGAAAAACAGCCCCGCCGCGCCGCCGCCGACGATAACGGTACGATAAATTGTTGCGAAATTGCCGTTTTTTTCGTTCATATCAAAAATATTGTAACGCATTTTCGGAAATTTGTCAATTTGAATACGGGGATAAACGCCGTTTTCGTTTGCTTTTTTGCCGCGCGGGTGCTATAATGAAAGCATGAAAAACAAAAACGAAAAACAGAATACTCCGAACAAAAGCGGCAAAAACGCTTACCGCGCGTTTCCCATGAAAAAACCGCTTTCCATCACGCTGCTTTGCGCGGCGGCGCTGGCGCTTTCTATTGCCGGCATCGCGCTTTCTTCGTACCGTCTGGCGAAATCGGGCGTACATTCGATGTACGAATGGCTGCAGTACCCGTTTATGATTGCGGTGTGCGTGTTTGCCGTTACGGTGGCGAGCGCCGTTTTAATCAAGTGCGAATACCGCGTGAGCGATACCGAACTGATTACCTGCCACGGCTTTGTAAAAACGCGGCTGCCCTTATCGCAAATAACTTCCGCCGTATCGGATACCGACAACGATAAAATTTACCTCGGACTTGCCGATACCGACGGCAAGCTTGTGATTACCACCACGCACGAAAAGCGCGAAGCGCTGGTGCGCGCCATGCTGGACGGCAACCCCTCCATCGATTACGGCTTTACCCTCCGCGAAAAAAACGACGAGGAAAAATAAAAACGGCGCGAGCTTGCATCATAGGAAATCCCGGCGGACATACCGCCGGGATTTTAGTTTTCTCTATCTTTTATCTGTCTGCTTCGTTTTTCTCGCTTTCTTCCGGTTTTTCAAACCGGCGGGCGGAAAAACTTGCCACCCACTTGCGCGTGAACGCGTACAAATCGTCTAACAGCACGGCGGAATACCCGCGGCAGTATCTGACGTATTCGCAGAACAATCCTTCGATGAACACGTTGATTTCCAGTTCCAGATTTTCGCGGTTGACAAGATACGGCGAATTGTAGCAAAGTTCCAGAAATTTGTTCGAAGCGATTGCCGTAAGCTTTTTCGCCGTGAAGAGGAAATCGTTGGAACAGCACAAAAGCTTGTAATTTTCATCGTTTTTACGGATATAATCGAACAGCGAATCGACGAATTGTTCTACCGTGGAGGGCGATAACAAGCGCGCGTTATCGAAAAACATATCGATCAGCTCGTTTTCGTAATCTTCCGCCACGCCGTAAATATCGTCGTAATGCGAATAAAACGCGCCGCGCGAAATTTCCGCGCGCGAACAAAGCTCGCTGACGGAAATTTTGGAAAGTTCCCGCTTTTCGGAAAGCATTTCGGCAAACACGCTTTTGATGATTTTCTTCGTTTTTTTGGATGAGCTGTTTAAATTCTGCACTTTCATAACCCGATACTTCCTCTTTTTTTACGATTTTTTGCACAAAATATAGTTACAGTGTTAAAATTTGAACAGTGAAGCTTTTATTGTGCTTTATTTTTTCTGTTTTTTATATTATAATACATATGTCGAAAGAAAGTCAACAGTGTTCAAACAATTTCTTGAAAATTACCGTTGAAATTTTTACGGCGAAAAACACCGGAGGAAGCACCAAGGATGAAATACCGCGTATTGTACAACCCGCTGGCGGGGCTGGGCAAGGAGGATAACGGCTTCGAACAGGCGAAAAAGCTGTTTGAAGGTAAAGACGCCGAATTTTCGGACGTTACGAAGGAAGGCGCGCTGGACGAACTTTTCAAAAATCTTGCAAAAGACGATAAAATCGTGCTGTGCGGCGGCGACGGAACGCTGAATAAATTCGTGAATTCCATTCCGTTTATCCCCGAAAACGAAATTTTGTACTACCCGACGGGCAACGGCAACGATTTTTACCGCGACGTGGCGGAAGGGAAAGAAGGAACCGAACCGTGCGCAATCAATCCGTACATCGTAAACCTGCCCACGGTTGCCGTAAACGGAAAAACCTGCAAGTTTTTAAACAACGTAGGCTTCGGCATCGACGGCTACTGCTGCGAAACGGGCGACAGACTGCACCGCGAGGCACCGGACAAAAAAATTTCTTATACGGGCATCGCCATCAAAGGGTTGCTCTTCCACTTTAAACCGGTAAACGCGGTGATCAACGTGGACGGCGAAGAATTCCGCTATAAAAACGTATGGCTGGCGCCTACGATGAACGGGAAATATTACGGCGGCGGCATGATGCCCGCCCCGGAACAGAAACGCCTGAACGACGACGGCACCGTTTCCGTGATGATTATGCACGGAAAAAGCAAGCTGAAAACGCTGATGGTGTTCCCCTCCATTTTCAAGGGCACGCACGTGAATCATAAAAAAACCGTGGAAGTAAAAACGGGCAAAGTGATTCAGGTGAAATTCGACCGCCCCACCGCGCTGCAGATCGACGGCGAAACGGTAACGGGCGTTACCGAATACCGCGTTACGGCGGCGGGCGTTACCGCCGAAAAACAGTAACACGATAACAATACAACGAAAAAAAGCGCGGGAAAGAAATTTCATCGTGTTTTTTAAGTATGGTTTTTTTTGACAAAAATAGTTAATAACGGCGGGAAAACAGATGAAAAATACTAAGACAAGGAGATAAAAATGCACGTAATTGAAGTAAACGATCTCACAAAGGATTACGGCTTCGGGCGCGGCGTGTTCAACGTGAACCTGCACGTGGATCAGGGCGAAGCGTTCGGCTTCCTCGGCCCCAACGGCGCGGGCAAATCCACCACTATCCGCCACCTGATGGGCTTTTCGAAACCGGACAGCGGATCAACGAAGATTTTCGGCATGGAAACCTTCGACAAGTACTACGAAATTCTTGCAAACGTGGGCTACATTCCGGGCGAAATCGCTTTGCCCGCGGGGCTGACGGGAAAGGCGTTCATTAAAATGATGCAGGATTTGCAGCATTGCCACAACCAACCTCAGCTGAAACGGATGCTGGATTTGTTTGAACTGGACGATACCGCCCTTGCCGGAGAAACCAAACGCATGAGCCTTGGCGTAAAACGAAAACTGGCGGTGGTAACGGCGTTTATGTCCGACCCCGACGTTCTGATTTTAGACGAACCGACCAGCGGACTCGACCCCGTGATGCAGGAAAATTTCATCGAATTCATTCACGAGGAAAAGAAACGCGGCAAGACCATTTTGTTATCCAGCCATATCTTTTCGGAAATCGACAACACCTGCGACCGCATCGCGATCATCAAAGACGGCAGAATCGTTTCGGAATTCGTGGCGGACGATTTAAAACACGCTTCCAGAAAGTTTTACAACATTACTTTCCGTTCCCCCGTGGGCAAGACGATTTCCATGGACAGAGCGAAGGAGCGCATCCCCTCTTTGCACCTCATCGAAGAGGGCGACAGCGACGTGTTCATTTCTGTGGAGGACAAAGATTTAAACACGCTGATCGATATTCTTTCGGATATCAACGTGGTATCCTTCTCCAACCGCAAAGAATCGCTGGAGGATTACTTTATGAAATTCTATAAAGAAGATAAAGATTTCGGAGGTGCGTTGAAATGAGCGTTATTAAACTGGACCACCTGACGAAGGACTACGGCGAAGGGCGCGGCGTGTTCGATCTGAATCTGGATATCGAACAGGGCGAAATGATGGGCTACGTAGGCACGAACGGCAGCGGAAAAACCACTACCATCCGCAACATTTTAGGCTTTCTGAAACCCACGAAAGGC
The DNA here is from genome assembly GCA_900542935.1 of uncultured Eubacteriales bacterium. Taxonomy (GTDB): domain Bacteria; phylum Bacillota; class Clostridia; order Christensenellales; family Borkfalkiaceae; genus Scatosoma. Next base: position 57,249 of record UQPN01000009.1, read on the forward strand.
AAATCGTACGTGAACGGGCTCTCTTCGTGGGAACACGCCAGCGAAATCGCCGCGTCCGTGGGATACGTCCCCGGAGAAATCGCGTTTCCCGATTTAAAAACCGGCATCGACTTTTTAAAATGTCAGGCGGAATTTTTAGGCATGAACGATATGAGCTACGCCAACGAGCTCATCGAAAAACTGCAGCTGGACCCGCGCGCGAATCTCAAGCGCATGAGTAAAGGCATGAAGCAGAAAACCGCGCTGGTGGCGGCGCTGATGAACGACGCGCCCGTGATTCTTCTGGACGAACCCACTACGGGGCTCGACCCCCTGATGCGGGCAACCTTTCTGAACATCATCAAGGAAGAGCACAAAAAAGGCAAAACGATTCTGATGAGTTCGCACTCGTTCGAAGAACTGGAAAGCACGTGCGACCGCGTGGCGCTCATAAACGACGGGCACATCATCGACGTGTGTAAAATGGACGATATTCACAACCGCGAATTCAAAGAGTTTAAAATCGAATTCAACACGGCGGAAGATTATCAAAGATTTATCCGCGAGCGCTATGAAATCACCCGCCTGCAGGAACAGTATTCGCAGGCGACGATAAAAATCCGTTCGCCGGAAACGGGAGGGCTTCTGCACACGCTGCGCAATTATAACGTGAAATTTATTTCCGAACTGCCCTATTCTTTGGAGCGACATTTCAAAACGGTACTGAGAAACAAGAAGGAGAATGAAAAAAATGGCAAGTAAAACGAATACGAAGCCGATGAAAGGCTCGAAAAAGTACGAAGATCGCTTATTCAGCAAAGCTCTTTTCAAGCAATCGTGCAAAGCGAACGGCACTATGTGGACGATTATCACCGCCGCCGTATGTTTTATGCTGGCGTGCGTAATGCTGATTTCCGGCAGCAGTTCGCTGGGCGAAGTGAAAAATTCCATTCAGGATACGATTATCCGGGAAGAAGTGGATTCGCAGCTGGAACAGCGCGGATTGAACTACTACCTGATGGGCAAAGACGGCATGGAAACGTTCGACCCCGCTTTTGCGGCGAACATGAACGATACGGTAAGCTATTTAACCTGGCTTTCCCGGAAGCCTTCCGATACGGCGCAATTGCCCGCATGGCTGGCGCAGCAGCCGGAAATGAAAACAGAAACGGGCAAGGCGTTTGCCGAAAACGTTGCCGCCGACCCCGCGACGTACGCGAACGCGACGGCTGCGTTCAAAGCGGCTTACGAGGGCGCCGCGGCTGCCGTACAGACGAAAGCAACCGCGGCTGCGGACGCTGCCGCCGTGGATAAAAACGGCAACGCGTACGCGAAAGATTCCGACGAATACAAGACGGTTGCGCAGGAAGTAACGGCGGCGTACCTCTTCCCCGTGGCGACCTACAACAACGACGCGCTGAAAGCGATGCTTACCAACGAAAAAGACGCGGATAAGCCCGCGGATTATTCCGCGGCGCTGATTGAACATCAGGCAAACCTTGCCGAATACCTTGCAAGCGATGAACGCGCGCAGTATATCGAAGAACGCGCGCAGTACTGCTCCTCCGTGTTTCTTGCGTTCAACATGACGCAGGAAGAAAACGTGAAAAATATCGTAAACGCGCTTTCCTCTTTCGGCGTTACGAAAGAAAAGTACGATTCGTTCGGGTACACGTACGCGGCGATTAAAAATCTTGCCGCCACCACCGCGGTATCGTATCGCAGCAGATTTTCTTACGAAAAGGAAAAGCTGGATAAACAGCTGGCTGCGGGCGAAATCACCGCGGAACAATACGCAACCGCGCTTGCCGATAAGAACAAGGAAATTACCGGCGATCTGACGAACAGCCTTCTGGCTTCGCTTCCCGCATCCGTTTCCGAAGCGCTGGAAGAAATCGGCAAAGCGGACCTCTACACCCTGATCGTCGGTTCTATTTTCTACAAACTTGCGGGACTTCTTCTGCCCATCATCTTTATGATTATGGCTTCGAACAACCTGATTGCGGGGCAGGTGGACAGCGGCTCGATGGCGTACGTGCTTTCCACTTCCACCAAGAGAAAGACGGTTGTGTTCACGCAGGCGATGTACCTGATAGGTTCGCTGCTTTCGATGTTTGCCCTGACGACGATTACCGGCTTCGTATGCCTTGCGTTTGTAAAGAGCGACGTTGCGCTTACCTGCGGCAAACTGGCGCTTCTGAACGTCGGCGCGTTTCTTGTGCTGTTTGCCCTTTCCGGGCTTTGCTTCTTCACTTCCTGCTGGTTTGACAGAAGCAAACGTTCGATGGCGATCGGCGGCGGCTTATCCATCTTCGCGCTGGTGGCGGCGATGCTCGGTCTGTTCGGCAGTCCCGTTATCCCCTCCGTGGTTCGTATGGATTCGCTCAACTACTTCAATAAAGTTACCATCATCTCGTTCTTCGACGTGATTTCGATTATGGACGGCACAAACGTATTCCTCTGGAAGTTTGCGGTTCTGGCGGTGCTCGGCGTGCTGGGCTATATCGCGGGTTCTGTCCGCTTTACGAAGAAAGACCTGCCTCTTTAACGAAAGACTTATTAAAAAAAGCTGCCTTTCCCGCACGTTTGCGGGAAGGGCAAAAGCAATAAAAGGAGAGGAAAAGTTATGTTTGAATTTTTTAAACTTTGCAACGAATACGAAAAACTCAGCGCCCTGCAGCGCGGCGCGATTCTTACGGAAAAATCGGTGAAAATTCTGGCGAGAATGCGACTGACGGGCGCGGACGAAAACATCGACCCCGTGGAAACGCTGGCATGCTTTATTCTGGCTTCGATTACCGCGGACGGGAAAGTGAACGAACAGGAGTATATTTTAATGTACCCCGCGTTAGTGAAAGTGTTCGGTTCCGATTTCGATTTCGCTTCCGTGAAAAAAGCCGTCGCGGAAAATTCTGCGCTGAAAAAATCCGCCACCGATTACGCGAAAGTACTGGCGGCGGAGCTTACGAAAACCGACGAACAGTTCATCGACGACGTAATCGGGCTGTGCCTCTGCGTGGTTTCGGTCGACGGAAAAATTTCGCTGCGCGAACGCAACTATATCAAACGGCTGATGAAAGCCTGAACCGACGCCCGAAAAATTAAGGAGAACATGCTATGCAAACGCTGCTCAGATTATCTATCATTTATATATTCGGCGGTACCGTAGGCTGGATAAGCGAATTTTTCTTCCGCCGCGCGGTACATAAAAAATGGATCAACCCCGGCTTTCTGGTGGGACCGAATCTGCCGCTGTACGGCACGGGAATCACGCTGCTTTACGCCATCTGCTCGATAGATTACTCGTTTATTCCCTCTCCGCTGTGGCGGAACGTATTCATTATTTTCGTCATCACCGCGGCGATGACGGCGATCGAGTACGTAACCGGACTGATTTTCATCAAGGGTATGCACGTGAAACTGTGGGATTATTCCGACCGCAAGGGAAATATTCAGGGCATCATCTGTCCCCTGTTCACGCTTGCCTGGGGCGCGGCGGGCACGGCGTATTACTTTCTGGTACATTCACATCTGGCGGCGCTGGCGGACTGGATTGCGGCGAACCCGATTTACGGGTACTTTTTAGGCATTTACTTCGGCATTATGATTGTCGACGTGTTCTATTCGTTCAAAGTGGTGGAAAAAATCCGCACGTGGGCGAAGGACAAGAACATTGTGGTGCGCTACGAAGAACTGAAAGAAACCATAAAAGCGCGCGCGACGGCACTGAAACAGAAACATTCGTTTCTGCTGTCCTTTAAAACCAACCGCGGACTGAATAAAGAACTGGAAGAAATAAGTTCCGAAGAACACAAACAATAATTATCGCGCCGCCGATTGCGCTTACAAACAAAAATTTTTCGCCGATCAATTTGAGGGCTGACGTCCTTGCGTTTTGCCGGAGAAAAAATACTTCGCGCCTTATCGCCATTGCGCCGTTTGCCGGCGCGTATTCGCGCGTAAAATCGTCGCTGCCGTGCGCCGGCATATCATAATTCGGCGTACATAACGTAAAAGCACCTCTTGCCGGGCAAGGGGTGCTTTTAAAAACAATTTATTTTGTTTTAAGCTTTCGCTTCGTTTGCTTTTGCGGCTTTTGCGTCCAGCTTTTTGTTGCGGAAGTAGATCACAAGTCCCGCCGTAACCATGATAAGGTTAATCCAGTAGAACACAAACGCAATCGCGCGGGAAGGCGTCCAGTACGCGGTCCCCTGCTGCGAAATCAAAATAAATTTACCGATAATCGCGCTGATGTAGCCGATTTCGATCAGCAGCGTGAACAACAGGCTGGTGCCTTTTGCCGTGCGCGCCTTATACGCGCGGATAACGTTGAACGGCCACGAAGCTCCGAAGCAAAGAACCATTCCGATTTCAAAAATTTCTGCCATGATTTATACCTCTTTTTTACATATCTTTTCTTCTGTAATCGGGCAACAATCTCGGCGAAACTTCTTCCGATTCGCAACCCGCTTTCTGCATCGCCGCCACAAATTCGTCAACGAACGCCAGCGTTAATTTCTTGGTTTTCGTTTCTTTCGCGCGCGCCGCGGCGTTTTTGCCCGCCGTTCTGCCGAACACGATGATATCGAGAAGCGAATTGCCCATCAGACGGTTGGTGCCGTGAATACCGCCCGCGGCTTCGCCCGCCACAAACAAATTCTTCACGCCGCTTTCCGCGTTTGCCGAAATATCCACGCCGCCGTTCTGATAATGCAGCGTAGGGTATACGAGAATCGGTTGTTTTCTGATATCCAGCCCGTATTTGCCGAACATACGCAGCATGGCGGGAATACGTTTTTCAATCGTGCCCTCGCCGTGAATCAAATCGATCATCGGCGTATCCAGCCATACGCCCTCGCCGTCCGTGGTCTGCAAGCCGTTTTTGCGCTCCTTGCATTCGCGGATAATCGACGAAGCCGTAACGTCGCGCGTTTCCAGAGGATTCACGAACGCCGTGCCGTCTTTGCCCACCAGCTGCGCGCCCAGAGAGCGCACCTTTTCCGTTACCAGCGCGCCGTAAATCTGCGTAGGCGCAGCAACGCCCGTGGGGTGATATTGCAGCGTTTCGGGGTAAAGCAGCTTCGCGCCCGCGCGATATGCCAGAATCAAGCCGTCCGCCGTGGCGCCGTAATGGTTGGAGGTAGGGAAGCCCTGATAATGCAATCTGCCCGCGCCGCCCGTGGCAAGCACCACCGTTTTCGCGCGCGCAATCATAATCTCGCCCGTTTCCATATTCTGCAGCACCGCGCCCGCGGCTTTGCCGTCGGTATCTTTGATAAGTTCGATGGCGGAAGTAAAATCAACCACGGGAATGCCGAGATTCAGCACTTCGTCGCGCAGAACGCGCATGATTTCGGAGCCGGAGTAATCGCGGCAGGCGTGCATTCTCTTTCTGGAAGTGCCGCCGCCGTGCGTTTCCACCATATCGCCGTTTTTATCTTTATCGAACATTACGCCCAGCGTATTCAGCCACAAAATCGCTTCCGGCGCTTCCGTTACCAGTTTTTCAAGCAACTCCTGCTTGTTTTTGAAATGTCCGCCGCCCAGCGCGTCGAGATAGTGAATCGCAGGGGAATCGCCCTCTCTGTCCGCCGCCTGAATGCCGCCTTCCGCCATCGCGGTGTTCGCGTCGCCGATACGCAGCTTGGTTACCATCATCACGTTTGCGCCCGCGTGCTTCGCTTCGATCGCCGCCGAAGCGCCCGCACCGCCGCCGCCGATAATCAGAACGTCTACGTCGTATTTCACCTTGCTTAAATCTACTTTTTCGCTTAAAATGCGGGGCGTGCCCTGCAACAGCGCGGCAAGTTCTTTCAATACGGGAGCGCCCGCGTTGGCGCCTACCTGTAAATTGGTATATGCGGAACGGATATAATCGGGGTGGAACGCCGCCAGAAGCGCGTCCTTTTCGTCCGCGGTGAGCCGGCGCAAATCTTTGCCCGTTCTTTCCGGGCGCGTTTCTTCCACTCTGGCTAACGATTTAAGCTGTTCTTCGCTGTATGAAAACATTGTTTCGTTACTCCTTTTCTCTCTGTCGCGCAATTACTTCTCTATCACGCGTTCGTTGTAAAGCTTTTTCAGCTCGTCCGCCGTTTTTTCTTTCAGAGCGGCGATCGCGTCGGTATACTTGCCGTCCTCCACCTCTTTTACGCGGCGAAGAAGATGCTCGCTTTCCGGCGTTAAATACTTCCCCGTCAGACGGCGGGCAAGCAGCGCCACCTGCGGATGAGAAATTCCCGCGGGGCAACGCGAAGAACACGCGCCGCACATTACGCAGTCGAAACTTTCTTCGGCGCACTTTTCATATTCGCCGCGCTGCGCGTAAGCGATGTACTGCATTACGTTCAGACTCTGCGTGCACGCCTTCGTGCAGGCATTGCAGCCGATACAAGCGTAGATTTCGGGATACAGCTGCATCATAATCTGCTGCGTGGGCTTGATTTTTTCGATATCGTACACCTGCTTTACCAGCGGGAAGAACGGAAGCGTTGCCACAAACATCCCCTCTTCCACCTGCGTCTGGCAGGCAAGGCAGGTTTTCAGTTCCTGTTTCCCCGCGATTCTGTAAAAGCACGCGCACGCGCCGCAGAATCCGTTACGGCAGCCGCAGCCGCGCACAAGCCGATACCCCGCGTATTCCATCGCTTTCATTATCGTAAGACTTTCGGGCACGGAATATTTCTTGCCGAAAAGCCACACGTTTACCATCTTTTCCATTTGCTTTTACCTCTTCTTCGTTTCTCGCTTTTGCGGCTTAATACTCGTCGGGCAGCTCGTCCAGCTCGTCCATACGGAATACCGGTCCGTCCTTGCACACGTATTTATCGCCCACGTTGCATCTGCCGCATTTGCCGATGCCGCACTTCATACGCATTTCCAGCGTGGTATAAACGCGGTCTTTCTTGAAGCCTTCCTGCAACAGTTCCGCCAGCGTGAATTTAATCATAATCGGGGGGCCGCACAATACCGCCGTGGCGTTCGTATCCACATTCAGTTCTTTCACGTACGCGGGCACAAAGCCTACGTGCCCGTTCCAACCTTCCTGCGCGCGGTCGATCGTCAGACACACGCGGAAGCCTTTTTCTTTTTCCCATTCATTCTGAATTTCGGCGATGTCCACAAGATCGTCGGCGCTGCGCGCACCGTAAATAATCGTTACGTCGCCGTAATTTTCACGTTTCGCGCGCACATAATCGATTACGCTGCGAAGAGGCGCAAGACCGATACCGCCCGCAATGAACAGCAGGTTTTTGCCCTTGAAATCGTCGCCTTCCACGGGGAACGGTCTGCCGTAAGGTCCTCTCACGGTGATCGTGTCGCCCGCCGACAAATCGTGAATCGCCTGCGTTACGCAGCCGCAACGCTTGATGGAAAATTCCATAAACTCTTCGTTCGTAGGCGAAGAGGTGATGGAAAACATGCACTCGCCCGCGCCGGGAATGGATACCATCGCGCACTGACCGGGCTTATGAATAAACGGCTTTTTGCCCTCCGGCGTAACCACGCGGAACGTTTTTACGTCCGGCGTATCGGTACGCACGTCGGTTACCACGCACACGGCGGGCACAAGGTTTTCTTTTTCGTTTACGCTATTCATGCTTATTCGCCCTCCTTGCCGTCTTTCGAAAATTCTTTGATGACTTTCACGATGTTCAAATGCTGCGGGCATTTTTCAACGCATCTGCCGCAGCCCACGCACGAATACGTGCCGCCGTAGCGTTTGGGATAGTACACAAGTTTGTGCATGAACCGCTGACGGAACCGCTGCGTCTGCGTGGTTCTCGGATTTCCGCCCGCCATCTGCGTGAAATCGGAATACATGCAAGAATCCCAGCAGCGGAAACGGATTACGCCGTCTTTCGCTTTGAAATCGCGGATATCGAAGCACTGGCAGGTGGGGCACACGAACGTGCACGCGCCGCAACCGAGGCACCCCTGCGAAAGTTTCTGCCACTTCTCGTCGGCAAACGTTTCTTTCATGTCCGCTTTGAACGGCGTTAAATCGAGGTTTTTGAACGGAAGTTTATCAAAGCGTTCTTTCGCCGCTTTCTGCTCCGCCGCCACCGTTTTTTCGTCCGCTTTCTGCGCGTCTTTCAGCAAGCCGCTCATATCGCCCAGCGCCGAGAAAAGCGCTTCGCCCTTTTCCGTATTCGCGTCGAGGTACAGATTTTCCGCCGTAAGATACGCCGTGATATCGCCCTGCGGCTTTGTGGCGTCCAGCCCGAACACGGGGCAGAAGCACGCCTGATTCGGCTTGAAGCAGGCAAGCGTTACGATAATCGCCGCCTCTCTTCTGTGCGCGTAATAAGTATCTTTCGGGTCGTTTAAAAACACGTTGTCCAGCACTTCGAACGCCTTGAAATCGCAGGCGCGCACGCCGAACAGCACAAACGGATCGCGCTTTTTCGCGCTGTCGAAAATCTGCCACTTTCCCTCTTTCTTTTCAAAGCGCATCATCTCTTCGCTTTGCGGAAAGAACAGATCTTTGGGAGATTTCACCGTTTTCAGGCGGTTTAAATCTACGTTTACGCCCTCTTTATACGCCGCGAAGTTTGTCTCCGTGCCGTCGGATACGGGCAGATACAAGGGATATTTTTCGCCGATCGCGTTATACAGCGCGTTCAGATTTTCAATCGCTATCTTTTTCATAAAACGTCGCCCTCCGTATACGAGGTAAGCGGCGTTTTTCCTTCCGCCTCTTCGCCCGCCTGAAATTCGCCGTATTTCGTATCGATGTCCTTGATGAATTTACGGTTTAAAAGGTGCAGAGGAATTCCCTGCGGACATACCCGCGAACACTCTCCGCAATCGGTGCAGCGCCCCGCTACGTGGAACGCGCGGATGACGTGATACAGCTGTTCTTCGAACGACGTATCGTTCGCCTTTGCCGAAATGCCCGATTCGGGGTTATCGAACACGCACTTCACGCACGTGCACGCGGGGCATACGTTGCGGCACGCGTTGCAACGGATGCAGCGCGAAAGTTCTTTGCGCCAGAACGCGTAACGTTCCGCCACGGACATTTTTTCCAGCGCTTCCACGCCGGCGAATCTGTCGCTGCCCGTTTCGATCGGATCTTTCAGAATAATCGTTTCGTCGCTTGCCACGTGCTGTTTGCCCTTGCAGGCAAGGCATTTATCCAGAAGCACCGAAAGGCGTTCTACCGTCTTTCTGCCGCTTTCCGTAACCAGTTCCAGCGTTTTCGTATCGTCCGTTTCGTTGATGGCAAGCACGCTTTCGCCCGCCGCCTTTTCGGCTTTTTTATAATCGACTTTGCCGCGGCACTCCACCGCGATCACGCGGATTTTATCGCGCGCCACGCGATGTTCTTTTACCAGTTCGTTGAAAGAATAGGTATCGCACGGCTTTAAAAACACCGCCGTTACGCCCTCTTTTTTAGAAATTTCCACGAGGTATTTCGAAAGATTCGCGCCGCAGAAATAATCGTACGTGAAATCTTTCAGCTGCTCTTCGGTTTCGAAGAACGCGGGCGAAACGTCGTAGGAAAACTCGCCCTTTCTCCAGCCGATCACGCGCGCGACTTCGCCGCTTTTCAAAAGCTCTTTCGCGCGGAATAAACAAGCGTTATACAAATCAGTCATTTTCCCGTCCTCCCGCGATAAACTCGCTTTCGCTCATATCCTTGCAACGGATGTCGGCGATTCTTCTGTTTTCGCCCAGCGCCGTTACCTTGCCCACGAAATCGTTCATCACCTGCGAAAAGCGCGCGCCTTCCGCGGCGGAAACCCATTCCACTCTCATTCTTTCGCGCTCGATTCCCATATAATCGAGGAAGTTGAACAGCAGCGCCATTCTTCTGCGCGTGTAATAGTTTCCCGTTACGTAATGGCAGTCGCCGGGGTGGCAGCCGCACAGAATCACGCCGTCCGCGCCCTGCTGAAATGCTTTCAGCACAAACGAGGGGTTCACGCGGCACGAGCACGGCACGCGGATGATTTTTACCGACGCGGGATAGGAAAGCCGCGAAGAGCCTGCAAGATCGGCGCCCGCATACGAGCACCAGTTGCAGCAAAACGCCACGATTTTAGGCACAAACGCGCCGTTTTCGCCGCCGTTTACGGCTGTCGTATTTTCTACGCTTTGCATATACTTTCCACCTCCGAGATAATTTGCTTCGTAGAGAATCCTTTCAGATCCATCGCGCCCGAAGGGCAGGTTACCGTGCAGGCGCCGCAGCCCTGGCACACCGCCGGGTTCACGCACGCAACGCGGCGCGTTTCCGTCTTGCCGCCGCCGATTCTGAACTGCTTTTCTTCATACGTGATGGCGCCGTACGCGCACACGTTGGCGCACTGTCCGCAGCCGTTGCACATATTCTCGTTCGCGCCGGCCACGCAGGGGTTGGTTTTCAGTTCGTTCTTCACAAGCAAACCGATCACTTTCGCCGCGCACGCCGAAGCCTGCGATACCGTTTCGGGAATGTCTTTCGGTCCCTGACAAACGCCCGCGAGATACACGCCCGCCGTGGGACTTTCCACGGGGCGCAGCTTCGCGTGAGATTCGGTGAGGAAGTTGTTCGTATCGATGCTGGCGGTTAAAAGCGTGGCAACCTTTCTTACGGAAGGTTCCGGCTCGATCGCCGTGGCAAGCACCACAAGGTCGGAAGCGATGGTAACCTGCTCGCCGTCGATGAGGTTTTCGCCCTGCACCATCAGCTTGCCGTTTTCGCCGTATACCTTGCCCACCATGCCTTTGATGTAATCCACGCCGTACATTTCCACGGCGCGGCGGTAGAATTCGTCGTAGTTCTTACCGGGCGTACGCACGTCGATATAAAATACGTGCACCTCGGTATCGGGATATTTTTCGCGGATGAGCATCGCGTGCTTCGCCGTGTACATGCAGCAGATTTTGGAGCAGTACGGCTTGCCGCAACCCGATACGTCGCGCGAGCCTACGCACTGGATGAAAGTAATCACTTTCGGGTGCGTGCCGTCCGAAGGGCGCAGAAGCGTGCCGCCCGTAGGTCCCGCGGCGTTCATCAGCCGTTCCAGTTCCAGCGAGGTAATCACGTCCTTTTCCGTAGCGTAGGAATATTCGTTGAAATTATCCAGCGAAATCGGCTTGAAGCCCGTAGCCACCACGATGGCGCCGTACTGCCGCTCGATAAACGTATCTTTCATTTCGTAATCGATCGCGTGCGCGCCGCAGATTTTAGAGCAGATTCCGCATTTGCCCGTCTTTAATTTAATGCACTGCTGCGGATCGATGACGGCTACGTTGGGAATCGCCTGCGCGAACGGAATATAAATCGCCGTGCGCGTGTTCAGCCCCATGTTGAATTCGTTCAGTCCCTTTCTCGAAGGGCACTTTTCCATACACGCTTTGCAGCCCGTGCACTTCGTTTCGTCTACATAGCGCGCCTTTCTGCGGATTTTTACGGTGAAGTTTCCCACGAACCCTTTCACCGCTTCGATTTCCGAATAGGAAAGTATTTCGATTTTATCGCTCTGCGCGCAGTCAACCATTTTCGGCGTTAAAATACAAGCCGAACAGTCCAGCGTGGGGAACGTTTTATCCAGCTGCGCCATTCTGCCGCCGATGGTGGCGTTCTTTTCCACGATGTCTACGGGGAAACCCGCTTCCGCGATGTCCAGCGCCGCCTGAATACCCGCGATGCCGCCGCCGATGACAAGCGCGCGCTTCGTAACGGGGCTTGTGCCCTGCGTAAGCGGCGCGTTCAGCTTCACTTTCGCAATCGCCGTGCGCACAAGAATCACGGCTTTTTCCGTGGCTTCGTCCATATTCTTGTGAATCCACGAACAATGTTCGCGCAGGTTCGCCACTTCCACCATGTACGCGTTCAAGCCCGCCTGCGCCGCCGCCTTTTTAAACGTTGCTTCGTGCATGCGCGGCGAGCAGGAACCGATGACGATTCCCGTCAGCTTCTGCTCTTTGATCGCGTTCTGGATGAGTTGCTGACCGTTTTCCGAGCACATGTACGGATAATCCGCGGCAAATACCACGCCGTCCTCGAGCTTCACGGTTTCCACCACTTTTTTCACGTCCACCGTCGCAGCGATGTTCGTTCCGCAATGACAGATAAATACTCCTATTCTTTGCATTTTTTCTACCCGTTTATATTTTGTCTTTCGTTGTGATTTTTTGTCTTTTTCTTTACGCTACGCCCCGCAGCCCGCTCAGCCGTTAAACTTCCTGAATACGGAAACAAACAGCTGCTGGGGGGTATGTTCTCCCACGACGGGCGGAATTTCCTCCGCCGCGATATGGTTGTTTTCTTTCATGCACACCTGCGTTTTCCGCACCGCTTCCACCACCGAAACGGGCGATACGCCGCGGGGGCAACGCTCCGCGCAAGCATAGCAGGTAAGGCAATCCCAAGCCTTTTTATCGGCTAAAAGTTCTTCCAGCCTGCCGCGCACCAGCCGCGAAACGAATGCGTGCGGCTGCACGTTTGCGGGGCACCGCCCGGAACATTTGCCGCATTTCATACACGCGTAGATGTTCGTGCCGCAAATTTCCCGCAAATTTTCAAGCCGTTCTTCCCGCGTCATACGTTGCCTCCTTCCGCCGCGCCGCACGCCGCGCAGGTTTTGCCCGCCGCGCAGGTTACGCGGTTTTCGTACTCCGCGCCCAGCGCCTCGCAAATCAGCGCGGGCAGGTCGATTACTTTCAGTGCTCCGCCGCCGTTTTCTTTCAGATTATAATGGCACAGCGGGCACACCGTAGCGATTTCCGCCGCGCCCGCGGCTGCCGCGTTTTCTAAAATTTTGCGGCTCTTCGCCTTCGTCAGTTCCGGATTTTTCACCGACTGATACGCGCCGCAACATTCGTTTCTGAACGCGTACGTTACGGGCGTGCCGCCCAGCGCTTCGATGAATTTTTCCATCAACGACGGATTTTCGGGGTTGTCGAACGCCATTACTTTCGAAGGGCGCAGCAAAAGGCAGCCGTAATACGCCGCGATTTTGCGGTTCAGCGGCTTTACCACCTTGCTTTTAATCGTTTCGAAACCCACTTCGTCGCGCAGGAATTCCAGATAGTGCATCACCCGCGTTTCGCCGTTATACGGCGTTTCGAAGCCGAGATACGTATTCGCCGCGCGCGAAAAATCCCCGTCCGTTTTAATGTCCTCGTTCGTCCGCTTGATTACGTTATGGCAGGCGGAACAAAGCGTAAGCAGTTTGCCGCCGTGTTCTTTCGCGTATTCCAGCGCGCGGACGGCAGAAAGCCGCGAAGCGATTTCCCTCTTTGCAGAGGGGTACACCGCGCCGCAGCATTGCCAGTTTTCTATTTCCGTCATCGTTACGCCCAACAGTTCCGCGGCTTTGCGAGCCGTAACATCCAGCTCCTTTGCCTGCGTTTTCAGCGTGCAACCGGGATAATAACAAATTTCCATACCGTTTCCTTCCCGTGTTTTTCGTTTGTGAGTATGCGCTTTCCTTATTTGTTCAGGCAAGCCATATCTTCGGGGCGAAATACCTCGTCGAATTTTTCCGCCGTAAGGAAGCCGAGCGATACGCACGCTTCTTTCAGGGAAATGTTTTCTTTATATGCTTTCTTCGCCGTTTTCGCCGCGTTTTCGTAGCCGATATACGGGTTCAGCGCCGTTACCAGCATCAGCGAATTGTAAAGATTATGATGCATCTTTTCCTTGTTCGCCTTAATTCCGCGCGCGCAGTTCTTTTCGAACGACGTGATCGAATCGGCAAGCAGATTTGCCGACTGCAGGAAGTTATAGGCGATCACGGGCATGAATACGTTCAGTTCGAAATTCCCCTGCGAAGCCGCGAATCCCACGGCGGCGTCGTTGCCCATCACCTGCACGGCTACCATCGTAACCGCTTCGCACTGCGTGGGGTTTACCTTGCCCGGCATAATCGAAGAACCCGGTTCGTTTTCGGGAATGAAGATTTCGCCGAGTCCGTCGCGGGGACCGGAAGCCAGCCAACGCACGTCGTTGGCGATCTTCATCATGTCCGCGGCGAGCGCTTTCAGCGCGCCGTGCGCAAACGTGATATCGTCTTTCGCCGTCAGCGCGTGGAATTTGTTTTCCGCCGTAACGAACTTTCTGCCCGTCAGCGCGCTCATCTCTTCCGCCACGGCTTCCGCAAAGCCTTTCGGCGCATTCAGACCCGTACCTACGGCGGTGCCGCCGAGGGCAAGCTCCGAAAGTCCGCCCAGCGTATACGAAATCATGCCGCGCGTTTTTTCAAGCATGTTGCGCCAACCGGAAATTTCCTGCGAAAACGCGATGGGCACGGCGTCCTGTAAATGCGTTCTGCCGCTCTTTACGATGCCCTCGTTTTCTTTTTCGAGGCGTCTGAACGTGGAAATCAGCGTATCGACGGCGGGAAGCAGCTTTTCTTCGATCGCCAACGTAGCCGCCACGTGCATCGCCGTGGGGAACGTATCGTTGGAACTCTGCGATTTGTTCACGTCGTCGTTCGGGTGCAGAAGCTTCTTGCCCGCCTTGTCGTTCGCGTAGTTCGCAATCACTTCGTTCGCGTTCATGTTGCTCTGCGTACCGCTGCCCGTCTGCCATACCACAAGCGGGAAATGTTCGTTCAGCTCGCCCGAAATCACCTTGTCGCACGCGTCCGCGATCGCCGCGCGCTTCTCTTCGGAAATCACGCCCAGTCGGCCGTTCGCGTTTGCCGCGGCTTTTTTCAGATAACCGAACGCCCGCGTGATTTCGCGCGGCATCACTTCGCCGCCGATTAAAAAGTTTTCATGACTTCTTTCCGTCTGCGCGCCCCAGTACTTATCCGCGGGCACGCGCATTTCGCCCATAGTATCTTTTTCGATACGGTATTCCATTTCAGCCTCTCTTTCGTTTGTTTGTTCCGTTCCGGCAAAAACGCGCCCGGCATTTTACACCGGAACGGATATGTTTCAGTATTGTACTTTTTCGATAACGCCCTTCAATGTTTCGGCGCTCAGCTTCAGCTTCGCAAGCTCGTCCTCGGCGAGTTTCGGCGTAAGCGTGGTGATGATGCCGTTTTTGCCAAGCAGGCATGGAATGCTCAGGCATACGTCCGAAATGCCGTATTCTCCCGTGAGCATCGAAGAAAGCGCCAGCACGGAATCAACGCCGGAATACAGCGAGTTGACGATGTGCGCCACGCTTGCCGCAATGCCGTAGAACGTCGCGCCCTTGCCCGCGATGATTTTACCGCCCGATTTTTTCACGTATTCCTCTACTTCGTCTTTCGAATAAGGAGTGATGGGCAGAATGTTGGTATCTACCATCGCGCTGCCGTAATCGTTTAAAGGCACGCCCGCGATGTTCGCCGCTGACCACGCCACGAACGAGCTGTCGCCGTGTTCGCCCAGAACGTACGCGTGCACCTGCTTCTGGTTGATGGAATACAGTTCGGAAAGACGGGTGCGCAGACGAATGGTATCGAGAATGGTACCCGAACCGATCACCTGCCCCTTAGGCAACCCGGTGATTTTTTCGAATACGTAAGTAAGCACGTCTACGGGGTTTGCCACCATCAGATAAATGGCGTTCGGCGCATACTGCACGATTTTCGGCGCGATCTGTTTGATGATGTTCACGTTGGTCTGCGCCAGATCGATGCGGCTCTGTCCGGGCTTTCTGCCCACGCCGGAAGTGATGATTACGATATCCGAACCGGCGGCGTCGGCATAGCTGCCTTCGTACACGTTCGCGGGAGAAAGAAACGGCGTCGCCTGTTTGATATCCAGCGCCTCGGACACCGCTTTTTCGGAATTCACGTCGATAAGAACGATTTCCGATACCGAACTGCCCGCCACGAGCGTGTAAGCGATCGTTGCGCCCACCGAACCCACGCCGATGATTGTAACCTTGTTGTTCATATAAATACCTCTTTTCCTTTGTTTTTTGCCCGCGCGCGCGTTTCTTTAAAACTTTCTTCGCCGCACTTCCAGCAATACTATTATATCACGAACCACAACCGAACGCAAGCCATTCCGAAATTTTTCCCGAAATCCTCGTTTTCACGTTCGCTATTGTCTTTTTTTTGTAAACTTTTCGACCTTTTTAACCATTTTTTGATAATAAATCACACAGCTTACAGCGTTATAAAAACGCCCGCGTTTACCAAAAATCTTCAGGCGTTATTATATAAAAAACGAAATAATCCATATCGAAAATGATATAGAAAAGCGCTGCCGTTTTCCGAAATCGTTGCCGGACGGCGTTCAGGCTTTCAGCACTGCCACGCGGGTTTTGCCGCTTTTTTTATTTGTTACGCGGCGTTTCGCCTTTGCGCAGGGGTACTCCTCTTCCTTTTTGCAGACGGAACAATATTCGTAGCTGCCGCATTTATCCTCGCCGCTTTCGTAACTGTCTTTCCACTTCTGTTCGTCGATTTTTTTCTGTTCGTTCTTGTAACTGTACATACTTCATATCTCCTTTTAAAATATTTTCAACGTATCCGGCTTTGTCGCCCGCAATATTATTATACTCTCCGCGCAAAGAAAATTCAAGCGATTTCCGCGTCGAAAAAACAGGAATTTCCGAAAATTTCAAGAATCGGCGGAAAAATCTTCCTGCCTCGCACGCGCGGTTTTTACAGCTTCGTAACTTTCGTCAGCGCGTAAATTTTATCGTACGTTTCCTTTTTAAACGAGGGATCGTTTCGCTCCGTTACCGAAGCCGTTCCCGCTGCCGCCGCGCGGCGCAGAATTTCCGCAAGCGGCAATCCCTCCGCCAGCGATTTCGTTGCCGCGGCAAGCATCGCGTCGCCCGCGCCCACCGTGCTTTCCACCGCCACGCGCACGCCCTCCGCATAGTATGTTTCCTCGCCGTCCGTCAGAATCGAGCCTTCGCCGCCCAGCGATAACAACACGTGTTTCGCACCCGCTTTCGCCAGCGCCCGCGCGCCCGCCAGCTGTTCATTCCGTGCGGAAAATTCGCCGCCCAGCGTAGCCGAAAGCTCGTCGAGGTTGGGTTTTATCAGGTCTACGCCCGCTTCCAGCGCCGCTTTCAGCCTGTCGCCGTAAGTATCCGCCGCAACGATTTTCGCACCCTTCGCCGCCGTTACCAGGTCCTTATAAAAACTTGCGGGAGTTCCTTTCGGCGCGCCGCCGGAAATCACCGCCGCTTCGCTTTTCGCCGCCTGCACGCGCACGAAATCCAGAAGGTCGCGCAGCTTTTCGCCCGCCACTTCGCGTCCTTCCTCGTTCACTTCGGTAAGCACGCCTTTTCCGTCGATGAATTTATAATTCTCACGCACTCTGCCGGGGTTCCAGATAAAGCTGAACGGAATCCCCTCTTTATCCAGCGCCTTTTCAAACAACGAACCGTTTTCGTTGTACATAAACCCCGTAACGAACGCCGCGCCGCCGAGTCTGGAAACGCCGAGCGCCACATTGTTCGCCTTGCCGGCATACGTTACGATTTTCTCTCCCGCCACGTTCGTTTTGCCGAGAGCGAATTTGTTCAGCCGCACCGTAACGTCCACGCACGGACTCATTCCCACCGTAAGTATCATATTTTCTCTTCCTTTTCAGTCGTTTTGATTTACGCCGTTTTTCCCGTCGTCGCGTTTTTCCCGTCGTCGCGTTTTTCCCGTCGTCGCGTTTACCCCCCGACGTGCGCCGTTTTTCCGTTAAACAACGCCGCCGGCGATCCGGCAACGCAATCTTCTTATAAATAAAAACGCCGTCCGCCGGGAATTTCCCCGGCGAACAGACAATTTTACGAAGCGTACGCTCCCATCACATCGAAATCATCTGCAGCGTTTCGTACAGTTCGTAATTGAATTTCTTTTTCATACTGACCGCTTCGATAATGTCGAGATCGATGATCTCGTTTTTACGGATACCGACAACGCGGTCGCCGATACCGTCTTTTAAAAGGCGCACAGCCTTGTTACCGAACTGTGCCGCGAGCATTCTGTCCGCCATGCTGGGGGAACCGCCGCGCTGCACGTGGCCGATGGTCGTGCCGCGCACAGAATACGTGGTTTCGCTCTGCAGCATTTTCGTGAACTCTTCCGCCGTGGCGACGCCTTCCGCCAGAACGATGATGTTGGAATGTTTGCCGTTGGCGCGGCTGCGGTTCACGCGCATGACGATATCGTCCATATCGAACGCAATTTCAGGCACGACGATAATCTCCGCGCCCGAAGCAATCCCGCTGTAAAGCGCGATATCGCCGCAGTGTCTGCCCATGACCTCTACGACGGAAATACGCTCGTGAGAAGTCATTGTATCGCGGAGCTTATTGATGATATCGAGACAAGTATTCACCGCGGTATCGAAGCCGAGCGTATAATCGGTATACTGCAAATCGTTGTCGATTGTTCCGGGAATCCCGATAGTCAAAACCCCAAACTCGTCGCTTAAATCCTTTGCGCCGCGGAAAGAACCGTCTCCGCCGATAACGACAAGTCCTTCGATCCCTCTACTTTCTAACGTCTTGGCAGCCTTTTGCCGCCCTTC
>UQPN01000010.1 GCA_900542935.1 uncultured Eubacteriales bacterium
GAAAAAACTCTTTATACTATTTGCTATGCAGTTGTCAATCTTCTTCTTGCTTTGCGACCGAAGCGACAGCCCCGGATTTTCGCTTACCGCCCGCCCGAAGAGAAGCTCCTCGAACGACAGCCTATACATAATATCACGTACTTCAATCAAAGTCAAGCGTTTTTGAAAAAAATCTGAAAAATTTTTTGATTTTTTTCGATTTTTTCTGTAAAAGCTCCTGAATTTCCCGTTTTTACACGAATTTTTGCCGCATTTTCTTGCATGACTATCTCTCGACGTAAAGTAATTTTATCTTCCATACGCATACATACGCGCGGGCGATATTCAAAAAATAAATCGGCAAAAAAATCGGCGGCTTCCCTTCCGGAAAAAGCCGCCGACCGTTGCGTTTATATGCGCGTTACATTATCGGATCCGCGCCGGAAATCATCAATAATTTTCGGCGGATACTTCGAAGAAACTCTGCGGATGCGCGCAGGTAGGGCAAATCTGAGGCGCTTTTACGCCGACGACGATATGTCCGCAATTTCTGCATTCCCACACCTTCACTTCGCTTTTTTCGAATACTTTCGCCGTTTCCACGTTTTTCAGAAGCGCGCGGTATCTCTCTTCGTGATGTTTTTCGATTGCCGCTACAAGGCGGAACTTCGCAGCCAGCACGTTGAAACCCTCTTCTTCCGCCGTCTTTGCAAACTCTTCGTACATATCCGTCCACTCGAAATTTTCGCCCGCCGCAGCAGCCGCAAGGTTCGCCGTGGTATCGCCTATGCCGTCAAGCTCTTTCAGCCACATTTTGGCGTGTTCTTTTTCGTTATCCGCCGTCTTTAAAAAGATGTCGGCTATCTGTTCGTATCCTTCTTTCTTCGCAACGGAAGAAAAATACGTGTACTTGTTTCTTGCCTGCGACTCTCCCGCAAAAGCCGCCTGCAGATTCTTTTCCGTTTTTGTGCCTGCATACTTATTCATAATGTTTTCTCCTTCCGATTGTCTTTTGATTTTTTTTATTTTTTGTCTTACAATCGTTTTCGTTTTTTATTTTTCAGCCGCTTCTTTTCTGCACTTGTCGCACAGCCAGAACAGCTTCAAATCGTAAAAATCCACCGCTACCCCCAGCTTTTTTTCAAACGTCTCGCGAAAATCCTCCAGCATCGCGTCCGAAATTGCTCCGCACTTTTCGCATATAAGATGATCGTGCCGTCTTGTTTTATCGTAGCGGTCGGGTTCGCCGTTCATCGGAATTTTCCGCACGGCGCCGTCTTCATACAACCGTCCGAGCGAATTGTACACCGTGGCAAGCGACATTTTTTCGCCCTTTCCCAGCAGTCCCTTGTAAATATCTTCCGCCGTAGGGTGCGCCGTAGAGGCGTTGATGATTTCCAGAATACGTTTTGCGTTCGTCGTCATTTTTCCGCCTCCTTTTCGTAATTCAAAGCGCCGCCGTCATCCGTCGTCGCATTGTTAGAATTATTCTAATTCAAAAAATAAAATTTGTCAAGCGAAATCCGGAAGTTTTCAAAAAAAATTTTTAATTTATTTTTCGGCTTGTTGTCTTTTAAAATCCCCGCGGACTCGCAAAGCGCTGATTTCGGCGGCAACGATACAACAATATGTATGTCATCCGGGCATACTTCTCCTTCGATTATCTCTATGCCTTTCCGCGCACACAAATTCCTTAATATTTTCCGTGCGACGAGCGCGTTATTTTTCTTCATGCAAAGAAACACCCTGCTCCGCTTCGCATTTTTACACACCCATGCGCCGATTTTTAACCGGCGAATTCAGGAAACTCCGATTTTTCCGCCACGGAAGTCGCCGTAACGATAATTACTCGTTTTGCGCCGGCAGCAAGCAAAATCCGCGCGCACTCGTCTCCCGTCGCGCCCGTCGTTAAAATATCGTCAAACACAACCACGGTTTTCCCCCTGCATTTCGCCCGTTCGTGCACGCGGTACGCCCCGCGCACGTTTTCGAAACGCTCGCTTTTCGACATTTTCTTCTGCTGCCGCGTTTCCCGCGATTTTATCAGCATCTCGCCGTCCGACGGCACGCCCAGCAACCCGCAAACGGTTTTCGCCAGCGTTTCCGCGGGATTATACCGCCGTTCCCGGCGATTCGCGCGCGCTTCTTTTCTGTCCGGCACGCACGTAAACACACACTCGTCAAGCACAACGTTTTCCTGCGGAAAACGAGCGGAAATCAACGGCGCAATGCGTTCCGCGAAAAAATACGCAAGATACTTTTCGCCGTTTTTAAAGCGGTTGATCATGCTTGCCGCACTGTTTTCATACGCAAAAGGCGCCAGCGCAAACAAAAATCGCGGCATCCGCGCCTTACATTCCAGACACACTCCTTCGGCGGCGGTTTTTCTGCCGCACTTCGGACAGCTCCGCGTAATTTTCGGCAGCGCCTCTTCACATTCCTCGCAAAGCCTCTGTTTCGGATAGGTGAAAATTTCCCTGCCGCAGCAATCGCACGTACAGCCGCGTTTCGCGCGGTACGCTTCGTATTTTTCTATCAGATTTTCCGCCCATGCCCGCATGATTATCCCTCTTTATCGCGCAATCCGCGCCGAAACGGAAAAAGCGAACCGCTTTTACAAACGATTCGCTTCCGTTTTTTCTTTCAGACGTTCAAAGTCCGCAGATTAAAGCTCCGCGAAGTATTTGATCGTTCTCACCATCTGGCTGGTGTAGGAATTTTCGTTATCGTACCAGGAAACAACCTTCACAAGCGTGGTGCCGTCGCCCATGGGCATGCACTTCGTCTGCGTAGCGTCGAACAGCGAGCCGTAAGTGATGCCTACGATATCGGAAGAAACAAGTTCTTCTTCGGTGTAGCCGAACGAAGCGGAAGAAGCAGCCTTCATCGCCGCGTTTACGGTAGCCGCGTCAACTTCGCCTTCGCAGATGGCAACAAGCTGGGTAAGAGAACCCGTGGGAACGGGAACGCGCTGAGCGCAACCGTCAAGCACGCCGTTCAGTTCGGGGATAACAAGGCCGATCGCTTTCGCAGCGCCCGTGGAGTTAGGAACGATGTTCACGGCAGCGGCGCGCGCACGGCGAAGGTCGCCCTTGCGGTGAGGTCCGTCAAGAACCATCTGGTCGCCCGTATAAGCGTGAATCGTGGTCATATAGCCCTTCTTGATTTTCGCAAGCTTGTTCAGAGTGTTCGCCATAGGAGCAAGGCAGTTCGTGGTGCAGGAAGCGGCGGAAATAATCGTGTCCGCTTTCGTAAGAGTTTTTTCGTTTACGCTGTAAACGATGGTAGGCAGGTCGTTGCCCGCGGGAGCGGAAATAACAACCTTCTTCGCACCCGCCTTAAGGTGCGCTTCGCTCTTCGCTTTCGAGGTGTAGAAACCGGTGCATTCAAGCACAACGTCTACGCCCAGTTCGCCCCAAGGGCAGTTCGTAGCGTCTTTTTCCGCATAAATGCGAATCGTTTTACCGTTTACGGTAATCGTGCCCGCTTCGTCGTCCGCCGAAACGGTGTCCGCCAAAGCATATCTGCCCTGCGCGGAATCATACTTCAGAAGGTGCGCAAGCATCTTGGGGCTGGTCAGATCGTTGATAGCCACAACTTCGTAGCCCTCGGCGCCGAACATCTGTCTGAATGCAAGACGGCCGATACGGCCGAATCCGTTGATAGCAACTTTTACGTTAGCCATAATAAAAATCCTCCAAATGATTTTTCTTTTTTGCTTTTTTCTTTGCCCGCTTTTGCCGCCGCGGTTTTCTTTACCGCCGCTTTTGCGGGAACTTTCGCGGCTTGTCCCAGCGGAAAAACTCCGCCTTTTCAAACCGCTATTATTCTACCATACTTTGCCGCGTTCGTCAACTTTTTTGCGCCGCCGCAGCACTGTTTTTTGGCTTTTTTGCCGTTTTTCGCCCGAAATTCGCGCGTGAATGCAAATTTATGCTTTGCCCGCGCAGCCGAGTACGTCCACAATCTTGTGCTTCACCATCTCTTTCATCATAACGCGCGCGTCGCCGAGATACTGACGGGGATCGAAATGATCGGGATGTTCCGCAAAGTGCTTGCGGATAGCCGCCGTAAACGAAACGCGGAGGTCGGAATCGATGTTGATCTTGCAAACAGCCATCTTCGCCGCCTTTCTCAGTTCCGATTCGGGAATGCCGATGGCGTTGGGCATGCTGCCGCCGTACTGATTCACGATAGCCACTTTATCCTGCGGAACGCTGGAAGCGCCGTGCAGAACGATGGGGAAACCGGGCAGGCGCTTGCCTACTTCTTCCAGAATATCAAGGCGCAGTTTCGGGTCCTGACCGGGCTTGAACTTGTAAGCGCCGTGCGAAGTGCCGATGGCAATCGCCAGCGAATCGATGCCCGTACGGGAAGTAAATTCTTCCACTTCGTCGGGAGAGGTGAACAGCGCGTCGTCCGCCGCAACGTGTACGTCGTCCTCAACGCCGGCAAGTTTGCCGAGTTCCGCTTCCACCACAACGCCGTGATCGTGCGCGTATTCGACAACCTTTTTGGTGATGGCGATATTTTCTTCCCAAGGCTTCGAAGAAGCGTCGATCATAACGGAAGTGAATCCGCCGTCGATGGAAGCTTTGCAGATATCGAAATCCGCGCCGTGATCGAGGTGCATAACGATGGGAATATCCGTCGTTTCCACGGCAGCCTCAACAAGATGCTTGAGGTAAACGGGGTTGGCGTACTTTCTCGCGCCCGCGGAAACCTGCAGAATCACGGGAGCTTTTTCTTCGTTCGCCGCTTCCACGATCGCCTGAATCATTTCCATGTTGTTCACATTGAACGCGCCGATCGCGTAGCCGCCCGCATAAGCTTTTTTAAACATTTCGGTTGAAGTAACCAAAGGCATAAAATTTGTCCTCCTGAGACATTTTTCTTTTTTTCAAGGATATTATACCCCATTTCGGTGAAAATTGCAAGAAAATAAAGCTTTTCGCCGAAAAATTCTCACAAAAAATTTATTGCGGGAAAAAAGCCTTCGTTTCCGCGTTGTTTTCAAGCCGCGGTCGCACTTTTTTTCCGCGATTTTACTTTCGCCACAACGCAATACGCCGCGATAATCAGCGCCACAGCGCCGAGAAGCACCGCATACATCTCGCCCGTGCCTACCCGATGATTGAAGAAATATAAAATGCAGTCCACGCTCTTTTTGTTGTTTTCCACGTACTGCGCGGGGAAAATCTTACTCATTTCGCGGAACGCCCCGCCCATGCAGTGATTTCTGAGCAGCGAAGTGCCGTATGTTCCCGGCAGAAACATAATCGTTTTCTGCAGCCACGCGGGGAACTGCGAAATCGGCATATACGCCCCGCAGATAAACCCGTATGCCGAACTGACAATGGTGCCCACAGCCGAAATCTGTCCCTGCGACGTTAAAAAGTACCCCACGAGCGACGAAAGCGCCGTGCCGAACGCCGTTAAAATAATCACGTCCAGAACAATCAGAAACACGTCCGCGACGGATAAATACCACCCTTTGAACGCAATGAACGCCAGCCCCGCGCCCAGCGCCGTAAACGAAATAATCAGCGTGGAAATCAGCGTGGCGGTATAGTAGGACATCGCCAGCACGCCGCTTTTCACGGGCGTCATTTTAAAATCTCTGTCCGCGCCGTTTACCTTATCCTGCACCATCAGCATGTTTGCGCAAAACGCCACCGTTATGCACGATACGGCAAGCAATGAGGAGAGCAGTTCGCCGCCGATGCACCCTTTCACCAGCTTTACATCCACCGGCACGCCGGATTGTTTCACACCGGCAAGAAACGAATCTTCGTACACGTTCCATAAAAACGTGCCGTACAGCACCAGCAGGATCAACGGCGTTATCAGCGAGGTGAAAAACATTGCCTTGTCTTTAAAAAACAGTTTTACGTTACGTTTCACCATCGATAAAAACGTCCGGTTTTTTACGTTTTTCATTTCCGTTCCGCTCATTTTTCGCCTCCGTTTTTCTTCCCGTCGGGGTTTTCGCCCTCTTTCAGCGTTTTTCCCGTTACCGCAAGAAACACGTCGTCCATATTTCCTTTCAGCACTTCGAAATCCCGGAAGAGCTCCGGTTTCGCGGCAATCATCTCCGCAGCCTCCGCCGTATCTTTCACTTCGATTTTCACTCCGTCCGCGATTTCGCGGATTTTTCCCGCCGAACCGTTCCCGAACGCTTCTTCGAATTCGTCTTTTTTCGCCCCGTACACAACGATGAAATCGCCCGTATATTCGTTTTTCAGCTGCCGCGGCGTACCTTCCGCCGCAATTTTTCCGTGGTCGAGAATCACCACATAATCGGCTTTCGCCGCCTCTTCCATATAATGCGTGGTAAGAAACACCGTCATTTTCTCTTCCCGTTGCAGCTTTTCAGCCACCGCCCACACCGTCTTTCTCGTCTGCGGGTCCAGTCCCGTCGTCGGCTCGTCGAGAATGAGTATTTTCGGCTTGTTCAGAAGCGCCCGCGCAATATCTATTTTCCGCTTCTGCCCGCCGGAAAGTTTCGCCAGCGGACGATCGATGAATTCGCCGAAATCCAGCAGCGCGTTCAATTCCTCTATGCGCTTTTCGCAATCTTTGCCCGCAATGCCGTACAGCGCCGCGCGAAAAGTCAGATTATCCCGCGCCGAAAGCGCTTTGTCCAGCACGCTTGCCTGAAACACCACGCCGATTTCGCTTTTTACGGAATCATCCTCGTCTATATCCCGCCCCGCCACGTACACTTTGCCGCCGTCCTTTTTCAACAAGCCGCAAATCACCGCGATGGAAGTGCTTTTTCCCGCGCCGTTCTCGCCGAGAAACGCAAACAATTCTCCCTCGTTCGCCGTAAACGAAATTCCGTCCACCGCGCGCACGTCTTTAAACGTTTTTACCAGATTTTCAACGCGT
Organism: uncultured Eubacteriales bacterium; assembly: GCA_900542935.1. Classification (GTDB taxonomy): domain Bacteria; phylum Bacillota; class Clostridia; order Christensenellales; family Borkfalkiaceae; genus Scatosoma. The sequence continues at coordinate 6,871 of UQPN01000010.1, forward strand.
ATCGCCGCGTTCTTTCCCGTGTTTTGATCCATCACTCCGTCGTTTCTCCTTTTTCCTCTTCCGCAAGACTTTCTCTCTCTTTTTGCGGCAATTTATAATACGCTTTCAGCGCCTGAAATACGTCGCTCATCAGAAGATCGCAGATATCGTCGTCCGGCACAAGATGCGAACCGCTTGCCGCCATCACGCCCGCGCCGTGCACAAAAATCGTCATGCAGGCATGCAGCCTTTTTACGTTTTCGCCGCGCACGTCGCCCGCCTTTTCCGCTTCCCGCATCACGCTGCCTATCGTGGGATCGATCGCCGCAAACGACTGCCCCGTAAACTCCTCCGTAACGCACAACGCCTTGAAAAGCCGCGGCTGTTCTTTGGCGAAGCGGATATACGCCCTGCCCGTGCCCTTATACGGTTTTTCCTCGCGCATGCCGCCGTAAATGTATTCCTCGTACACTTTCAGCGCCCGCGCGATCACCTCTTTTTTCAGTTCGTCCATACTGCCGAACAACCGAAAAATCGGCATCGTGGAACACCCCGCGCGCCGCGCAATCTGCCGCGCGTTCCAACGTTCCCAGCCGTTTTCTTTCAGCTCGTCAAACGCGCAATCTATCACACGCTCCCGCGTGATTCCGTTTTTCTTCGCCCGCGGCTTCCTCTCTTCCATGTTTTCGCCTTTTCCTTCCGGGAAAATCCTCCTCTATATAAAATAACAGACGTTATTTTATATGTATTATAACACGCCGTCGCCGTAAAAGTCAAGAAAAATCGCAACGCAATTCTGTAATAAAAACGTAAAAAAACGAAGCGCGAAAAACCGCGCCCCGCCGCAACTTATATTATTTGAATTATTGCGTGCTTCCCGCCGGAAAATCATTTGATTTTGGAAAGCCAGTTATTTTTGCGTTTCGAAAAAGAAACGTCCATCAGCGCGCCGACGGCTTTGCCTGTCGCCAGAATCGCGCCGGCGACAATCAGCGTTTTGTACTGAAATTCAAAGCTGCTCTCTTCGAAGCTGCCCGCCGAAGCGGAAAACCACGAATCCAAATCCGCAGGCACGCCCTTGCTCGCCATAAACGCGTCCACATTTTCACCGATGCCTTTGAACAGGAAGAAAGCCACCGCAACGGCGACGACGACGGTTAAAAACAGCCTTGCGATTTTCCGTCCTCTGTCGTTCGGCACCAGCGAAAGATACGCCGCGGAAGAAACGTTATCGAATGTTTCCGTTTCCTGCGCCTCTTCGGAAACGTCCACCTTCGAATCCGCCCGTTTTACAATCGCGGCAACGTCCGCTTTATTCGCCGCCATCCAGCTTGCGCACGACAGCTGAAAGAACACGGTTTTCGTCATCGAAATAATCGGCACTGCGGCGCCGAGAATACATCCCCACCTTGCCAGCGTCATCGTATCCGTTTTAAAATTTTTCATGGCCGTAAGCGACTTTTCCAATTCTTTCAACGAAACGGAAGCGTCGATTTCCGGCCAGTTTTTAAATTTAAAAAACGCCACGATGATTAAAATCGCCACCGCCGCCAACATCAGCAACTGAAAATAAGTAATGTATTTCATAATCACGCCGCTGCCGTCCGCTTTTCTTTTCCAGGCAAGCGTCGTGTTTTCGCCGTATCCGCTTTTCGCGTAATCCATTTTCGTATACTCGTTTTTTACCTCGAACGCCGGAGATATTTTATACCCGCAGTTTCGGCAGGTTTCCGCCTTTCCCGCATATACCGCGCCGCATTCCGGGCACGCCGTGAAAACGCAGCCGCAGTGTACGCAGCGCGGCGCATTCGAAGAAACTTGCGCCCCGCAGTCGGGACATTGTATCAATGCCATAATTTCACCTCATATTTTTTCGTAGTCTACGTTAATTCTGTCGTAATATTGTTTCAATCCGGCATATTGTTTGTCGAATTTCACCTTGTACACAACTCCTTTCTCGTCATGCAGCCACTTTACGTACAGTTTCAGAACCCGCAATCTCTTCTTTCTTTGCTTCATCCGTACGATATTTTCCACGGTGTCCGAAATGCAAAAGGCGCAAAATACCACCAGAACCACAATTACGCACGCCGTTGCTTTTTTATCGTCCACGCCCGAATATTTAATTGACAATTTTATCATCAATATGCAAACCAGCAGCGTCGCGACAAAAAAAATCCACTCAAAAATTTTCGATTTTTTCGCAAACAAATCGCGTTCGTCGTATTTCGCATACTGCGGATATTTCGCGTTGAATTGCCTGCGCAGCTGTTTCTTTTCTTCGAAAGACAAATCTTCGTAATTCTTCGTTTTTTGCTCCGCCGACTCCGTCCGCGCGGCGCTTACGTTTTCCCGCACGGGTTGCGCTTGTGCGGGTTGCGTCGCCGCTTGCGGCGCCCTCCGGAGCGGCTGCCCGCAATGAATACAGATTTCCGCCGTATCGCTGATCGTTTTTTTGCAATACGGGCATAAAATCAACGCCATAATCTCTTTCTCCCCGCAAAGACGTCTTTTTTTTCCGCCGCAAAAATTACTTTTTGCGGGTATTTTACGCCTCTGCATTGTATATTATATACTAACCGACGGTTAGTCGTCAAGCGTTTTTAAGCTACAATTTATATAATATTTTATATGAGAAACGATTTGATTAAACAAAGATTGGTGGAAGAACTGAACAGTTGTCGGCTGACGACCACGGAAATCGCGAAGCGCGTAGGCGTTTCGCCGGAGATGATCACGCAGTACCGCACCACGAAAAAACTGCCGAAGCTGGATACCTTTGCGAAATTATGCAAAGAACTCGATCTCGACGCGGCGTATATTTTAGGATTGACGAAAGATTAACCCCGCGTCGCAGGCTTCGGGGCATAAAAAGAATCCGTTTTTTGCAACATACCGGGCTGTTCCCGATTGTTCCGCAAAAGACGGATTTTTCTTTTTTCGTTTGTTTTCGCCGCGCACGTCGCCCACCCTCGCCGCGGCGCGTTGTTATAAAAAGCTTACAAATCTTTCAGCGGTTCGCCGCCGAGCAGGTGAATATGCAGATGGTGCACCGTCTGTCCCGCGTCGTCGCCCTGATTGATCACCACGCGATAGCCGTTTTCAAAGCCCAGCTTGTCTTTCAGCTCCGCGATTTTCAAAAAGCACTCTTTCAGCGTTTCCGCGCGCGCCCCGTCCATCTCCGTCAGATGCGCGAAATGCTCTTTCGGAATGCACAGATAGTGCAGCTTCGCTTTCGGTTCCACATCGCGGATGACAATCATTTTTTCATCCTCGTACAGCCGCGGAGAAGGAATCTCCCCCGCGATAATTTTACAGAATACGCAATTTTTATCCATTTTTTCGCCCTCCTCGGCTTATTTCGTTTCTTTTTCGTCGATTACCGCGCCGCGCAAACCGTCTTTATACAGCGCCGTCGCGCGCACTTTCACGGGAGTTTTCTCCGAAAGCCCCGCCACGTAAAACTTCGCGTACGTTTCCGCGTGCCCTGTATACAGTTCGCCGCCGTTTTCCTCGTCCGTTTCCGTCGTTTCGGGCACCACCGTATATATTTTTCCGATGCAGCCCGTCAGATACGCCGTCTTTTGTTCCGCCGCCGCGGCAAGCATTCTTGCCACCCGTTCTTTTTTCACCGCCGCCGGCAATTCTTTATACCGCTTCGCCGCCGCCGTGCCTTCGCGCGGGGAATACGGAAACGCGTGCACCTGCAAAAATCCGGCTTCTTTCACGATGGAAAGCGAATCCTCGAAGTCCGCTTCCGTTTCCGTCGGAAACCCCACGATGATATCCGTGGTAATCGCCGCGCGTCCGAACGCTTCGTAGATCATGCGGCATTTTTCAAGATACTGCGCGCGCGTATATTTCCGGTTCATCGATTTCAGCACCGCGTCCGAACCGCTCTGCAGCGACAGATGAAACTGCGGCGCGAAATTTTTCAACGCCTTGCACGCTTCCAGAAACCGCGGCGTAATCATGCTTTCTTCCATCGAACTGAACCGAATCCGCGTATCCGCGTCCTTCACGGCATACAGCAAATCGGAAATATCCCGTTCTCCGTCGCGGTAATCGGAAACGTCTATGCCCGTTATCACCGTTTCGTACGCCGTCGATTCCAGAATTTCTTTCGCCGCGCTTTCGATTCTGCGGGAACGGCTGCGCCCCCGCAGATACGGAATAATGCAGTACGAGCAAAACCGGTTGCACCCGTCCTGAATCTTTACGAAATTTCTGGTTTTCATCGATTCCGGGCGCGCCGCCTCGTCGTATTCTTCCGCGGTTTTATCCGCCTTGCCGTCCGCGTTCTTTTCAAAATCGATTCCCGCGTTTTTCTCTTCGAATCCGCCCGCCACGATTTCCAGAATCCGTTGCTTCTGCCGCGCGCCGAACACGCAGAACACCCCCGCTTTATCCGAAAACGCCGCGGGATCTCTCTGCGAAGCGCACCCGCATACGATCACGCGCGCCGCGGGATTGTCTTTCAGGGCGCGCCCCACCGCCTGCCGGCTTTTCCGCTCCGCCTCCGCCGTTACCGCGCAGGTGTTTATGATATACAAATCGGCATACGAATGTTCGTTTTTCACCTCGTAGCCCAAGTTTTTCAGCCCGGTAATCAGCGAACCGCTTTCCACGTCGTTCACTTTGCATCCCAGCGTCAGTACCGCCGCCGTCTTTTTCGGCTGCGATCCGCCGCGCGCGCCGCCCGTTGCAGTTACTTTTTCCGTCATTTCAATTCTCCCGTTTCGTACGCCGCTACGGATAACAACGCCACCGCCGCCGTTTCCGCGCGCAGAATCCGCCTGCCCAGAGAAACGAAACTGCAACCGCTTTTTCTCGCCTCGTCCGCTTCGCGTTCCGAAAAACCGCCCTCGCTGCCTATCATCACCGCCACGCCGTCGGCAGCGCCGCCGGAAAGCAGTTTTTCAATCGGCTCGTCGCTGCTTTTCGCAAATTCGCACGCAAACAGCCGCACCCCGTATCGCTCTGCGTCTTTCAGCGCCTCGTCGAACGAAGAAAACGCCATGATTTCGGGGCACGAAGCGCGCAAACACTGTTTCGCCGCCTCGCGCGCCACCTTTTTCAGCCGCTCCGTCTTGTTTTCGGATAGATACGCCGAAGAATAATCGGAAGCGAACAGTCCTATGCGGCTTACGCCAAGTTCCACGGCTTTCTGCACGGCAAATTCGTTTTTATCCGCGTTTTTCAGAAACCCGAAGTACAGTGCGATGTCCGTTTTCGGCTCCTTGTCGCACTCCCGCGCGGAAAGCACGTGAAAGGTCATTGCTTTTTTCGTTACCGCCGTTACGATCGCCGTATACTCTTTTCCGTCGCCCGCTAAAAGCACCGCTTCGTCGCCCTCGGAAAGCCGCATCACCGTGCGCGCGTGTTCGAACTCTTCGCCCGTCAGAACGCACTCTCCGCCCACTTCGATCTGTTCGGCAAAAAACCGTTTCAATCCGCTCATACCCCCGTCCTTTCGCCGTTTCCGACTTCGTTAAAGCGCAGCACCAGCGCATACCAGTCGCCTTTCTGCCGCTGTTTTATCACATGCAGTCCTTCGGCGGAAAACGCGTCTTTCACCATTTGCAGACGGCTTTCGATAATGCCGCTTAAAATCAATACGCCGTCCCTCTTTAAATTTTTCGGAATCGACGGCGCCAGCCGCACCAGAATTTCTCCCGTGATGTTGGCAAGCATCACGTCGCCTTGAACGGAAGTATCCTCCAGCAGGTCGGCATGCGCCACCACGCATTTTTCCGCCACGCCGTTCAGCGCCGCGTTATGATTCGCGCTTTTCACGGCAATCTGGTCTACGTCCGTCAGGTACGCTTTCGCCGCGCCCAGCTTCACCGCGGAAATGCCGAGGATTCCGCTGCCGCAGCCCACGTCTATGCACGTATCGCCCGCATGCAGATAATTCTGCATTTCTTCCACGCACATGGAAGTGGTTTCGTGCTCGCCCGTGCCGAACGCCATGTTCGAATCGAGCAGCACGATTTCTTCGTCCGGCTGTTTTTCGTACTTTATCCATTCCGGCACCACCACGATGCGCGATAAATGAATGGGGCGGAAATGCTTTTTCCATACCTCTATCCAGTCGTCGCCGTCCACTTGCCTCTTCGCTTCTTCAAGCGTGCCGAAATCGATCGCGCCCGCCGCGCGTTCCCGCGCAAGAAAAATATCGTCCATGATTGCGGCGGCGATTTTTTGCGCCGTCGCCTCTTCCAGATAGCATTTCACCAGCACGTCCGTACGGGAAACGTCGCGCAGATTCTCGTCGATGTAATCCCAGTAGCCGTCTTTGGTTTTCTGCAGAGCGATAATATCGTTCACGTCGCACACGGTAACGCCGAAATCGGTATAATTCCACATCGCGTCCGCCACGATTTCGCTTGCTTCGTTTGTGGTATGCACGGTAAGTTCGGTATATTTCATAAATGATTCTCCTGCGTTTTTTCCGGTTGTATTTTCGTTTCGGCTTCCACTATCCGCCGCGCCGCACCGCCTTGTTCCTCTCCGAAGCCCGTTTTCAGGGCAAGATATTCGTCCAGAATATCGTCAAATTCGCGGTACCCGAACACGGAACGCACTTTTTCCACGTTCCATTGCTTAATGTTATCCACATGCGGATACGGAAAATAAAACAACCGCTTGCTGAAATGCCTCACCACGGTGCTTTTGTGCAGAAATTTCTGGTCGTTGAATTTCTGCGGCAGCATTTTCTTTTTGCTTGTGCTCCGCACAATCGCGCTCTGATCGGCAAACAACAGCTTTCTCGATTTAATCAGTTCCCGCGCGCGGAAAAACGCCCCCGTTTCCCGTATCATTTTCATATTCAGAAGCAGCACGCCCGCATTGATATAGTTGTAATACAGAATGTATTTTCCGTAATGGTCGCGCGCCGCGGCATACTCCACCCCGGATACGTCTATATCGTACAGCAGCGTAAAATCACGGTTGAACATGATATCCGCGTCAAGGTACAGAATTTTATCGGGAATTTCGGGAATTTTATCCGCAAACAATCTTAACAGCGTATACGGAGAACAATACGCGCCCTCGTTCGGGCAGCCCCAGAATTCCGTGGCGTACAGTTCGGAAACGTCTATGGTTTTTACGTCGTTATCCGCATTGTATTTCTTCATTACGCCGCGCAGAAACCGCGTCTGTTCCTCCGTTACGGGGGTGTAGTCGTCGCGCAGATACGAAACGTCCATCGTTAAAATCAATGCGGTAAACGGTTCGGCTGTTTTCGTTCGCTTCGCCACGGAAAGCAAACAGGTGAGTATTCCGTCGAACACTTTATAATTGCCCGCAAACAATAAATATCTCATCTCTTTTCGTCCTCGCAGGGTGTCTTTTCGTCCTCCGCACGCACGTAACGAATATATTCCGCGTCGGAATTTCCGCTGCGTTTTTCCATTGCCTCAAACGCGGCGTTTCTCAGCGTTTCTTTCGCCTGTTTCGCACTTAAACTCCCGTCCGGATAAAACGGTCCGTCCACATACGTTACCATCCGCGGCGTTCTGAAAAACCTGCGTTTCCGATAGGTATTCGTAAACGTGAACACAGGCGTTTTGTATTGCACGGGATAACGGAACGACGTATCTTTGAACGGTCTGATTTTCGTATAATACGGCCAGATATGCGCCTCCGGATAAATACAGATCGCGGCGCCGCTTTGCACGCGTTTTTCTATCGCGGAAAGAAAATTTTTCGTGGCTTTCAGATTATCCGGCAGCGGCAGCGCCCCCAGCGCCGCATTCACGCCGCCCATGCCCTTGATAGACACGTTTGCGGGATGAACGATGACGTACGCCCGCCTTTTTCCCGCCAGCAACGCGGGTACGAACGGATCCGCCGCCGCGGAAGTGTGATTGCCGTATACAAAGTACGCGCTCTTTTTCGGCACGGCTTTCAGCGCTTTTTTATTTTTTACTTTCCAGCCGAAGCGGATTTTTAAAAACAGAAAGGCAAGAGGCTTTGCGATGACGCGATATAAAAAAGAGGAGAAAAAGCGGTAAAACACGTTTCCGTGCACATACCGGTAATTTTCGTCGATGGTACGCGGAACGATTTTTGCCGAAGAAAACTCGTCGTTCAGCTCGTCCCGATAATAAATCGTTCTTTGTTCTTTCATTTTTTCGTTTCCGTCGGGCAGATTCTCGCCGCAGCGTTTTGCCTTATTATAGCGTTTTTCGCGCCGTTTGTCAATCGTTTCGCGCCCGACGCGCGGTTGCTACCGCCCTCCGCCGCCTTCTCGCCGCTTGTTTTCAGTCTAAAAAATTTCCCCCTCTTCCTGCGTTTCAGCGGGAAAAGGGGGAACAGAACCGGAATCCGGAAAATATGGATCGTTTATTCAACGCGGCGCCGCGTTTTTTCTCGCCTTAATACGGCTTCGTGCCGTACAGGCTTTCCACAACGTCCGCGTACTTTTTGCGTTTATCATACTGTTTCAGATCGATTGCGGCATCCGTTTCTTCCAAAACTCGTTTTTGTTCGCGAGTAAGATGCGAAGGCACTTCCACAATCACGCGGATAATCAGATTTCCGGTTGCCCCGGTCGCCGATTTGATGCCTCTGCCGCGCACGGTGAAAATTTGTCCGCTCTGCGTGCCTTCGGGCACCGTAAAATCAAACGTGTCGTCCACGCCGGGCACTTTTACAACGCCGCCCAGCGCCGCCGTTTTAAACGATACGGGCACGTCGATTTTCAAATCGAAATTGTCCCGTACGAAAAGCTTGTGCGGCTCCACCTTAAACACGATAATCAGATCGCCCGGCACGCCGCCCTGCACCGCATGACCGCCGCCGCGTTTTCTGATGTAGCTTCCGTTGTTCACGCCCGCGGGTACGTTAAACGTAATTTCCGCTTCCTTGCGGATATACCCCTTGCCTTTGCAGTCCGCGCACTTTTCCGTAATAATCTTCCCGGTGCCGCCGCAATCGGGGCATACGCCCTGTCTGATCGTCCTGCCGAACACGGTGTTCTGCACGCTCTGCACCACGCCTTTGCCGCCGCAGCGCGAACACGTTTTAAACGCCGTTCCGTCTTTCGCGCCCGTACCTTTACAGCTTTCGCAAGGCGCGTTACGCATATACGCAACCGTCTTTTTGCAGCCTTTCGCCGCGTCCATAAACGAAAGAGTCATCTCTTTCTGAATATCTTCGCCCACTTTCGACTGCGCCGCTCCGCCCGCGCCGTTTCCGCCGCCGAAGCCCGAAAATCCGCCGCCGAAAAAGCTGCTGAAAATATCTTCGAATCCGCCGAAGCCCGCGCCGTCGCCGCCGCCGAAGCCCGAAAATCCGCCGAACCCGCCCGCACCCATGCCGGGGTGTTCCAGTTCGAAATCGTATTGTTTACGTTTCTGCGCGTCGGAAAGCGTTTCGTTCGCCTCGTTGATCTCTTTGAATTTTTCCGCGGCAGCCGCGTCGCCGGGGTGCAGATCGGGGTGATACTGTTTCGCCAGCTTTCTGTACGCCGACTTGATTTCGTCCGCGCTCGCGGTTTTGCTCACGCCGAGTATTTCGTAATAATTTTTCTTGCTTTCCGCCATAGTGTTATCTCTTTGAGTTATTTATTTCTTTATAATACGCCATTCGGGCTCGCCTTTCCGGCGAACCCGATGCTTCGTTATTTCGTTCGCGCAAGGACAGATCCCCGCGTTTTTTGTCTTACGGCTTACTGATGGAATTCCGTATCGCCGTCGTTTCCGCCGTTCGCGCCGCCCATATCGGGGTTGGCACCCGCCGCGCCCTGAGCGTTCTGATACAGCTTCTGGAATACCGGCTGCACGGTGTTCATCAGAGTGTCGTACGCCGCTTTGATTCTCTCGTCGTCGTCCGATTCAAGCTCTTTCTTCGCCGTTTCTATCGCGCCGTTCAAAGTAGCCTTATCGTCGTCCGTCAGCTTGTCGCCGGAATCTTTCATCGTCTGCTCAACAGAGAAGATCATGCCGTCAAGCTTGTTCTTGTTGTCTACTTTCTCCTTACGTTTCTTATCCTCTTCGGCAAACTGTTCGGCATCTTTCACCGCTTTGTTAATTTCCTCTTCGGAAAGATTCGTGGAGGAGGTAATCGTAATATCCGTAGACTTGCCGGTGCCTTTATCCTGCGCCGTTACATGCACGATGCCGTTCGCGTCGATATCGAACGTAACTTCGATCTGCGGAATACCGCGAGGCGCGGGAGCAATGCCCGTCAGCATAAAGTTGCCCAACGTCTTGTTGTCTTTGCAGAATTCGCGTTCGCCCTGCAATACGTGAATATCCACGCTCGTCTGGTTATCCGCCGCCGTAGAGAACACCTGGCTCTTCTTCACGGGGATGGTGGTGTTTCTGTCGATGATTCTCGTAAACACGCCGCCCAGCGTTTCGATACCGAGGGAAAGCGGAGTAACGTCCAGAAGAAGCACGTCTTTCACTTCGCCGGTTAACACGCCGCCCTGTACCGCGGCACCGATCGCCACGCATTCGTCGGGGTTGATGCCCTTGAACGGCTCTTTGCCGGTTACTTCGCGCACCTTTTCCACAACGGCGGGCATACGGGTAGAACCGCCTACCAGAATTACCTTGTCGATGTCGTTATACGTCAGCGAAGCGTCTTTCATAGCCTTCTTCATAGGTTCTACGGTACGGTTCAGAAGATCCGCCGTCATCGCTTCGAATTTCTGCTTCGTAAGGGTTACGTCCATGTGCTGAGGTCCGTCGGCGCTCATCGAAATGAACGGCAGATTGATGTTGGTGGAATTCATGCCGGAAAGTTCGATTTTCGCCTTTTCCGCCGCTTCCTTCAAACGCTGCATCGCCATCTTGTCTTTCGAAAGATCGATGCCATGCGACTTCTTGAATTCGTCCACAAGATATTCCATAATCTTGTTATCCCAGTCGTCGCCGCCAAGGTGCGTATCGCCGTTCGTGGCAAGCACTTCAAACACGCCGTCCGAAATTTCAAGAATGGAAACGTCGAACGTACCGCCGCCGAGGTCGTAAATCATCACCTTGCCGCCCTTGTCTTTGTCAAGCCCGTAGGCAAGCGCCGCCGCCGTAGGTTCGTTGATGATACGAAGCACGTTCAACCCGGCAATCTTGCCGGCGTCTTTCGTTGCCTGACGCTGCGAATCGGAGAAGTACGCGGGGCAGGTAATTACGGCTTCCGTAACTTTCTGTCCGAGGTACGCTTCCGCGTCCGTCTTTAATTTGGTTAAAATCATTGCGGAAATCTCCTGCGGGGAATATCCCTTGCCGTCGATGTCCACTTTATAATCCGTACCCATATGGCGTTTGATGGAAATCACCGTTCTGTCGGGATTCGCCACCGCCTGACGTTTTGCCGCCTGACCTACCACACGGGAACCGTCTTTCTGAAAAGATACTACGGAAGGGGTGGTTCTTGCGCCCTCCGCGTTGGCGATTACAACGGGTTCGCCTCCCTCCATTACCGCTACGCACGAATTCGTGGTACCGAGATCGATACCGATTACTTTTCCTGCCATAATTATCACGCTCCTTATTTCATCCGAATTTTGTACGCCCCGCAAACCTTTCCGCCGTGCCAACAACCGTTTGTTGCGGCACCGCCATGCGGCGCTTCTTTTTTGTTACAGATTATATTTAACCCGTCGCCCGATTTCTTAAACGCCGCGGCGAAAAAATTTTTCCGCAGTATGTATTCCGTAAAACGCCCGTTTTAAAAAGTTCCGCCGATTTTTTCGGGAATGCCGCAAAATCGCTTGACAACGTTTTAACTTTTATGGTATGCTGATATAGTTAAAAGATGCGGGAATAGCTCAGTGGTAGAGCGTCACCTTGCCAAGGTGAATGTCGCGGGTTCGAGTCTCGTTTCCCGCTCCATCTTTGAAGAACGTCTGCGTTTTACGCAGGCGTTTTTCTCTTCTTTTTCCGTTTATCCATATTTTGCTCATGATAAATACCGCGGATTTACAAACCAACCGGAGGTTATCGCCTTGAAATCCTTAAAAGAATTGTATAAAATCGGCAGAGGTCCTTCCAGTTCCCACACCATCGGACCGGAACGCGTGGCGTACTACGCCGTCGAAAACTTCGGCAAAGGCGATTACACGGCGGAATTATTCGGTTCTCTCGCTCTTACGGGCAAAGGGCACGGCACCGATCGCGTGCTGAAAGAAGTTCTCGGCGAAAACACGAAGATTATTTTCGACGCGCGCGCAAAAGAGCTGAAACACCCCAACACGCTGAAATTATACAAAACGGAAAACGGCGAAAACATCCTTGTCTGCACGGCGCAGAGCGTCGGCGGCGGCAGCGTCGTCATCAACGGCAAACCCTACCCCGATACCCCGGACGTATATCCGCAGAAAAATTTCGCCGCCGTCCGCAAATTCATCGAAGAAAACAACCTTTCTCTGCCCGATTACGTAAAATTTTACGAACCGGACGTGTTTTTTTACCTGAAAAACGTATGGAACGCCATGAAAGAAAGCGTGGAGCGCGGTTTACGGAAAGACGGCGTTCTTCCCGGCGCCCTGCGGCTGGAAAGAAAGGCGAAAACGCTGTATTTCGCGGAAGCGAAATTCGAAACGTCCGTCATGCGCGAAAACAGAAAACTCGCTTCCTACGCGTTCGCCGTAGCGGAAGAAAACGCCGATAACGGAATTATCGTAACCGCGCCCACCTGCGGCGCCGCGGGCATTCTCCCCGCCGTGTTATACTATATGTACCGCGATAACAACGTGCCGGAAGAAGAAATTCTCAACGCGCTCGCCGCGGCGGGCGTCGTAGGCAACGTCGTCAAACAGAACGCTTCAATAAGCGGCGCGGAATGCGGTTGTCAGGCGGAAGTCGGGGTTGCCTGCTCCATGGCGGCAGCCGCGCTTTCTTCCATATTCTGCCTCGATTCCGACGGCGTTGAATGTTCCGCGGAAATCGCGCTCGAACACAACCTCGGCTTAACGTGCGATCCCGTGCTCGGTCTGGTGCAGATTCCCTGCATCGAACGCAACGCGGTAGCCGCCATCGAAGCCGTAAACGCCGTCACTCTTTCGAAATCGCTGAAAAACAAACGCAAAATCTCGTTCGACAACGTGGTGAAAGTCATGTACGAAACGGGCAAAGACATGAACACCCGCTACCGCGAAACTTCCACGGGCGGGCTGGCTTCGTTATACGGAAGCGATGCGGATAAATAAACGGCCGCACAAATAAAATTCCGCCCGCGCGCTTGCTTTTTTTCTCCGCGCGTGGTATAATGGTATCGTTAACACTACTTCACCCACCGCGAGGCTTACGCATGGAAAGACTGATCAGGCATACCAACGCATATAAAACGCAGCGGTTGTACGCTTCGCAGGGAAAATTGCGCCACGCGTATTTTCTGCTTTTTCCCGATTCCGGCTCTCTGCGCGAAGTTTTAAAAATTTTCGCAACGCTGTTTTTCGAACGCAACGCAAAAACCGAAACCGATCGCGCGCGCGTCGAATCTTTAATTAAAAAAGAATCGTACGCGGATTGTATTTTTTATCCGGAAGCGGGCAAAAAATTCTCTGTGGCGGATGCGGAAGCCGTGGAAGAGGAATGTATTCTCCGCCCCGTGGAAGGCGAAACGAAATTGTTCGTCATCGGCGATTTTTCCGAAGCCACGAAAGAAGCGCAGAACAAAATGCTGAAAATGCTGGAAGAACCGCCCGAAGGAGTCAGCTTTCTTCTCGGCGCCACCTCCTCGTTTTCCGTGCTGCCCACGGTCCTTTCCCGCGTGGAAAAAATCGAAATTCCGGCTTTTTCCGAAAGCGAAATCACCGCGTATCTGTTAAGAAACGTTCCTTCTCTTACCGAACGGGACGCGGCGTTATGCGCAAAATCGTCGGGCGGCATTCCGGGAAAAGCGCTCGAACTTGCTTCCGGCGGATATTTTAAAGAACTCACGCAGGCGGCATGGAATCTCTGTTTTTCAACGCCCTCTTCGCTTCCTTATCTCGTACGCGAATACGGCGCGACGAAATACCCGAAAGAGCTTCTGTCGCTTCTTAAAATCATTTATTTCGACGCGCTGAAGCTTAAAATCTCAAAAGAGCGCAACTTAACGTTTCCCGGCAGCGTTTCCGATAACGAAAACGTGATAAAACTTGCCGGGCAATATCGGAAAGGAGAGCTGTTAAAGGCGCTCAACGTCCTTTCCGACGGCGAACGCCAACTGTATTTCAACGGCTCGTTCGCACAGATTTTAGAAATCTCACTCAGTAAAATTCTTGCCGGAAACCGCGGATAACGCGCAAAAATCAGGCAATTTCAGGAAATTTTTTATGATTAAAGTAGTCGTCATCAAATTCAAAAGCGGCGGAAAACTGTACTATTTCGCGCCGAAAGCGGGCGAAGAATACAAACGCAACATGCCCGTCATCGTAGAAACTTCGAAAGGCGTCGAATACGCGTGGGTGGCGTACCCCGAAAAAGAAATCGACGAATCGGAAATCACTCCGCCGTTAAAAAGCGTAGTGCGTATCGCCACGCCGAAAGATACCGAATTTTACGAGTCTTGCCTCGCAAAAAAGCCGGAAGCCATGGATATCTGCCGCAAAAAAATCATCGAGCTCGGTCTGGATATGAAACTCGTCGATTGCGAATACGCATTCGACGGTTCGAAAATCGTATTTTTCTTCACGTCGGCGGGCAGAGTAGATTTTCGCGAACTGGTGCGGGCGCTTGCGGCGGCGTTTCATAACCGCATCGAACTTCGTCAGGTAGGCACGCGCGACGAAACGAAATATCTCGGCGGCATCGCCCCGTGCGGCAGAGTGTGCTGCTGCGCAGGAAATATGCCCGAATTTAAAAAAGTCTCCATTAAAATGGCGAAAAATCAGGGACTTTCTCTTAATCCGGGAAAAATCAGCGGACTCTGCGGCAGGCTGATGTGCTGTTTAAGCTACGAAAACGATTATTACGCGGAAGCATTCAAGCAGGTTCCGAAAATCGGTTCCGAAGCCTCCGCCGCAGACGGCACGGGTACGGTGATTGCCGTAAATATGTTGAAAATGACGGCGAAACTGCGCATTACCGATAACGCCGGCAACGTCGCCTACCGCGATTACAACGTTTCCGATCTGCGTTTCAAAAAGCCCGTGCAAAACTCCGCTCCCGAAGAAAAAGAGGACGACGAATCGGACGGTTTCCCCGCGGATACCGCCGAAAACAACACGCGTGCCGATTCGGGAGAAAAAAACGGCAAAAATTTTAAAAAAAATAAAAACAAACCCCGCGGCGCGCACGGCGCCGAAAACGCAGCCCCCGGCGCACAACGCAACAACAATAACAACAATAATAATAAACGCCAAAACGACGGCGCGGATAAGAAGCCGTCGGCAAACGTATTCGACAGTTCTTCTATTTTTTAAAAGCCGTTTGTTAAGTATATTTACAAGTGTTTTTTCCCGCCGCACGGCGGGATTTTTTTATTCTTAAAAACACGTTATTTTCACCCATGGTCATGGGATTCTGTATAACGCGCCTGTATTTTTTGTTGTCCGCCTCGAATTGTTTAAAATAAAAAACGAAACGATGTTATGTTCGTCCCGTCTTTTTCATTTCATATCAAAACAGGGGGCGAATTTTCCATCCGCCCCCGTTTTTAATTCGTTTTATTTAATCTTCTTTGTCGCTGCCGTCGTGTCCGCTGTTGCCGAGGAAAGTTCCGAAGAAATCGTTATCCGGCTTTTTGTACACGGCCGAACGATCGCCGGAAGGGCGTCTGTCGCGGTTGAAGCCGCCTTTTTCGCCTCTGCCGCCGTTACGGTTATAACCGCCGCGCCCGCCGCGATTCTCTCTGTCGCCGCGGAAACCGTCGCGATAGCCCTTATTGAAGCCTCTGCCGCCTCTGCCGTTTCTGTCGCCGTCGCGCTTGTCGTAGCCTGCGTACAACGCGGGGCGGTCGTCCTCAACGCCCACGGGAATAATCACGATATAGCGCGCGGGTTCTTTTCCCTCGCTCTCCGTGGTAACTTCTTTGTTTTCGGAAAGA
Organism: uncultured Eubacteriales bacterium; assembly: GCA_900542935.1. GTDB lineage: Bacteria > Bacillota > Clostridia > Christensenellales > Borkfalkiaceae > Scatosoma. The sequence continues at coordinate 22,837 of UQPN01000010.1, forward strand.
GCTGCGTGAATAATACGGCGTTCGTACGGATTCATCGGCTCCAGACGGATTTTTCTGCCCAGACGAACCGCTTTTGCCGCAAGGTTGTTTGCCAGTCTTTCCAGCGTTTCTTCTCTGTTTTCGCGGTAGTTTTCGCAATCTACCACCACGCGCTTATAATCTTCTCTGCCGATGTTCGCCACGGCGCCCGCCAACGTCTGTGCCGCGTCCAGCACCATGCCTTTTTTACCGATCAGCGCATTGTTGTTTGCCGCCGTTACGTTGATGATGATTTTTTCGTTCTCGGCAACCAGCTCCGTCGTCGCCGCTATGTTCATAATCTCAAACAGCCCGTCCAGAAATTCCACGGCTCTCTCGCCGTCCGTCTTTCCTTGCTCGTTCGTCTGAATCTTCGAAAGCCGCTTTTTCTTCTCTTCCGCGACGGTTTCTTTGTTTTCCGTCGCCGTTTCCGCTTCGCAGTTATCGCATAATTTTTCGCCGTTTACGCCGCAGGCGGAGCAAAGGGGAGCTATTTCCACGCGCGCCTTCACCGAACCGAACAATTTCTTTTTGCCTTCTTCAAGTACGCGGATTTCCGCGTTTTCTCTCGTCAGCCCCAAATCTTTCAAACCGATCTCTATCGCCTCATCCGTGGTCTTTCCGGTATATTCCTTAAATTTCTGCATTTTTTTAAAAATCTCCTTATAAAGTTCCGTTTCAAGAAATTTTTATTTTTTCTTTTTCTCGTCTTTGCCGCTCTGATAGGTTCTTCCGGGAAAGCGGTTGTCATACTTCTGCTGCAGTTTCTTTTCTTCCTGCTTCGTCATCGCTACGGTTACCGCTTTATTGATAATCAGCGTCATAATCATCGATACCACGTTGCTCGTAACCATATAAATCGAGAACGCCGCCGAATACATGAACGAGAAGATGGCGAACATCACCGTCATCACCACCATCATCATTTTCTGATTTGCCGCGCCCGTACCGTCCGCCGAAGAAAACTTCTGCTGTTCTTTCTGCGAACGCATCGTAATAAACTGCTGCAACAGAATCGTACCGATGGAAAGCACGATTAAAATATAATACCCGTTCGCCTGCGTTTTGTAATCGCCCAGCTTCTCCGTTACTATATTGTAGCTTGTTTCGTCATACGGCGAAACCGACTGCTTATCGAATTTATTCAGCACGGAGGACTGGAAATCGGAATATTTCAGCACCGGGTGCTTAAAGCTCGCGTCCGTCTGCCATATATTCTTTATCCAAAGGAATTTCATGCTGTGCGAAACGGTGCTTTCGTACACCTTTTTCACGTTTTCTTTGGCGTTTTCCGCAATCGCCGCCGCGCATTCGTCCGCGCTCAGTGCCGTGCCGTGCGCCGCGTTGTATTTGTCCGCGTCCACGAAATATTGCTTGTCCGCGCCCGTAATATACGCGATTTTTTCTTCCGCGTCCGTAAAATACGCAAGCCGATTATCTTCGCCCGTCGGCACCTGTACGGCAATCGCCACGCTGTGCGTATCGTCCAGAACGATATAATAGGCGCCGCTGCCGTCCTCCGTCAGCGCATAGCCGGTGGACGTCAGATTCCCCGTAAAAATGTTTTCGTCCTTGATTACCGCCGTGTTTTCAAACACCGCCGCGTGGTACGAATCCACCAGCGCGTTGTAATTGTTCAGATCGGCGAATTGCGAGTATTTATTGAACGCGTTAATCGCCACAAAGAAGATGACGATGGATAAAATGGCGGGCAGACAAGAGGAAAACATCGAAATGCCGTTTTCCTTGTACATTTCCATCAGCTTCTGATTGTACGCCGCTTTGTCGTTCGCGTACTGTTTCTGAAGCTTTTCCATTTTCGCCTGATTTTCTTTCATCTTGGCGTTCTGTTTCGTCATCGATACTCTCTGATAAATATCGAACGGCAGAACGATGGCTTTCAGCACCAGCGAGAACAAAATAATGCCCACGCCCACGCTGCCAACGCTTTCGATGAGGTTTCTGATGATGCGCGAAATCCAGTTCAGGCTCACCACGTCCGTTTTGCCGAACGTGATAATCTTCGCCGTCGTCGCTAAAATTTGAAATATCTGCATGTTTTAAATTTCCGTCAATGTTTTTTCGGTTTTTCAAGCGGTTACATCACCCATTTTTTGTACCGGTTTTCTTTCGGAGGGTCGTATCCGCCTTTCGAAAAAGGGTTGCAACGCAAAATTCTGAACGCTCCTAAAAGTATTCCCTCTATCACGCCGCGGTTGTTGATGCTTTCCAGCGTATACTGCGAACAGGTGGGGCGGTATAAACACGTATGCCGCGAAATGTGGCGCTGATAAAAGATAATCAGGCGCATGCAAAGCATTTTCAGATACGGTTTAAAAATTTTCGAAAGTACACGTTTGTTCACGTAAAACAAATCGGAAAGCGAAGGCAACGGCACGAAGTCCGCGTAAAAATCGGCAACGCCGTCCGCCCGTTTCACAGTTTTTTTCTCCGGATCATTTCTTGTACGTCTTTATCGAACGTCGCAAACGAGTATTCGTCCCGCACTTTCGGCAGACACACGATTTTATACGTGCCTTTCATTTTGTTTACGTTCAGGCGAAACGCCTCGCGCACCAGCCGCTTAATACGGTTTCTCTGCACGCTTTTTCCGTGTTTTTTTCCCACGGAAACGGCAAAATAATTTTCTTCCGCCGGCAGATACAAAAGCGTAAGACTCCCCGAAAACGCGCGCGAACCGCTTTTGAAAAGGTTCTGCATTTCGGATTGTTTTTTCAGTCTTTTATATTCCACTTTCAGCCCCGCAACCTTGCTTATCCGCCGTTTATATGCCTTAATTTCCCGCGTCTTTAAATAAAAGGAACAGCCGCATAAGCCGTTTTCCGGCATCCATGCGGCTTTTTTTTCCGCTTTTACCCCCGCGGAAAACGTTTTTTACGGCGCGTTAAGCGTCTGCCCCGAAAAGATTTACTTGGAAAGGTTCTTTCTTCCCTTGTTTCTTCTTCTCTTCAAAACGTTTCTGCCGCCTTTCGTAGACATTCTTTCTCTGAATCCGTGCACTTTGCTTCTCTGTCTTTTCTTGGGTTGATACGTTCTCTTCATTGTTTTGTTTCTCCTTCACGATAAAAATCGAATTTTTTTAAAGTATTTTCGCCGCAATTTCGCGCCGATCCCGTCTATTATACAGCAAAACGGCGCCTTTCGTCAAGCGTTTATGCCGTGGTTCTTACAGGTAAAATCAGATAAGCCCCGTATTTGTTTTCTTTGTTCTTCAGAACAAACGGCGCAATCGGCGTATTCATATACATCACGATCTCGTCCTCGTCCAAAGCTTTCAGCGCGTCCAGCACGTATTTGCCGTTCATCGCGATGCGGATTTCCTTGCCTTCCAGTTCCGCGTTCACCTTTTCCGCAACGTTGCCTATCTCGGAATTCGCCGTAACGAACACCGCGCCGCTTTTCACTTCCATGATGATCAGATTGTTTTTCTCGCCGCGGATCAGAACGCTCGCGCGCTCCACGCTTTCGATAAGTTCCGCGCGCCGCAGCGTAACCTCGGTAGTGAAAGAGGGGGGAAAAATATTTTCTCTCTTTACGAATTCGCCCGTATAAAGGCGGGAAATCAACGTGGTTTCGTCTACCACCACGCGCAGATGATTCGCCGAAAATTCCACTTTCAGAAGCTTGTCCGCGCCCGCCAGCATTCTCGAAATTTCGCCCAGCGTTCTCGCGGGACAAACGATTTTCTTGCCGTCGTCGCCGCTTTTCAGTTCGCATTCCGTCGTCGCCATTCTGTACCCGTCCAGAGCGGAAGCGCGCAGAATGTTTCCTTCCGTTTCCAGAAGGCAGCCCTTTAAAATGGGGCGGGAATCGTCGGAAGCGCAGCAGAAAATACTCCGCGCCACCAGATTTTTGAATTTTCCTTCTTCCACTTCGAATTCGCCCACGCTCTCGCCGCAATCCAGGCGGGGAAATTCGTCCGCGGGCAACACCTGCATGAACGAACGGGAATCGTCGTATCTTATTTCCACACCCTGTTCCACGGTGCCCACGGTAATCTGCGTATGAGAAATTTTGCCGATGAAATCGGTGAACAGACGTCCGTTCACGCAGGCTTCGCCTTCTTCCAGCACGTCCGCTTTAAAACTTTTTTCTATCGATAATTCGCCGTCGTAAGCGGAAAGAGTAACGCCATCGTTTTTCACCTGCATTCTGATACATTCCAGAACGGGCGTAAGCGTTCTCACCGCGCAAGCCTTCACCACCGTAACGGCGGCTTCGGATAAATCGACGGAATCGCATACAAATTTCATATCTCTGTACCTCCCTTGCCGTTTTTTCTTCTGTCGAACAATGCGCAGAACGGAAAAAACAATTTTTCTTATACCCGTACATTTTACCATAAACCGTATGTTTTTGCAAGCAAAAACCTTTTGTAAGAAAAAATTTTCTCCTGATTTTCGCAATTTACGTTTTCGGGTTGATTCCGAACGATTTTTTCGTTAATAGTTAATACCGCCCGCGCGAGCTCTCCCGCAGGAAGCGGATGTTGATTTAAAAAGAGAAATAAAGAATAATAGTAATAATAATAAGCGCGGTGGATTTGTGCATATATACCTCAAAAAAGCGTTTTCGCCTTGAAAATAAAGGCTTTTTAGCTGTGTATATCTTCCGTTTTTTTGTGGATAAACGGTGGAAAGTCGTCGTGGATAAGTGGAAAGTTTTTCACAAAGGAAAAATTTTATACATTTTGTTATTCATTTATGCATGTATAAAAGAATATAAAAAAGAAGAAAAAAGTTATCCACAATAAATGTGGACAACCTGTCCCTTGTGGAAAACGTTTGTTTTTAAATTTGTGGAAAACTTTTCCCGATGTGAAAAAGCGTTGCGTTTTTCATCTGATTGTGCTATAATGAAAGCATGGAAAAACAAGAAATCGACGTGCAGGAAAATCTGCTGCTCATCCGCGGCGAATACCGCGAAAAATTCGAGGCGTTCCGCGCTTATCTGCTGGAATTCAACGGCAGATACAATCTCACCGCCATCACGGAAGAAAAGGACGTTTTATATAAGCATTTCGTTGATTCCGCTGCCGCGAGAGGGCTGTTTTCAAACGGCGCAAGCGTGGCGGAAATCGGTTCCGGCGCAGGCTTTCCTTCCGTTCCTTTAAAAATTTTAAGGGAAGATTTAAGCTTCACGCTGTTTGAAAGTGTGGGTAAAAAGTGCGATTTCCTCCGTTTTATTGTGGATAAACTGGATTTTCATGAAATGTATATTTGCAATATGCGCGCGGAAGACGCTGCCGGAAACGAAAAATACCGTGAAAAGTTCGATTACGCGGTTGCCCGCATGAATATATTAAGCGAATACTGCCTGCCGCTCGTAAAAAAAGGCGGCGAATTTATCGCGTACAAAAGCGCCGACGTTACGGAAATTTACGAAGCGAAACATGCGGAAAAAGAGCTCGGCGGAACGGAAGCCGTCGTTTATCCGTATTCGCTGCCGGAAGGCTACGGCGAACGATGCCTTGCCGTGGTGAAAAAAATCAGGCAGACGCCCGCGAAATATCCGCGCGGAAACGGCAAAGAACGCAAGCAGCCTCTTTGAAAAACGGTGATGGAAAGCAGAGAAAAACAACTGAAGATTCCGCTTCCCGCGCTTGAAAAACCGATGAAAAGCGTGGCGTTTACCGGGCACAGGGATATTGAAAAATACCCCGATTTTTCAGCGCGAAAATTGTACGAAGCGGTGGAAGAGTGCATTAAAAACGGCGCCGAGAATTTTTATTGCGGCATGGCTCGCGGTTTCGATATGCTGGCGGGCGAATGCGTGTTGTCTTTGCAAAAACTGTATCCTCAAATCCGGCTTGTGGCATACGTCCCCTACGAAAAGCAGTACGAAAAAATGAACGACGAAGAAATCGCGCGGTATATGCACCTGAAAAACTGCGCCGACGCGGAAAAATCAAAGACTTTTTTCCCGGAATACGTGCGCTGGTGCATGAGTTACCGCAACGATCGCCTTGTGGAAGCCGCGGATACCCTGATCGCGTTTTTGCGCAAGGATCGGGGAGGTACGGCGTACACCGTGAAAAAATTCCTGCGCGAAAAAGGCGAACGCGTAATTTATCTTTAAAAAAGTTTTAAATAAGGAAAATGTAAATGATAAATATTATATTCTGGGACGTGGACGGCACCCTGTTAAACTTTCTTGCTGCGGAAAGCGCCGCGGTGAAAGGTTTGTTTTTAAAATTCGGCTTCGGAGAATGTTCAGACGATATGATAGAGGAATATTCTCAAATCAATAAAAAATACTGGAAACAAATCGAAAAAGGCGAAATTACAAAAGAAGAGGCGTTGCGGGCGCGCTTTGCCGAATTTTTCGCGTCGCACGGGTTGCCTGTTGCCGCGGCGGAAAAGTTCAACGCGGAATATCAGGTGCGCCTCGGCGATACGGTGGCGTATTGCGACAACAGCTTAGAAATCGTGCGTTCGCTCCGCGGTAAAGTAAAACAGTACGCCGCGTCCAACGGCACCGTCGTTGCACAGAAGAGGAAGCTGAAAAATTCCGGGCTCGACGCGCTGATGGACGGCGTATTTTTATCCGAAGCCGTCGGCGCCGAAAAGCCGGACGTGCGATTTTTCAACGCCGCTTTCGGTTTTATTGAAAAGTCGGGAATAAAAATAGAGAAAGAAAACACGCTGATCGTGGGCGATTCTCTTACAAGCGATATTCTCGGCGGCAAAAACGCCGGCATAAAAACATGTTTTTATAATCCGCGCGGCGAAAAAAATACAAGCAGCGTTTTGCCCGATTACGAAATTAAAAACTTAAACGAAATTTACGATATTCTGAAAAAAGCGTAATAACGTCGGCTTTTACCGCCGCCAAGGCGGATACGTATAAACAATGCGATACAAAAAACACTGTCTCGTTTAAGAGGCAGTGTCTTTTTTTAATAAAGCAAAGCTTTTTCGGTTTTACTTATTCGGCTTTGTTGTCATCGGAATTTTCTTCCGTTTCCATCGATTCCGCAATCGTCGCGTCCTCTGCGGTTACGCTTTCGGTTTCTTCTTCTTTCTTGCCGCCGATCGAGCAGAGCAAGTTGGTGATGATGCCGAGAATCAGCGCGCAGGCAACGGAAGTAATCGTAACTTTGCCGAAGTTCAGCGTCAGTCCGCCGATGCCGGCAATCAGAATCACGGATACCACAAACAGGTTCTTGTTATTGCCAAGGTCTACTTCCTGAATCATCTTCAAGCCGGATACGGCGATGAAGCCGTACAGGGTGATACAAACGCCGCCCATCACGCAGTTGGGAATGGTGGCAAGGAAGGTTACGAAAGGCGCCACAAACGAAGCCACAATCGCCATAATCGCCGTAGCGAAGATGGTAGCAACGGAAGCGTTGCCGGTGATGGCCACGCAACCTACGGATTCGCCGTACGTGGTGTTGGGGCAGCCGCCGAAGAACGCGCCCGCAAGCGAACCGATACCGTCGCCGAGAAGAGTTTTGTCAAGACCGGGATCCGTAAGAAGATCCTTTTCGATAATAGAGGAAAGGTTCTTGTGATCGGCGATGTGTTCCGCAAATACCACGAAGGCAACGGGCGCATACGCCACCGCGATGGTTACAAGGTAGGTTCCGAACGAGCCGCCTTCGCCGAAATTGTAGTTGCCTTTGAACGCTTCCGCAAACGCGAAGTCGGGGTACCACTGCATATTTTTAAACTTCGTGAAATCGATTACTTTCAGCGCGTCTGCTTTCGCCGCATAGCCGATCGCCGTGAAGATCGCCGCTACCGCATAGCCCGCAAGGATACCGATGATAAACGGAATCAGTTTCGCCATTTTCTTGCCGTATACCGAGCAGGCGATTACCGTGAACAGCGTAACAAGTCCGCACGCCAGAGCAACGTAAGAATTGCAAACCGAGCCGCCGAACGCGTTTTTCAGTCCGCCCGTCGTCAGATCGCCGATCGCGTTGCCCGCAAGAGACAAACCGATGATGGCAACCGTAGGTCCGATAACCACGGCGGGCATCAGTTTATTGATCCAGTTTACGCCCACTTTCTTTACGATTAAGGCGATGATCACATATACAAGTCCCGCAAACGCCGCGCCGAGAATAAGTCCGAGATAACCTACCGACATCGAAACGCCGCCGGCAAACGCCGCAAGCATCGAACCGATGAACGCGAAAGAGGAGCCTAAGAATACGGGGCTTCTGAATTTCGTGAAGAGCAGGTACACCAGCGTGCCGACGCCCGCGCCGAACAACGCCGCCGATTGCGACATCGCCGCGCCCGGAATGCTGGAATTGATTACAGCGGGTACTGCAATCGTGGCTGCCAGAATCGCGAGCAGCTGCTGCAGCGCGAATACCAGCGTTTTACCGAAAGGCGGTCTGTCTTTCACTTGGTAAACGAGTTTCATAAAGTTTTTCTCCTTTGGAAAAAATTTTTTTCTTTCGTATTTTCAACCCGGTCTTTTCGTCAATCGGATTCAAACAGTTTCACGCACTCCTCGCCGTCCGTTTCCGTAAATTTCACGGCAATCACTTCGTTTAAAGAAGTGGGAATGTTTTTTCCCGCGTAGTCCGCGCGGATGGGCAGTTCTCTGTGCCCGCGGTCGATTAAAACGGCAAGCTGAATGGTTTTCGGTCTGCCCAGGGCAAGCACCGCGTCCATCGCCGCCCGCGCCGTACGCCCCGTATACAGAACGTCGTCGCACAGAATCACGTTTTTGTCTTTTACCGAAAAGGAAACGTCTGTTTTTTTTACTTCCGGCATATCGGAAATTTCGCTCAGGTCGTCGCGGTACAAGGTGATGTCCGCGTACCCGGTTTCCACGCGCTTTCCGCAGATTTTCTGTATATCGTCGCGGATTTTCCGCGCTAACGGAGCGCCCCGCGTAACAATACCTATCAGGGCAACGTCGTCCGCGTTTTTGTTGCGTTCGATAATTTCGTGCGAAATGCGCATGATTGCCCGCGCCATGGCGGTTTCGTCCATCAGAATGGTTTTTTCTTTGCCGTTCATCCGCTTTTTTCGCCTCCCGTTACCGATTTTTTTTGAAAAATACCGAAAAAAAACGCGTCTTTGTTCAAGACGCGTTAAAAAATCTCGTTTCTTCGGCGGCGTGCGAAAAGCGCGCGGCAATCTGAAAGGCTTTCACGTCTTGCGGGCGTCTCTGCACCCGATTAAAGAGGTTTTTCTCCTTTTTCCGCATAATATGATACTACGAACCGCCGTGTTTGTCAAGTAAATAATCGTATATTTTCACAATCTTTTCAAAAAATTTTTTCCGCTGTGAAAAAATACGTTTTGCATTTCCGCCCGGATTACGGAATGATCCGGTAACTTTTTCTTCTGTAAAAATTTACCACGAAAGCTTCAGTTTTTTTCCGTCGAAAGTGTAATTGTAAGAAGAGGAGGAATAAGTAAATATGCTTTTTTCGTCTCCTATGGAGTGGAATACGAAATAAACCTGTTTTGCTTCCTTAGTTTCTTCGAAATATTTCGAAAGGTCGTCGAATTTCACGATAAACTGCAAATCCCCGTACGAACCGTCGTCTTTCTTCAGTGCCGCGATATCGCTGCCGCTCGCCATAAATAACGTATATTCCGTGTAAGAATCCGAAAAATTCGGGTCGGAAGAAGATAAGGCAAATATAAAATCTCTGTTAAGATCCGCGTTTTTTTCAGCACGGATTTTGCACTTCATTTCGTAACCGTTTTTGATAGAATCATCCGTTTCGTACAGCAAACGAACGGCATTTTCCGTTTTTGTTTTGTCGTTGTCGCTGATGCCGATGTTTCCTTCGAATATTCCGCCGCAGGCGGCAAACGCCAGCGCGATTACTGCGATAAATGCAGCCAAAAAGCTTTTAAAAAATTTTTTCATAACGATACTCCTCAATGTTAAAATCAGAAAGGCGAGGCTTTCTGAAAAAAAATTATAGCAGAAAAGAGGAAAAAAAGCAAGCGAAAACGCATAAAAAAATGCGGAAGCGAAATGTTCGCCTCCGCGCGTTTGTGCAATGTGCTTACGCTTCTTCCGCTACCGGATAAACGCTCACCTTTTTCTTGTCTTTGCCCATTTTTTCAAAGCGGACAACGCCGTCTGCAAGGGCGAACAACGTATCGTCGCTGCCGATGCCTACGTTCGTACCCGGATGAATTCTCGTGCCTCTCTGGCGAACGAGGATGTTGCCGGCAAGAACCGCCTGCCCGTCGCTGCGTTTCGCGCCGAGACGTTTCGCCTCGCTGTCGCGCCCGTTGTGCGAAGAACCGGTACCTTTTTTATGAGCGAATAAACTGATGAAAATCATTTTTATTTCTCCTTGTGATTAGTGTTGTGCGATCGGTGCGCCGTAATTACAGCTCGATTTTTTCAATCTTAACCGACGTGAAAGGCTGTCTGTGGCCCTGCTTTTTACGCTCGTTCTTCTTGGCTTTATACTTAAAAACGATGATTTTTCCCGCTTTGCCTTGCTTCACGATCGTACCCGTAACTTTAACGTTTTCCGTTTCCGCGCCCGTCTTGATTGCGTCGCCGTCGGAAATCATCAAAGCTTTGAACGTAACGGTGTCGCCTTCTGCGCCGTTCAGCTTTTCAACGCTTACTACGTCGCCTTCCGCCACCTTATACTGTTTGTTACCGTTCTCGATGATTGCGTACATTGTGTTTTACCTCCTCTTTCCAGTCTCGAAGAATCCGAGGCGTTCGATTTTTTTCTTTTTTCGCTCCGAAACGTGCGAAAAACACGAAAAAAATACAAAACTTAAAAAGCCCGTTTCTATCGGCTCGGTAATAAATATACCATACCCGCGTTTTTAAGTCAAGCGATTTTGCCGTATTTTCGCCTGTTTTTCGGCATAACGGTATATTTTTTCGTTTTTTTTACCACACTTGTATCAAAAAGTCCGCCCGAACAAAAAAACAAAACCGAAACCGGGCGGCAGAAAAAGATTTAAGGAGCAGTAAACATGGAAGAAAAAAAAGACTGTAAAAAAAGCGAAGAACTTCTTGCCGAAGTATACCGGAATTGTCAGCTCGCGCTGGAATCGATATCCGATATACTGCCCGAAATAGAGGACGAGCCGCTGAAAGACGAAATCGTGCGCCAGCACGAAGAATACGAAAAAATCAGCGCCCGCGCGGCGATGCTCGCCAAAGACAAAGCGCTGGAAGTGAAAGAGCCTAGCGTCGTGAAAAAAGCGATGATGAAAGGCTCCGTCAAAATGAACACGCTTACGGATAATTCCCGTTCGCACATCGCCGACATGATGATTCGTGGCACCGTCATGGGACTGACGTCTTTAAAAACTTCGTACGGCGAACGCCCCGAAAACGACGACGAAGAAATTTCCGCCGTTACGCGCGATCTCATCGCCCTCGAAGAAAGCTTCGAAGCAAAACTCAAAGAATATCTGTAATCGGATTTTTTAATTTTTTTTGCGCTTGAAAATCTTCCCCTTCCCGCTTGTTCGCGTTTTTGGGGAAGAAAAGCGCGAATATACTTAAGAAAATATACTTAAGAAAGGCGCGGTAAAACGTACAAAACGCAAAAATTACGCCGAACGAACCGTTTCTTACGCCAGACGGTACGTTCCCGTGTCTTTATCGCGGATCAGCCGGCGCTCGTCGTGCTGCTCGAAAAAACTTTTCAGATCGGTTACATACCGGTAAAACGTCCGTTCGCAAACGCCGAATTCGTTCGTTACGCTTTCGGGCGTCAGAGTCTCGCCGTTTTTCAGGCGCACGTACAATTCCAGTACAAACTTGGATTTCATTCGCAACTCCTTTTTCGTTCGTTTTGTATTATTTTATTTATAAAAATTGCTTCATTTTGAGTTAATTTTAACATAAACAAGAGGTAAAGTCAATCCGTTTTGAACGAAATACACATAAAAACGCCGTGTTTTGGTATTATTTTTTTAGAAAACAGTCCAAAACGGGCGAAAAACAGAAAAACAAGGGAAAAGCGATGTTTATTTTAAAAGAACTCAGAACGGAGCACGGATTGAAACGCAGCGAACTGGCGCGGGAAACAGGCATCAACGCCAACACGCTGGCAAACTATGAAAAAGGCACGCGGCAGGCAAGTTACGAAACGCTGATTTTATTGGCAGACTATTTCAACGTTACCGTCGACGAATTGTTGGGCAGAGAAGAAAAACCCGATCTTCCCCGCGCGTTCGGCGGCGATCCGGCGCGGCTGAACGGCGAAGAACAGCGCGTCGTGGCTGATTTTCGCCGTCTGCCATCCGCTGATAAAACGCGGCTGAAAGATTATCTTACTCTTCTCACCGAACGGCAGACGTTATAATCGCCGCATAAACATACAAAAAAAGCATAATTTTTTCTTTTTGGGATAAACTGTTAAAGAATACAAAATCGGCAGACAGAAAAACGTTCCTGTTTTTCTTCGGTTAAATCCGCGTTTTGTGCAAAAGGAGAAAAAATTATGAAAGCTACTGGAATCGTAAGAAGAATGGACGAGCTGGGCAGAGTGGTTATCCCCAAAGAAATACGGCGTACGTTGCGTATCCGCGAGGGAGATCCGCTGGAAATTTTTACCGACCGCGACGAGCTGATGCTCAAAAAATATTCGCCCATCGCCACCATCGAAAAATTCAGCGAATCGGCGGCGAAATCGCTGGCGGAATTAAGCGGAAAGTCAGCCGTCGTGTGCGATACCGACGGCGTGTTGTTCGCCTGCGGCGAAGGCAAACGCGATTTTTCCGGCAAAACGCTGTCGCCGGAAATCGATAAACTTTTAAAGGAGCGGAAAAGTTACGTCGCTTCCGAAGCGGACGGCGGAACGCTCATTCCGATCGCCGTTCCGGGCGATACGAATTTTTCCGCGCAGATCGTCGTGCCCGTCGTTTCGGGCGGAGATTGCCTCGGCGCGGTGGCGCTTCTCTATAAAGAGGCGGGTGCGCGCGTGGAAGCGGATGAGGTGAAACTTGTTCGGCTCACCGCCGAAATTCTTGCCAACCAGTTCGAATAAATCGGGTTGAAACAATAAAATAAAAAAAATTTTGAGGTTTTCTTTTTCGGGAAACCGCAAATTTTGTCGTTTTTGTGAAAAAACGTTAAAAACTTTGTCGTTTCGGATTTTCCCGCCGAGAAACACCGTCGACCCGGCGCCGAAACACTTGCCAAAGCGTTACGGAAGTGCTATAATGTTCGTAAGGCTTTTTCAAAAAGTCGGGGCGGAGCTTACGCTTTGTTTTGCCCGATGATAAAAAACGGACGGAAACGCAATGAAAATAGCGGTGGATTGCAGATACCTCGGCAGGTCGGGAATCGGCAGGGTGTGCGAAGGCATTACCGACAACCTGAATTTCGATAAAAACGAGGTTCTTTTAATAGGCAACGCCGGGCGGCTTGCAAAATATAAAGATAAGGCGCAGATCGTCGATAACCGCGACGATCCGTATTCTTTGCGCGGTTTGAAAAGCGTCGGCGGCGAAGTCAACGGCTGCGACGTATTTTTCACGCCGAATTTTCTCATACCTTTTTCCGTGAAAATCCCCGTGATTTCCGTCATGCACGATCTTATCTTTCTCGATATGAAAGAAACCACGCGCGGCGCGGCGGACAGAGCTGCGAAAAAGTTTTTGCTGAAACGCTGCATGAAAAAATCGGGCGCCGTCGCCTGCGTTTCCCGTTTCACGCTGGAACGCTGCGAACGCTATTACAAAAAATACGCGCGCAAATGCTTTCTCAATTATAACGGCGTCGGCAAAAACGTTCTCGAAGCCGACGTATCGGGCGAAAGCAAACAAAAGGGCGCGCTGGTGTTCGTGGGCAACGTAAAGCCTCACAAGGGGCTGAAAACGCTGGTGGAAGCATATTCCCGTCTGCCGGCGGGCTACACCCTGAAAATCGTGGGAGAAAAGGATCATTTTTTAACGGGAGAAAACACGTCGGCTCTCTTGAAAGAGGGGGTTACGTTTACGGGGCGGCTTTCCGACGAAGACGTTGTGAAAGAAATCGCGCGCGCGGAACTGTTGATACAGCCGTCCGCGTACGAGGGGTTCGGCTTGCCTCCGCTCGAAGCGCTGTGCCTCGGCACGAAACCCGTCGTCAGCGATATTCCCGTGTTCCGGGAGGTGTACGACGGGCTGGACGTTACGTTTTTCAAAGCGGGCGACGCGGCGGATCTGAAAGAAAAAATTCTCGGCGCCGACAGAGAAGTACATACGAAAAAAGAAGAAATCGCCGCGCGGTACGATTATAAACAAGCGGCGGAAAACATCGAAAAACAAGCGCAAAAACTCATTTCGGAGGGAAAATGAATATACAGATAACGCCCTTTGCGTGGGTGATGTGCGCGCTGACGGCGGCACTGCCCGTCGCTGCGTTTTTCAAAACGAAATATCCCTGTTTTTTCGCGCGCGCACGCGTATGGCGCGCGTGCGTTTCCCGCACGCAAAACAATGCGGAAAACACTGCGGAAAATAACGCGGCAACAGGTACGGAAAAACCCGATGCTTCCGCCTCTCCCCCCGCCGAATCGTTTTTTGCGCGCTTTTTAACGGAGTGGTTCCGCCTTGCGTTCGTGTTTGAAATCTGCGTGTTTCTGTTTACGAATCTCGGCTGTTTCGTAAAAATCAACGGCACTACGGTCAGTTACGATTTTGTCGCTTCGTTCGTATTGTTCGTGTTGTCCGTCTGCATGATCTGTATAGGAAAGGTCGATAAAAAGATCTTATGGTGCGGCGTCGCGCTGATGGCTGCCGTCGGTATCAGCGCGCTTTCCTGCGCCGTCCGCCCGTATCGGCCCGGCGTCATTTACGAATTCGATAATTACGTATGGGGCAAGCCGTACGGAGTGTATCTTCCCAAAGTAAACTTTCTGATGTTTAAAACGGCGTTCTCGTTTCTTCGCGCCGTCGCGGCGCTTTCCGTAGCGCGCAAAGTATTTTCCTTGCGCGGGCAGTGGGCGGAACTCTCCGGCATATTCGCCCGGTTTATCCGCCTGATCGTGTGCGTCGGCGTCGTAGAATTCTGCATTAAAAAATTCGGAAACATTCAGCCGGTACAAGACTTTTTAAACCGCTTTTTCGGCGAGGCGATTCATACGCATATGCTTGCGGACCGCATGCAGGGGCTGTATAAAGAACCTTCTCATTATTCGATTTATCTTTCGCTTTGCGGCTTTTTGCTTGTGGCGCGGCTTTGCGGCGTGAAAAACGGCGCGGCGGCCGGTTGCGGGATCACGGAAAATATTACGTTTTTTTGTGTGTGCGCGCTGTTAATTGTTTCCTCTTCGTTCGGCGGATTGTTTTACGCGGCGCTGTTGCTTTTTATGTATTTCTGGTTTTATATCGCTCCGAAAGGCAGAATTTTCTGGACGTGGGGATTCGTCCTTTTGACGGTCGCGGCGTTCCTCTTCATCGGAATTACTCCGCTGAAAAATAAATGGGGGCTGGAATACGTATACGAACGCACGTCCAACTTCTGTCGTTCTCTCGCGGCTCTTTTCAAAGGCGACGAAGTTACGATTACGTCGGAGGGCGCGCGGCTCACCAGTATCTTTTTCGCTTTGAAATGGTTTTCCGCCCGCCCGCTCTTCGGGGTGGGGCTTTCCGTTGCGGACATACATTCCACGTTCGTCAGTCTGCTTGCCGATATCGGGCTTGTCGGCGTGTTTTTCTGGATTTTCTTCGGCGCGAAGTTTGCTTCCGCCACAAAAAAAAGCGCGCTGTTCGAAGTGCTCGTGTATTTATCCATGTTCTCTCTCGGCGGCACGGGATTTTCTTTTCCCGTTGTGCTGCCCGTCGTTTTTCTCTTTGCCGAGCAGATGCTGCCCTCAAGGAAAAAACAAACGGAAAACGCGGAAAAGCCCGAAAAAATACTTATGATTTCCGGCGCGATGCCGCCGATGCCCTGCGGCGTGGGCGATTACACGGCAAAACTGTGCCGCGCCCTGCAAAACGGCGGCGATTGCGGTGTGGTCGCGGTTACTTCCGTCGGCGCGGCGGAAACGATTTCCGGCGCGGAAACGGTAAAAATCCGCAACGAAATACAAAATTTCGGCGGTTTTTCTTTTCTTCGCTTTATACGCAGAATCCTGAAAGAAGAAAAGCCGGATATCGTGCATTTTCAGTTCCCGTCGTCGCAATACCGCGGCAGAAGCCTTTCCGTCTTTTTGTGGCTGCCGCTGATGCTGAAACATACGTCGTGCAAAATCGTGTTCACCGCGCATGAATACAACGATAAAAAAATCCCTTTCATCACGGCGCCGTTTATGCTCTGCGCCGATAAAATCATCACGGTAGAGGACGGATTCGCGAAAAAAATCGCCCGAAATTTAAAGCCGTTTATCGATAAAAACAAGGCGGCGTACGTGCCTATCGGTTCGAATATTCCCCCTTCGCGTGCGGACGAAAAAACGATAAAACAAATCCGCGAAAGGGTGCTCGGCGGAAAAACGGAGCAAAAAATTCTCGGCTATTTCGGGTTTATCGGCGAAGGCAAATGCTTCGATGTGCTGCTCGAAGCCTGCGGCAGACTCAAAGAACAAAACGCTCTTTCCTGCAAAATCATGATCGTCGGAAAAATCGATCAAGAAAAATGCGGCGAAGAATATTACGCAAAGCTGGCGGCTATAATCGAAAAATATTCGCTCGGGCAGGATATTTACGAAACGGGTTATCTTCCCGAAGCGGAAGTCGCCGATTATTTAAAAGCCGCCGACTTTTTCGCATTGCCCTTTAAAAACGGCGCGGCATGCCGCAACGGCAGCATACTCGCCGCCGCACAGGAAGGCAGGCGGATTATTTCTTCGCGCGGCGCGCTCACGGGCGAATTTTTCGAAAGCGGACAGTTCGTCCTTACGGAAAACAGCGTTGCGGCGTGGCAAGAGGCAATTCGCGCCGAACTTTCGGCAAAGTTCGCTGCCGTATACGAAGCGGCGGTTCCCTCGTGGGATGAAATCGCAAAGGAACACGCGCGTATCTATCGGGCTATCCTGAAAAATCCGTTGATCGACGGCGAACGGACGGCCGCGAAATCCGCACGGAAACGTGCGAAAAAACAAAAGACGGAGGGCGGCGATGAACGTAGTGATTAACGGTCTCGGCACGGCGAACGACGAAAACGTAACCGGCATACAGCGCGTGTGCCGCGAACTCACGCTGCACCTGGACGAACTTTTGAAAAACGAACCGGAAATTCACGCCGAATATCTTTCGAAAACGTGCGCGAAAAACGTCGTCGTGGCGCCGTCCGATCTGCATAACATCGAATTTTGCGAACTGGACGGGCAGAAAAACAAGATCAACGCCCTGTTCCGTTTTCCCCGGTACGTAAAAAAGCGCGGCGCCGTCGCCGTAGCGTTTTCGCACGAGCTTACGTGCGTTAAAAATTCCGTCGTCTGCGTGCACGACGTACGCCCGCTGGCACGGAAAGAATACGATTCGAAACGCCTGCGCGCCGAATACAGACTGTTCGCGCACTGCGTAAAAAAATACGCCGCCGCGGTGGTAACCGTTTCGGAATATCAGAAAAAAGAAATTTGTTCGCTGATGAAAATCCCGCCCGAAAAAATCCGCGTGATTTATCACGGCTGGGAACATATCGCGGCGATCGAAAGCGACGAAAGCGTGTTTGCGCGGCATCCGCGGCTGAAAAAGAACGATTATTATTACGCGCTGGGCAGCCTTGCCCCGCATAAAAATTTAAAATGGCTGCAGGAACAGGCGAAGCGCAACCCTCAAAGAATTTTTGCCGTCGCGGGCGGCGTCAACGCGGAAAACTGGTGCGGCTCGTACGAAGAAAGAGTGAAAAACTTCCCCGATAACGTCGTTTTGCTGGGGTATGTATCGGACGGCGAAAACAAAGCTCTGATGCAGGGCTGCCGCGCGTTTTTGCAGCCGTCGAAATACGAAGGGTTCGGCATCCCCCCGCTGGAAGCGCTTGCCTGCGGCGCGCCGATAATCCTTTCAAACGCCACATGTTTGCCTGAAATTTACGAAGATTGCGCGCGGTATTTTCACCCGGACGATTACGAAGCCGATATCGAGGCTCTTCTGAAACAGCCGGTAGCGCCGCCCGAAAAAATTCTGGAAAAATGCTCGTGGCAAAAAGCGGCAAAACAGTGGCTGGAACTTATCAGGCATACAAAGGAAAACTCATGAAAATCGCTTTATACTTAACCGACAACAAACGCCGGCACGACGGCGTCACGACGTTTCTGCACGAAACGCTGAAAGCCTTTCGGAGCGGAGAAAATGCGGCAAAAGCCGAACTCCTCGGCGGCGCCATGCTTTCCCGCAAAGAAAATCAAGAGGAAATTTCCGCCGCTTTTCAACAAATCGTTCCCGGCGTAAAAGTCAACCTCGTAAAAACGGCGTACCCCGCCGTCGTGTTGTCCCGCGCGGAGTATCTTTTCAAGCGGAATTACGATAAAATTTTCGGCGAAAAAGCGGACGTGTACATTTTCCCCGTGAATTTCGTGCCGAAAAACAAACCGCAGGGCGTAACCGCCGTGGTCATACACGATTTAATCCCCCTGCACCGCGCCGATTTGCCCGGCTGGATGAAGTATTTTTACAAAAAAATGTATGCAACCGCGGTGAAAAACGCCGACGTGATTTTCACCGTTTCCGAATATTCCGAAAGCGAAATTTTAAAACATTACCCGCAGGCAAAGGGTAAAATCGTGGTGAATTACTGCGGAACGGACGCCGCGTTTTTCGCCGAACCCGTCCCCGCCGAAAAGAAAAAGGAAGTGAAAGAAAAATACAATACGGGCGAAAATTATTTTCTGTTCGTCGGGCAGGATCGCGACAATAAAAATCTGCCCCGCCTTTTAAACGCATACGCCCTGTTGCCCGATGGCATCCGCAAAAATCACAAGCTCGTTATCGCAAATCACAATCCGCCGCTGAAAGAACAGGCGGAAAAACTCAATCTTCCCGGTATAGTGCTGCTGGACGGAATCGATCACGGCGACATCGCCGCCGTGATGCAATGCGCGGGCGCGCTGATGCTCGTTTCCACTTCCGAAGGGTTCGGGCTGCCGCTTGTAGAAGCGATGGCGGCGGGCGTTCCCGCGGTAACTTCCGGCGTTTCCTGCCTGCCCGAAGTGGCGGGCGGCGCGGCGCTTCTTGCGGATCCGTACAGCGAACAATCCATTGCCGATTGCATGGCGCGCGTGATGACGGACGAGCCCTTGCGCGAAGAACTCATAGCAAAGGGCAAAGAACGCGCAAAAGCGTTCACGTGGGAAAACACGGCAAACGTTTTCGTAAAGGAAATCGGGAAATTGTTATGCAGATAGAAAGAACGAAAAACGCCGTCAAAAATTCATTCAGCGGACTGATTTTCCGTGTGGTGTGCCTCCTGTTTCCCTTCGCCATTCGCACGATACTCATCAAAAAACTCGGCATCGAATACGCGGGGCTCGGCTCGCTGTTCACGTCGCTTTTACAGGTCTTGTCCCTTTCGGAACTCGGCTTTTCCACGGTGGTGGCGTTCGCCATGTACAAGCCCGTCGCCGAGGACGACAAACCGCTGGTATGCGCGCTGCTCGGACTGATCAGAAAGGTGTATTATATCGTCGGCGCGGTGATTTTAATCGTCGGGCTTGCAATCACGCCGTTTTTGCCGAAACTCATCAAGGGCGACGCCCCCGCGGACGTCAATCTGTATCTTCTGTATTTTATTTACCTGTTCAATACGGTCGTCAGTTACTTCGTGTTCGCGTACAAAAGCGTTCTGCTTTCGGCGTTTCAGCGCACGGATATCGAAAGCAACATCATGTCGGTTTCGTACGTGGCAATGTATATCCTGCAGGTCGTTGTGCTTTTGGCATTCGGAAATTACTACGTATATATCGTTTTCCTGCCGCTTTGCACGCTGACGATCAATCTCGTCCGTTCGGCATACGTCAATAAAAAATACCCGGATTACAAGGCGGAAAATACGCTGGACGACGCCGAAAAAAAGGCGGTATTCAAAAATATCGGCGCCATGATCGGGCATCGGTTAAGCGGCACGGTGATTTTTTCGGGCACGAATATCGTCATTTCCTCCCGCCTCGGTCTGGAACCGCTCGGCGTATACAACAATTATTTTTATATCGTCAATTCTCTCATCGCCATCATCTCGGTTGTATACACCGCGCTCACGGCGGGCATCGGCAACAATATCGTTACCGGCGACGTGAATAAAAATTACGCCGATTTCAAAACGCTTACCTTCGTAAACGTGTGGATGGTGGGTTGGATGTCCGTTACGCTTCTGTGTTTGTTCCAGCACTTCATGCGCATCTGGATGGGCGGCGACGAATCCAAGGTTCTCGGAGATTCGTCCGCGTTCCTTTTCGCTGTTTTATTGTATCTGTGGAAATTCAAAGATATTCTCACCACGTATAAAGACGCGGCGGGTATGTGGAAAAACGATTTTTTCAAGCCGTACGCGGTGGCTGCGATTACGTTGATTCTGGCGGAACTGCTCATCAAGCCCATGGGCGTAAACGGCGCCGTCGTCGCGATGATCGCGGGCGTGTTCGCCGTGTCGATGCCGTGGGAAACGCACGCGTTCTTTGCGGGATATTTTAAATTTTCTCCCGCAAAATATTATCTTCGCATGCTGGTGTACACGCTCGTCGTGGCGGCGGTCGGCGCGGCAACGTTCGCGCTGTGTTCGTTGTTGCCTTCTGCCGGCGTAGGCGCGTTGCTTTTAAAAGGCGTTATCTGCGTGCTGCTGCCCAACGCCGCGTTTCTGCTGCTTTCGTTCAGAACGCGCGAATTTAAAGTGGTGGCGGACAAACTGAAAGAGCTGCTGAAACGAAAGTCGTAAAGTATAGGAAAACTGTGTAAAAAAATCCCGGCGGACGTGTATGCTCCCGCCGGGATTTCGTCGTTAAAAATTTATTCGTCGCCGTTTTTTTCGTACGCAAGCCGCGCGGCGCCGTCGGCAAGCCGTATTTCTCCCCGTTCGGAAAACCCGTTTTTGATAAGCGCCGCCCGCATCGCCGCGTTGTTTTCATGCGTGTCCGCCCGCAGGTGCGGGCATATTTCTTCCGCAAATTTCACAATCGCCGCAAACACGCCGCGCGCCGTTCCGTCGCTCGCCACGCGGTGAATCGTCAGATAGGGGGAAGAAGAAAGCCACGTGCCGTTTTTAATGTGCGCGTACGTCGGATCTTCGCCCGTCAGCGCAAACGCCGCATGCGGTTTTCCGTCGGCGGATTCCAGAACATACAGTTCTTTCCGCGAAATATGGGCAAGCAGCAGCTCGTCCGGCGGAAAGTGCGCGCCCCATTGCGTCGCGTTCCCGTGTTCCGCCATAAACGCCCTCGCCGCCGCAAAAATCTCCCGCAAAAGAGGCAGGTCGTCCGTCCGCGCGAGTCTTATCGCGCAGTCTTTTGCGTTAATGACGCGGGTTGTACTCATACGATTCTTTCCTTTTCATGCGCGTCGGCGGCAACGTACAGCGTTTTGTAATCGGTGTACGTAACAAAACCGGGCGCCGCTTTTTTCGGTTTTTTCACGTGCTTGCGCTTCGCGTAGTCCACAGCCGCTTTTTCGCCGTGTTTTACTTCGGAAAAATACACGCAAAGTTGCGCCGCCGCTTCGATTACCTCGTCGGGTACCTTTTTCCCGCCCGACAGAATGCCCGCGTGCGCCGAGTGGTATTTCTGCACGTGCAGCCATAAATCGTCGCCGTCCAGCGCCCGCACAAGGTTGTCGTTCGAAGCGTTGTTCCGTCCCGCTAGCACCGTGAACCCCCCGATTTCGTATTTGCGGAAGGGCACCGAAGCCGTCTGTTTTTTCTTCTTCGCCTTTTCCTGCGGCAGCAGTCCGAGAGAGCGCAGTTCTTCTTCCGTTTCCGTCAGGTCGTCCGCGCTTTCCGCCAGATTCAGAAACGCCGCCACCGATTTGAAATACGAAAGCTCCCTTTCCTCGTCCTCGCGGCGGGGGGTAAGCGCCTCTTTCGTCCGTTTTTCCTTTGCGTACGTTTTGAAATACCGCTGCGCGTTGGCGGCGGGGGAAAGCGTTTTGTCCAGCGCGATTTTCTCTTCTTTTCCGCCCTCGTACCAGTTTTCGGCAAGCAGAACGCCGTCGCCTTTCTGCAGTTTGTATATGTTCGCCGTAATCAGTTCGCCTTTCACACGGTTGCTTTCGGCGTTTTCCGCTTCGGCAAGCCGCCGTTCGGTATCCGCAAGATTTTTTTCGCTCTTCCTGATTTTCGAATTCGCCACGGCAAGCAGCCGCGCCTTTTTTTCGCCGAACGCGCGGTTTTCGCTGCGGGTTACGTAATACGTCGCTTCCGCGTCGTTCAGGCTGTCCGCCCGGACGCCGTCGTCCGTCAAAAACGCGAAATAATCGGAATAATTCCCGTTTTCTTTCACAAGACACGGGTTTACCGGCTCGTTTAAATAAAAATTCGCGAAAAATGCCGGAAATTCCTCCGCCGTAACGCCCCGCGCCTTGGCAAACGCCGCAATGTGCCGCGCCGTGGGCAGGGCGATGCCCGCCACGCCCGAAAAGATGAATTTCGCCGTCGCTTCTCCATAAAGTTCTTCACATAAAAACGCGTTGTTTCCGCCGCTGCCCTCGTCGTTTTTCGTAATATTGCAGGAAAGAAACGCCTGCCACTTTTCCCGGAAAGCCGCTTCGTCCGTCGGCGAAACTTTGTCCTGCGCGGGCGGCAGCGCGTATTTCGCGCCGGAAAACAGAATCCGTCCCGACGCGTTTTCCAAAGAAGTGCTTTTCAGCGCGCCCGCGATGATGCCGTTCTCCGTTAATATCAGGTTGGAATATTTCCCCATCAGTTCGGCGTACAGCACCTTTTCTCCGCCCGAAAAATCGTTGAAACAGAGGAACGTCAACGCCAGAATACGCTCGTTATCCACCTGTTTCACGCTTAAAAGTTGCGCGCCCGAAAGATGTTTCCTCAGCAGCATGCAAAAAGACGGCGCTGCGAGAAGCGGCGGCTTTTCCGTTTTCTGCACGCAGACGCGCGCAAACGAGGCGTTCGTATCGAGGATAAGTTTAAGAGCGCCTTTTTCGGTGTATATAATTAAGGCGAGTTCGTCTTTATCCGCTTGCGAAACGCGGTTTACTCTGCCGCCCGCAAGCATAGAGTCCAGCTCGGAGGCAAGTCGTCTGATATGAAAAGCGTCCTGAGGCATAATCCTCCCTCCCGAAAGAAATTCTTCTCTCCGCGGAAGCGAAAAATCGTAAAATTCGCCGATTTTCGCGGCGGAGGAAAAACATTTTTCCTAAATTATAACCGAAATTTCGCGATTTGTAAATAAAATCGCTTTATTTTCTTTAAAGAATATGGTAAAATGTAGGGAGCGGGCGAAAAAGGCGGCAGACCGCCGTCGGAAAAACGCGCCCGCGGAAATTCAAACGAAAAAAGATAAAAGTTTTTTCGGAAAAGCAAATCCAACGAAAAAACGTCAGGAGAAAACAACACTATGAAGTACACCACCAAAGCAGCTGAAAAAAGCACCGTAAAAATTTCGCTTACTTTCGATAAAGACGAATGGATCGACGCGCAGAACAAAGCGTACGTCAAGGAGCGCGGCAGATTCGCGGTGAACGGCTTCCGCAAAGGCAAAGCCCCCAAAAACGTTATCGAACACGCATACGGCAAGGGCGTTTTCTATGAAGACGGGCTGAACATCCTCTTCTCCGAAAACTACGGCAAAATTCTCGACGAAAAGAAAGACGAATTCACCGTTGTGGGCGATCCGGACGTATCCGTAGACGAACTTACGGAAGACAAAGTGGTTATGTCCGCCGTCGTTCCCGTAAAGCCGGAAGTAAAAATCGAAGCGTATACGGGTATGAAGCTGAAAGGCTACGCGTATAATGTAAAAGACGCCGACGTAGACGCGGAAATCGAAAAAGTGCTCGAAAGAAACGCGCGCAAAGTTACCGTGGAAGGCAGAGCCGCCGAAAAGGGCGACGTTGCCAACATCGATTTCGTGGGCACGGTAGACGGCGTGAAGTTCGAAGGCGGCGAAGCGCAGGGCTTCGATCTCACGCTCGGCAGCGGACAGTTTATTCCCGGTTTCGAAGATCAGGTGATCGGCATGAACGTGGGCGAAAAGAAAGACGTAAACGTAACGTTCCCCGAAGATTATCAGGCGGCGGATTTAAAGGGCAAAGCGGCTGTGTTCGCGGTAACGCTCAACTCCCTTTCCGCCAAAGAAAAGCCCGAACTCACCGACGCGTTCATCAAGGACGCCACGGGCAGCGAAACCATCGAAGCGTATAAGGAAAAGACGAAAGAAAGATTGCAGAAGCAGGCGGATTCCCGCGCGAACGACGATACCGAAAACGCCATTTTAAACGAAATCGCGAAAGGCGCTTCCGCCGAAATTCCTCAGGCGATGATCGAATCGGAAATCGATAACCTCGTGCGCCGTTTCGAATATCAGCTGATGTATCAGGGGCTGAAGCTTGACGATTATCTGTCGTTCATCAAAACCACGAAAGAAGATTTCCGCAAGAATTACGAAGAATCCGCGAAGAAGAACGTTCTCAACCAGCTGATTATCTCTCAGATTATCAAGAACGAGAAAATCGACGCCGCCGAGGACGAAATCAAGGCGAAGATCGCCGAGCAGGCGGAATCCGTAGGCAAGAGCGCGGAAGAATACGAAAAGACGATCGATCCCCGTCAGGTGGATTATATCAGAAACGACATTATCATCACCAAACTGTTCGATTTCTTGAAGGCGAACAACGAGATGACGTATTCCGACGGCACGGAAGAAGCGGCGGAAACGCCGGCAAAGAAACCCGCCGCCAAAAAGACTGCCGCCAAAAAAACCGTAAAAGCGGCTGAAACGGAAGAAAAAACCGAAAAGAAGCCGGCGGCGAAAAAGACGGCTGCCGCGAAGAAGCCCGCGGAAGAAAAAGAGGCGAAGAAGCCCGCAGCGGCAAAGAAACCCGCCGCGAAAAAGACGGCGGCGAAAAAAGACGCCGAATAATTCTTCAAAAACGCAAAAAAGCGTTTGAACCGCGTTTAAAACGGTTAAAAAACGTTAAAAATCAATCGGAGGCTGTTGAATGAAAGAAAAGAACGTGCTTATCCCCTACGTTGTGGAACGAACGAGCGCAGGCGAAAGATCGTACGATCTGTATTCCCGTCTACTGGACGATCGCATCGTGTTTTTAAGCGGCGAAATCGACGACGCTCTCGCAAACACCGTAGTGGCGCAGCTGATTTATCTGGAGGGAAAGGAACCGGGAAAGGATATTTCCCTGTACATCAATTCTCCCGGCGGATCGGTTACGGCAGGTATGGCGATTTACGATACGATGAACTACGTGAAGTGCGACGTTTCCACCATCTGTATCGGCATGGCTGCAAGCATGGGCGCGTTTTTGTTATCCAGCGGCGCCAAAGGCAAGCGTTACGCGCTGCCTAATTCCGAAATCATGATTCATCAGCCCCTCGGCGGCGCGCAGGGGCAGGCGAGCGACATCAAGATTCAGGCAGATCATATTCTGCGCACCAAAGCCAAGCTCAACCGGATTCTTTCCGAAAATACGGGGAAAGACCTTTCGGTGATCGAACGGGATACCGACCGCGACAATTATATGTCCGCGGACGAGGCGCGCGAATACGGCTTAATCGATAAGGTGTTCGACAGAAGATAACAATCGTACCGAAAACACGAAACAAACACGACGCGCTGCTTTCCCGGAAATACGAAAGAGGCGCGCCTGTTTTATTCGGACGTGCCGCGCGATAAACTTTCCGTATTCCCCCTCGCCCCGTATTTCGGCGCACGGGCGGAACACGCGGAACGGACGGCACGGAAGAGAAAACACAAGGAGGTATAAAACCATGGCTGAAAAAGAAAGACACTGTTCCTTTTGCGGCAAGAAAGAAAGCGAAGTCAGACAGTTGATCGCTTCTCCCGAAGGAACGTTCATCTGCGAAAACTGCGTGGAAATCTGCAAAACCATGCTGGACGAAGCGCTTGAAAAGGAGGATTCGGCAAACGCCGTCATCCCCCTCAAAAAACCTGCCGAACTCAAAGAGGAGCTGGATAAATATATCGTCGGGCAGGATAAGGCGAAACGCGTTTTGTCGGTTGCCGTGTACAACCATTATAAGCGCATCAATTCGCTTGCGGAAAAGAAAGACGACGACGTAGAAATCGAAAAGAGCAACATTCTGCTTCTCGGTCCCACGGGCAGCGGAAAAACGCTGCTTGCCAAAACGCTGGCGCGCATTTTAAACGTGCCTTTCGCCGCGGCGGACGCCACCACGCTCACCGAAGCGGGCTACGTGGGCGAGGACGTGGAAAATATTCTTTTAAAACTCATTCAGAACGCGGATTACGACGTATCGCGCGCGCAGCGCGGAATCATCTATATCGACGAAATCGATAAAATCGCGCGCAAGGGCGAAAACGTATCGATCACGCGCGACGTATCGGGCGAGGGCGTGCAGCAGGCGCTTTTGAAAATCATCGAAAGCACCGTGGCTTCCGTCCCCCCGCAGGGCGGCAGAAAGCACCCTCAGCAGGAGTGCCTGAGAATCGATACCACAAACATTCTTTTCATCTGCGGCGGCGCGTTCGTGGGCTTGGATAAAATCGTCGCTTCCCGTAAGGACGATACCACGCTCGGCTTCGGCGGCAAAGTGAGCCTCGGCAAAGACGAGGTGGATTATTCCGCGCTGGAAGACGTAAAGCCTCAGGATCTGACGAAATTCGGCTTGATTCCCGAATTCGTGGGCAGACTTCCCATCGTGGTAAATTTAAACCCGCTGGACGAAGAAGCGCTGGTAAAAATCCTTACCGAGCCGAAGAACGCGATTATCAAGCAGTATCAGAAGCTTGTCGGGTTGGACGGCGTGAAGCTCACCGTAGAGGACGACGCGGTGCGCGAAATCGCGCAGACGGCAATCCGTTTAAAGACGGGCGCGCGCGGCTTGCGTACGATTATCGAGGGCGTCATGACGGGCGTGATGTACAAAATTCCTTCCGAACCGAACGTGGAAGAAGTCATCGTTACGAAGGAGTGCATTACAAACGGCGCCGAACCGATTCTTGTTTATAAAAAA
Organism: uncultured Eubacteriales bacterium; assembly: GCA_900542935.1. Classification (GTDB taxonomy): domain Bacteria; phylum Bacillota; class Clostridia; order Christensenellales; family Borkfalkiaceae; genus Scatosoma. The sequence goes on from UQPN01000010.1 coordinate 49,888, forward strand.
TCGGCGTAAAAAAAACGAGAAAATCTGTAAGGCTGTCGCAACGTCTTTGCGGCAGCCGTATTTTTTGCTTTCCCCTCTTACCCCTTGCTTTCCCCTTTCGGGGAAAGTGGCGCGCAGCGCCGATAGAGGGCAGATTAAAATTTTGCCTTATCTTGGCTTCCCCTTGGGGGCTTTTCTTGCCGAACTGCCGTTTAAGGCAGCTTCGGCAGCCTGCTCCTTGCGAAGCAAGGTGGTGAGGGGCGCAGCCCATTTTTTGATTTTCTGAATATTTTTGACAAAAAATTTCTGAAAATCAAGGGGCGCAGCCCATTTTTGATTGAAATTTTCCACCGGAATTTTTCAATCAAGGGGCGTATCTTGTTTCTCCCTATCGAAAAACCTCTGTTCTCTTGCTTTCCCCCGTCGGGCAGGCTTCGCCTGTTTCGTAACGGACTGTCGCTTATCGTTTGTATTTTTAGGTTTTGCCTTTGATATAACCCCTTGCTTTCCCCCGTCGGGGAAAGTGGCGAGCGTATGCGAGCCGATAGAGGATAAAAAGAAGTAAGCCGATAGCAGATACAAAAATAAATTCTGCGCAGTAAATCAACTATTCAACAAAAAACGCGTTGTTTCCGCCACTGTCCCCGTCGTTTTCTTCGCAGCCGCCGTATTGTTTGCCGCAGGCGGTCTTCGCCGCGTATAAGCTTTATCGGCAACTTGCAAAATTTGTTTAAAAGACGGGCGCGCGGGGTAAAAATAATTATATGGAAAAGAATACGAAAAAGAAAAAAATAGTTCTTCCCGTGGTTCCTCTCCGCGGGAAAGTGGCGTTTCCGGGCACGATTTTCTCGTTCGACGCGGGAAGACCGGGCACCATCGAAGCGATTAAAATTTCGTCCTCGCAGTATAACGGCGAAATTTTAATCTGCACGCAGAAAGATACCGATAAAAACGACGTCGCCGCCGAGGATATGTATTCCGTAGGCACGGTGGCCGAAATAAAACAGGTTACCAACCTTCCGGGCGGCGCCGTGCGCGTGGTTGCGGAAGGGCAACGCGCGGTAAAAGTCAAGGCGTTCACGCTTACCGATTGTTTCTATGCGGAATGTGCCGAACGAAAAACCGTGCACGGCGATCCCGTTATCGAAGAAGCCTACCTTCGTTCCGCCCGCGCGCTGGTTGCCGACGTGCTGATTTCCGAGGGCAAACTCAATAAGGAAACGGTTGCCAAATTGGATCTCACCGCCGATGCGGACGAATACGTCAACGCCGTCGTCAACGCCATGCGCGTGCGGCTGGACGTCAAGCAGCGGATTCTGGAAGAAACCGACGCGGTGGAACGCCTGAAACTTCTGGAACAGTGCCTGAACGACGAACTGGAAATTTCCAAAATCGAAAAGCGTATTTCTTCCGCCGTGCGGCAGAGCATCGAACGTTCGCAGAAAGATTATTACCTCCGCGAACAGCTGAAAGCCATTCACGGCGAGCTCGGCGACGACGGCAAGGAACAGGACGAGTACCGCGAAAAAGCGGAAGAAAAGCACCTGCCCGATTACATGCGCGAGAAGTTTCTGAAAGAGGTCGACAGGCTTGACAAAATGCAGCCCTCTTCGCCCGAATACACCGTCGTTACGTCCTATCTCGATCAGGTGCTGGAACTCCCGTGGACGGAGGAAACCAAAGATACCGATAAACTTTCGGACGCGGCGGCGATTTTAAACGAAGATCATTACGCGCTTGAAAAAATCAAGGACAGAATCTGCGAATATCTCGCCGTTTTAAAACTGACGGGCAATATGAAAGCCCCCATTCTGTGCTTCGTCGGTCCTCCGGGCGTGGGCAAAACCAGCATCGCCCGTTCTATCGCCCGCGCGCTCGGCAGAAAATTCGTCCGCATGAGTCTCGGCGGCGTGAAAGACGAAGCGGAAATCCGCGGACACCGCCGCACGTATATCGGCGCGATGCCGGGGCGTATTTTGTATGCCATGAAGAGCGCCGGCACGATCAACCCCGTGATTCTGCTGGACGAAATCGATAAAATCTCCTCGGATATGCGCGGCGATCCCGCCAGCGCGCTTTTGGAAGTGCTCGATCCCGAACAGAACAATTCTTTCCGCGACCGATACCTCGAAGAGCCGTACGATTTATCAAAGGTGCTGTTCGTTACCACGGCAAACACGCTGGATACCATTCCCGCGCCGCTGCTCGATCGTATGGAAGTCATCGAACTTTCGGGGTATACTTTGGAAGAAAAGAAAGAAATCGCGCGGCGTTATTTAATCCCCAAACAGCTGAAAGCCAACGGACTTACGGAAAAGGACGCAAGCTTTACGGACGGCGCGATTAAAAAAATCATCGAAGGCTACACTATGGAAGCGGGCGTGCGCACGCTGGAACGCACCATAGGCGCCGTATGCCGTAAAATCGCGGTAACGGCGGCGGACGCCGAAGAACGCGTGAAAGTTTCCGTTACCGAAAAGGCGGCGGAAAAATATCTCGGCGCGCCGCGGTTTGTTAAAAACGAAGTGGAAAAACAACCGGAAGTCGGCGCGGCGGTCGGGCTCGCCTGGACGGCGGTCGGCGGCGTAACGCTTACGGTGGAAGCCGCCATCGTGAAAGGCAAGGGCGACGTGCGCCTGACGGGCAAACTCGGCGACGTCATGAAAGAATCGGCGCTCGCCGCGCTCACGTTCATCCGCTCGCACGCAAGTCGTTACGGACTGAACGAAGAGGCTTTCGAAGAAAGCGACGTGCATATTCACGTGCCGGAGGGAGCCACGCCGAAAGACGGTCCTTCCGCGGGCATCACCATGGCTACGGCGGTGCTTTCCGCGTTTTCGGGGCTGCCGGTAAAAAAGAGCGTGGCGATGACGGGCGAAATCACGCTGCGCGGCAAAGTGCTGCCCATCGGCGGCTTGAAAGAAAAAGCGCTTGCGGCGCGCCGCGCGGGCATCACGCGCGTGATTATCCCCGCGGAAAATAAAAAAGATCTGGAAGAACTTCCCGCGCCGATCCGCGCCGAAATGACGTTTATTCCCGTAACCGACGCGGAAGAAGTATTCGGAGAAGCAATCGAAAATTTTAAAATCTGCGACGCGCCGGCGCCCAAGGCGGAAAAACGCGGGCGCGGCGGCGTATACCCTCCGCACGGCGAGCCGATGCCCTGCTGACGGGCGGCGCGAAACATAAAAACGTCCCGCCGCCGGCGGGACGAAACAGGTTTTCAAGGTGAACTATGGAATATCTTTACAAAAAAACGTCGGACGGCGCGGCGGAAGAAAAAAAGCCCCCGCTCGTCATAAAAAACGCGAAGTTCGTAACGTCCGCGGCAACAAGCGCGCAGTTTATCAAAGCGGATAAGCCGATGATTGCGGTGTGCGGCAAGTCCAACGTGGGCAAAAGCACGTTCATCAACATGCTTGCGGGGCAGAAACGGCTGGCCAAAACAAGCGCCGCGCCGGGCAGAACGCGACTCGTGAATTATTTCGATTTCGGCGAATTTTATCTGGTGGATCTTCCGGGGTACGGCTACGCGGAAGTTTCGCGGGCGGAAAAGGCAAAATGGGCGAAAACGCTGGATAAATTTTTCGAAAACAAGCGCGCCCTTGCGCACGTGTTTCTTCTGCTCGATTGCCGGCACGATCCCACGGCGGAAGATTTGCAGATGCTTAGCTATCTGAACTATCACGTCGTGCCGTTCACCGCCGTACTTACGAAAGGCGACAAGCTTTCGAAAAAGAAGCTGAAAGAACAAAAAATCAAAATCTCGGCAAAAGCGGGGCTTGCGGCGGGCAACGTTATCGCCACCGCCGCGGCGGACGGTACGGGCAAAACCGAAATTCTGCAAAAGACGGCGGAAATTCTCGCGCTCGCCCGCGCGAAACAAAACGCGTCGGAAGAAACCGAAGAGGATGCGGAAGCCGAAAAAGAATTGACAAACCGTCGGGAAACATAGTATAATAAAACCCGAACAAGCAAAAAAGGTGAAAAGAAGCGATGCGAATCTGGGCAAAAGCGATGAAAGGCGGCAAAATCCGCAAACAATTTGTATACGAGCGCGACGGCAAAGTGGTGTACTCGCAGTTTTTCACGTATTTATCGGAAATCTGCGCCGCGCTTGACGTTCCCACGCCCGTGCTTTTAAAAACGCATATTTTCAATTTTGCCAAATTCAATCACGTCAACTTTCTCCCGCGCGATTTCGTGGAAAGCTTCCCCTACGATAAACTGGTGCTGGAAAATATCTTTTAACCCGCCGGCGAGCGTGCCCGCAGGCTTTCCAGGCAGGCAAAGCCGATTCGGCGGGGCGCCGCGAAAAATAAAATTTTTGCAAAAACCCCGCTTTTTCCTTGACAAATCCCCGATTTCGGGGTATAATACAAGTACTGTAAAAACCGAATAAAACCGTGGCATGCGCCGACAGGAAAGGCGCGTCGTCGCGGTTGTCTTTTTGCGTTCTTTGAAAAAGGACGGTTTTTTTGTTATTAAACGGAAAAACGCCCGAAAAAGCCTCGTAAAAAGCAAAAAAGCGGCAAGAAACAAACAGAAATCGCAGAATAAAACAAAACAGTTTCAGAAAACTTTCAAAAGGAAACTTTTAAAGATAAGCAGGAAAATTCCGGAGGTAAACAAGACATGGCTGAAAAATTTCAGATGACGCAGAAAGGGTACGACGAAGCGGTGAAGCTGCTCAAATACCTGCAGGGCACCAAGCGCAAGGAAATCGTTGCGCGCATCGCGGAAGCGCGTTCGCACGGCGACCTTTCCGAAAACGCGGAATACGACGCGGCGCGCACCGAACAATCCAACAACGAAATGGAAATCGAAGAGCTCGATTATAAAATCAAAAACGCCGAAATCGTCGCCGAAAACAACGATACCAGCAAGGTGAACATCGGCAACGTGGTAAAGGTGTACGATCCCGATCTCGAAGAGGAAGAAACCTACGAAATCACCGGCACCACCGAATCGAATATTCTCGAAAATAAAATTTCCAACGTTTCCCCCGTGGGCGCGGCGCTCATCGGGGCGAAAGTGGGCGATCGCGTAACCGTCCGTCCCGACGGCGGCGAATCGTACGTGCTCGTCGTCAAGGCAATTTCGCTCGCGAAGAAGTAAATCGCGGAGCTCCCCCCCGGCAAACGCGCACACAAAAACGCGCGCCCGGCAAGAAGTAAAAACGAGGTAAAAACCTATGGAAGAAAACAAGCAGAACGCAAACGGACAAGCCCCCGCGGCGCCCGCCGCGGCTCCGGAACAAACCGCGGAAACGCTCGCCGAACAGGCGCGCATCCGCCGCGAAAAACTGGCGAAATTGCAGGGCGAGGGCAAAAACCCGTACGAGCAGGTGAAATACCCGGTAGACGCGGACAGCGCTTCCGTCAAAGCGAATTTCGAAGCGTACGAGGGCAAAACGGTAACGATGGCGGGCAGAATGATGTCCCGCCGCATTATGGGCAAAGCCTCGTTTTCGCACATAGCCGATAAAAGCGGCTCCATTCAGATTTACGTTACCCGTCAGGATATCGGCGAGGAAAACTATCTTTCCTACAAAAAAGATTACGACATCGGCGATATTTTCGGTTTCAGAGGCTTCGTATTCAAAACGCAGACGGGCGAAGTAACGGTACACGTAACCGAACTTGTGCTTTTAACGAAATCCCTGCTCCCCCTGCCCGAAAAATACAACGGCTTGCAGGATAAGGATATGAAATACCGCCTGCGCCACCTCGATCTTATCATGAACGACGACGTGAAGCAAACGTTCCGTCTGCGTTCGAAAATCATGAAAGAACTGCGCGCGTATCTCGATTCGAAAGGCTATCTCGAAGTGGATACGCCCGTGCTGCTTCCCCTTGAAATCGGCGCCGACGCCCGCCCGTTCAAAACGCACCACAACGCCCTGAATATCGATATGTATATGCGTATCGAAACGGAGTTGTTTTTAAAGCGCCTTATTGTCGGCGGACTGGATCGCGTGTACGAAGTGGGCAGAATTTTCAGAAACGAGGGCATGGACGCTTTCCACAACCCCGAATTCACCACCATCGAAATGTATCAGGCGTACACCGATTACAAGGGCATGATGGATCTGATCGAGGATATGTACAAAACGGTAACGCAGAACGTCTGCGGCTCGCTGGACATCACCTATCAGGGCACGGAAATTCACATGGGCGAATGGACGCGCCTCACCATGGCGGAAGCCGTGGAAAAATACGCGGGCGTTCGCTATGACGACTGGAAAACGGACGAAGAAGCCCGCGCCGCCGTAAAGGCAAAGGGCGTGGAACTTTCCCACGGCGACGAATCCACCAAAGGCTACGTGCTCATCGATTTCTTCGACGCGTTCGTGGAAGAAAATCTTATCCAGCCCACGATTATTTACGATTACCCCGTTGAAAATTCGCCGCTTGCCAAGCGCAAGGCGTCGAATCCCGCGTTTACGGAGCGTTTCGAATATTTCATCTGCGGGCACGAATACGGCAACGCGTTCTCGGAACTCAACGATCCCGTCGATCAGCTGGCGCGCATGCAGAAGCAGGTCAACGAGAAGCGCAAGGCGGGCAATCTTTCGGCGCAGGTGGACGAGGACTTCATCAACGCCCTCGAATACGGCTTGCCCCCCACGGGCGGCTTAGGCATGGGCGTAGACCGTTTGATTATGCTTTTAACCGACAGCGCAACGATACGGGATGTCATATTGTTCCCCACCATGAAACCCCGCCGCTAATTTTTCGCATTCTTTTTGCGTAATACTGTGTCGAGCTTGCGCCCGCCTCGGTTATGTACTATTTGTACGCTCCCGTCGGCGGTTACGCGCGCTCCTTGTCTTACGCAAAAATCTCTGCAAAAAATTTCGTTTTTGCGGCTTCCCCTTGGGGGGAAGCTCTGCCACGTAGTGGCGGTGATGAGGGGCGTAGCCCATTTTTGATTTTCTGAATATTTTTGACAAAAAATTTCTGAAAATCAAGGGGCATAGCCAATTTTGATTGAATTTTTCCACCGGAAATTTTCAATCAAGGGGCAGTTTCATCTTCGAAAAGTCATTTGTCAACACCCCCTTGCTTTTCCCTTTTTTTCTTCCTTATAATTCCCGACAGTCCTATTTTCGTCAATCCGTTATTTGCGCCGCCGAACGCTTATGCTCCCCGATATGCTCCGCAAACAGCTTTCGTTTCTCCGCCGCCAGCGCGCGCCCTTCCTGCGAAAAATAATAGCGTAAGTGTTCCGCAATATGCGCCTCGTGGTCGTCCAGTTCGTCTACGCGCACGTTTTCCCCTTCCCGCATTTTTAAATTCTCCTCGCGCGCGCATTCCTCATACAAAGCCGAAATATCCCTGCAGTTTTCGTAACTTCCCAGCCCGAACGCTTCCAGAATCCGATTCTTGTTGTTCTGCGGAATTTTCCCGTCCTCGCCCGTCAGAATCCCGGCCGAAAGCAAACTCAGAATCGTCTCTTTCCTTTCTTCCGCACTCAGATTCTGCTCCGTCCCGAACGTTACGTCGTCGCACGAAAGCTCTTCCGAACTGAAATAGTACGTCTGCGTTTTTCCTCCTTCGCCCGCCACGCACAGAAGACGCGCGTTTCCCGCAAACTGCTTGTACAGCCGCACCACCTGCCGCGCGATTTCCCTCATCGCCGCGCACAAGTTTTCTTTCGTCGCCGCCATTCTCGAATCGTCCTGCGATAATAAAAGCTGCAGTCCCGTCGCGCTCGTTACCCTTGTCGGCGTAGAACTCTGCGATAAATCCGATACCCCGCTCACCACCGAAAATTCCTTTTCCAGCCACTCTTCTTCTTTGGCGAAATCATCGGGAATCGAACCGAAATTCATCATTTCCGGCACGCGACTCCCCTGTCGGTATACCAGAATTTTACCGGGAGCCAACCCCTCTTCCGCCAGGGCGTCCGTATCCACCGAACCGTCCTCCACGGCAAGCACGCCCGCCGCGATACGGCTTAAAAATTCGTGTTTTCTGTTCCGCACCGCGTTATACGCCCGCTGCACGGGAATCAGCCTGTCCACAATCGAACTTCCGAAAAATCTTGACGGCTGTTTCAAGCAATCCTGCTTCACAAACGGCAGCACCCGTTCGCCGCGCAACCCGTTTTTATACGGCAGCTCCCCTTCGTACAACAGTTTCCCTCCCGCGACAATCTCCAGCTTTCCGTTCGGGTGCTCTTTCGTCGGCAACGTATACCGCTCCAGCAGAATCACTCTTCCGGGCGACGTTTTTCCGCCTGTCTTGCTTGCCTCGCGGGTAAATTGCGCCGAAGCGCCGGAAATTCCCGCGCCGGAATACACGCCCGAAATTTCGCTTTCGGGGTCGGGCGCCACCGCCACGCCGAACGTATCCGCTATGTACTCCGTCAAAACCGCCTGTGCGTGTATCAGGCTGGAAATCGCCGAAAATTCGCAATCGAGTCTGTCGGGAAAAATCTCGTACGGCGGAGTTACCGAAATGCAGGCTTCCCCCTCGTATAAAGGCATGCCGTTTTCGTCCAGTCCCACTTTGCGCCCCGCCGTTTCGTCCCAGCACACCTTGTAAAACACGCTGCCGCACACCTCGCTCCACATAATGCCGTCGGCAATCGCCTCGTTCGCCTTCGCCCGATCGAACGCATACGCAAGAATCCCCGTAGAAAGCTGTGCCGCGCGCATATCGGAATCTTCGTCGGAAAAAGGCGCGGCTTTCACTTCGGGAATCGATTTCACCAGCTTCGCCACGCGCGAATCCACCGTAGGAGCAATATGGTTAAACACGCGGTGCGTCTGCCAGAAATATTGCGTGTCCTCTTCTTCCAGCCCGCCTTCGGGGGTAACGTCGCAATACTGATTTCCCGCTACGAATTGCATATTCAACGACCATCCGTTTTCTATGTTTCTTCTCGCCTCGCGGCGCGCCCGGAAATCGAGCGTAATTTCATACGCCAGCCGCTCGCGCCGTTTTTCCTCTTCTCTTTCTTTCATTTGTCGAACCTGTTCGTTTTCCTGCATAAATAATCTCCTTATATATTTTAAAAATGACTGTTTTATAACGTACTTACTCCCTTGATTTCCCCATCGGTGCGCTACCGCCCCCTTGCTTTCCCCTTTTTCGCTTTTTCTCCTGAGAGAGAAAAGCGCGAAAAAACCTACGGTAGCGGGGAAAGTGTCTGCGTAAGCAGACGATAGAGGTCGATTCAAATTTCTTCATCTTTCCAAGGCTTCCCCTTGGGGGGAAGCTCCTTGCAAAGCAAGGTGATGAGGGGCAGCCGAACAACATTCAGGCATTTTTTTCAAAAAGCCGCTTTATACTCAACCCGCGTTCTTGGCTTCCCCGTCGGGGAAGCTGTCGGCTTCTGCCGACTGAAGAGGTCTTAGCATGCCTTCCCGCCATAGTCGAATTGCCGAATTTTTCATCTGCAATCCAGCCGCGCCAGCACCTGTTCTTCCCGCGCGCTCTGCGCCCCGCGCCTTCCGGCGCGCAACGCTCTGTCCACTCGCCGTATCAGTTCTATCCCGCCGTATTCTTTATAAAAATTGTTTTCGTCCACACCGCGCCGCTGCAGTTTTTCCCCGATTTTTTTCAAAAGCCGTTCTTGCCTGCGGTAATAGCTTCGTCTGCTGCCGCACATTTTTTTAATCTCTTCGTCCGAACACGCGGAGATCGTTTTGTTTTTCCCGCCGAAATATCTCAGGTGCAATAAAAATTTTTCCGAACCGGAAAGCTTGTCCACCACGCCTCCCAACGTATCGGAAAGCGTTTCTATTCTCGATTTCAACTCCAGTTGTTCCAGCAGATATACTGCCAGATTTTCGCAGGAAACGCGATTGTCGTACGATAAGTAAGCTTTCCGTTTCACATGCTCTCCCACTTCTTCCGCCATCACTTTCAACGCGGGAAACGCATACAGCGCCGTTTTTACATATTCGCGCCCCATCCGCCCCGCAACAATGTCCTTATCGATAACTTCTTCCTTCATATATTCTCCTTCAAAATCGAATCTTCACGGGCTAAACTCTCCGCGCCCGCCGTCTTTCCTAATATTTCTTTGCAAGCCTTCCCCTTTCCTTACGTCAAGCCTTCCCCTTGCCTGCATAAAATTGTCAGCCACTTTGTGCCTTCCCCTTGCCTGCATAAAATTTTGCTCACAAAATTTTTTTCGGCAAAAATGATCAGTCTATTTCATAGGCTTCCCCTTGGGGGGAAGCTCCTTGCAAAGCAAGGTGATGAGGGGCAACCGAACAACGATCCGGCATTTTCTCTTCAAAAAGCCGCTTTATAACCAACCCTCATTCCCGGCTTTCCCATTCGGGGAAAGTGTCTGCGTAAGCAGACGATAGAGGTCGATTCAAATTTCTTCATCTTTCCAATCCTTCCCCTTGCCTGAAAAAAATTCAGCAAACTTCATTTCTTCGGCAAAAATTGTCAGCCACTTCGTGCTTTTCCCCTTTCCTCCACGCCCTCCCCTTCCAAAGCATTCCCGCCCTTACTCTTTCTTCGTTGTTATATCCCGGCTTTCGTCGTTCCGGCTCTTCCGTCCGCTTCAATCCCCGTTTTTCATCCTACCCGCTCTTTTCAAAAACCATTTCTCCTTGCAATCCTTTTGCTCCGCATCGTTGTTTTCGCCGGAAGCACAATTATTATCTCATAACTTTCCCCAAAACGCCTTTTATCGTGCCACGTTTTTTTATTTTAAATACGAACATTTGTTCGTTTTTCTATAGTATAACATATAAAACATGTCAACATATCGCCATTTTTAGAAAAATTTTCCACTTTTTTTATCGATTATTTTAAAATAATACTTCGTTTTTATCGTAAATCGTCAAAAAAGAAGTAAATATTTTAAAATATTCGGCATGGATTTTTCTGCCGCGCCCACGCTCGTTTTTCACCGAATCTCATAAGCCCGCAAACGCCGAAGACAAAAACAGCAAGCGAAATCATTGACATTTTTTTTTCGCCGTGCTATAATTTTCATATGTTACTGAAGAAGAAAAAAAACATCAAAAACGTCTCCGCCCGCGCGCTCGCGTGTACGGCGGCTTTCTGCGCGGCATTTCTGCCGTTTTTCGGGCAATTTTCCGCCGTTACCAACGCAGATGCCGCAGGGACGACGGAAATAAATCCGACCGCCGCATCTCGATTCGCTGCCGCACAACAAACAGCGCGGCAAAACGCGCAGAACGAAAGTTTGTATCTGCCCGGCTCGTACGAACAGTATCTGCCGCTCGAAAATCCGGCGTCCGTCGCCGTCAGCGAAAATTACACGGCGATTTCCGACGGCTTAACCATCTACGTTTACAGCCGCCTCACAAAAAAATATACGCAATACAATCACGGCGCCGCTTCCGATCAGAAAATCACGCAGATTCGCTTCGATAACCGCGAACGCCTGTTCTTCTCCACGCAAACGGCGAAACTTTTCATGCTCTCGCAGAATTTCGAAACGGCAAGTCTTACGGGTGTGCGTTCCTGCAGCTCTTTCGAAATCGCCGACGACACTTTGTATTACACCATCGCCGCCAGCGGCGCCATTTCCATCTACTCGCAGCCGCTCGAAGCTCTCGGCGAAGCGGAAAACAACCCGCTCCAGACGCTGAACGACGATAACCATATTCCCGCCCTCGCCTACAACGGCGAATCCGTCTATTACACCTATAAGGGCGAATTTCTCTATTCGCTGGACGGCGCCAGAAAACCGTCGCTCACCGGCGGAGCCGCCACCGTCCTCTCCATGACGTTCGCGGAAGATTATTGCTATTTCACCGATACCGATCTGAAACTCTACGCCTATCGCTACACCGACGATTCCGCCGTACCGGAACAGCTCGGCGCAGGCGAAACTTTCGTTTCCGTCAACGCGTCCTCCGCAGGCAATTCGGTTTATGCCGTCGGCAATCGAAAAATCAGACAAATCGATTCCGAAACGCGCGCGTTCACTTCTTTCGAAATCTCCGCATCGTCGAATTCCGACGGCAGATTATACAACGCCGTCGATACCGCCCTCGCAGGCAATACGCTTTTCACGCTGGATAGCGGCAATCCCGCCGAAAACGTCGGCGCACGCGTCCTTCTTACCCCCGCGCTCGCATACGGCGCCGCCGCAGCGGATAAAAACGGAAAAACCGCTACTCTTCCTCTTTCGCAGTCCTACGCAAAATATATCGCGGCAGACGGCGCAACGTTTTTAATCGCCACCGCGCCCGACTCAACGCAAACGCCCGCCGCGGCAGGCGTTCTCGCCCTGTACGATACCGCGGGCAACATTCTGCAAACTTTCGAAGCCGCCGACGGCGAATCCTTCACCGGCGTAACCAACGTTTACGGCACCTATTATGCCTCTTCCAAAAACTACCTTTATAAAATAGAAAAAAACGTAACGCCCGCCGAAGACGGCGCCGAAACGGTTGCGTACACAATTCTTTCCGGCAAAACCACGCGTTCCAACCGCCTGCTTACCTCCGACGTCTACGGCACCCTCTACTTCGTTCAGGCGCAGCACGTCTATACCTGCACCGAAGAGGAATTATCCGCCGCGTTTTTATCCGACGACGCTTTCGGTAAACCCGCCGAAGAAGCCGTCGCCCTTCTGCCGGACGAAACAAGCAGCGCGGATCAAACCACAAAAATCCTCGTCGATTTTCATCGCAACGTCTATGCGCTTCACGGCGGAACGTTCACGAAATGCGCAAAAAGCGCAGAAGATACCGCCGAAGATTACGATATGAAAACCAAAACGCTCGCCTATACGCAAAGCGAAAGCACGCCCGTCGTCAGCGCCGCGTTCGGCGTAGAAACGGAAACCGCATACGTCCTCTACAACGGCAACTTCATCGCCGCAACCTACGATCTTCCGCTTCCCACCGTCAACACCATCGCGGTCGACGGCACCGACGAAACCCTTTTTGCCGAAGAAAACGCTTCGTTTACCGTCGTGGAATGCGCCGAAAAATCCCTGCTCATCCGCTTCGATGTCGCCTCTTTAAAAGGCGCAACGCATTTTCCTTATCTCTCGTACGCGCGCGCCGCAGAAAAAACGCCCGCCATTTCGATGGGCGAAACGGAAAAATATTATCTTCTCGCCGTGTACGATAAAGAAAACAACGATTATTACACGGCGCTGGCGGAAAAACAGTTCTGCGCAGCCATGTCGGAAGAAGAATTTCTCACCCCTCCGCCCGCCGAATACGCCGGCGGCGCAACGGGCTACGTAACCAACGCCCTGCCGCTGTACAAATACCCCTACCTTACCGATTTAATCACGGTCTGCCCGCTCGCTCGCGGCGCCGCCGTCCGCGTTTTAAAAACGGTAGAAAAACTGGACTGGAAATATTATCAGGTGGAATACACCGACGAAACCGGCGCGACGAAAACGGGTTTTCTTCCCGCAGCCTACGTAACCGATACAAACGGCAACGTCCCGGAAGCGGAAACCACCACTCTCGGCGGCGAAAACAACAACAGCGATCTTGTCTGGCGGCTCGTGTATATCGTGCTGGGCACGCTCGTCATCTGCATCCTTGTCGACTATCTGATTCTCCGCCGCAACGACAAATAAAAATTAAAAACAGGCTTCTCCTTGCCTCATTTTTGCTCAACGCAAAATGGGGCAAAATTTTTCACCCTATTTCATAGCCTTCCCCCCGGGGGCGGGCATTGCCCGTTTCGTTACGGATTGTAGCACTATCGTCCAAAAGTTAATCTTTGCCTTTGATATAGCCTTCCCCCCGGGGGGAAGGTGTCGCCGAACGGCGACGGATGAGGGGCGCAGGGCATTTTTGATTTTTCTGAATATTTTTAACAAAAGATTTCTGAAAATCAAGGGGCGCAACTTGTTTTCTAATTGCTTTTGATAAAGCCTTCCCCTTTCTCATTTTTGCTCATCGCAAAATTCGGCAAAAAGGGTAATCCTTGCCTTCGTCAAGCTTTCCCCTTGCCTCATCGTGCTTGCGCACAATGAGGCAAAAATGGGAAGCCTTGCCTTGCGTCAAGGCTTCCCCTCGGGGGCTTTTCTTGTCGAACTGCCGCTCACGGCAGCTTCGGCAGCCTGCTCCTTGCGAAGCAAGGTGGTGAGGGGCGTAGCCCATTTTTGATTTTCTGAATACTTTTGACAAAAAATTTCTGAAAATCAAGGGGCTGCTGCATTTTCGATTTAAAATTTTAAACAACATCGCCATTCCGTTTCCAATCTTTCCCCTTGCTTTCCCCTTTGGGGAAAGTGGCGAGCATCCGCGAGCCGATAGAGGACTATTAAAATTTTTCCTCCTTCCAAGCCTTCCCCTTGCCCGGCTACCGCTCAAATTCAGTTTCGGCAATCCAAAACGCAAAGCTCCGAAAACGAACTATCCTCAAAACAACATCATAAATCCACAAACGGGAGCGGCTGTTTTTCAGCCGCTCCCGTCGTTATATTCATTATGTTTCGTCATTTTCGCGCCGTTGCCGCAATATCGCCCTTCTTTCAATCATACGGCTCGCCGCTGTAAAATTCCCGCACGTTCCTTTCAAAAAATTGCAATAAAAAAACGGCTATCCCGCCGTGCTTTCTTGTCTTTTCCTTTATTTTCCCTCAAGGCGCCCCCCGATTTTTCCGTCAAAGACAATTTCTGTCATTCCATGCGCCGCATTTCCCCGTCATCCGGTTTTACGCCAACCGAATCTTCTGCAAAACTTTCGGCTAAAATCAACTCCGTTTCCGCCCCGTCCTTTTTCGCCGTCTCCGCTTCCGACATTTCCGCAGCCATATCCGCCGAACCCGCCGTTTTATCGTCCTTCCTTCGTTTTTTCGGTTTCAAATCTCTCAAAAATGCAAACGTCGTCAACGCAATCCATACAACAAGCAACCAAAATGCCAGCCAAAACGCAATACTTCCGAAAGCGTTTGCCGCCGCGCAGATTCCTCGCCGCGCGGCGTACGGAAATAACATCCGCCACGCCCAATTTCCATCCATAATTTTTTCCTTTATCGTATAAAAGTCGAAAAATACTTGTATGATATAGTATAACAAATCTAAATCTATTTGTCAAGTACTTTTACTTGATAAAATCTAAGTATAAAATTCTCTGAAAATTTAATCAACTTACGCAAAGAAAAAAATTTAAGTCAACAACAATTAGCCAACGCCACAGGGCTGAGCCGGTCGGCAATCGCAAAATCAGAAAAAGGACGCAACGAAGCCACAGCGTCCACTTTATTGCGCCTTTCGCGTTTTTTCAAAGTCTCCGTCGATGAAATGTTAAGCGAAACGGAGCTGCCACACCTGCAAAGTCTTGTCGACGCCACCTTTCCGGGCGCGGAATCGGAACTGATCGAAAGTTTCCGCAAGCTCTCGGAAAACGGCAAAGCGCGCGCGGCGGGATACGTAGATTTTCTTGTCCGGCAAGAATCCGACCGTAAAAACCTCTGACCGTTGTTTCCGCAAAAAAGCAGTCTTATCATCAAACCGCCCTCTCGGCTTCCCAGACGGGGAAGCTGTCGCTGAAAGCGACTTCTGTCAGTGTCTTAAGCCTTCCCCTTGGGGGGAAAGGTGTCGCCGCACGGCGACGGATGAGGGGCGCAGGGCATTTTCGATTTAAAATTTTAAACAACAGCACCATTCCATTTTCAATCTTTCCCCTTGCTTTCCCCGTCGGGGGAAGCTGTCGGCTTCTGCATACTGAAGATGTCTTTCTTTATTTTTCAAGTCCCTTGCTTTCCCCTTCGGGGAAAGTGGCGAGCATCCGCGAGCCGATAGAGGACTATTAAAATTACTTCCTTGTTCCAAGGCTTCCCCTCGGGGGCTTTTCTTGCCGAACTGCCGCTTACGGCAGCTTCGGCAGCCTGCTCCTTG
>UQPN01000011.1 GCA_900542935.1 uncultured Eubacteriales bacterium
ACTATGCGCACGTTGACTGCCCGGGACACGCCGACTACGTTAAGAACATGATCACCGGCGCTGCTCAGATGGACGGCGCTATCCTGGTTGTTGCGGCGACCGACGGTCCTATGCCCCAGACCCGCGAGCACATTCTGCTTGCCCGTCAGGTAGGCGTTCCTTATATCGTAGTGTTCATGAACAAGACCGACCTTGTTGATGACGCGGAACTTCTTGACCTCGTTGAAATGGACGTAAGAGACCTTCTTTCTTCCTACGGCTTCCCCGGCGACGACGTTCCCGTTATCCGCGGTTCCGCTCTGAAGGCTCTGGAGAAAGCTTCTTCCGACGCTTCTCCCGCAGAAATCCTTGCGGCTCCCGAATGCCAGTGCATCATCGAACTTATGAATGCGGTTGACGAGTATATTCCTACTCCTCCCCGCGACGACGCGAAACCCTTCCTTCTTCCCGTGGAAGACGTATTCACGATTTCCGGTCGTGGTACCGTTGCTACCGGTCGTGTAGAAAGAGGTATTGCGAAGGTTGGCGATCCTGCCGAAATCGTAGGCTTGATCGATAAGCCCGTTCCTACCGTTATTACCGGTCTGGAAATGTTCCACAAGCAGCTGGACGAAGCTATGGCAGGCGATAACGTAGGCGCTCTGCTCCGCGGTATCAACAGAACCGACATCGAAAAGGGTCAGGTTGTTGCGAAGCCCGGCACCGTGAAAACCGGTACGGAATTCGAAGCGCAGGTTTACGTTCTTACGAAAGACGAAGGCGGCCGTCATACCGCATTCTTCAACCATTACAGACCGCAGTTCTTCATTAGAACGACGGACGTTACGGGTGCTATCGAGCTTCCCGAAGGCGTTGAAATGGTTATGCCCGGCGATAACATCAACATGAAAGTTGTTCTTATTAAGCCGGTTGCTATGGAAGAAGGTCTTCGTTTCGCTATTCGTGAAGGCGGCAGAACGGTTGGTTCCGGCGTTATCGCGAAGATCCTTAAGTAAGTTTCGGCGATTGATTTTCGGTAAGGTTTTGCGGAGTGAATCCGTGAAATCGTCGAAAATAAGCGAAAAATGCGAATTTGCACCTCCGACGAGCAATCGGGGGTGCTTTTCGTGATTAAAATTGCCGCTGCGGCGTACGCGGAAAAGGCGGAACGCACGAGACGGCGTGAAACCTTGGCATAAGACGAACGCACGAGGCGGCGTGAAGCCTTGGCATAAGACGGAGAAGAAAGTATGTCGGATTTTTTTAAGAAAGTTACGAAATCGGGGCTGCCCGTGGCGTTGACGGGAAAGGACGAGGGAGCGTTTTTTGCGGGATTTGTGGAAAACGCCGACGAGGAATTTTTGTTTATGCAGGCAGTTTCGCCGTCGGGGCATTTCGACGGCTGGGCGTGCGTGCGTATCGAAGAGATCGCCCGTGCGGACGTGGCAACGGAATATCTCGTTATGCTGGCGCGGGTGTTCGAATACTACGGCGAAGAATTCCGCGAACCGAAAATTTCCGCGCGCGACGTGCTTTCGTCGTTTATCGATCAGGCGATAAAAAACAAGTGGCTGTGCACCGCGGAGGTG
This sequence comes from uncultured Eubacteriales bacterium, assembly GCA_900542935.1. Taxonomy (GTDB): domain Bacteria; phylum Bacillota; class Clostridia; order Christensenellales; family Borkfalkiaceae; genus Scatosoma. The sequence goes on from UQPN01000011.1 coordinate 1,569, forward strand.
GGCTTTGAAACGTTGGATAAGCTGACGGGCTACTTTGTGGAAAAAGATTTCGACACGGTACAGATGAGTCTGGTGAACGCGAACGGCAAGCGCGACGGGTTTACTTCGTTCGATTTCGAAGAGATTGTATTTATCACGGCGCAGGGCGAGCGGGAAAAATATCTTGAAACGGTGATGGAAATGCTTGCGTCCGGCACGGAATCGGTGTACGACGGCTTGCGCGGCGGCGCGGCGGGCAGAGAAAAACCGTCGAAAAAGAAAAACGGACAGGACGGCGTGCGGCAGGACGATAAACCGGACGAAAACGGGCGAGTGATTACTTTTCCGAAAAAAGACAAATAAAACCGGAAATCGGAGTCGACGGTAGGCGGTGCGAACCGAAGCGGTACTTAACGCGAAAGAAAAGCGGCAACAGAAACAATTGCGCAAAAAGGGAGGCAAGATTTGCACTCCCTTTTTGCGTTATCCGAAAACTCTGAACGTAAAAAACGCTTGCAAAGCGGCGGAAATTATAGTATAATTGCAATATAAAACGGTGTTAAACCGAAAAAAAGAAGGGATTTGTGGCATGAATACGCAAAAGAACAGAGCCGAAATTATTAAAGAACTATTGCATATTACCGATAAAGAACTGACGGACGAGGAGTTGCTGAAAGAAATATTGAGCACGGATATTTCCGAAAATTCGGAAAAAGGCGGGAAGGAAGAAAAAATAACGTTCGGGCAGAAAGCGGCGGACGCCGTGGCGAGGTTTGCGGGCAGTTGGGCGTTTATTTTCAGTTTTATCGCGGTGATGGTGATCTGGATGGTGATGAATGTTCTTCTTGCGGCAAAGGCATTCGACGCATATCCGTTTATTCTTTTGAATCTGGTTCTGTCTTGTATCGCCGCGGTACAGGCGCCCTTGATTATGATGAGCCAGAACCGTCAGGAGGTGAAGGACAGAAAGCGCGCCGAAAACGATTATCGCGTAAATTTAAAAAGCGAATTTGTAATAGACGCACTGTATAAAAAATTGGAAAGCGTATCGGAAATGCAGAAAAAAATTTTTAAAAAGTTGGAGGTGCTTTCCGGCGGAGAAACAATAAACGCGGCGGACGAATCGCTTTCCTATAAAGTGAAAAACGAAATAAATGAAAACAAAGATAAATCAAACCGCCCGTAACAGAGCCGACGGAAACTGTAACCTTTAACTTCCGCTTATCCGCATTTGCGGTGATTATCTTTTTCAGTTCGGAAAAGGGCAGCGATACTTTTACAGGCGCCCGCAAATTTTTTTATGCGAAGTTTAACACTGAAAAAATTTGAACAAAAACGCCGTAAATGATTTGATTTTTCCTTTTTATTATGATACAATAGATTTGTAACGCAAGTTACATATTATCATTTTCGGAGGGCTGTTATGGCTAAAAAAAGAAAAAAATCTACTTTGGGGCTGGTTTTTTCCGCCGGCGCGGTGCTTTTCGCGATTGCTGCGGTGTGCATGATGTTTTTGAATGCGGTTGAGCTGGTTTCCGGCGAAAACGTGTTGGCTCAGTATACGGGCGTGCAGGTGGCATTCGGATATTCGGAAACGTATCCGATTATCGGCGAAGTGAAGTTTCTTAACTTCTCGATCATGAATCTGCTGCCTTATATTCTTGCGCTTGCGGGCGCTGTGGTTGCGTTGCTTGCCGCGCTTAGCAAGAAATCGTTCCTGCTGAACATCATCGCCGTGGCGTGCTTCGCGGCGGCGGCTGTGTTCTTCTTCACCGCGGCTTCGTACGTTTCCGTGGCGGGTTCCGAAGGTTCCGGCACCTTGAACGTTCTGGTGAAAAACATCGTAGACGCGTTGAAAGACGGCGACAATCTGAAAATCGCGATCGGTTCGCTTCTCGGCGGCGTGTTCTCGATTGTTGCGGCGGCTTGCTCGGCACTGAAAATTTTCGTAAAATAAGTTTTTCATAACCCGAGAAAATCCCGACTTTGCTAAAAAGGGCAAGGTCGGGATTTTTTTTACTGTTTGTTTGTATCGTTCGGCGCGGCGGGGGCAGCGGTTTCTTCGTTTGCGTTTGTTTCACCGAAAGGTTGCGCCGTTGGTTGCGGTTGCGTTGCGGCAGGCATTTGCGCATACGGCGCGTAACCGACGGGCGCTGATGTTTGTGCCGGATAGTAAGCCTGCCTGTTTTGCGCGCCTTGCGGATAGCTTTGCGGCAACGATTGCCCGCTTGGTATTTGCTGTCCGTTCATCGGCGTTTGCGGCGGGTACGGCATCTGCGATTGCAGAGGAGGTTGCGGCTGTTGCGAAGCGTATCCGGCAGGGGTGTTCATATCGAAAGGAGAATGTTGCAACGCGGCTTCCATGGTCCGGCGATCTTCATAGTCCGCTGTTAAAAGCGCGGTTTTTAATTTTTTCTTTTGCTTATTCGTATAAATACTAATGCCGTAGGCGATCAGGGCAAGAAAAATCGAAAAATATCCGACGGCGGAAATACCTGAAACGTGAGATATAAAAGAAAAATTTAAGCCAAACCAACGTATAAAAATCATGTCCACAACGATCAGTATCGCTAAACTCGCCACATTAAATTGCTCGTAGGTATTCTTCTTTTTCTTTTTATCCGTACCCGCTTTAATATCGTTGAAAAATAACAGCGTTGCGGTGCTGATTTCGTTGGAAACAAGTCTTTTGCTGTGTTTTACTGCGTTAATTGCGGAGCGGCAGAGAAGTCCTACGCCAAACATTACGGGTATGAGAAAATAAATCATAAACAGGATTTCCAATCCGGCATAGCCGCTTCTGAAAGCGGAAATCATCAGTTTGAGTTCTTCCACGATCGAAAACGAAAAGATAATTGTTTCCGGATCGTTGCCTTGCAAAAGTTCGGCACGCAGCGCCGCCCGAGCTTTATCGAAGAAGATCTTCTGCACGGCATTTTCGGATTCGGCATTTAAAATATCCGGGCTGTATCCAATACTTGCCGTGAAACACGGCAGCACAAACAGAAAAAGAACGCAGAAAAATGTGACGGCGTTCAGGACGAGTTCCGCAATCGTGAGCTTTTTCATTTCGCCGTAGTATTTCTTTAAGTCAAGCATTTTCAGTTCCTCCTTTATTATAGCAAAATATCGCCAACTGTAATTATTATATCATTACTAAATGTGGTTGTCAACCACTTTTCGTGATATTTCTTTGATTTTAAATATTTGTATTTGAGATTTTTTTGCGCAAATATATTATAGAAGAAAAAGCATTTGCCGAAAATGCCTTGCAAGGGGATTTCGGACGAAGGCAAAGGCGGAACAAAATGAGTTTTTCCGAAAATCTGAAAAAATTGCGCAAATCTTACGAAATATCGCAGAAGTCATTTGCGCGGGAATTGAACGTTTCTCAATCGACGGTGGCTTCGTGGGAAACGGGCGCGCGCGAGCCGTCGATCGAAACGCTTTTAAGCTTATCGGCGTTTTTCAACGTTTCTGTTGATTATCTTTTAAGCGGCAGGCTTCGCGAGAACGTCTCGGACAATGAAAAAAACGCGTATGGCGCGAAAAAGAAAAACACTGCAGGCGGGGCGAAACGGGTGCTGGAAATATATAAAAAGCTTTCTGAAACGGATAAAAACCGTCTGGAAAGCTTTGCCGAACAACTTGAAAAACTTGAAGCGGCGGAAATATTATAAATCGGGCGCATGATTTTGCGCGTCGTTCGAAAGCGTTTGCGTGGCTTTTGTTTGTTTGCGCAGGCGGCGCAGCAGAAACGCGCACGATACGGCGGCGGCGACGACTTCGGAAATCGGGAACGCCCGCCATATCGTTGCGGCGGCGTTTTTGCGTAGCGTAAACAGATACGCGAGCGGCAGCGTGGGAAAAATCAGCCTCAAAACGGAAATAATCAACGGCGTGCAGATTTCGCCGAAGCCTTGCAGCACGCCCCGGATCGCTACGCTCACCCCCATAAACAAATAGCCGAGCGTGGCGATATGCAGCGCGGTCTGCGTAGAAGAAATTACGTCCGACTTCGATACGACGGAAGATTCGTCGAGCATCGAAACGAGAAGCGCGGGGATCTTTTGCATGCCCATGCGGTTTTGCGGCTGTTGTTGCGGTGTTTGTTGCATTGAGTTTTTGTATACCTCCGAAAAAACAAAAAATTCGGCGTAAGTCCCGGAAAAGTTGGACTTACGCCGATTAAGCTACTCACTTGCAGATATTTTAGTACGTTTTTTTCTTTTTGCAAACGTTTTTCGGTAAAATTACGGCAAAAAACAATAAAAATTGTAGCCGCGCATTGACAATCACGGCAAAAAATGATATACTGAAAAGCGAAAACGGCGCCGTTTTGCAAGTAATCCGCGCAAAACGCGCAAACTTATTTCCGCGGGGTGAAAAATGAAAAAAATCACGAACAAAATCTTGTGGATTTTTGCCGTGGGGCAGTTCGGCTGGAGCTTGCTTTCCGGCATCATCAGTAGCTGGATGGTGTATTATTATACGGGCGAAAACGCCGTGTTTTCCTCGTATATCACTACAAATCCGCTGTTTCTCGGCTTAACGCTGTTCGGCATCATCACGGCGGTGGGGCGCGTGTTCGACGCCGTTACCGATCCGTTGATCGCGGGATGGTCGGACGCAAGCAATTTCAAAGGCGGCAGGCGCATCCCGTTCATGAAAGCCGTCGCGGTGCCGTTCGCGGCGATCACGGTGGGGGTATTTGCGCTGCCGCAGACTTCGAACACGGCGCTGAACGACGTGATTTTGTTCATCACGTTGATTTTGTTCTATCTGTTCATGACGGTGTACTGCACGCCGTATAACGCGCTCATCGCGGAGCTGGGAAATACGCAGAAAAACAGAATCAACGTTTCCACGTATATTTCTTTCACCTATATCGCGGGCTTTTCGGTGGCGTATCTGCTGCCGAATCTGGCGGGGATGTTCACTTCGATGAGCGAGGCGAACGCGGTACGGCTGGCGATAGCGATTCTTGCGGCGATTGCGGCTATCGCGATGCTGGTGCCCTCGTTCTGCATCAAAGAACGCGAATACATCGCGTCGGTGCCCGTAAAAACAAAGGCGTTTTCCTCGCTGTTCAAGTCGTTTAAAAACAGACAGTTCCGCAGATTCGTGTATTCGGACATCATCTATTTCTTTGCGGTAACGTTGTTTCAGACGGGGCTGGCGTTTTACATCACGCGGCTGATGCACGCGGACGAGGGAAATTCGTTTGTGCTTACGGTGATGATGACGGTAGTCAGCCTTTGTCTGTATCCTGCGGTGAACAAACTGGCGCCGAAATTCGGCAAAAAGAAAATCGTCGTGGCGGGATTTTTCGCGTATGCCGCGGTGTTTCTTATAACGGTGTTCTGCGGCGAAGGCATGGGTTGGGGATACCTGATCGCCGTAATGGCGGGCGTGCCCATGGCGATTTTAGGCATCTTGCCGCAGGCGGTGGTGGCGGATATCGCCGAAGCGGACGCCGCGGAAACAGGCGAACAGCGCAACGGCATGTTCTTTGCGGCGCGTACGTTTGCCATGAAGATGGGGCAGGCAATCGCGTTGCTGGCGTTTACATCCATCACCGTTTCGCAGACGGAGCTTTCCTATCGTATCACGGCGATTGTGGCAACGGTGTGTTGCCTGATCGGCGCCGTGCTGTTCCTCTTTTATAACGAAAAGCAGGTAATGGATACCATCGTCGCGGCGAATAAAAATAAGGAGAGCGCGGAATCGGAAACCGCGGAAGAAAATGCGGCGCAATCGTCGGCGGAGGATAGCGGAGAATGAGCGAAAAGCGGGCATACGTTTCCGAAGCGGATTATGCGCGCCGGATGAAAGAAACGGTGCTGCCGTACCTGAACGCGCGCCGTTACGACGGCTATTTTGCGGGCTACGACGGCAATTTGCTGCATTACGTAAAATACGCCGCGGGCGGCGGCGACGGCGGGGCGGAAGCGGCGCAAAAAACGGCGATTATTTCGCACGGGTTTACGGAATCGGCGGAAAAGTGGCGCGAACTTGCCTTTTATTTTCTGCAAGAGGGGTATAACGTGTACATTCCCGAACATCGGGGGCACGGACTTTCGTACCGCAAAACGGCGGATAAAACGCTGACGCATATCGACCGTTTTTCGGAATATGCGGACGATTTTGAAATTTTCTGCGATACGGTGCGCGCGGAAACTACGGGAGAGATATATCTTTACGCGCATTCGATGGGCTGCGCGATAGGTATGCTGTTTATGGAGCGGCATCCCGCATTTTTCAAAAAAGCGTTCTTATCTTCGCCGATGGTGGTGCCGAATCCCGGGAAAGTGCCTCTGTGGTTGGCGCGGCTGCTTATGAAAATCGCCGTGAAAACAGGGAAATCGGAAAAGCGCGCGTTTATTTCTTCGCCGTATCCCGGCGACGAAAAATTCGAAGATTCTGCGCGCACTTCGCGGGCGCGGTTCGACGAATACAACGAGTTCAAGCGCACGCACGAAGATTATCAGAATTATTCTTCCACGTACGGGTGGGTGTACAATTCGCTTATCGCCGGGAAGCAGATATTAAAAAAGGGCGCGCCGGAACGGGTGGAAACGCCCGTATTTATCGCCGCGGCGGAAAACGATACGCTGGTATTGAAAAAGCCGCAGATCGCGCTTTCGAAACGGTTGAAAAATTGCAGATTCGAAGTTTTTGCGGGCGCGAAACACGAAATTTACGGCTCGGAGGACGGCGTTGCGTTCGGGTACTTCGATGCGATTTTCGATTTTTTCGCGGCGCCGTGAACCGCGGGAGGAAACATGCAACTTGCGAGAGAACACTGGACGAAAGAGGACGGCGAAGAATTTTCGCGGTATCTGAAAACACTTTCCAAAGGCGAAGAAAAAGGCGCGTGGGAACGGCGCATCGTGAACACGGCGCTGCCCGCGATTGCCGTGCCGGGCACGGAAACGGACAGAATCGTGCGGGAGATAGGAAGGGGGAACGAGCGGGAATTTCTGGCGCTGGAACTGTGGGGAAATCACACGGAAGTGCTGATTCGCGGCAAGCTGATCGGCAAAATCAAAGATTTTTCCGAATTTAAACGTTACGTTTTGCCGTATGCGCGGCGGGCGGACAACTGGGCGGCGACGGACTGCATGAAATTTACGTTCACGGAAGAGAATAAGCCGCTGTTTTTCGACTTCGCGACGGAATGTCTGCAAGATATAACGCACACGTTTGTGCGGCGGCTGGGGCTGATTATTCTGCTGAAAATGAGCTCGTTCGCAGAATACACGGACGGTATTCTGCGGGCGGCGGACAGCCTTGAAAGCGAAACGGAATACTACGTGAATATGGCGAACGCGTGGCTGATAGCGGAGTGTTTCACGCACTTCCGGGAAAAAACGTTGGCGTATCTGACGGGCGCGCCGCATTTGAATAAGTTTACGATGAATAAAGCGATTTCGAAATGCCGGGATTCATACAGGGTATCGGCGGAGGACAAAGAGTTTTTAAAAACTTTGCGAAAATAGTGGGGAGATATAGAAAACAAGCCGCGATTATCTCCGCCGCAAATATAGGCTTCCCCCCAAGGGGAAGCCAAGAAATAAGGCAAAAATATAGGCTTCCCCCCAAGGGGAAGCCAAGAAAATAAGGCAAAAAAAAGATAGGCTTCCCCTTCGGGGGAAGGCTTTTCTGATGCAAAGTTTCCAAGGCTCTGAGATAGTTTCAAACGCAAATGCAACAGTCCGTTACGAAACAGGCGAAGCCTGCTGCCCTAAATATGCCGCCTGAATCGCGGGGTCGTTTAAAAGCTCGTTCCCCGTGCCTTCGCGCACGACGCTGCCCGTTTCCAGCACGTACGCCCGCGACGCGACGGAAAGCGCTTTTTTCGCGTTCTGTTCCACCAGCAGCACGGTGGTGCCCTGTTCGTTAATCTTTTTAATCGTATCGAAAATCACGTTTACGTACAGCGGAGAAAGCCCCATGGACGGTTCGTCCAGCAAAAGCGTTTCGGGCTTCGACATCAGCGCTCTGCCCACCGCCAGCATCTGCTGCTCGCCGCCCGAAAGCGTGCCCGCCGCCTGCGATACGCGTTCCGAAAGCCGCGGAAACAACGCAAACACGTATTCCAGCGTTTCTTTGATTTCCTTTTTGTTTTTCCGCGTATACGCGCCCAGCAACAGATTGTCTTTTACGGAAAGTTCCGCAAACACGCGCCTGCCTTCCGGTACCTGCGTTAATCCCAGTCGCACGATTTTATGCGCGGGCATTTTTAAAAGATTGTGCCCGTTATAGAAAATTTCGCCGCCGCGCACGGGCAGCAATCCGCTCATCGCGTGCAAAACGGTGGTTTTGCCCGCGCCGTTCGCGCCGATCAGCGCCACGATTTCGCCGCGCTCCACGCGGAAAGATACGCCTTTCACCGCGCGGATAGGGCCGTAATATACCTCTGCATTGTTCACTTCGATTAAGGACATTTCAATCTTCTCCCAGATACGCTTTCACCACTTCGGGGCTGGAAAGCACTTCTTTCGTATCGCCCTGCGCAAGCGTTTTTCCGAATTCCAGCACCGTGATTTCCTCGCATACGCCGCTTACCAGCTTCATGTCGTGCTCGATTAAAAGAATCGTAACGCGATAGCGCTGTCGGATCAGCGCGATGGTGCGCATCAATTCTTCCGTTTCCTGCGGGTTCATGCCCGCGGCGGGTTCGTCAAGCAATAACAGCTTCGGGCGCGTGGCGATCGCGCGCGCGATTTCCAGCTTTCTCTGTTTGCCGTAGGGCAGCGAACAGGAGAGGACGTTGCGCTCGTTCAGAAGCCCGAACACGTCTAAAATTTCTTTTGCTTCGGCACGCATCGCTTTTTCCGTTTCGTAGTAGCGGTTGGTGCGGAATATGCTTTGCAACAGATTACATTTGTATTCCGGGTGGTTGGCAAGCGAAATCAGCACGTTTTTAATCACGCTCATGTTGTTGAAAAGGCGGATATTCTGAAAGGTGCGCGCCACGCCTTTTTTGCAGACGGCAGCCTGTGAAAGTCCCGTTAAATTTTCGCCGTCGATATAAAATTCGCCCTCGGTGGGTTTATAAACGCCCGTAAGCATGTTGAAAACGGTGGTTTTTCCCGCGCCGTTCGGACCGATCAGTCCGTACAGCGCGCCTTTTTTTACGCGAAGATTCACGTTTTGCACCGCTTTCAGTCCGCCGAAAGAGATGCCGAGATTTTTTGTTTCCAGTAAATATTCCTGCTGCGACGGCATCATTTTTCTCCTTTGCGCTGTTCGCTTTTTCCGGGCTTATCCGGCGTTTCCGCTTCGCCGCCCGTATCGGGGGAAAGGTCGGTGGATAAAATCGCGTCCATCGGCACTTTGGTGGGAATGTTGCTCCAGTCGCCGGGTTCCGCTTTTTCCTCGGCGGGGTCGTCCGTCGGCGGCTTTTTGAAAAGCAGTTTACGGAAAAAGACGCGTAACTTTTCCGCCGCGCGGCGCAGGTTGTGCTTTTCGCGGAAAGACTTCAGGCGCGGCGCGTTGTTGTAAATGACGATTCCGATTAAAATCAGCGCGTATATCATATCTTTCAGCGCGGCGAGGTTGCCGGAAAGCGCCGTTTTCAGCTGCACGTTGATAAGCGTTACCGCCGCGGCGGCAAGAATGGAACCGTTGATCGATCCCATGCCGCCGAGCACTACCATCACGAGGATGTTGATGGAATAATTATAGTTGAATCCGTCGGCGGTAATCTGCGTTGAAGATGCGGAAAGCGCCGCGCCGCCCGCCCCCGCAAGAAAGGACGAAAGCACAAACACGGCAAGTTTGTAAAACGTAACGTTTACGCCCATGGCGCGCGCCGCGATTTCGTTATCGCGGATTGCCGTTACCGCTCTGCCGTGCTTGCTGCGGATAAAATTGTTCACGATCGCCACGGAAGCAATCGCCGTAACGAAAATCACGATGAAAAGAGTGGCGCGATCGTAGCGGCGGTTGGAAAGCCCCAGCGGACCGCCGAACAGGGGAATGTTGGTGAAAAGCGTTTTTACGATTTCGCCGAACGCCAGCGTTACGATGGCAAGGTAGTCGCCTTTTAAACGCAGCGCGGGCAGCCCGATGAGAAGCCCCGCCAGCGCGGCGACGACGCCTCCGAAAAGCATGGCGACGATAAGAGATAACAAGGGCGCGCCGGAAGTAAGTCCGCCCGCAAGATTGTTGCGGAACAGGGTACCCGCGTAAGCGCCCAGGCAGATAAAGCCCGCGTGCCCCAGCGAAAGTTCGCCGAGAAAACCCACCACAAGCGAGAGCGAAACGGCAAAAATCACGTAGCAGCCGATTTGTTCCAGAAGCAGCTGGTCGCTCATTTTCAAGCCGCCCGTCAGCGAGAGAACGGAAAAAAGAACGGTGAACGCGCCGAGAACGTAATATACGGCGTGGTTTTTCACTTTGTATTTTTCCTTTACGTTTGCAAAATAGCCTTTGATTCCGCCGCGCATATCACACTTTCTCCTTTCTTGTTTTGCCGAGAATCCCCGCGGGCTTCACCAGAAGTATGGCGATGAGCAGTGCGAATTCGATGGCGTCGGTGTAGGGGGCGACAGAGGGAACGGCGTTTAAAAAGCTTTCGGTTACGCCGAGAAGCACGCCGCCGAGCATGGCGCCGGGAATAGAGCCGATGCCGCCGATAACCGCCGCCGTAAACGCCTTGATGCCGGGCATGGAGCCCATGGTGGGCGTTACCGCCGTAGGCGTTTTTAATATGATGAAAAAGCTTGCCACGCCCGCCAGCGCCGAACCTATGGCAAACGTGAGCATAATAATGCGGTTTACGCCGATGCCGCAAAGCGTTGCCGCCGATTTATCCGCCGATACGGCAAGCATCGCTTTGCCCGTTTTCGTTTTGTTTACAAACAGCGTAAGCCCCGCCATGATGACTACGGCGGAAAGCAGGGTTACGATGGCGGCGCCGTCTACGGTAAGCTTGCCTATGGTAACGCTGCCGAGGCGGTTCAGCGGAATGTTTACCGGCTCCACGCCGAAAATCATCTGCGCCGCGCTTTGCAAAAGGTACGAAACGCCGATCGCCGTAATTAAAACGGCAAGGGGCGAGGCGCCGCGCAAAGGGCGGTAAGCGAAGCGTTCCACGGCTACGCCCGTCAGCGTGCACGCGAGTATCGCCAGCACGATACATACGGCAATCGCGGCGTAAAAAGATCCGATTGCCGAAAAGAACAGCATAACGGTGTAGCCGCCCGCCATGATGATGTCGCCGTGGGCGAAGTTGAGCATTTTGCCGATGCCGTACACCATGGTGTAGCCCAGCGCGATTAAGGCGTACACGCCGCCCTGACTGAGTCCGTTGATCAATGTCGTTAAAAATTCAATCATCTGTTTGTTTTCCCGGTGAAAAATCTGAATGGATAAAAGCGGATAAATTTCAGGCGTCGGCTTCTTTGATGACAACGATTTCCGCGCGCTTGTTCACGGTGCCGCCCGCGCTCCACGTGGCGGTGCCGCCCGCGGTGGTTACGCCGCTAAACGTAAACGTTTCCGAATGGAAAATTTCGCTTAAGGTTCTGCCCAGCTCGTCCGCCGCCGTCGTATAAGAAATTTCTTTGCCTTCGGCGCGCGCCGTTTTAACGGCTTCGTACATCGCGTAAACGCTGTCGTACGCGGAAGCGGCAAACTGAATGGGCGTGGAGCCGTATTTGTTTTTGTACGCCGTTACGAACGATTGAACTTTTTCGTCCGAGGAGCCGGAGAAGAAGTGCGAAAGCATGGAAACGCGCTGGGTTACGGTGTGAATATCGAAGTCTTTCACCGAAGTATCGATGCCGTCGAAGCCGTCGCAGCCGAAGTATACCGCGTCGGAGGCTATTTTCCCCTTGGCGGCAAGCATAAACGTTACCGCGGGCGTGTAGTAGACGGGCATAAAGAAATACGAGCAGTTTTTCAGCGTTTCCACCTGCGAATTCATATCGGTGGGCGGGTTGCCGGAAGCGTCGTTTCTGAAAGACGTTTCGGCAATTTCGGCAAATTTCGAAGTATCCAGCGCCGCTTTGAACGTATCGTAAATGCCTTTGGAATAGGCGTCGTTCGAACAATAGAGGATGCCTAACTTCGTGCCCGCGGGAACGGCGTCGGTGTTGAAATACTGCTGCGCCGCTACGCTGCCCTGGTTAGAATCGGAAAAGCACATCTGAAACACGGTGTCGGCGTCTTTCGTAACGTCGTCCGCCGTAGCCGAGGGACACAGCGTAAACAAATTTTTTTCGGCGGCAAGCCCCTTGAAAGAGAGACAGGCGCCCGAAGTTACCGCGCCGAGGCTGAGCTGCATGCCTTTTTCGTACAGCGCCGCGAAGTTGGAGGGAACGTCGGCGGCGGAAGCTTTGTCGTCTTTGATTTCAAACGTAAAGCGCATGCCGTCCTCGTTTTTCGCGTTGATTTCTTCCACGGCAAGTTCCGCGCCCCGCTGCACGGCTATGCCGTAGGAGGCGGCGCTGCCCGTAAGAGGTCCGCTGGCGCCGATAAAAAACGCGGTGTTGTTTTCCGCGTAGTTTTTGCTGCCGCAGCCGGAAAAAGCGGCCGTTGCCGCCGCGCAGGCAAGGGCTAAGCTTGCCGATTTGAAAAACGTGCTTTTCTTCATGATGATTTTCTCCTTAAAATGTAATGTCAAACTTTCGGATGCTGTTTTATAACGGCGCGCCGCCGGGTTTTTCGGAAAGCGAAAAAGAATAAAAAAACGAGGTCGCCGTAAAGACTACCTCGTGATTGCTTTCCGTTTTTTTTGTCGGTCGAACCGAGAAAAAATCAAGTACGGCAAAAACGGGGTACGCCCTGAATAATGACGACCTCGACTCGCTTAATAATGACGTTTTTGCCTGCAAAATTGTGCATTTTAACCCTTTTTTGTGCCGTTTCCGGCGGTTTTTTTGCTTGATTTTCTGCTATTATACCCGTATTCCGGGCGTTTGTCAAGCAAAAATACGCGTATTTTTCACGTTTTTATCAAAGTTCTGCACGAAAAAACGCGGATTTTCGATTCGAAATCCGAATCATTGCGGCGCTTTTTTAAAGATGCGGCGATTCCTTGACAAAGTTTTGCGGCGGGAGTATAATAAAAACGGAATCCGGAAAAAGGAAGTGGAAAATTTGAGAATCATTCATTGCGCAGATTTGCATTTAGGTTCGAAAATACAGGCGAAACTGCCGCCCGATAAGGCGGAAATCCGCAGAAAAGAGGTGCGCGCGGCGTTTGAAAACATGCTGAAATTCGCTTACGAAAACCGCGTCAGCGCCGTAATCATCGCGGGGGACGCGTTCGATTCCGACCGCCCGTCGCTGCGGGATAAGCGCACGTTTTACGACGCGGCGGCAAGTTATCCCGGCATTTGTTTTTATTATCTGCGCGGCAACCACGACGCGAAAGAGAACGGCGCGTACAGCGAGGAGCTGCCGAATCTGAAAACGTTCGGCGGGGAGTGGACGACGTACGCGTTGCGCGGGCGGGATAGCGCGGGCGCGGAAGAAACCGTAACGGTTACGGGCGCGGAACTTACCGCAAACAACGCGGAGCGGCTGTATTCTTCGCTTTCTTTGCGGGGAGATTTAACAAACATCGTAATGCTGCACGGGGATATCCGCGGGGAGATCGATTTAAGGCGGCTGAAAGGCAAAAACATCGATTATCTCGCGCTGGGGCATATCCATACCTACGCGCGCGGCGAACTGGACGAGAGAGGCGTATACGCGTACAGCGGGTGTCTGGAAGGCAGAGGGTACGACGAATGCGGCGAAAAGGGGTTTGTTCTGCTGGAAACAGGCAGAAACGCCGCGGGGCGCGCCGTGATTTCCTCGCGGTTTGTCCCTTCTTCGATACGCAGGCTGGAAGAATACCGCATAGACGTATCGGCGGCGAAAGACGATTTCGACGCGCGGCGGATTGCGGAACGGCAGATTACCGCGCGGGAGAAAGATTTGCTGCGGGTGGTGCTGACGGGCGAAACGGGATTTGATCGGCCGGCGCTGGAAAAAACGGTGCGCGAGGCGCTGGAACGGAAATACTTTTTCGTAACGGTGAAAGACGAAACGCGGGCGAAATGCGATTTTTCGGAGATCGCGAAGGAAAACTCGCTGAAAGGAGAGTTCGTGCGGCTGACTCTTTCTCGCACGGATATGAGCGCGGAAGAAAAAGACGCGGCGATACGGCTTGGAATCGGCGCGCTGGAACGGGGAACGGCGGAGCTTTGAAACGATGAAGCTGTTATATCTTGAAATAGAAAATTACGGAAATCTCACGGGCGGGCGGCGGATAGACTTCGGCGGCGCTTTGCAGCAGTTCAACGAGGCGAACGGGTACGGTAAAACCACGCTTTGTTCGTTTATCCGCGTGATGTTTTACGGCATGAAATCGCGGCGGGAAAACGATACTTCGTTTGGCGACCGCGAACATTTTTATCCGTTTTCCGGCGGCAGATTCGGCGGTTCGCTTACGTTTTTCCATGCGGGAAAAACGTGCAGAATCGAACGGTTTTTCGATGAAAAAACGGCGACGCGGGATACGTTTAAATACTACGAAAACGGTGCGGAAACCGCGGCGGACGGCGATAAAATAGGCAAGGAGATATTCGGGCTGGACGAAGAGGCGTTTATTCGCGCCTTAACGTTCGACGCGCGCGAGGCGGAAATTGCGGCGACGGACGGAATGAAAGAGAGGCTGGGCGCGATTGCCGAGGGCACGGCGGGCGGACGGAACGCCGCGGCGGCGATTGAGATTCTGGAAAAACGGCGCAAGGAAATCTGCGGCGACAGAAAAAACGCCGACAGCGAACTTTTCAGGCTGGATAAGGAGCGGAAAAAAATCGGCGAAGAAATGCTTGCGCTGGAAGCAGTCGCTCGTGCGGCGGACGATTTGTACGCGGAACGGGCGCGGCTGAAACGGGACGTCGCCGAGGCGGAAGAAGCGGAAACTTCGCTTTCGGGGCAGGAGGCGCTGGAAGAAAAGCGCGCCAGATACGAGGAACTTGTAAATCAGGCGAAAGAGGCGGGCGAAAAACGCGCGGAAATCGCCGCGAGATACCCCGCGGGGCTTGTTACGGAAAAGGAAATCGGGCGGTTGCGCTACGGGCAGACGGCGATCGCGCGGATTTCCGGCGAACTTTCGGGCGTGGGGTTTTCGCAGGCGAGAAGCGGCAGGTTGGGCGAGCTTTCGGCGCGCTTCCGCACGGGCGTGCCTTCCGCCGCCACGCTGGCGGACGCGGAAGAATCAATCGCGAAATTCGAACGGCAGAAAGAAATTCCTGCGGGGTATGGCGCGGAAAAACGCAAAAACGGAGGGCGCAGGGCGGCGTTTGTTTTTGCCGCGGCGGTTTCCGTTCTTGCGATTGTTCTCGGGCTGTATCTGAGTAAAAAACTCGGTTCCGCGGCGCCTGCGTTCTGCGGGTGCGGGGCTGCGGCGATAATTATGATTTTTGCCGCGGTAAAAAAGCCGAAGCGAGGAGCAAACGTTCCGGGGGATGCAAACGACTTAAAAAGCGTGCGGACGGCGGAAGAAGTTCGGGCGACGGGCGAGGCGCTGGAACGGTTTTTCCTGCGGTACGGTTTGACGGAGGGGAGCTTTTCCGAACGGTTGGCGAAATTGAAATCGGACGGCGAGCGGTATGCGGAGCTGCTGGCGGAAAAATCGGGCGCGGAGGGGCGCGAGAACGAATTGCGGGCAAGTTACGCGGCGGCGACAAAAGAAATCCGGGAGATTTTCGAGGCGCGTCGGCTGCGGCTTCCGCAGGATACGGGCGTGGCGCTCTCGCGGGAAATCGAACGCTTGTCGGGCGATCTTGCGGCGGCGCAAAGGTATGCGGAAGAGGAGGCGCGGTATGCGCGGCGGGCGGCGGATTATTTGCGCGAATCGGGCTTGCAGGCGAACGGCGCGCAGGGCGGCATGCGGGAAGGCGCGGCATACTTATCGCAGGAGAATGCGCGGGCGCGGATTGCGGCGATGAAAGAGGCGTTGAACTCGAAACGGAAAGAGCTTGTAGCTACGGAACGGAAAATTGAAGAGGCGGAAGCCGCCGCGGTGCGGCTGGAAGAAAAACAGGCGGAGCTTGCCATCAACCGCGAAAAGACGGACGACGCGCTGTATCGGCTGAATATATACCGCAAAACGACGGAATTATTGCGGCAGGCGGACGATTCCCTGATGGAGCGATACGCCGAGCCGGTGCGGCGGCGGTTTCTGAAATACGCGGCGCTGCTGGAAAAGGAGCTGGGCGTGGAAACGTACATGAACCGCGATTTTTCCCTTTCGTTTTCGCGCGGGGGCGCGCGGCGGCGGGACGGGCATTTAAGCGCGGGCGTACGTACGGTGTGCGCGCTGTGCTTGCGGCTGGCGCTTTCGGACGAAATGTTTGCGGGGCGCGAAACGCCGTTTCTGTTGCTGGACGATCCGTTCGTGCATCTGGACGAGGCGCACTTCGAAAAGACGGCGCGACTGCTGCGCGAGCTTTCGAAAGACCGCCAGATTGTGTATTTTACCTGCCATCGTTCGCGATCGGTGCTGCCGTGAGCGATTGCCGCGGGGAAGTTGCGACGAAACAATTTTTTCTCTTTGTCGTTCATGCGGCAAAGAGATTTTTTTTTCGTTCTGTTCACATGCGCCTGTACGCGGACAATATAATATAAGTAATAACGTCGATTAAAAATAATATAACAATCGAAAAAACAAATTGATATAATAAAATATTCGTATCGTTAAAAAATCGAAAAAACGGGTTGAAACGTTTGACAAACGGTAAAAAATCCCCTAAAATAAGGAACAATAATTCTTTAAGCCGATTAAAATATTAATTTGAATCGAAATTATCGCTATTTTATCATCGGTGGAACGAATTTTCCGAAGAACGTATTAGTTTTCGGAAAAAATGCAAATAATACGTAGCGGGGCGGAACGGTCGGAAAAAAGCGAAGCGGAAGGCGATCGCGGCTTTGCCGGAAAAACGGTCGGCACAGGACTTTGGCTACGGGTTATAAACTTCGAGAAAGGAGAAAAGGACTATGAAAAAATTTCTGAAAACGGTAACCGCGGGCGCTCTTGCCGCAACCTTCGCCGTATCTCTGACGGCATGCGGCAAAAAAGACGAGGACGAAAACGTACTCAACGTAATGCTTGGCACGTCGGTGAAGTCTTTAGACGCGCAGGTGGCGACGGACGGCGAATCTTTCGAAGTGATCGCGGGGTTTACCGACGGGCTGATGCAGATGGACGCGAACGGCGCCACGGTGAACGCGCTGGCGGAAAGCTATACGGTGAGCGACGACTCAAAGACGTATACCTTTAAAATCCGCGACGCGGTGTGGGCGGACGATACGGAAATCACGGCGCAGGATTTCGTGTTCGGCTGGCGGCACGGATGCGACGCGGCGAAAGAATACGCGTATATGTTTTCGGATATCGCCCAGATAAAGAACGCGGATAAAATTTTAAAGGGCGAAAAGAAAGAGGACGGAACGGCGTACACGACGGCAGATCTCGGCGTTACCGCCACGGATAAAGATACGTTGCGGGTGGAGCTGGAAGTGCCCGTGCCGTACTTCCTTTCGTTGATGTACTTCCCCACGTTCTACCCCGTAAACGAGGCGTTTTACAACCGGGTGGGCGCGGAGAAATACGCCACCACGGCGGACACGGTGCTGGCGAATGGCGCGTTTAAACTGAAAACTTACAGCGCGGGCGGTTCGGTTCTGGAACTGGAAAAGAACGAGAAGTACTGGGACGCGGCCAGAGTTTCGCTGGACGGCATCCGTTATCAGGTGCTTACCGACAGCACTTCCGCGCTCAGCGCGTACACAAGCGGCACGCTGGACATCGTAACCGTTTCCGGTTCGCAGATGGATCAGGTGCAGGGCAGTTCCGAATTGAAAACGACGGGCGCGGGGTATATGTGGTATCTTACGTTCGCGCAGAAAGAGGGTACCACGACGGGGTATCCCGACGGCTTCCCCACGAAGAACAAGAATCTGCGCCTTGCCATTACCAACGCGATAGACAGAAAGGCGATTGCGGACAATATTTTAAAGGACGGTTCGCTGCCTACGTACACGGCTTGCCCGCCGCAGTTTGCCGCCTGCACCGAGGGCGCGCATAAGGGCGAGGATTACGCGGCGGATCAGGAAAGGTACAAGGACGTATGTTCCTACGATAAAACGAAAGCGCAGGCGTATTTCGCAAAGGCGAAAGAAGAGCTGGGTAAGAACGCGATTACCATTGAATTGCTTGTGGGCAACGACGAGGGAAGCGAAGTGCCCAAGATTGCGCAGATGCTGAAATCGCAGATAGAGGAGGCTTTGCCGGGGCTGACGATCAACATCAATCAGACCACGAAGAAAAACCGCCTGAACAAAATTCAGAACGATTGCGATTATCAGGTGTGCCTTACCCGCTGGGGACCGGACTATGCCGACCCGATGACGTACTTCGGCATGTGGATAACGGGCACGTCCAACAATTACGGGCTGTGGAGCAATGCGAAATACGACGCGCTGATCAAGGCGTGCGGCGACGGTTCGCTCACTTATGAACAGCGTTGGGAAAAGTTGTACGAAGCGGAAAAAATCGTGATGGAAGAAGCGGTGATCGCGCCGCTGTTCACGAAGTCCAACGCGAACCTGATTAAATCGAACGTAACGGGCGTGGAATTCCATCCGGTGGCGCTGAACAGAGTGTACAAAAACGCGAAAAAAGCATAAGCCGAAGCCATTTTTATGGCGGAGATACGTGAAATTTTTCATCCGTCGGGATGATACGAAAACGCGGCGCGCCTTATCGGAAAGGGGCGCCGCGCGGGTTTAAACGGAGATGTTGTACCCTTGCGGAAAACTATTCCGCGGGCGGGCAGGGGCGGAAAAGGCGGAATAACGGAGGTAACGAAGATGGCGAAATATTTATTGAAACGACTGGGAATGGCGGTGCTGACGCTGTTTGTTATACTGCTGCTTTTGTTTATCATGGTACATTCGCTGCCCGGCTCGCCGTTCAACAACGCCGAAAAACTCACGGAGGCGCAGAAGGCGGCGATGAACGCCAAGTACGGGCTGGATAAGCCGCTGCTCACGCAATTTTTCATTTATTTTTCCAACGTTTTAAAGGGCGATTTCGGCACCAGTTATTCGTTTGCCAGCGATATTCCCATTTCCACGATATTGAAAGGGCGGGTATCCACGTCGTTTAAAATCGGCGGGCTGTCCGTGCTGATCGGCGCGGTTATCGGGCTTTTCATCGGCATTACGGCGGCATTGAACAGAGATAAATTCATGGATACGTTCTGCACCGTGCTTTCGATTGTGGGCGTATCGGTGCCCTCGTACGTATTCATGATGCTGCTGATGAATCTTCTGGGCGTGAAAGGAGGCGTGCTGCCCGTTTTATACACGCCGAAGCGCCCGTTCGAATCGGCGGTGATGCCGGCGATTTCGCTGAGTCTTTTCACCGTAGCCACGATTTCCCGGTTCACGCGCAACGAAATGTGCGAAGTGATGGACAGCGATTATATTCTGCTGGCGGAATCGAAAGGGCTGTACGGCAACGCGCTGATTGCGCGGCACGTGCTCAGAAACGCGCTGATACCTATCGTTACCGTGCTGGCGCCGCTGATCGTAGACTTATTGACGGGCGCGCTGGTGGTGGAAAAAATTTACGCCATCGACGGCATAGGCAAACTGATGGTGGACGCCGTATCGGCGAACGATTACAACATCATCATGGCGATCAGCTTTTTGTATTCGGCGCTGTATATCGTTGTGATGCTGGCGGTGGATTTGTTATACGGGTTGATCGATCCCCGCGTACGCGTGGCGAAAGGAGAAAACGGGGCATGAAAAATTTCGGAAAAAAGACGATTGTCGCGGAAACCGCGGCAAAAAACGAAACGGCTGCGGAAGAAAAAGAGTATGTTTTCGCTCCGGACGATTTTACGTTTTCGGCAACGGAAGAGGCGGCGACAGATAAAAATTTTTCGTCGCAGGGGTATTGGAAGGGCGTATGTACGCGTTTTTTCGGCAGAAAAATTTCCGTAATCGGGTTGGTGTGCATCGCAATCATCGTTTTGCTGGCGATTTTCGTGCCTGTTTTCAGTAAGTACGGGTACGACGAAGTGAACGTTTCGGCAACGAACATGGCGCCGCGGGTGCCGTTTTTCGAAAAACTTGGCTTTCTGAACGGCTGGGAAACCATCCGCACGGTAACGGGCGAAAGCACGAAGGTGAACAAGTACCTTGAAAACGGCATGAACGACGCGTACTATTTTTTCGGCACCGACGAACTGGGGCGGGACATCTGGACGAGAACCTGGTACGGGGCGAGAATTTCGCTGATTATCGCGGTGGTCGCCACGGTGATCGATATGATTATCGGCATGAGTTACGGGCTGATTTCGGGCTATTTCGGCGGCGTTACGGACGGTATTATGCAGCGCGCGGCGGAAATCGTAAGCGGGATTCCGCGACTGGTGGTGGTAATATTGCTGTCGCTGGCGATGAAACCGGGGCTGGGCGCGATTATCGTGGCGCTTTTGATTACCGAATGGATAGGCATGAGCCGCATCGCCCGTGCGGAGATGCTGCGCCTGAAAGACAGGGAATATATTCTGGCGAGCCGCACGCTGGGGGCGGGCAACGTTTCGATTATATTCAAAGGCGTGTTGCCGAACATCGTGGGGCCGGTGATTACGCAGGTGATGTTTTCCATTCCGACGGCGATTTTCACGGAAGCGTTTTTATCGTTCGTGGGGTTGGGCGTACGGCTGCCGGAATGTTCGCTGGGCTCGCTCATTTCGGACGGGTTTCAGGTATTCAACACGCACCCGTATCAGATTGTGCCGCCGATTATCGTGCTGGCGCTTCTGATGCTTTCGTTCAATCTTGTGGGCGACGGGCTGCGCGAGGCGCTGAACCCGAAAATGAAGGATATGTAAGCGGCGGAAGCCGGGAATAACGAAGAAAGGAGGTTTGCGGCAATGGCGGAAAGAAAGAGAATTTTAACGGTGCGCGGACTGGATATCGCCTTCCGTACGAATTCGGGCACGGCGCACACCATCCGCGGCGTGGATTTCGATTTGTACCGCGGCGAAACGGTGGCGATCGTGGGCGAATCGGGCAGCGGTAAATCGGTGAGCTGCAAGGCGATTATGGGCATTCTTGCGCCGAACGCCGAAGTCAATCGCGGCGAAATTTTATTTTCGTATACGCATGCGGACGGCAGCGACGATACCGTAAACCTTCTTGAAAAGGACAGAAACTGGATGCGCAAGCACATCAACGGCAAGCGGATAGCGATGGTGTTTCAGGACCCGATGACTTCGCTGGACCCGACGATGCGCATCGGGCGGCAGATAGCGGAGGGCATGATGTGGCACTTCGGCATGACGAAAAAGGAAGCGTTCGGAAAGGCGGAAAAACTTCTGGAAGAGGTGGGCATCACCGACGCGGCGAAACGCATGAAGCAGTACCCGCATCAGCTTTCGGGCGGCATGCGGCAGCGCGTGGTGATTGCCATCGCCCTTTCGTGCAACCCGGATTTGCTGATTTGCGACGAGCCGACCACCGCGCTGGACGTTACGATTCAGGCAAAGATTCTGGAACTTATCTGCCGTATACAGAAGGAGCGCGGAATTTCCGTGATTTATATCACGCACGATCTGGGCGTGGTGGCGAAAGTGGCGGATTACGTGAACGTAATGTATGCGGGAAAAATTGTGGAAAAGGGCACGGTGAACGAGATTTTCTACGAGCCGAAACATCCGTACACGTGGGGGCTTTTATCGGCGATGCCCGATTTAACCACGTCGGACGCGCGGCTGTACACGATTCCCGGTTCGCCGCCGAATCTTTTAAACGAAGTGCCGGGCGACGCGTTTGCGCCGCGCAACGCGTATCGGCTGAAAATCGACGAAAAGAAAGAGCCGCCGATGTTTAAACTGAGCGACACGCACTATGCGGCGACGTGGCTTCTGGACGAGCGCGCGCCGAAAACGGAAATGCCCGCGGAACTGAAAGCGCGGGTGGAGAAAATGAAAAAGGAGGCGACGGAAAATGGCGGATTATAAGGCGGCGCCGATTCTTCGGGTGGAAAATTTAAAACAGCATTTCCGCGTGAACGGCAATTTTACGGTGCGCGCGGTGGATAACGTTTCGTTTGACATCTACCCCGGCG
Source organism: uncultured Eubacteriales bacterium (assembly GCA_900542935.1). Lineage (GTDB taxonomy): Bacteria > Bacillota > Clostridia > Christensenellales > Borkfalkiaceae > Scatosoma. Next base: position 23,710 of record UQPN01000011.1, read on the forward strand.
AAACGTACGGTCTGGTGGGCGAATCGGGCAGCGGAAAATCCACGATAGGCAGAAGCGTGATTCGCCTCTATACCCCCACGGCGGGGAAAATCGTTTTCAAAGACAGAGATATTACCGGGCGTACGGACGCGGAAACGACGAAAATTCTGCGTACGAAAATGCAGATGATTTTTCAGGATCCCATGGCTTCGCTGAATCCGCGGAAACGCATAGGGGATATTATCGGCGAGGGACTGGATATACACAAAGCGTGCAAAACCCGCGCCGAACGCACGGACCGGGTGGAAGAGATGCTGAAAAAAGTGGGGCTGGCGCCCGAACATTTCAACCGCTATCCGCATCAGTTTTCGGGCGGGCAGAGGCAGCGCGTAGGCATTGCGCGGGCGCTGATTATGAACCCGGAACTGATTATCGCCGACGAGTGCATTTCCGCGCTGGACGTATCCGTGCAGGCGCAGGTGGTGAATCTGATGAAAGATATTCAGGCGGAAACGGGCACGGCGTACCTTTTCATCGCGCACGATCTTTCCATGGTGAAGTACATTTCGGACAGAATCGGCGTGCTGCACCTCGGACATCTTCTGGAAACGGGCACCACGGAGGAAATTTTCGAAAATCCCGTGCATCCGTACACCCGTTCGCTGATTTCGGCGATTCCGTGCCCGAACCCGATTGCGGAAAAAAAGCGCGAGGCGGTCGCGTACGATTATTTTTCTTCGGGACTGGATTATAACACGGGCGAAATGCACTCTCTCGGCGGCTTGCATTACGTGTTCGGCACGGACGAAGAAGTGGAGCGGTTTAAAAAACAGGCGATATAATCATAAATTCCGGACTCTGAGAGGCAATCTCGGGGTCCGGAATGGTTTTTGCTTTGTTTTCACGGCTTCGGCGAAGAAATTACAAGCCGCTTGTTCTGCCCGAAAGATCCGTCTGAAAATACGTTTCGGGAATTTTCCCCACAATCACGCATTCGCCCGCAAGCACGTCCGTCTGTACGGCGAAATTATCCGTGCGCGAAGCCATTACGATGCTGATATCCGCCACCACGTTTAAATAAATGGAATGTTTCGTCTGGTTGATGCCCACGCTTTCGAACGCGGAAGAAAACGAGCACACTACCGAACAGACGGGCAGAATATCGATTTTGATGCGCTTTCCCACGCCCGCCAGCGCTTCGATGCCCGTGAGCGCGCCGACCGGAATCATCACGCCGTTTTCGCCGGATTCCTGCAGAATGCGTTGCGAAAGCGAGGCCGTGTCGCGCGCGATTTTATTGATTTTCGGCGCGTTGGCGGAAAGCGCCGATACGTTGCCGTTTTCGTCGCGTTCGATTTTTACCAGTTCTTCGTACGAGCGGTTGTTGCCCAGCGTTTTATACACCGCCGAATTGATGGCTTCCACGGCGGCGGAACGCATGGCGGCTTCGCTGACGGAAATAAGCACGCGCGTTACGTTCGTCTGAAAGTAGACGAGGGCGGCGGCAAGCGCGGCGGTAACGATGCACGCCGCGCGCAGGATTCTGCGCTTTTTGCTTTTTTTCCGCTTTATTGCATGCTTCGCGCGAACGGCAACGCGGTCGTATGCGCAATCGCACGTTTGCGCATATGTTGCTTCGTACAGGTATCGCGGTTTGTAATCGCCGCTCATTTTTCTCTTACTCCGAGAGTTTCTTCGATGACGGAGAAAATCCGTCGGTTTCCTCCGGTGGCGAACGGACTGTTTTTCAGGGCGTTTTTCATCGCTTCGTCTGCAAGTACCGCTTCTAATTTCGCGCAGAGGGAATCGGCGAGGGCGGCTTCCGAAGAAACGGATATCAATCCCTTCGAAAAGAAATATTCGGCGTTTTCTTTCTGGTCGCCGCGGCTGCCTTTTTCCAGCGGAACGATCAGCGCGGGAATGCGGAGCGCGGCGATTTCGAAGAGGGTATTGCTGCCCGCGCGGGCAAGCACCACGTCGGCTTCCGCGTACGCCTCGCCCATGTTTTCCGCGTACGCAAGCGGCGTATACGATTGGCGGACGGGGGCGGCGGTTATGTTTTTTTCGCCTAAAATATGCACCACGCGGAAGCGGGAAGTAAGCTCGTCGAGATTTTGAAAAATCGCGTTGTTGATTGCCGCCGCGCCCGAACCGCCGCCGAAGGCAAGCAGCGTTTTTTTGCCGTTTTTCCCGCTTCTTTTTTTACGTGCGGCTTCGAAGAGTTCTTCGCGGAGCGGCGAACCCGTGAATTTGCCGTTTTTGAATTTTTTTGCGGTTTCGGGGAAGGAAGTAAGCACGTAGCGGCACTTTTTTGCCACAAGTCGGGTGGCAAGCCCCGGCGACAAATCGCTTTCGTGCGTGAGCACGGGGATTTTTTCTTTGTGCGCGGCAAGGCAGAAAGGAAGAGAAACGAATCCGCCTTTGGAAAATACAAGGTCGGGGCGGATTTCGCGCAGAATTTCCCGCGCGGCGCGTACCGCTTTTACAAGTTCGAACGGAATTTTTAAATTTTTTACCGTGAACGAACGCACCAGTTTCGGGCAGGAAATTTCGTAAAACGGGATACCCGCGGGCGCAACGAGCCGCTTTTCGATGCCGCCCGTTCCCGCGTAATACGGCGTGTATCCGCCGTGTTTTTCAAGATGGGAAATCAGCGCGAGATTCGGTACCGTATGCCCCGCGCTGCCCCCGCCCGTGAAAAGAATTTTTTTCATAAACGCCGCCTCCGATCTTGCAACTTCTCATATTATTATAGGCGGCGGACAAAGAAAATATAACGGATAGGCTTGACAAAATCGCGTTCGGCACGTATAATATACGTACTGGAGAGAAATCCGTGAAAAATTTTTTTAAGAAACTTTGGAAAAAATTGAAAGCTTGTCTGGGCTGGGCGGTGTTTTTAATCGGTCTGACGATTTATATTCTTTACGATGTATTGTATAATTCGGAGTTGCAATGGCGGATCTTTTTCGAACGGCTGCCTTGGTTTCTCTTGTTCGGCGCGGCGTTGATCGCAGTGCTTCTGATTATGAAGAAAAAAGGCGCTTTGAAAAATAACGGCAAAAAAGGCGATACAACCGACGGCACCGCCGCCGGTTCCTGCGACGAAAAAAGCGGATGCGACGGCGATCTGAACGCGCCTTTGCGGGAAGAAGAGAAAAACAGCAACGAAAAAAACGATCATCATACCGACGGGAACGGCGAAAAATAAGCGGGGCGATCGTCCTTGCTGGAAAAAATCGAACAAAAGTTTTGGCAGCCGCTTTTTAAGCGGTTGCATTTTTTAAAGAAAAGTGGTAAAATAGAAACAAAACAGTAAACGTCGTTTCGTTTCGCGGTACGCGCCCAAAGCAGGCAAAGGCAGAAACGAGCGAAACGGGGGGTGTAAAGGAGACGTTATGGCGGCGAACAAGAAAGCGAACGCGATAAAAGAGGCGATCACTTTAACGGCGAGTATTCCCGATTACGCGGGATATGCCGATTATTTCCTGCAGACGGAAACGAAATTCCGTCTGCAGAATTCGTACAGCGAAAATTTAACCGTTACGCTGAAGGTGTGGGATGATAAAAATCTTGCCGTGCCGTACGAAACCACCGTGGAAGTGCCTTACGAAAGCGCGGCGGAAGTATCGGTGAACGGCTTGTTTTCTCCGCTGACGCTTGCCGAAAACAACGAACTTTTCGTATCGACGGTGCATTTTTCTGCGGAAATCGATAAAACGGAAGTCGCAAGCGGCGAAAAGCAGATTACGGCGCTGCCGTACGATTACTGGGAGGGTTTGAGCGGCAATGCCGAACGGGTGGCGGCTTTCGTGCGGCCGCGGCTTTCCGATTGCGCCAGAATACTTGAAAACGCGGGAAAGCGATTGAAAAAATGGGACGAATCCGCCGATTTATACGGTTATGCGGGGGCGGATAAAAACGCCGTGCGCAAAATTTTCGCGGCGGTGTTTTCCGCCGTCAAACAATACGAAATCGAAGAGGACGCGGCGCCGGATTTAACGCAGCCCTGCCGCGCGGTAAGCGAAATTTCCGCGCTGAAATCGCGGCGTGCCACTTCGCTTGAACTGGCTGTCCTTTGCGCCGCCGCGCTGGAAAGCACCAGACTTTCGCCCGTGATCGCCATCGGCGAAAAAGAGGCGAGCGTGGGCGTGTGGCTGCTTGATACCTGCTTTGCCGATACGGTTACCGACGATAAAGAAACGGTGGAAAAATACGCTTCCGACGGCATCAATTCGTTGGCGTTCATCGACGTGAAAGACCTGTTTGAGGGCAGCAACGCGGCGTTTACTTCGTCGCAGTCGCACTTTATGCAGAAGCTCCGCGCGGGGTATTACGAGTATTTCACGGACGTGCGCCGTTGCCGTCTGGGCGGGATAGCTCCGCTGCCGATGCGCGGAAAAACGGTGAAAGGGTACGAGCTTTTAAAAAGCGAAGATTCTTCCGACGACGCCGCGCCCGCGCCTCTTTGCGAACGGGGAAAGCTGGGCTTGGAAGGCAAGCTGCCGCGAAACAAGCAATGGGAACGTCGGCTTCTCGATTTAACCAACAAGAACGCGCTTTTAAATTTCACGGGTAAAAACGCGCTGCATCTTTGCTGCGCCGAGCCGGACGAATTATACGCGGCGTTTGCGGATAAAAAAAGCCTTTGTCTGAAAGGCGGGGCGACGGAAACGGAAAAATTCGGCTGCGAAGCGAGCGATTCGCAGAAGGAACTGTTTTCCCTCGAAAACCGCCGCGGCATCGCGCGGGTGCAGACGGACGACAAACTGCTTGCGGAAAGCGCGGCGCGGCTGTTTAGGCGCAACCGCGAAGCCGGCGAAGAAACGGGCGTGAAAATTCTGTATCTTGCCATGGGCTTTCTGCGCTATACCGGCAAGGAAGATAATCAGGTGCGGTACGCGCCGCTGGTTTTGTGCCCTGCGGAAATCCGCCGCGCGAAAGGCAACGAAGATTTTTCGCTGGAATATTCGGAAGAAGAGTATTTCGTGAACACCACGCTGCTCGAATATCTGAAACAGGCGTTCAATATCGACGTGCGCGCTTTGGGCGGCGACGTTACGCGGCATAAAATTTCCGAACTGATCAACATCATTCTCGCCGAAACGGCGGGCATGAAAGGCTGGGGCGTTACGAAAGACGCGTACGTGGCGGCGTTCTCGTTCCAGCGGTATCTGATGTGGCACGACATCCGCACGCGCATCGACGAATTTTCCAAAAACGAGCTGGTTTCCGCGTTGCTTACTCATCGCGCAAGCCGCCCGCAGCACCCCGAAGCCAAAGAAGAGGACGAAGCCGACCCCGCGGACACGCTGATTCCGCTGCCGGCGGACAGTTCGCAGTTTTCGGCGATCGCGCTTTCGCGCACGGGCGAAAGCTTCGTATTGCACGGACCTCCCGGTACGGGCAAAAGCCAGACGATTACGAACATCATCGCCAACGCGCTGGAAGATAACCGCCGGGTGCTGTTCGTCGCCGAAAAGCGCGCCGCGCTGGACGTGGTGAAAAAACGTCTGGACGATATCGGGCTGGGCGAATTCTGTCTGGAACTGCATTCCAACAAGACGGACAAAGGGGACATTCTGCACCGCATCGAAAGCACGATGGCGCTGAAAAACGCGGAGGAAGCGAAAGATTTAACTCCGAAAGCGGCGGAGCTGGTGGCGCTCAGGGAAGAACTGAAAGCGCCGATGCGCGCGCTGCACAAAAAACGGCGGCTGGGCGTTTCGGTGTATCAGGCGATACTTCTGTACGAAAAAAACAAAGACGCGCCCGACGTTCTGAACATCGAAAACGCGTTTTACGATACGCTTACCGAAAGCAAGCTGGAAGAGTGCAAAAACCGTATTTTATCGGCTGCCGCGGCGGCGAAAGAATGCGGCGGCGTGTTTAATTCTCCGTTCGAAAACGTAAACGTTACCGAATATTCGGGGGAACTGCGCGATAAAATTTACTGCGCGGGCGAAGTGGTGGTTACGGAAATACGGCATTTCCGTTCGTATCTCGCGCTGTTTCTCGATTTGTACCGCCAGAAGATTTCCGCCGTTACGCAGCGCAAAACGGACGAACTGGTAAGCATCGCGCGGGATTTGCTTTCCGGCGCGTACAACAAGTATTTTTCGGACGTTTCCGAAGCGGAATTTTCGGTATTTTTCAACGCTTCGCGGCGGCTGGACGAGCTGCTCGAATATTATTTTTCGCATTTTAAAACGCTGGTGGAACCGGACGAAAAGGAATACGAAAAACTTTCCGCCTATCTTGCCGCGGGCGGGGATTACCGCACGGATAAAACCGCCGCGGCTGTGGGCAAACGGCTTCTGAAAGCCGCGAAGCACGATCTGGACGGCGACGACGTAAACAAGTTTTTGCAGGTGGTCGCCGAAATTTACGAGGTAAAAAAGACGGTGGTGGGCACGGCGCCCGCCAAGGCGTTTACCGACAGGAACCGCAACGTTTCGTGGAAGAAACGCGGCGATTACATGCGTGATTTAAACGAACTTCACGCAAGGTGCGCGGGCGTGTTCATGGATTACAATCCGGACGCGTTCAACGGGACCTGTATCCGCGCGAAGAACAATTTTACGGCGCCTGTGCTGGAAGGATTTTTAAAGGCGGCGGATTCGTTCGAAACGGCGAAAAAGAGTTTTCTTACGGCAGTGAACGCGGACGAAAACAAGATTTCGCGCGAGGACGTGCCCGACTATTTCTATTCGAAAGCCAGCGCGCTTATCGATAACCTCGATATGCTTGCCAACTGGTGTATGTACAAAAAGACGGTGGCGGAGCTGAAAAAACTGGGTTGCAGCTTTATCGGCGAGGCGCTGGAAAGCGGCAAGCTGACGGGCGCGAACGTACTGGCGGGCTTTGAAAAGAACGTGTATCAGAACTTTCTTGCCATCAATATCCCCGCCGACCCCGATTTGGCGCGCTGTTCGGTGGGCACGCTGGAAGAAACGGTGGAAAAATTCCGCGTGGCGTGGGAAAACTTCTCGGCGCTCACGCGGGAAAAAATCCGTGCCGACCTCATCTCCCGTTTGCCGAAAGACGAAAACGGCGATTACGGGGCGCTGAGCGTGGAAGTATCGGCGTTTTCGCGGCTTTCGAAAACGCAGCTGCGCGGCAGCGGCGTGCGCGGTTTGTTTACGGAAGTGCCGGAACTGATGAAGCGGGTATGCCCTTGCCTGTTGATGAGTCCCGCCACGGTGGCGCAGTATCTTGCGCCCGAAGCAAACGCGTTTGATCTGGTGATTTTCGACGAAGCCTCGCAGATGTCCACGGCAGAGGCGGTGGGCGCGATCGCCCGCGCGAAATCGGCGGTGGTAGTGGGCGATCCGAAGCAGCTGCCGCCTACGGAATTCTTTAATTCCGCCTACGTGGACGAGGATAATCTTGAAAACGAAGATCTGGAAAGCGTGCTGGACGATTGCCTTGCCCTCGGCATGAGCGAACGGCATCTGGTATGGCACTACCGCAGCAAGCACGAATCGCTCATCGCGTTTTCCAACAATATGTATTACGATAACCGCCTTTGCACCTTCCCTTCGCCGGACGCGCTGGATTCCAAAGTGAAATTCATTCAGGTGGACGGCACGTACGATCGCGGATTCACCAAGCGCAACAGAAAGGAAGCGGAAGCGCTGGTTGCGGAAGTTGTGCGGCGGCTGCAAGACCCGATTTTAAGCCGTTCCAGCATGGGCGTGGTAACTTTTTCGGGCGCGCAGCAGGAAGATATAGAAAAACTTCTTACGAAAGCGATAGCGGCGAAAAAGCTGGAAAGCGCGGCGTACGAGCGGGAAGAACCGCTGTTTGTGAAGAACCTCGAAAACGTGCAGGGCGACGAACGCGACGTGATTTTGTTTTCCGTGTGTTACGGACCGGACGCCACGGGCAGAGTTTCTCTGAATTTCGGACCGTTGAATCAGGCGGGCGGCTGGCGGCGGCTGAACGTAGCCGTTTCCCGTGCGCGCGAAGAAATGCTGGTGTTTTCCACGATGACTTCGGGCATGATCGACCTTGCGAAAACCTCCTCGAAGGGCGTGGCGGGCTTGAAGAGCTTCCTCGAATTCGCGGAGCGCGGCAAAACTTCGCTGGCGGTAAAGAGCGGCGCGGGCGCGTCGGGCAATGCGTCGGGCGGCGCAAGCATCGGCAAATACATCGCGGCGGAACTCTCTTCGTACGGGTACGAATGCCGTTACGACGTGGGCGCCAGCGAATTTAAAATAGACGTGGCGGTGGTAGACCCGAAGAACAAGCACGAGTTTATTCTGGCAATCCTCTGCGACGCGAACAACGAATTTTCGGTGAAGGACAGAAACGTTTTGCAGGTGCAGGCGCTCAAACGCGCGAACTGGAACGTGCTGCGCATCAACTGCGTAAACTATTACAACAACCCCAAGCGCGAAATCAAGCGCGTGAAAGAGGCGCTCGACAGGCTGACGGGCAGCGAAAAGAAGAGCAAGGGCTTTATGCGCTATGCGAAAAATTACCGCGCGGCGGCGGTTACGGCGGCTGCGGGCGGAGAAACGGCGGCGTTCGTTACGGGCGGCGAGCACGACGCGGAAATTGCGGCGCGCCTGAAAGAAATCGTTGCCGCGGAAGAACCGATTTCGCGCGAATTTTTAAAAACGCGGTGCTTAACCACGTTCGGCATCGCGAAATCCGGCGCAAGGATAGACGCGCGCTTAAACGCGCTGATCGATTCGTGCGCGTTTAAAAAGGAACGCGCCGCGGGCGTGGATTACTACTATAAAAACGACCGCGTGATTACGCAGCCGAAATTCCGTGTGGAAAACGAACCGTGCCTGCGGCGCGGCGAGCAGGATTTCACGGCGATAGAAACGCTGTTTTTAATCCGCGCGGCGCTGGAGGACAGGGTGAGCCTGTATTTCGACGAGCTTACCTCGCTGGTTTGCGGCGTGTATAAAGTGAAGCGCCCCACGGAACAGTTCATAGCGTTTTTGCGATCTTGCGTGGCGTACGGCGAAGAGCGGGGGATTCTGGTGCGCTCCGTTTCCGACCGCATTACGCTGGCGTAATATATAGGGGCGCGCGTGATAAACGGCGCATAAAATACAAAAAGCCTTCTTTTAAGCGGGAAGGCTTTTTTTTATGCGTTGATAATCTGCCACGCGGCGATCAGTTTTTCCAGCGAAAACGAGGCGTTCGCCGCGCTTGTGGAAGGCAGGCAGATACACGGCATTCCCGTTTTTTCAGCAAGGTATTTCAGGTAGTATTTTTCGGCGGTTTTGCCGTTTACGAAGATGCGCCCGATGCGCGCCGTCTGCAAAATCGGCGTTAAATCGTTGGGCGTTACCTCTTTAACGGAAGCGTCCGCGCTGCCCGAAATCGTGCAGTTTGCTATCACGTCGAACAAAGCGAGGCGGTTGTTTAAAATGAGTTTCGTTTTTTCTTCCACCGTGGCGGGCAAGGGCGAAGAAAATACCGCCGCAATCACTTTCCAGAACCGGTTCTGCGGGTGCGCGTAGAAAAATTTTTCCGCGCGGGAAGCTACCGACGGAAAACTGCCCAGAATCAGATTGCGGCTGTGCTCGTTATACAGCGGCGGAATGTTGTGTATCTGTCCGTGCGGCGTTCTGCCGTGTTTCGCGGTTTGTGTTTCGGGCGTTGCGTTTTTCATATCGTTCCCTCCGTTTTGTTTTTGTCGATTGCGTTTCTCATTCTGCGGCGCAGGCGGTTGATGTGCCGTTCGAAACTGCCGTCCGAAAGCAACGCCGCCAGCACGTATTGTTCCGTGGCGGGCACGGGGCAGGAATAAAATCCGAGTTCTTCTTCGTACCGTACGGCAAGCGCGGGCGGCAGCAGCATATACCCCGCGCGGAGTGCGGGCGAAAGCGTTTTCGAAAACGTGTTCACGTAAATCACGCGTCCCGCCTCGTCTGCGCCGAACAGCGTTTCGGCGGGCTTTGCATACGGCGAAAATTCCGAAAGGTAATCGTCCTCCACCACATAGCCGTTTTTTTCGCGGGCGAAGCGCAAATACTCCGCCTTTTTCGTCGCCGTGGCGGTGGCAAGCGTGGGGTAGGAGCGGTAGGGCGTTACGTGCAGCACGTCGGCGTCCGTTGCGGCAAGCTCGCCCGATAAAATGCCGTCCGCGCCGATTCTCAGCAGCCGCACCTGCGCGCCTTTCGCCGCGTACACCCGCGCGATCTGCCCGTAAGCGGGGCTTTCCGTGCCGTAAATTCTGCTTGTGCCGAGCAGTTCGGCAATCACGCCGTACAGATATTCCGCGCCCGCGCCGATGACAATCTGGTTTTCGTTCACGTTCAGCGCGCGGGAGCGTAAAAGATAGTTTTTCAGCGCCGATTTCAGTTGCGGCACGCCGTTTTTCGGCGGCTTTTCCAACAGTTTTTCGCCGTATTCGGCAAGCACGCGGCGCATCGCCCGCGCGTATACGGTAAAAGGAAACGTTTCTTCGCGGGCGGCGGGCGCTTCCGCCGCCGCGTCGGACGAAGGGGGCAGGGGCGCGCCGAACGCGTATTTTCCGCTTTCCGCATCCTGCGCTTCGGCGGCGGCAACCGAGCCGGAAGCGACGGTAAAAGAACCGGCGGCAAAGGAATCGCCCGAAACGGAACCTGCGGCGGAAAATAAAAAATCGCTTTCGCGGTAAGCGCAGAAAAATCCGCTGCGCTCGGCGGAATCGATATAGCCTTCGCTGCGCAGAATATCCAGCGCGGTTTCGGCAGTGGAAAGCGAAACGCCGTTTTCTTCGGCAAGCGTGCGTTTGGATGGCAGACGCGCGCCGTACGGGTACGCGCCGGACAATATTTCCGTTTTTAAAAGCGCGTATATTTTTTCGTATTTTTTCATAGACGTTCTCCGTAGTGCGGGCAATTTTGCGGAATTTGTCTGAGTATCGCAAAATCTGGTATGATAAAATAGTTTTGATTTGGCTATTTTAATGATACCAAAAAATAGTATATACTGTAAAAGAGAAACAGTCAAGGAGATTTGCTATGGTTTCGGCAAAAAAATTATGCTACGTCGCGCTGCTCACGGCGCTGAACGTGGCGCTTTCTTCCTTTTCGGTGCCCGTGCCCGGCGGACATTTCTATCTGAACGACATCGCGATTTGTTTTGCTGCGCTGGCGTTCGATCCGCTTTCGGCATTTATCGTGGGGGGCGTGGGCGCGTTCCTCGGCGATTTCTTCTTCTATCCCGCGCCGATGTTCGTTTCGCTTGCCTCGCACGGGTTGCAGGCGGTGGCGATTTCGTTGATTTCCGGGGGCGGAAAGGCGTTGAAAAAGGGATTTTTGTCCGCGGAAAAGCGGGAATTGCCGCGGTTTTATCTTGCCGTAGCGGGGCTGCTGACGGGCATGGTGATTATGGTAACGGGCTATACGCTGGGCAGGGCGTTTGTATACGCAACGAAGGAATATGCGATTATCAAACTGCCGTTCGAAATTCTGCAGGCGGGCGTCGGGGCGGTGATTGCGCCGATTTTAGCCTATAAAACGCCGCTGAAAAAGGTATTTTTCGCCGTCAATAAGAAAAAAGAAGAAACCCAAGAAACCCAGCCCGAAGAGGATTCCGAAAAAAATTGAAGAAACGATACAAACGTAAAGAAGCCTTCCCGCCTCGGGAAGGCTTCTTTTGCGTAAACCGCCGGAATTTTCAACGCACGTCGGACGAATTGATGCTTTTTTTGTATTCGCCGGGCGTCATGCCCGTGCCGTTTTTGAAAATGAAGTTGAAATGCGGCAGCGAATCGAAGCACAGCCGCTCCGCGATTTCGGTAAACGAAACCTTGCGGCGGATAAGTTTTTTCGCCTCGTCGGTTTTCAGTTTCAGGTAGGTGCGGTAAATGGTTTTCCCCGTCTGTTTTTTGAAAAACGTGCACAGATGCGTTTTACCGTAATGGATTTCGGCGCACAGTTCGTCCAGCGAAAACGTGCCGTACACCCGCGCGGAAAGATAGCGGACGATTTCATCCTGCAGTTCGCCCGAAGAGGCGATTTTCGATACGAAAAACTCCTGCGGCGAAGATTGATTTTCGCATTGCCGCAACAGATAAATCAGCAGCAGTTCCAGCGAATTTTTAATCACCTGTTCGCCGCCCATGTTCGGCTTTTCTTTCAGTTCCAGCTTTTTCAGCGCGGGGTCGAAATCGGGCAGAACAAAGGTGCCGCGCGCTTCGGAAAGCACGTTTTCAAGAAGATACGATAAATTTTCGGGCACGGCTACGGCGCGGTCGGCAAAAAAGCGCAGCCCTTCCGATCGGCACACGAACGAGATGATGAAAATATTCGGTTCGAAATCGCGGCATTCCACGTAGTGCGGCAGATTCGGCGGAATAAAATACGTTTCGCCTTGTTTCAAAAGGTGGGGCACGCCGTCCGTAATCACGCAGGCGTTGCCCTTATCCGTATAAATCATTTCCCAGAAATCGTGCGTTTCTTCGGGCGATGCGTAGCCCTTGAAAAGTTCCTGATAGTGAATCGTAACGATTTTCTGCACGTTTAAAAGGTTATCGATGCGGCGCATATAAAAGCGCGTTCTGCGCGGCGCGTTGTTCATGGCAGTTCACTCCTTCTCATACGATATTATAGCACGGGATTTCAAAAATGTAAAATATTTCGTATATATTATCGGCGAAATATTATATAAAAAACGGGAAAGATTTTCTCTTGCGGAACGGGGAAAGAAAGAGTATAATATTAGCCGTAATAAAAATCGCGGCGGCGCGCGTTACGGCGCTTTCGAAACCCCGTTACGGCGGCTGCGGCGAAAAGAGGAGAAACGGAAAAATGATAAAACCCGTACTGGATAAAAATTTCTATCCGATGATTCAGGCGCTTGCCGATTTCGACAAAGCGGTGAAAGAAAGCAAAAAGGCGAAGAAAGTTACGATTGTCGCGGAAAGAAACGGCGGCTACAATTACGTATATACATACGACGCGTTCGAGGACGGCGTAAACGATAAACTCAATCTGCGCATGGCGGAACGGCTGGCGAAAACCATTCTCTGGGTTGTGGGCGGCTATAAAATTTCCGTGGCGGGCAGCCGTAAAATTTACGAATATTTAAAAGCCGCGTACACGAAGGACGGGGCGCGCGCGTTCGACGAAGATTTCATGAGCGGCGTGTACGAACGCCCGTTCGAAGTAACGTATCTTGAAGAAAACGAAGTGCCCGCGCAGAAGAACGCTTCCGTAAAAGTGGGCGGGTACTTAAAAGGCTGCCGCATCGGCTTCGACGCGGGCGGAAGCGACAGAAAAGTGAGCGCGGTGGTAGACGGCAACGTGGTGTATTCCGAAGAGGTGGTATGGAACCCGAAAGTTACGGAAGATCCGCACTATCATTACAACGAAATTTTAACGGCGATGAAAACGGCGGCTTCCAAAATGCCGCGCGTAGACAGCATCGGCGTATCTTCGGCGGGCGTGTACGTGGATAACAAAATCATGGTGGCTTCGCTGTTTATCAAGGTGGATAAAAAGAAGTACGGCGATTACGTGAAGAATATGTACATAAACGTAGCCAAAGAGATGGGCGCGCCCATCGAAGTCGCGAACGACGGCGACGTTACCGCGCTTGCCGGCGCCATCGATCTGAACGATACCGAGGTCCTCGGCATTGCCATGGGCACCAGCGAAGCCGTGGGCTATATCAATAAGGACGGCGGCATCAACGGCTGGCTTTCGGAACTGGCGTTCGTGCCCGTGGACTTCAACGAAAACGCCATGCAGGACGAATGGAGCGGCGATTTCGGCGTAGGATGCAAGTATTTCTCGCAGGACGCGGTAATCAAGCTGGCGGAAGCGGGCGGCTACAAATTCGAAGCGGGACTTACGCCCGCGCAGAAGCTGAAAGCTGTGCAGAAGCTGATGGACGAGGGCAACTCTCTCGCCCGGCAGATTTACGAAGATATCGGCGTATATCTTGCCTATACCATCCCGTTCTACGCGAAGTTTTACGAAATGAAGCACATTCTGCTGCTTGGCAGAGTGATGGGCGGCAAGGGCGGCAACATTGTTCTCGATACCTGCAAAAAAGTACTTGCGGAAGAGTTCCCCGAATTTGCGAAGCTTGATATATCGTTGCCGGACGAATCGAGCAGGCGCGTCGGGCAGAGCATCGCCGCGGCTTCTTTGTACCCCGACTTATAAAAAACACGCGCTTGAAAAGCTTCGCATTACTTTGTCGTGCTGCGTGCGGTCTTGGTCATTTACTATTGTAAACTCCCTGCGCCCGTACTCGCACTTCTTGTACTGCTCGCTTTTGAAGCGCGGAATAGTTGTAGTTTATAAGGCTTCCCCTTGGGGGGAAAGCTGTCGCCGGACGGCGACTGATGAGGGGCGTAGCACATTTTTGATTTTCTGAATATTTTTGACAAAAAATTTCTGAAAATCAAGGGGCGTAGCACATTTTTGATTGAAATTTTCCAACAGAAATTTTCAATCAAGGGGCGGTATCGTTGAATCAAAGCCGTATAAAAGCAATCGAACCCCGCAAACAATTCAAAAAAATTTCCTCTCAAAAGGGAAGAAGGGAGATAATATTATGAAAGTTATAGTTACGAAAAATTATGAAGAAATGTCTGAAAAGGCGTTTGAAATCATGCGCGAAGTAGTTACGAAAAACCCTTCGGCGGTGCTCGGACTGGCAACGGGTTCCACGCCCGTCGGGCTGTACAAAAAAATGATCGCCGACCATAAGGAAAACGGCACCAGTTACAAGAAGATTCATACCGTCAACCTCGACGAATACGCGGGGCTGGATTATTCTTCCGATCAGAGCTACGTTTATTTCATGCGCGATAACCTTTTCGATCACATCGATATCGATCTCAAAAACACCAACATCGAAAACGGCAAGGCGGCGGACCGCGCGGCGGAATGCGCAAGATACAACAAACTGCTTGCTTCGATGCAGCAGGATTTACAGGTGCTCGGCATCGGTTCCAACGGGCACATCGCGTTCAACGAACCCGGCACGCCGTTCGGCTCGGTTACGCACATCGTAGACCTCACCGAAAGCACCATCAAAGATAATTCCCGTCTTTTCAAAAACATCGATGAAGTGCCTCGTCAGGCGTTTACGATGGGCTTGAAAAACATCATGAACGCAAAGAAGATTCTTATTATGGCAAACGGCGCCAACAAGGCAAAGGCGGTATACGGGCTGGTTGCCGGCGAAGTTACCGAAACGCTTCCCGCAAGCATTCTGCAGCTGCACCCCGATTGCACGCTTGTGTGCGACGCCGAGGCGGCAACGCTTTTAAAAAACGCGGGCTTGGTATAAACCGGTAAGGAGAAAACACAATGAAAGCGTTTAAAAATGCTTCCGTTTACGCGGAAGGCAAAGGCATTATCAGAACAAGCGTATATTTCGACGATAAAATTCGGCAGATCGGCGGCTACGTTGCGGGCGCGGAAGAAATCGAACTTCCCGAAAACGCGGTGGTGCTGCCCGGTTTCATTGACGAGCACATTCACGGCGCGGGCGGTTCCGACGCGATGGACGGCAATACGAAAGACCTTGCGATTATCGCGGAAACCGTAGCGAAAGAGGGAACTACCTCCTTTCTCGCCACCACGATGACGCAGAGCAAGGAAAACATTTTAAAGGCGATGCGCGCGGTGAAAGAATACCGCGAAGCGGCGGGCGAACAGGGCGCGAGGATCGCGGGCGTTCACCTCGAAGGTCCGTTTATCGCGGCGGCGCACAAGGGCGCGCAACCGCTGGAATACGTGGCGGCGCCCGACGCGAAAACGTTCGACGAATACAACGCGGCGTGCGGCAACGCCATAAAAATCATCACGCTTGCCCCCGAAACGGACGGCGCGCTTGATTTTATCCGGCATATCGTGGCGCAGGGCACGGTGGTTTCCATCGGGCACACGGGCGCGAAGTATGCGGAAGTGAAAGCCGCGATGGAGGCGGGTGCAACCAACGTTACGCACACCTACAACGCGCAGAGCCCTCTGCATCACCGCGAAATCGGCGTGGTGGGCAGCGCGCTGCTTCTGGAAGATTTGTATTGCGAGCTTATCTGCGATACCATTCACGTATCCGTTCCCGCCATGCAGCTGCTGGTAAAAAACAAGCGGGCGGATAAGCTGGCGCTCATCACCGACGCGATGCGCGCGAAAGGGCTTGCGGACGGCGTAAGCGAGCTCGGCGGGCAGACGGTGTACGTAAAGGGCGGCGAAGCGCGCCTTGCGGACGGCACTCTGGCGGGCAGCGTTCTTCGCATGAACCGCGCGTTGCAGAATATGGTGGAAAAAGTGGGCGTACCGCTCACGCAGGCGGTGGATTACTGCACCATCAACCCCGCCCGCACGTTGAAAATTGAAAACGAAGCGGGCAGCATCGCGGAGGGCAAACGCGCGGATTTTGCCGTTCTGAACGACAAATTCGACGTGCTTTACACCGTGCGCGACGGAAAAATTATCTATAAAGCGTAAAAATTACAGACGGAGCGTGAAAAACTGTGGATACCTACGGCGCCGTAAGGGCAAGAATATTCGAACTTTGCGAAGAAAAAAAGATGGCGATTTATAAGCTGTCCGTATTGTCGGGCGTCGCGCCGTCCACCATCAAAAACATTCTGTACGGAAAGAGCAAAAATCCGGGCGTCGTAACGCTGAAAATGATTTGCGACGGATTCGGAATCGCGCTGGAAGAATTTTTCGATTCCGATTTGTTCCGCGGGGAAACCGAAGCGAAACAGGCGTAAACGTAAATTTCCGCCCGACAATAAAAAGACAAAAACAAGGCCGACCGCGCGTTTTTTGCGCGGTCGGCTTTTGCGTAAAAATTATCATTCGTCAGTACACGAATTTTTCGCGCGGGGGGGCGGCGGGCGAAGAAAACAATTCTTCGGGCGGCGGCGCGTCCAGCACGATTTTATCGAACGCCGAAAGTTCCTCCGCTCTGAACGGCGCGAAACAGGAAAATTTCGTATGGTCGGCAATCAGAAAATTCGTTTTTCCCCGCGCGATCGCCGCGCGTTTGATTTCCCGCTGCTCCATCGAACGCTCGTACGTACCGTCCGCCGCAATCGCCGCGCACGAAGTCAGCGTCAGGTCAAACGAAAACTGCCGTATCTGTTCCACGGCGAAGCTGCCGGAAACGGACGTCATGTTATATAAAAGATTGCCGCCCGCAAGAATGACTTCCGCGCCTTTCTGCCGCGAAACGGCGGTGGCAACCTGCAGCGAATGCGTTACCACCGTTTTGCCGCGGAAGTCGATTTTCCGCACCAGCGCCAGCGCGGTGGAAGAACTGTCGATAAACGCCGCAAAGAAATTCGGCAGCGATTTCAGCGCGTTGGTTACGGCGATTTCCTTTTCTTTCGCGTTTTTCTCCACGCGCACGAACATAGAAATTTCCCCCGCGCCCTCCGGCAGCGTGGCGCCGCCGTGGCTTCTTTCGGCAAGCCCCAGCCGTTGCATTTCCGCCAGATCCCGCCGAAGCGTGGCTTCGCTTACGTAAAACGTTTCCGCAAGCGTTTTCACCGTAGCCGAACCGTGTTTTTGCAGGTATTTGTAAATTTCGTTCTGCCGCTCGTTTACCAGCATAAGATTTTCTCCCGTTGTTCGTTCTATGTTGTTTTCTGCGCGTTTATGATTATTTATGCTTGTATTATAGCATATTACTGCGCGTTTGTCAACATTTCGCTCATATTCGCGCGAAACATTTACAAACCGCCGTCGCTGTGATATAATAAAGCCGAAGAAAAACAAGGGGCGCATACAATCATGCAGCAGAAAAACAACTATCATCTCGCAATCGATATCGGCGCGTCGTCCGGGCGGCATATTCTCGGCTACGAGGAAAACGGCATTCTGAAAACGGAAGAAATCTATCGTTTTCAGAACGGTCCCGTAGAAAAGGCGGGCACGGCGGGGGCGCTGGGCGCCACGGGCGCAAAGCGGCTTACGTGGGATGCGGCGCGCCTGTATTCCGAAATTTTAAACGGCTTGAAACGCGCGAAAGAGATGGGCAAAATTCCCGCAACCGTGGGCATCGATACCTGGGGCGTGGATTACGTGTTGCTGGACGAAAACGACGAAGTCATCGGCGACGTGTACGCCTATCGCGACGGCAGAACGAAAAACACCGTTCCTTCCGTGCACAAACGCATTCCGTTTGCGGAATTGTATCAGAAAACGGGCATCCAGTTCGCGCAGTACAACACCGTGTATCAGCTGTACGACGACGTGCGCACGGGCAAAGCGGAGCGCGCTGTTACGTATATGAATCTGCCCGATTATTTCCACTTCCGCCTGACGGGCGTGAAGAAGCAGGAATACACGATGGCAACCACAACCGCCATGGTGAACGCCGTAACGCACGAATTCGATACGGAAATATTCGAAAAGCTCGGCTATAAAAAATCGATGTTTCTGCCGCTTGCGCAGCCGGGCTCGTACGTGGGCGAATTTACGGACGAAACGGAAAAAATCGTCGGGTACAAGGCGAAAGTAGTTCTTCCCGCCACGCACGATACGGCAAGCGCGGTGCTTGCGGCGCCGCTGAAAAATCAGACGCCTTACATTTCCAGCGGCACTTGGTCGATTCTGGGAGTGGAAAGAAACGCGGCGAACGTTTCGAAACAGGCGTTTAAAATGAATTATTCCAACGAGGGCAGCGTAAACGGGCAGTTCCGTCTGCAGCAGAATATCATGGGGCTGTGGATTATTCAGCAGATCCGCCACGAGCTGAAAGATAAATACGATTTTGCCACGCTGGCTTCGCTGGCGCGGCTGAACCCGACGGACGAGCTCATCAACGTGAACGACGAAAAATTCCTCGCGCCGGAAAGCATGATAGAAGCGGTTACAGGCGCGGCGGGCAGAACGCTTTCCGTGGGCGGCATGGCGTACCTTGTGTTCAATTCGCTGGCGCACAGCTATGCGGAATCGCTGGACGGACTGGAAAAACTGACGGGCGAAACGTTCGGTACGCTGAACATTATCGGCGGCGGCAGCAAAAACACGCTGTTAAACGAGCTGACGAAAGCCTGCACGGGCAAACGCGTGATTACGGGCCCCACGGAGGGTACGGCGATAGGCAATTTAATGATGCAGATGATCGGTTGCGGCGAACTTACGGGCGTTGCGGCGGGGCGCGAGATGATCGCGCGGTCGTTCGACGTAACGGAAGTTTGAAAACTAAACGAAAAAACGGCGAAAACCGTTTCGAAAGAAAAAAATCGGTATATAAATAAGGAGCAGGACATGAAAAACATTTTTGAAGCGCCTTTCGTGCGCGAAATGGAAAAAACTACGGCGAACATGTATCGCCTCGGCTGGGACGAGAGAAACGGCGGCAACGTATCGTATCTTCTCGACGAAAAAGAGGTAGCGGAATATCTTGATTTGAATCACGTCATCCGCACGATTCCCACGGGATTCGACGCGAAACCTTTAATCGGTAAAATCTTTATCGTAACGGGTACGGGCAAGTATTTCAAAAACGTGGAATCGGACCCCGAAACCAACCTCGGCATCGTGCGCATCGGCAAAGACGGCACTACGGCGGAGTTGCTCTGGGGCTATAAGGACGGCGGTAGATTCACTTCCGAATTTCCCGCGCACATGATGAGCCATATGGCGCGTCTTGCCGTCGATCCGCAGCACCGTATCGTGATGCACACGCATCCTACATACACCATCGCGATGAACGCGGTGTGCCCGCTGGACGAAAAAGACTTCACGAAACGCCTCTGGAAGTCCAACACGGAAGCGGTAGTGGTGTTCCCGGACGGCGTAGGCGTTCTTCCCTGCATGATTTGCGGCACCAACGAAATCGGCGAAGCCACGGCGGCGAAAATGAAGGATTTTCGTCTGGTGGTTTGGACGAACCACGGCATTTACGGCACGGGTAAAACGATGGACGAAGCGTTCGGCTTAATCGAAACGGTGGAAAAGACGGCGCAGATTTACATGCTTACGCTGGGGCACGTGGTAAACGAAATCCCGGACGAAGTGATTAAAGGGCTGGCAAAACTGTGGAATCTGAAAATGCTTCCCGGTGTTCTGGATTAAAAGCCTATTATATAGCCTTCCCCCCGGGGGGAAGGTGGACAAAGCGAAGCTTTGGACGAATGAGGGGCGTAACATTCAAAACCAAATTAAAAAAATTTGCCGGCTTTCCGGGCGATCGGAAAACCGGCGGAAATAAAAATCATTTATGAAAGGAGAAAATCACAATGGCAAGAATCGTACTCAATGAAACAAGTTATCACGGCGCGGGCTGCAGAGCGGAAATCGCGGGCGAAATCAAGCGCAGAGGCTTGAACAAAGCTTTTGTCTGCTCCGATCCCGATCTTGTAAAATTCGGCGTTACCAAAAAGGTAACCGACGTGCTTGAAGGCGCGAATATCCCTTACGAACTGTATTCCAACATCAAGCCCAACCCCACCATCGAAAACGTTCAGACGGGCGTTGCGGCGTTCAAAGCAAGCGGCGCGGACTGCATCGTGGCGATCGGCGGCGGCTCTTCCATGGATACGGCGAAAGCGATCGGCATCATCATCAACAACCCCGAATTTGCGGACGTCCGCTCGCTGGAAGGCGTTGCTCCCACGAAGAAACCCGCAGTTCCCACCATCGCGGTTCCCACCACGGCGGGCACGGCGGCGGAAGTTACCATCAACTACGTAATCACCGATGTGGAAAAGAAGCGTAAATTCGTCTGCGTAGACGTACACGATATTCCCGTCGTAGCGGTTGTCGATCCCGAAATGATGGCTTCCATGCCCAAGGGACTTACGGCGGCTACCGGGATGGACGCCTTAACGCACGCAATCGAAGGCTACATCACGAAAGGCGCGTGGGAAATGACGGATATGTTCCACCTGAAAGCCATCGAAATCATTTCGAGATCGCTTCGCGGCGCTGTGGCGAACACGAAAGAGGGCAGAGAGGATATGGCGCTCGGTCAGTACGTGGCAGGCATGGGCTTCTCCAACGTAGGTTTAGGCATCGTCCATTCGATGGCGCATGCGCTGGGCGCGGTTTACGATACGCCGCACGGCGTGGCAAACGCGATTCTGCTGCCCACCGTCATGGAATACAACGCCGACGCGACGGGCGAAAAATACCGCGATATTGCCAAGGCAATGGGCGTGAAAGGCACGGAAAACATGACGCAGGAAGAATACAGAAAAGCGGCTGTGGAAGCCGTTCGTCAGCTTTCGAAAGACGTAGGTATTCCTCAGGACCTCAAACAGATCGTCAAGGATAAAGACGTCGACTTCCTTGCGCAGTCCGCTATGGACGACGCCTGCCGTCCCGGCAACCCGAAAGATCCTACGCTGGAAGACATCAAGGCGTTGTACCGCTCTCTGATGTAATTCGCTCGCGCGCTTGAAAGGCGTCGCATTACTGCGTCGTGCTCCGTTTTCCCTCGGTCATTTACTATTTGTAAACTCCCGTCGGGAAATACTCGCACTCCTTGTACTGCTCGCTTTTGAAGCGCGGTGTAGCTTAGTTGTAAATTATGCAATATTTCAAGGCTTCCCCTTGCCTGAAAAAAATTCAGTGTACTTCATTTTTTCGGCAAAAATGGGAAGCCTTGCCTCGCGTTAAGGCTTCCCCTTGGGGAGAGGCTCCTTGCGAAGCAAGGTGGTGAGGGGCGTAGCTTCTTTTCGATAAAAACAATGCAAGCGTTTTCATCGAAAAAACATTCAGTCCGTTATCCTTAAAAAAACTTCATAAACAAAAATGCCCCGCCGCAAATTTTTGCGGCGGGGCACATTTTTCATGCGCTTGTTGTGTTCGCGCTTATTTTCTCTTCTTAATGAATCCGTCCTGCGCGATATTCAATCCCATATCCCGCGCAACGCAGTACAATTTTTTCGTGTATATGTCGCACAACGCTTCGGGGCGGTGGCTGTCCGCCGAAACCACCACGGGCGCGTTGAGTTTTTTGCAGATGTCCAGCAGATAGTCGGTAGGGTAGTTAAAGCCGTTCGCCCGCGCGCCCTGACTGTTAATTTCCGCCTTCACGCCGCAATCTTTGCAACATCGAATTACGTCCTCAAACTTTTCAAGCACTTCCGCGTCGGGAGTGAAACCGTGCGAAAAAATCACGTCCGGGTGCGCTAAAATCGAAAAATATCCCGTTTGTAAGCCATCGATCAGCCGATCGAAATACGCCATCACGTCGTCCTTGTCATCGGTAAAGAAAGAGCACGCGATTTTTCCGTCGTGCAGAAAAGAATGCTCGCCTAAAATCAGATAGTCCACGCTTTGTAAAAGTCGTTCGTAAAGCGCGTCGTAACCGGGAAAATATTCGATTTCAAGCCCCCGATAAATGCGGATTTTCTTTCCGTATTCCGCTTCGGCGGCGTCGAATTGCGGCAGGTATTCGCTTTGCATCGTCGCCTCGTCCATATACGGACTCGGCAACAGCGCGGGGTGCGCGAAATGATCGGAAATACCGATCGATTTCATGCCGTTTTTCACCGCCTCCCGCACATAATCGGAAACCGTTCCCGCGGCGTGCCCGCAAAGATAGTTATGCGTGTGGTAATTGTATAATATCCGTATCTTTTCCGCTTCTTCGTCCCGGATTTCTTTGAATTTTCGTATCATAAACTTACTTCTTGTTTTCGTATTCCGCTTTGATTTTTAACAGTTCTTCGTATTCCGCGCGGGAAATCGTTACCGTTTCTTCCGCGGCGCCCGTATTGTCCGCCGCCGCTTCCGTTCCGGATTTTTCCGCTTTTCCGTTCGCCGATTTCGCAATCGCGCCTACGGCGATTTTTAAACCGATGAACGCAAGGCACAGCACCACGAAGAAAAATACAAACGCCGTGCTGTTCCAGAATTTTCCCATCAGCGAATATACGGAAAGCTCCAGAATCAGCGCGATTACGCCGCCTGTAACGCCCGCCGCGATTTTTAATCCCGTCAGCGATTTTTTCGCGCGGTACTGCATATCCGTAATCTGATTTATCAGCAGCGAAAGAATTACCAGCGTCAGCGTGCTCGTCGAAAGGAACCCTTTTTCGTATTTGCCGATGATGAAAAACAGCAACGCGAACAGCGCCGTAACAAGAATCATCGCGCCGGAAACGTAGGCAAGCGTTTTGTTGTTCTCGTAAATCGAAACGGAAGTTAAAAGCAGCAACCCGGAAACTCCCACGATTAAAAGAATAATCAATCCTCTCCAGATAAACGACGAGAAACTCTTGCCGAAAATGTCGGCGTCGAAAAACAGCTGCGCCGCCACAAGGCACGCAAACCACAAAATAGCCGCGCCGATAAAGCCGAGCGATACAATCGTAAGCTTTTTCTTCATTTTAAAAATCCTCCCTGTACAGCTTTCTGCTTGTATTATAGCACACTTTTTTATAAAATTCAACACTTTTTTGCGGAAATTCAACTTCTTTTATCTTGACTAAAGAAGGGAAGTATGGTATGATTGAAATGTTGTTTTGCAGCCGTAAAATAATTCGATATACCCTTAAAATAAAGGATGTTTCGATACGGCTACGCTTGGTAATTTGCGCCGACGGTGGAAAAAATATGAGTATAGACAAAGCATTTGCCGAACTTGAAGAAAAGAGAAAAAATAAAACAGCCGCTAAAGTCCGGCTTGTTCTGAATGCAAAAAAAGAAATTGAAGATTGGACCGGGCGGGCTTATTGCGGAGATTATACTTATGCCGAGGCGGTTTCTTATATTGTTCATAAATACCTTGTGCGGAAGATCTCCTTTACGGAGTGTCTGGAGTATATCAGACCGGAATTGAAAAATGAAGTTTTGCGGCAAAAAGACGGAAAACGTATTGATTATCTGACAGAAGACTACGCAAGCGGAGAGGATTTAAAAGACATTTTCCTTCTTCCTCCGCGCGGCGCGGCGGTAATCGACGGGTGCCAGAAAGACGGGTGCGTCCTGTTTTTATGCGAACAAGAAGGACGACTTTCACAGTGGAGCTTCGAAGGAAATACGCGCGGATATAATATTTTGAATATTGAATTATATATTCTGCATAACAGCATCGATACTGCTATGTATCTGGCGAAACATTGAGGAGCGCACGCGTACGCGCGCGTACATAAATTAAACGCGTGCGCGAAAAAAGAATGAAACGCATATGCGGAAAAAGTGCGTTCGGAAAGGCTGTTGAAAGCGAAAAAACCGAAAAAATTTTCTTAAAAAATACAAAAAAGAGGCGCAAAGGGGAGAAAAACCGCAAAAAATCGAAAAAATTTCAAAAAAATTTCTGAAATCTTGCATAAACGCTTGACATCCGCTTGCACTTTTGGTAATATAGATACGCTGCGTAAATATGCGGTGTATTGGGCTGACGCGGGAAGTTACTGCAAATCCGAAGAAAAAGCCACTTCGGCAGATAATTTCCGTCGACAATGTGAGGGCTCGACCCTTGCGACTGACCGGGGCTTTGCGTGAAAACGCTCGGCTGGAAAAAGAGTGTTTTTTATTTTGCTCAAAACCTCGATACACACGGACGTGTTGACACAGTAATACAAAATCTTCTCTGAAAGAGAAACATAAGGAGTCAGAAATGGCAGTACAGAAAATCAGAATCAAATTGGCGGCTTACGATCACGAGCTGGTAGACGAAGCGGCTTCCCGCATCGTGGAAACGATGAAGAAGAGCGGCGCGAAAATTTCGGGACCGATTCCTCTTCCCACCGAAAGAGAAATCATCACGATTCTCCGTTCCCCGCACAAATACAAAGATTCCCGCGAACAGTTCGAAATGAGAACGTACAAGAGAATCATCGATATCTATTCCCCCAACGCGAAACTGCTCGATACCATTCACCTGCCCGCAGGCGTCGATATCAAAATCAAGCTGTAATCGCGGCGGAACAAGAAACCAACATCGCAAAAAAATACTTCGCAAGCGAGGTATTAAGAAATATTTTATAAGGAGTGAACTTTATCAATGAATAAAGCAATCATCGGGCGCAAAATCGGAATGACGAGATTGTTTGCGCAGGACGGGAAAATGATTCCCGTAACGGTAGTGGAGGCAGGTCCCTGCCCCGTAGTGCAGGTGAAAACCACGGAGCACGACGGCTATGCGGCTTTGAAGCTCGGCTTCATCGAAACCAGCGAAAAGGCGCTTACGAAGCCGG
The DNA here is from genome assembly GCA_900542935.1 of uncultured Eubacteriales bacterium. Lineage (GTDB taxonomy): Bacteria > Bacillota > Clostridia > Christensenellales > Borkfalkiaceae > Scatosoma. Next base: position 48,779 of record UQPN01000011.1, read on the forward strand.
AACTCGGACAGTTCAAGAAAGCGAACGTGAAACCCTGCAAGGTGCTCAAAGAAATCAGAGTAGACAACGCGGAAAGTTTCAAAGTGGGCGACGAGCTCAAAGCGGACGTGTTCGCCGCAGGCGACAAGGTAGACGTTTCCGGCATTACGAAAGGGCACGGCTATACGGGCGTTATCAAGAGATGGAATCAGCAGCGTCTGAAGGAAACGCACGGCGTAGGCCCCGTACACAGAGAACCGGGTTCCATGGGCGCCAACTCTTCGCCTTCCAGAGTATTCAAGCTGAAGCACCTCGCCGGTCAGTACGGTGTAGAGAACGTTACGATTCAGAACCTTGAAATCGTAAAAGTAGATCTGGCGAGAAACGTTCTTCTCATCAAAGGCGCGATCCCCGGCGTGAAAGGCAGCATCGTTACCGTCGGCAGCAGCGTGAAGAGCAAATAAGGAGAAAAGACAATGACCGGAATTAAAGTATATAATATGAAAGGTGCGGTTGTCGGCGAAATGGAGCTCAGCGACAGCGTGTTCGGCGCCGAGTACAACGAAAGCCTGATTCATCAGGCGGTTGTAACTCGTCTTGCCAACGAAAGACAGGGCACGAAGTCCACGCTTACCCGCAGCGAAGTTCGCGGCGGCGGCATCAAACCCTGGAGACAGAAAGGCACGGGCAGAGCCCGTCAGGGTTCCATCCGCGCTCCGCAGTGGATCAAGGGCGGCGTAGTGTTCGCACCCAAATCCCGCGACTTCTCTAAGAAGATGAACGCGAAGGCGAAAACGGGCGCATTGCTTTCCGCCGTATCCAAGAAGCTTGCCGACGGCGAACTTCTTATCGTGGACGAGCTGAAATCCGAGGGCAAAACCAAAGAGATGGCGGCGTTCGTAAAGGCGATGAACCTTAACAAGAGCGCACTGCTTGTAATGAGCGAAAGGGACGAGCTCGTGATCCGCGCGACGAACAATCTTCCCCGCGTATCCACGATGAACGTTGATCTTTTGAACACGTACGACGTTGTGGCGAACGCGAAAGTAGTAATGACGAAAGCCGCCGCAGAGAAATTTCAGGAGGTATACGCGTAATGTTTGCCGAAGACGTAATTTTGAAGCCCGTTCTCACCGAGAAGGGTTATGACGGAATCGCGGATAAGAGATACACGTTCTACGTGAAAAACACCGCAAACAAAATCGAAATCAGAAGCGCCGTTGAAAAATTGTTCGGCGTGAAGGTTGCCAAAGTAAACACGATCAACTGCAAAGGCAAGCTGAAGAGAATGGGCAGAAACGAAGGTTACACGCCCGACCGCAAAAAAGCGGTGGTTATCCTCAAAGAGGACAGCAAGCCCATCGAGTTCTTCAACTCTTTGGCGTAATCGGGGAGGATATAAAAAATGGCTATTAAAACATATAAACCTACCACGCCGTCCCGCCGTTTCATTACGGTTCTGAAAAGAGAAGAGGTAACGGGCGATAAACCGGAAAAGTCCTTGATGCACGATCAGCGCCATTCGGGCGGCAGAAACAATCAGGGCAAAATCACCTGCCGCCACATCGGCGGCGGAAACCGCACGAAATATCGTATCATCGATTTCAAGCGCAATAAAGACGACATCCCCGCTACGGTAAAGAGCATCCAGTACGATCCCAACAGAAGCGCAAACATCGCGCTCATCGCGTATGCGGACGGCGCCAAAGCGTATATCCTCGCTCCCCTCGGCTTAAACGTGGGCGACAAGGTTATGAGCGGCGCGAAAGCGGATATCAAAGTGGGTAACGCTCTTCCGCTTGAAAACATTCCCGTAGGTACCATGGTGCACAACGTAGAGCTTACCCCCGGCAAGGGCGGACAGCTTGCAAGAAGCGCGGGGCTTGCGGCGCAAATCGTAGCTACCGAAGGCAAATACGCCACGCTTCGTCTGCCCAGCGGCGAAATGAGATACGTGCTTTTAAGATGCCGCGCCACGATCGGTCAGGTGGGCAACGTAGAACACGAAATCGTATCCCTCGGCAAAGCCGGTAAGGCGAGATACCTCGGTCAGCGCCCGGAAGTACGCGGCGCGGTTATGAACCCCGTAGATCACCCTCACGGCGGCGGCGAAGGCAAGGCTCCCGTAGGCCATGCAGGTCCTATGACTCCTTGGGGCAAACCCGCTCTCGGCTACAAGACGAGAAAGAAGAAGAATGCGACGAACAAGTTCATTCTTAAGAGAATCAACTAATCCGGAGGAGAGAAGAATATGTCAAGAAGCATAAAGAAAGGACCTTACGTGGAAGCGAAGCTTTTAAGCCGTATTCAGGCGATGAACGAAGCGAACGAGAAGAAGGTTTTGAAAACTTGGTCGAGAGCGTCCACGATCTTCCCCGATATGGTAGGTCATACGATTGCGGTGTACGACGGCAGAAAGCACGTTCCCGTATATATAACGGAAGACATGATCGGCTGCAAGCTCGGCGAGTTTGCTCCTACGAGAACCTTCCACGGGCACGCCGCTAAGACGTCCACGCCCGCGAAATAAGGAGAGATGACAAATGGCAACGAATATGAAGAATAAAGAGCTGAAAGCGGCGGACGTAAAAGCAAAGCGTCCTTATGCTGTGGCTAAATACGTGAGAGTATCCCCGTACAAGGTGAGAACGGTTCTCGCCCTGATTCGCGGCAAAGATTACAAAGAGGCGAAAGCCACGCTCGAACACATCACCAACGGCAGCGCGCTTGCGGTGAAAAAGGTGCTTGTTTCGGCGGGCGCGAACGCGGAACACAATTTCGGTATGGACAGAGGCGATCTGTACGTGGCGGAATGTTTTGCGGACGGCGCTACCTCTCTGAAGAGAATGCAGCCCGTATCCAAAGGCAGAGGGCACGCGATTCTTAAGAGAACCAGCCACATCACGGTTATTTTGGACGTCAAAAAATTGGAAGGAGAATTATAATGGGACAGAAAGTGAATCCTCACGGTTTGAGAGTAGGCGTTATCAAGGGTTGGAACACTCAGTGGTACGCGGACAAGAAAGAATTCTCCAAATATCTGAAAGAAGATAACGTAATCCGTACCTTCCTTAAAAAGAAGTACTATGCGGCGGCGATCAGCAAGATCACCATCGAAAGAGCGGCTACGCGTATCATCGTTACGATTTTCACGGCTCGTCCCGGCGTCATCATCGGCAAAGCGGGCGCGGAAGTGGAAACCATCAAAAAAGACCTTGCGAAACTTACGGGCGGCAAGGCGGTAAGCGTAAACATCACGGAAGTGAAGAAGCCCGATTGCGACGCGCAGCTCGTTGCGGAAAGCGTTGCGGCTCAGCTTGAAAAGCGTATGGCGTTCCGCCGTTGCATGAAGCAGGCGATCGGCAGATCGATGAGAGCCGGCGTAAAGGGCATCAAGATGATGTGCAGCGGTCGTTTGGACGGCAGAGAAATCGCGGGTAGCGAACACTATCACGAAGGTTCGATTCCTCTTCAGACGCTCCGTGCGGACATCGATTACGGTTTTGCGGAAGCGCACACCACGTTCGGTATGATCGGCGTAAAGTGCTGGATCTACAAGGGCGAAGTGCTTAAAACCGCGAAAGCTCCCGCTCAGGCGGAAGGAGGAGCATTATAATGTTGATTCCTAAGAGAGTTAAAAGAAGAAAGCAGCACAAAGGCAAGATGAGAGGCGCCGCTCATAAGGGCAACGTAATCGCTTACGGCGAATACGGTCTGGTAGCGGAAGAATGCGGATGGATCAAATCCAACCAGATCGAAGCCGCCCGTATCGCCATGACGAGATTCGTAAAGCGCGGCGGTCAGGTATGGATCGATATCTTCCCTCATAAGCCTATTACGAAGCACCCTGCAGAAGCTCGTATGGGTTCCGGTAAAGGTAACGTAGAATACTGGGTTGCCGTAGTGAAGCCCGGCAGAGTAATGTTCGAAATGGCGGGCGTTTCCGAAGCGGACGCGAAAGAGGCTATGCGCCTTGCCGGCAACAAACTTCCCGTAAAGTGCAAGTTTGTGAAAAAAGAAGTCGCAACCGTAGCGACGGAAGGCGGTGAAGAATAATGAAAGCGAAAGAAGTAAAAGAAATGACGAGCGCCGAACTGACGGCGAAGCTGGCAGAACTGAAAAGCGAGCTTTTCAACCTTCGTTTCCGTCTTGCGTCGGGGCAGCTTGAAAATCCCGTTTCTATCAGAACCTGCAAGAGAGACATCGCTCGCGTGAACACGGAAATCCGTGCGAGAGAATTGAAGGCGTAACGGAGGGCAAAAAAATGGAAAGAAATCTCAGAAAAGAAAGAGTCGGCTTAGTGGTATCCGACAAGATGGATAAAACCGTTGTTGTGGAAATCACCGATAAGAGCAAACACCCTCTGTACAAAAAGACGATCGTAACCTCTAAGCGTTTAAAGGCGCACGACGAGGAAAATGCCTGCGGCATCGGCGATACGGTGAGAATCGTAGAAACCAGAAAGCTGAGCAAGGATAAGAACTGGCGCGTTGCCGAGATCGTCGAGAAGGCGAAGTAACGAGGTAAGGAGATAGAATTATGATTCAACCCCAAACAAGACTGAAAGTAGCGGATAACTCCGGTGCGAAAGAGTTGATGTGTATAAGAGTTATGGGTGGTTCCTTCCGTAAAACCGGCAACATCGGCGACGTCATCGTCGCGTCCGTAAAGGCGGCAGCGCCGGGCGGCACGGTATCGAAAGGCGACGTTGTCAACGCGGTAATCGTGAGAACCACGAGCGGCATCAGAAGAGCAGACGGCACGTACGTAAGATTCGACGAAAACGCCGCCGTAATCATCGATAAGCAGAAGCAGCCGAAAGGCACCCGTATCTTCGGGCCGATCGCGAGAGAACTGAGAGATAAAGATTATATGAAGATCATCTCCCTTGCTCCCGAAGTGCTGTAAAGGATTGGAGGATTAAACAATGAACGTAAAATTAAACGATAACGTACTTGTTATTGCCGGTAAAGATAAAGGCAAACAGGGAAAAGTCCTTGCCACCTCCCCCAAAGCCGATACGGTAACGGTAGAAGGCGTGCGGATGCAGAAGAAGCACGAGAAGGCGAGAAAAGCGAACGAAACGAGCAAAATCGTAGAAAAAGAAGGCGCGATCAGCGCTTCCAACGTAATGGTTATCTGCCCGGAATGCGGCAAGCCCACCAGAGTGAAGCATCAGATCGTCGACGGAAAGAAAGTGCGCGTATGCAAATGCGGCGCCACGCTCGATAAAGCGTTCGTGAAGAAAACGAAAGCTGCCGCAGCGGCTGAAACGGAAGCTCCCAAGAAGAGAACGAGAAAGCGCGCGGCGAAAGCGGAAGAGACCAAAACGGAATCTTCTTCGAACGAGTAACGAGGTAGAGCAAAATGGCAGAAAAGGTATATAAAAACAGAGTAAAGGAAAAGTACGAAAAAGAAGTCGTTCCTTTCCTTATGAAGAAATTCGGCTACAAGTCCGTAATGCAGTGCCCCCGCCTCGTGAAGATCGTGATCAACACGGGCCTCGGCGACATTAAAGACAACGCGAAGTCCATTCAGGTTACGGAAAACGAAATCAAATTGATTTCCGGTCAGAAGCCCGTACTTACGAAGGCGAAGAAGTCCGTAGCAAACTTCAAGGTGCGCGAAGGACAGACGATCGGCATCAAAGTAACTTTGCGCGGCGACAGAATGTACGATTTCTACGATAAATTCGTATCGATCGCGCTTCCTCGCTTAAGAGACTTCAGAGGGGTATCCGATAAGGCGTTCGACGGCCGCGGCAACTATTCCGTAGGCTTGAAAGAACAGCTTATCTTCCCCGAAATCACTTACGATCAGGTGGAAAAGATCCGCGGCATGGACGTTGCGATCGTAACCACCGCGAAAACGGACGAAGAGGCAAGAGAGCTGCTCCGCGCGCTCGGCATGCCGTTCAAGAAGTAAGGAGAGAAGAAAATGGCAAAGAAGTCAATGATAAACAAGCAACAGAAAACGCCCAAGTTTTCCACGAGAGCGTACACGCGCTGCACGATCTGCGGAAGACCTCACGCGGTTTTGAGAAAGTATGGCGTTTGCCGTATCTGTTTCAGAAATCTTGCGTATAAGGGAGAGATTCCCGGCGTTAAGAAGTCGAGTTGGTAACACGGAGGAAACGAATATGACAGATCCCATCGCAGATATGCTTACGAGAATCAGAAACGCGATCATCGCCAAAAAAGAAACGGTGGAAGTTCCTTCTTCCGTGATGAAAAAGGCGATTGCCGATATTCTTCTTGACGAGGGCTACGTAAAAGACGTAAAACTTGTAGAGGACGGCTATAACGGCAAAATCGCGATCACGCTGAAATACAGCGACAAGAAATCGGTAATCACCGGCATCGAAAGAGTGTCCCGTCCGGGGCTTCGTTCGTATACCGGCGTAGAAAAGATGCCCAAAGTGCTCAACGGTATCGGTACGGTAATTCTTACCACCAACAAAGGCATTATGACGGGCAAACAGGCAAAAGCACAGAACGTAGGCGGCGAAGTGCTTTGCTACGTCTGGTAAAGGAGGGCAGTAGGTATGTCGAGAATCGGTAAAATGCCTGTGGCGCTTCCTCAGGGCGTAACGGTAGAATTTAAAGACGGCGTGGTTACGGTGAAAGGCGGCAAAGGCACTCTTTCCCGCGAGATCACGGGCAACATCGACGTCGTGGTGGAAGACGGACACGCAATCGTAAAGGCGCTGGATACTCTTCCCGAAACCAACGCGAAGCACGGGCTTTACAGAGCTTTGCTTGCGGGCATGGTGAAGGGCGTGCACGACGGCTTTTCGAAAGCGCTTGAAATCAAGGGTGTCGGCTGGAAAGGACAGGTGCAGGGCAACAAACTCGTTCTGAACGTAGGTTTTTCGCACCCCGTAGAGTTCGTAGCTCCGGAAGGCATCAAATTCGAATGCCCCACTTTGACGGACATCGTTGTTTCCGGTATCAGCAAAGAGCTGGTAGGGCAGACGGCGGCGAACATCAGAGCGGTAAGAGAACCGGAACCTTATCACGGCTACGGTATTCGTTATAAGGACGAGTACGTTGAGCACAAGGAAGGCAAGACCTCCGGTAAGGCGAAGAAATAAGGAGAGCGCTTAATATGATTTCGAAAATTGATAAAAATACAGTCAGACAAAGACGGCACGCAAGAGTGCGCAAAACCGTGGCGGGTACCGCTGCGGCACCGCGCCTCAACGTGTACAGAAGTCTTAATCACATCTACGCGCAGATCATCGACGACAGAGCCGGCAACGAAAAGGGCGGCGTAACGCTTGCGGCGGCGTCCACGATGGATAAGGACGTTAAGGCGCAGCTGGAAGGCTTAACCAAAACGGACGCGGCGAAAGTCGTAGGAAAGGTTCTTGCGGAACGCGCGCTGAAAAAAGGCGTCGAAACGGTTGTGTTCGACAGAGGCGGTTACCTTTACACGGGACGCGTAAAGGCGCTTGCCGACGGCGCGAGAGAAGCCGGACTTAAATTTTGACGGGAGAGAAGATTATGGCAGACGAAAAAAGAGAAAACAGAAGACCTCAGAGACGTCAGGCTGAAGACGACGGCTTGATTAAAAAGCTCATCGAAATCAACCGCGTATCCAAGACGGTGAAGGGCGGTAAAAACGCTCGTTTCGCGGCTCTCGTGATCGTTGGCGACGGAAAAGGCAAAGTAGGCGTAGGCACGGGCAAAGCGAAAGAAGTTCCCGAAGCCATCGATAAAGCCACTCTCCGCGCAAAGAAAAACATGATTTCGATCCCCGTTGTGGATAGCACCATTCCCCATCAGATTATCGGCAAGTTCGGCAGAGGCGCGGTGCTTATGATGCCCGCATCCGAAGGTACCGGCGTGATCGCCGGCGGCCCCGTGCGTGCGGTAATGGAAGCGGTGGGAATCAAGAACATCAGAACGAAGTCTCACGGCACGCAAAACCCCGGCAACTGCGTAAAAGCTACCGTAGCCGGTCTTTCCGAATTAAAGACGGCGGAACAGGTTGCCGCTCTTCGCGGAAAAACCGTTGAAGAGATCATGTGCAAATAAGGAGGCGCGAACAATGGCTAAAATTAAAGTAACGCTTGTGAAAAGCACGATCGGCGAAGTGATTTCCGTAAAGGAAACCGTGCGCGCACTCGGTCTCAACAAAATTCGTTCCTCCAAAGAATGGGAGGACACCCCCGCCGTTCGCGGTATGATCAAAAAAGTGCATCATCTCGTGAAAGCGGAAAACATTTAAGGAGCGTACAATGAGAATAGATACTCTTTCTCCCGCACCGGGAGCAACGACGAAAGCGAAAAGACTGGGCAGAGGTATCGGTTCCGGTCTCGGCAAAACGTCGGGTAAAGGACATAAAGGACAGTGGGCGCGTTCCGGCGGCGGCGTGCGTCCCGGATTCGAAGGCGGACAGATGCCTATCGCCCGCCGCGTACCGAAGAGAGGTTTCAATCACGCGGGTAAGGAATACGTTATCGTTAACCTTGCAAACCTTGCGGATTTGCCCGAAGGTACGGTGGTGGATTACGGCTTCGTGATGGAAAACGGTCTGGCGAAAGCGGTGAAGAACAACTGCGGCTTGAAAGTGCTCGGCGACGGGGAACTGAAAGTGGCGCTCACCGTAAAGGCTGCGAAATTTTCCGAGAGCGCGAAAGCTGCAATCGAAGCGGCGAAGGGCACTGCGGAAACCCTGTAAAGAGAAAGCGGACGATAAGAAGCCGCTTGCATAAAACGCTTCTTTCGTTATTTTCAGCCGGGGGAAAATCGCATGTTTTCCTTCGACTGAATCGGCTTATTTTCCCTCAGGGCGCCGGGCGGGTGTAAAAACGCGTCGGGCGGCAGTCGGTCTTTGCAGGCGCGCTTCGGGCTTGTCCGCAGTCGGGCGGGCTTGAAACGCCAACAGAAATTCGGAGAGAAAAATGTTACAAACACTTATCAATGCGTTTAAGGTGAAGGATATCAGGGCGAAAGTATGGAAAATGCTTCTGCTCCTTCTGATATTCCGCATCGGATGCTATATTCCCATTCCGGGGCTCGATAGCAGCGTGTTTTCCGAAAACGTTACGGGCAACGACTTCTTGACGCTGATGAACAGCATCACGGGCGGCTCGCTGGCGAACGGTACGCTTTTCGCGCTCGGTATCGGTCCTTACATCAACGCGTCAATTATTATGCAGCTTTTGTGCGTAGGTATTCCTGCGCTCGAACGCCTTTCGAAACAAGGCGAAGAGGGGCAGAAGAAAATCGCGCAATACACCAGATACTGCACGATTCTCCTTGCCGTGATTCAGTCGATCGGCATTATCGTCAACTTCGCAAACCAGTCGGGCGCGGTGAACAAGAGCTTGTTCTTCGACAGCGCGTTCCTCGCGGGATTCTTCATGACCGTGGTATACACGGCAGGCGCGTTCCTCGTAATGTGGCTGGGCGAAAGAATCACCGATTACGGCGTAGGCAACGGGCAGTCCATGATCATCTTCGTGGGTATTCTTGCCACGGCGGGACAGGCGATCATCGCCAAAATCGTGGATATTCCCAACAACAGCGACGCCATCTGGCAGCTGGTAGCGTTCGTAATCGTATGCGCTGTGGTATTCTTCGCGGTTGTGTACGTAGATCTTTCGGAAAGAAAGGTACCCGTGCAGTATGCGAAGCAGATTAAGGGCAGAAAGATGTACGGCGGGCAGTCCTCCGTGATTCCCATCCGTATTTCGGGCAGCGGCGTTATGCCTCTGATTTTCGCTTTCTCCATCCTTTCCTTCCCGCAGATGATTTCGGGCTTGTTCTGGCCGAACGGCGGGTTCTACAAGTGGTGGACGAAGTGGATGACCGGTTCTTCCGCTATCGCGGGCGGACGTATTCTGTATTCGTTCGTGCTGTGCCTTCTCATCTTCGCGTTCTCGTTCTTCTATGCGCAGATGCAGTTCAACCCGGAAGACGTTTCGAAGAGCATTCAGCAGAACGGCGGTTTCATTCAGGGGATTCGTCCCGGCAAGGCTACGGAAAATTATCTGAAAAAGATTTCCAACCGTATCACTTTGTTCGGCGCGATTTACCTTTCGTTGGTGGCGTTCATTCCCGCGCTCGCATTCGCCTGGGCGGATCCCACGGGCACGCTGGTGAACGTGTTCTCCACAACGGGTATTCTGATCGTCGTATCTGTGGCGATGGAGTTTGAAAAACAGCTTCAGGCGCAGATGATGATGAAGAACTATAAAGGATTTTTGAAATAACGTTGCAAACGCCCGCCGCGTTCCGGCGGGCGGTAACGAAAAGAATACGGAGCATCGGCAGATGAATATTATATTACTCGGCGCGCCCGGCGCGGGAAAAGGTACGCAGGCAACGCGCATTTCCGATAAATTCGGAATGCCGCACATTTCCACGGGCGATATTTTCCGCGCGAATATTAAAAATCAGACGGAAATCGGCGTGCTTGCCAAATCGTATATCGATAAAGGGCAGCTGGTGCCCGACGAAGTTACCTGCAAAATCGTGGAAAACCGTTTGCAGGAAGAGGATTGCAAAAACGGCTACCTGCTGGACGGATTTCCCCGCAACGTGGCTCAGGCGGAAGCGCTTGAAAAATTCACGAAGATCGACGCGGTGGTAAACATCAACATCGATTTTTCGCTGCTGATGGCGCGTCTTTGCGGCAGAAGAGTGTGCAAAAACTGCGGCGAAAGCTATCACGTTTCCACGCTCGGCGGCAAAACCACGTGCGAACGCTGCGACGGAGAATTGTATCAGCGTGCCGACGACAATCCCGAAACGGTGCAGAAACGTCTGGACGTGTACGGCGCGCAGACGGCGCCCCTCATCGATTATTACACGAAGAAGGGCTTGATTTTAAACTTCACGGGGACGGACGAACCGCCCGAAGTGTTGTTTAACGAAATTTCGAACGTGCTGGAAAAATTCAGATGAGCATTATTACGAAAACCGACGCGGAAATCGATCTGATGCGCGAGCCCTGCGCGATCGTGCGCGATACGCTGGCGTTCGTGGGCGAAAGAATTTCCGCCGGGATGAGCACCAAAGAAGTAGACGAACTTGTGGAACGGTTCATCCGTGCGGCGGGGGCATATCCCTCGTGCCTCGGATACGGCGGTTTCCCCGCTTCGGCGTGCGTTTCCGTCAACGAGGTGGTGGTGCACGGAATCCCGGACGATAAGACGATTTTAAAAGACGGCGACATCGTTTCGGTGGATTTGTGCGCGTATAAAAACGGCTTTCACGGCGACGCCGCGCGGACGTTTTTAATCGGCAACGTATCGGAAGAAAAGCGGCTTTTGGTGGAGCGCACGAAAGAGTGCTTTTTCAAAGGCATCGAAAATCTGCATGCCGGCACGCCGCTGTACGATATCGGCTACCGCGTTCAGAAGTATGCCGAATCGTTCGGCTACGGAGTTATCCGTTCGTATACGGGGCACGGAATCGGGCGCGAAATGCACGAAGACCCCGCAGTGCCCAACTACGGCAGGCTCGGCACCGGTCCGAGGTTGAAAGCGAACACGGTCATCTGCATCGAGCCGATGATTTCGATGGGAAATTACCGTGTGCGGATTTTAGACGACGACTGGGGAGCGGTAACGATCGACGGCTCGCCCGCGGCGCACTACGAAAACACCGTGGCGGTCCGCGAGGACGGCGTGGAAATCTTAACGCTGTAAACGGGCTTAAAACGCACGGAAGAAAAGCAAATCAAAAAGCAAACGCGACAAATCGGTCGAATATCAATCGGAGGAAATTTTCGTGTCCAAGGACGACGTAATCGAAGCGGAAGGCAAAGTGCTGGAAGCGCTGCCCAACGCAACATTCAAAGTACAGCTTTCTAACGGGCATACCATCACGGCATACATTTCCGGCAAACTTCGCATGAACTATATCCGTATCATCGAAGGCGACACGGTGAAGCTTGAAATGAGCCCGTATGATCTGACGAAAGGAAGAATCACGTGGCGCAGCAAATCGTAAAGCTCGCCTCATACAAGAAAAATCAAGGAGAAAACTAAAATGAAAGTAAGACCTTCCGTAAAACCTATGTGCGATAAGTGCAAAGTTATCAAGAGAAACGGCAGAGTGATGGTGATCTGCTCCAAGAGCAAGAGCCACAAACAGAGACAGGGCTGAATTAAATTTTTCCAAAGGACGGCGTTTCACCGTTCTTTGGAAAACTCTTTTTCGGCGCTTTTTTCTGATTTTTTAAAAAACGGTATATCGCGGCTGAAAAACGCTTGACAATCCTTTCGGTTCCGTGATATAATAACGTGTACGGTTAAAAATAGGGTATCTTGCGCTCCGAGGCAATTTCGAAGCGGAAATATTCTTAAAAAGGCTGAATTTTTGCTTGAAAACGGGGCAAAAATTCGGTTTTGTTGTGTATTTTCGGGTGCGAAAACGCGGTTTTCGGCATGATTTTTACCTTTTTTGTGCAAAGAACAGGGCGAAAACGAACAGATAACAGCGGAAAAAACGCATAAAAACCGACGAAAAATACAAAAAACCGGAAAACGGAAAATAATACGACGCAGCGCGGGGGCATTTTCCACTGCCCGCAGGCGGGTGCCGTTGGCGATAAAAAAATATAAAACAAAATTTTAACACGGAGGATTCAGAACATTATGGCACGTATTGCCGGTGTTGATTTACCCAGAGAAAAGAGAGTGGAAATCGGTTTGACCTATATTTACGGAATCGGTCTTGCCACCTCGAAGAAAATTCTCGCGGAAACGGGCATCGATCCCGATAAGAGAGTGAAAGACCTCGACGAGAACGACGTTTCCAAGCTGAGAGAATATATCGATCATAACATAAGAGTGGAAGGCGAACTTCGCAGCGAAGTTTCCCTGAACATCAAGAGACTGATGGAAATCGGTTGCTATCGCGGCATCCGCCACAGAAAGGGCTTGCCCGTACGCGGACAGAGCACGAAGAGAAACGCGCACACCCGCAAAGGCAAGGCGCGCGCTATCGCCGGTAAGAAGAAATAATCACGGAGGAGAATAGATCATGGCAGAAGTGAAAAACGCTAAAAAGGCGGGAGCTCCTCGTAAGCGTAAGGAACTTAAAAAAGTAGATAAAGGACAGGTGCATATCCAGTCCACGTTCAATAACACCCTCGTTACCATCACGGATATGAGCGGCAACGCCATTTCGTGGTCCAGCGCAGGTTCGCTTGGTTACAAGGGCAGCAGAAAGGGTACGCCGTTCGCGGCGCAGATGGCTGCGGAAACGGCGGCGAAAGCGGCGAAAGAGCACGGGCTTCGCAGCGTTGAAGTGTATGTGAAAGGACCCGGCGCGGGCAGAGAATCCGCGATTCGCGCGCTGGCGGCCTGCGAATTGGAAGTAACGCTTATTTCCGACGTGTCGCCTATCCCTCACAACGGCTGCAGACCTCCCAAGCGTCGTAGAGTTTAATGTAAAGGCAGGAAGAAGATTATGGCAACTTATAGAGAAGCAAAATGTAAACTGTGCAGAAGAGAAGGTGCGAAGCTGTTTCTGAAAGGCGATAAATGCTATATGGACAAGTGTCCGTTCAACAAGCGCCCCGTAGCGCCCGGTCAGCACGGCGCGGACAGAAAGAAGGTTTCCGAATACGGGCTGCAGCTGCGCGAAAAACAAAAGACGAAGAGAATTTACGGCGTACAGGAAGGTCAGTTCAGAAAATATTACGAAATTGCCGACCGTATGAAAGGCGTTACCGGCGAAAACATGCTTTCGCTGCTGGAAAGACGGCTTGACAACGTAGTGTTCAGAATGGGCGTTGCTCCCTCCAGAACGCTGGCGCGTCAGATCGTGAACCACGCGCATATCTCCGTAAACGGCAAAACCGTTACCATTCCTTCGTATATCGTGAAGGCGGGCGACGTTGTTGCGGTGAAGGAAAACAGACGTTCTAACAAATATTTTACGGCTCTGAAGGAGACGAAGTCGGGCGCGACGATGCCGAAGTGGGTAGAGTTCGACCGCGAAACGCTGGAAGGAAAAGTTCTTGCGCTTCCCACGAGAGAAGATATCGACAGTCAGATCGCAGAGCATATGATTGTCGAATTGTACTCCAAATAATCATATTGCTTAAGGAGGTATTATATGATCGAAATGGATATGCCTAAGCTCGAAGTGCTTGAAAACGACGACTTTTATGCGAAAGTTGTCTGCGAGCCTTTGGAGAAGGGTTTCGGTCTTACAATCGGCAACTGCCTCAGAAGAATTTTGCTTTCCGCTTTGCCCGGCGCGGCGGTGGAAGGAATTAAGTTCCTTGACGGAAGCGTGAAACACGAATTTTCCGCAGTGAAAGGAATCAAAGAGGACGTTACGGAGATTATTCTTAACTTGAAGACGCTTGCATTGCGTACGAAAGTTACCGATAAATCTTACGAAAAGGTGTTGCATATCACGAAGGAAGGACCTGCCGTACTGACGGGTGCCGACTTGAACGTGGACGCCGAAGTAGAAGTTATCAATAAGGATCAGTACATCTGCACGATCGACGAGGGCGGCAAGTTTGACGTTGAACTTACCGTGGGCAGAGGCAGAGGCTATCGCCCCGCGAAGGAAAACAAGCAGCCCGTTGTGGATTATATTGCGATCGATTCTATCTATACACCCGTACAGAAAGTGAATTACACCGTGGAGCCTACGCGCGTAGGTCAGGCGGTGGACTACGACAAACTGACGCTGGAAGTGTGGACGGACGGAACGTTTTCGGGAAAGGAAATCATTTCTCTTGCCGCGAAGATTATGCAGGACCACATCGGTCTGTTCGTAAACTTAAGCGAAACGATTAAGGGAATGGATATCCTTGTGAAAACCGAGGACGACAAGCAGCAGCAGATTCTCAGAATGGTTATCGAGGATATGGATCTTTCCGTGCGTTCGTATAACTGCTTGAAACGCGCCAACATTCATACGGTAGAGGATCTTACGAAAAAGACCGAGGACGATATGCTGAAGGTGAGAAACCTGGGCAGAAAGTCGCTTGACGAAGTGATTGCGAAACTGGAGTCTTACGGTCTCTCATTAAGTAAACAGGAGGATTAAAACAATGCCCGGCAAATTGGGAAGAACTTCGAAAGAGAGAAACGCTCTTTTGAGAAATCAGGCTTCGCAGCTTATTTGGTACGGTAAAATCGAAACGACCGCGCCCAAAGCGAAAGAGTTGCAGTCTTATGTAGAAAAACTTATTACGAAAGCCGTGAATACCTACGACGATAACATCGAATTTGAAGTTACGAAGAAGGATAAGAGCGGCAAGGAAATCAAAGCCACCAACATTAAGGACGGCCCTAAGAAGCTGGCGGCGCGCCGTGCGATTATGGCGAAAACCTACGATTTACAGGAAATTAAAGGTTTCGACGAAAAGAAGAGCGCGTTTAAGGCGAGAACCGCAGACGTTCAGCACCCCTTGATGGATAAACTTTTCAACGAACTTGCTCCGAAATACGCGGCGAGAAAGGAAGAGATGAAGCAGGGCGGCGGTTATACGAGAATTTACCTTCTCGGCGCACGTCGCGGCGACGGTGCGGAAACGGCGATTATCGAATTGGTGTAATCGAGGTTTCGGCTGTTCCGCCGGTATGAAAGCGGAGATAATTTAAACGAATCGGATTCGGCGTACTTTTGCAAACGGCTGCGCGGCTTGATTTTATCGGGCTGCCACGGTTGCGGAGGTGCGGCGGATCCGTTTTTTTGTGTTGGATAGAAAATTTGGGTGCAGCTGTGAATTGTGTCGGCGAGGTTGGGCTTGGCGCGCGGCGTGGATTGTGTCGACGAGGTTAGGCTTGGCGCGCGGCTGTGGATTGCATCGGCGAGGGTTGGACTTGGTGCACGGCTGTGGATTGTGGGGACGAGGTTGGGCTTGGCGCGCGGCTGGATTGTGTTGGCGAGGTTGGGCTTGGCGCGCGGCTGGATTGTGGGGGCGAGAGTTGGGCTTGGTGCGAGGCTGTGGTTTGTTTCGGCGAGGTTGGATTTGGTGCGAGGCTGTGAATTGTGTCGGCGAGGTTGGGGTTGGTGCGAGGCTTTGGTTTGTGTCGGCGAGGTTGGGGTTGGTGCGAGGCTGGATTGTGGGGGCGAGGGTTGGATTGGCGCGAGGCTGTGGATTGTGTCTACGAGGTTGGGGTTGGTGCGAGGCTGTGAATTGTGGGGCGGGAGGACGGTAATGCGGCGTTATAGAAGCTGCCGTCAAGCGGCGGTGCGACAAGAAAGTGCGTAAAGTGGCGAATCTTTAAAACAAGATTTTCATTTTTATTGATTTTTGCAATAGGCAAATGAGAGTCGGGAAAGTCGCGAAGCAGAGAATTTTTTAAATAGGCCTCTCTCGGCGCTTCGCGCCACTCTACTTGCCGGGATTGCCTTTGAACGGCAACTCGGCAAGGATTCCCGAAAGATTCAGTCGCTTAAACGGCTGAATCTTTTTTGCTAGTTTTGCGCAAGCAAAACTTGGCAAGAGGGGAAAGCAAGGTGAAAGATTGGAAATGGAATGGTGCTGTTATTTAAAATTTTAAATTGAAAATGCAGCTGCCCCTTGATTTTCAGAAATTTTTTGTCAAAAATATTCAGAAAATCAAAAATGG
>UQPN01000012.1 GCA_900542935.1 uncultured Eubacteriales bacterium
CGGGGAAGTGCATGATATATCTCTTTTCGGGATCGACGTCGCACTTGCAGTGGAAACCTTTCACGAAATCGCCGTTTTCGCCGAGCTGCTTGTAGCAATCCACGCCGACGCGCGTCATGATTTCCATGTTGAGAACAACGTAAATGGAATCGGTTACTTCGACGCCGATTTTGGAGAACGGCGAACCTACGACGCCCATCGAATAGGGAATAACGTACATCGTTCTGCCCTTCATCTTGCCGCGGGCGATTTCGCCTACCAGCTTATACGCCTTCTGCGGATCCATCCACTTTACGATGGAATGAGGCATAGCGTCTTCTTCTTTTCTGGAGCAGATGAACGTACGATCTTCCACGCGGGCTACGTCGTTTTCTGCGGTTCTGTGCAGATAGCAATCGGGCAGAAGCTTTTCGTTCAGCTTGATCATTTCGCCCGTAGCCACCGCTTCGGCGCGGAGCGCGTCGCGCTGCGCTTCGCTGCCGTCGATCCACACGATTTTATCGGGCTGGGCAAGCTCTGCGCTGTCTTTCACGAATTGCAATACTTTCTTGTTTTTCGTAAGGTTGGTTTTTACTTCGATCATTGCGATATATCTCCTTAAGATTTTTCTTTTTTGTAATTTTTTTTCGGACGAAGCGGATTTTCTGCCTGCTTTGCCGCATGATTTTTGAAGAAACCCTTTTTCTTCCGATTATAATTATACCACAAAATTACACCGGTGTAAACAGTTTGAACGCAAAAATTTATATGAAAAAGCCGTGAATTTTTTCTTTTCACGGCTTCCGCTTGCCCTTTCGGGCTATTTATGATTCTTTATATTTTCTTTTATATACGCGCATATCGTTTGTTATATCGCGCGTTTTATCCGGGCGTTCTATTTCGGAAGGCGTTGTTTCTCGCCTGTTTTTTCGACGGAGTTCCTCCTTTTTTGCGACGCGCGTTCAGACGGGAATACCGAAAATCGCGCCGCTTTCCGCTTCCTTTTCCAATGCGGCGGCGTAAAAATCCCAAATTTGCTTTTGCGTGCGTTTGCTAAACAACCGCGCTATCCCGCGCCCGCGCGCGCTTGCGCGCCATAACTTTTTGTACTTCTTTTTCAAATCGGGAAATTTATATTCTCCGCCCGCGTACGCTACCACGGAAACGCTTTCCGCGCCGGAGAGTACGCGCAGTTCGAAACGGTCCGCGCCCTTTTTAAAGCGATGGATGTACACGCACGAAGAATCGGAGCCTTTATCGTATGTATATTCGTAGGTAAACCCGTATTTTTGCGGCACTTTCAGGGCGCTTTCCGCCGCCGCCCATACGTTTGTTATTTCCATAAAAACTTATCCACAGCCCGTTTTTGTTTTTTTGCAGGTTATCCACCGTAATCGAGCGCTTTCCACCGCGTTTTTCGGGTTATCCACAAGGCTTATTTTAAAAATGTGGATAACTTGCCCGATTTTCGGAAATTATTTTTTGCAAAAAGCAAAATTTTGTTCGCTTTTTGAGTGGAAATGTGGATAACTTTTAAGGAAGCAGCCATGCGGCTTCCGTGTCGAGCCCCTCTTTCGCGCGGTCGATCACTTTCAGCAGCCACGTTAAAAGCGGGTTGTTATCGCGCAGCGTATGCACGAAGAACGTTTTGTCGATGGCGGCTTGCGCTTTCGGTACGAAAGAAAGCGTTTCGGGCAGTACGGAAAGCACCGCAAGCACGGCGAGAATAAGAATACCCGCTTTCAGAAAACCGACCGCCGCGCCGAGCAGCGTGTTTGCCGCGCCTACGGCTTTGACGCTGTTTGCGATTTTCGTGAGAATGCGCGCGATGATCCCCAGAAGAAGCTTGCAGAGCACGAACACGGCGATGCCGCCCGCGACGTACCAGAAATTTTCGCCGAATTTCTGATACACGCCGAACATTTCGTTTAAGAGGTTTGCCGCGGGTACGGCAAGATAATACGCCGCCGCCAGCGAAAGCACGGTGGAACAAAGCCCGATGACCGAGGCGATGGCGCCCTTTTTTGCGCCGACCATGGTAAATATTAAAAGAGCCGCCGCGCAGATGACGTCGGGCACGTATTGTCCGCCGCCCGCCAGCAACGCCGCGGATAAATTCAGTTGAGCCGCGCCGGATAACCGCATATCGATTTTTCTCCTTTTTGCTTACGGAAAGAAATTTTTCACGTTTTGCGATACAAGTATAACACGAACGGAAAAATTTTTCAAGCTTTTTCGCGCGGTTTGCCGTTTAGAGGATAAAATTTACGGCAATAATCGCGGTTGTACGTTTTTCGGGGCGCCGCACGGCGTTTCCGGGCAATATCGCTTTCCGGCGCGAAGATTGCCGGATACAAGGAGTTACGGATGGAATACACGTTTCATATATTCAATAAATTGGCGGCGGACGGCGTGAGCGCCGCGGCGGAAAAATTTCTGGACGGGGAAATGCCCGTAATCGTGTGCGTGGGGAGCGATCTTGCCATCGGAGATTCGCTGGGGCCCGTGTGCGGATCGATGCTACAATACAAAACGCGCGGATTGCCCGTGTTTGTGTACGGAACGCTGCCCTCGCCCGTTACGGCGAAAGAAATCCCCTATCTTCGGTCGTTTTTAAAAGACACGCACGCGGGAAAGAAAATTCTGGCGGTGGACGCCGCCGTGGGAGGCGCGGGAGACGTGGGACTGGTGAAAATAAACGACAACGCGCTGCTGCCCGGCGCGGGCGCGAACAAAAAGCTGGGCGCGATAGGAGATATTTCCGTGATGGGAATCGTGGCGGAAAAATCGGTGAATAATTTCGGACTGCTGAATTCCACGCGGTTTCACCTTGTGTATTCGATGGCGGAAATCATCTCGGAGGGGCTTGCCGCGGTGCTGTGGGAAATTTACGGAAACAAAAAAAGTGCGGGCAGAATATAATGATTATGGAAAAGATTATCAAAAGTACCGATTCGTTAACGGAACCGCCCCTCACCACCGCCTCCCGGCGGAGCCTCCCCCCGAGGGGAAGCCGCGAAGCGGCTGACAATTTTTGCTGATTTTTGCGATAGCAAAAAGAAGCAAGGGGAAGCCTATGAAATAGGCTGACCATTTTTGCTGATTTTTGCGATAGCAAAAAGAAGCAAGGGGAAGCCGCGAAATGCGGCGTTTAAATGGTTTGTATCAGAAAACAAGCGGCGCCCCTCACCACCGCCCTAACGGGCAGAGCCTCCCCCCAAGGGGAAGCCGCGAAGCGGCTGACAATTTTTGCCGAAGAAAATTTTGTGAGCAAAATTTTATGCAGGCAAGGGGAAGCCTATTTCGAAGGCGAAAAAATTTTTTGCGGAAAATTTTGCAAATTCCCCCGAAAAACGCTTGCAATTCTTTTTCGGATATGGTATAGTATATAAGCTTTTGATGCAAACGGAAGTTTAGCTCAGCCGGGAGAGCATCTGCCTTACAAGCAGAGGGTCATAGGTTCGATCCCTATAACTTCCACCATCGGTGCGGATTTTTCCTTTATATGCGGGAATAGCTCAGTGGTAGAGCGTCACCTTGCCAAGGTGAATGTCGCGGGTTCGAGTCTCGTTTCCCGCTCCAACGAAAAATCCGCACCGTATTTTTTTATCTGAATAACCGGCGTCATAGCCAAGCGGTAAGGCAAAGGTCTGCAAAACCTTTATGCCCCGGTTCAAATCCGGGTGGCGCCTCCAAGCCCTTGAAAGCCTTGCTTTCAGGGGCGTTTATTTTATTATTTTTTTGATTGCTTTTTTATCTTTTATCATCTCATTTTACGGGGGTAGCGTATGAAAAACAACGTTTTCGGCGTTTCTTTCAATCCTGCGACGGGCGGTATTTCCTGCCTGCGTTTAAACGACGATCCGCATGCGATGAACTGGGTGAAACCGCCCCTTTCGTTCGGCGTGCCCGTCTTTTCGCACAATCTTAAATTTTATCCGGACGGTAAAGATTTTAACGCCGGCGTTCCCCGCGATTTTATTCTGGATCGTTTCGAAGAAAACGAAACCGGCGCCGTTGCCGTATACCATACCGAGCAGAACCAGACGCGCCCGCGGACGGCGGAAACCGCGGAATCGTTTGCCGAACTTACGGCGCGCACGGAGTATTCGTTTGATGAAAGCGGCTTTCTCTTTGTGAAAACCGCGATTAAAAACGTTTCGCGCTGGCAGAAGTTCTTCCTTGAAGGCGACCTCGGCGTGAATTTCAATTTTTACGACGATTATTACGACGCCGCCACCTGCATGACTTCCCGCTGCACGGCGCACCTTTGGTGCGGCGAAGATTCTTCGTGGGTGTGCGCCCTGAAAATGGGCGAAAGCGATAAAAATCTGGGGCTTGTTTTCACGCGGGGCGGCGCGACTTCTTATTCGCAATACGGCTGCAAAAACAACGACCGCGGCTACTTTACGGCGAATCTGAATATCAAAACGCTGCGTCCCGGCGAAGAATACGTTTTTGCGTATGTGCTTTTCCCTCACGCGGGCAAAGCGGATTTCATGCGTAAAATCGCTTCGTTCCCCCATTGCGCGGCGATTACTTCCGATAATTTCACCTATTTTACGGGCGAACGGGTACATATCGCCGTTGAAAACGCGGCGGGCGGCGAAATTGCGGCGGAAACCGACCTGCCGTCGATTTCTTGCGAACGGCGCGGCAACGTAACGGAATTCGTTTTCGACGCGGACATGCCCGGCGAGCATAAAATTTCGTTTACTTACGGCGCGGACGGCGAAAACAAAACGTTTGCGAAAGTGTTTGTTTCCGAGCCGATAGAAACGGTGATTGCGCGGCGGCTGGAATTTATCGTGGAAAAGCAGCAGTACAACGAGGCGGGAAACGCTTTGGACGGCGCGTTTTTGTGCTACGATGCGGAGAGCGGCAGACAGTACTACGACGAACAGTTTTCCGATATGAATGCGCAGCGCGAGCGGCTGGGCATGACGATTATGCTTGCGCGATATCTGCAAACGCACGAGAACGAGAAGTTTTTATCGGCTTTGAAAAAGGCTGTGGCGTTCGTGCGGCGCGAGGTGTACGACGAAAAAACGGGCGAAGTGTTTAATTTCGCCGATAAGTACAGCTCGTGGCTGCGGCTGTATAACTTTCCGTGGGTTTCGCTGCTTTTGGCGGAAACGTATCCCGTGCTGGGCGACAAAACGATGCTTGACGACGCGTACCGGATTATGGACGCCTACTACGAGCGGGGCGGGGAAAATTTTTACCCCAACGGCATTTTCGTGCGGGATCTGATTGAGACGTTCGGGGCGAACGGGCTTGACGAAGAAAGCGAAAAATTGCGGCAGCGGTTTCTTGCGCACGTGGAAAAAATAGTGGCGCGTGGCGTGAATTACCCCAAACACGAGGTAAATTACGAACAGACGATCGTAACGCCCGCGGTTTCGTTTATTTTCGACGCGTATCTTTTAACGAAAGACGAACGGTATCTGCGCGAAATTCAGCCGCACCTTGCCGCGCTGGAACGATTCGACGGCGTACAGCCGCATTATATGCTGAACAACATCGCCGTGCGGTATTGGGACGATTACTGGTTCGGGCTGATTCATACGTTCGGCGATACGCTGCCGCACTACTGGAGTTCTTTGAGTTCGATAGACTACATAAAATACGCGGAGGCGACGGGAGACGACGAACTTCAAAAGCGCGGGGTGTGCGGGCTGAGAAATTGTTTGTGTCTGTTTATGCGCGACGGCACGGCAAGCTGCGCGAGGCTGTATCCGTTTGAAGTGAACGGCGTGCGCGGCGAAAGGTTCGATCCCCTCTGCAACGACCAGGATTTCGCGCTGTTTTTCGCGTACAAGTATTTGCCGGAAAAATAAGTTTTTGCCGGAAGATATAGATATACCACACAAGCCGCGGGTTTTTTTTCAAAAACCCGCGGCTTGTGTGCCGTTATGTATTTTATGTATTTTTGTAAGTCGCGATTGAGTTTTTTATTACAGCGCTTCGTTTCCGCCGAGCGCGCCGAAAAATTTAATGAGAAAGTACAGATACCCGTCCTGCTCGTTGGCGAAATAATCGTAAAATTCGCAGCGCGTGCCGTTGCAGGTAAGCGGATACAGATACGACGTGGAAGCGGACCCGTCCGCCCGGAACAGGCTGAGCACGTTTCTTGCCCCGCGGACGGCGCGTTTGCGATAAGTTTCGTCGCCCGAAATGCGGGCGTAATGCAAAAACGCGTCGGACGTGTGCACGGAAGCGGAGTGCGGCAACGTATCGCCGTAAATCATGCACTTGCCGAACCAGTAGCCGTCCCAGTGGCGCATGGAAATTTCGTTGAGGTAGTGCGACGGCTGATCGCCGTTGAACCGTTCGAGCACGCGCACGTGCCTGCGGCATTCTTCCACCAGCTTTTTATCGCCCGTAAGCATATAATACTGCGCAAGCATCATGACGGCGGGCGTTACGATGGTCTGTTCGTAACGCACTTCGTGTTCCGGGTAATTCGTGCCGTTTTTCACGATGTTTTCCACGTGCGTTTTGTAATACGACTGGATTTCCGCCGCCTCTGCCGCCATGCCCGCCTGCCGCAGCACGGTTACCGTTTCGAAAAGAGAAAGTCCGTTGGGATAGAAATTTTCTCCGCCTACGGAATAGTACACGCGCAGCAGGCGCACCATTCTTTCGAGATACGCCCGCTCGCCCGTGGCTTTATACATTTCCATCATGAAAACGGACATCCACGGCGCGTTGTACAGTCGCTTCGCCTTCGGATTTTTGCCCGCCGCGTTGTATACGACGCCGCTCTCTTCATCGAAAAATTCGCGCCGCACAAAACCATAATATCGCATGAGGCTTTCGCGCGCCGCGCGATCGTCCGGGCGATATTGCAGATATTTCGCCACCAGCAAACCCATGACGAGGCGTTCGCGGCTGGCGTTGTAATCGGGAAACAGCTCGTCGTATACAAGGCACTTATCCTGATTATCGTAAATCATATACGCGCCGTCCAGCGGATCGCCCGCGGAGGAAAACTGCTGTTTTTCTATAATGAATTTCACGCGGTTTTCTATCAGCCTGTCAAGCGGTATCTGCACGAAAAATTCGGCTTTCGCGCGCTTGCCCGCCGCTTCGATCGCAAAGACGTACTCCCCCGCGGCTTCGGGAACGTACGTTACGTATGTTTTTCCGTTTTTAGATTCCGTATGCAGCGGCTTCGGCGTACCTGTATTTTTCGCCGCGTTTGTCGCCGGATTTATTGCCGCGTTTTCCGTCTGCGCGCCTCGCGTGCCGCCCGGAGCGCACTGTGCGCCGCCGAAATTTTGCGCCGCGGCAAAGGAAAGCAGGCGGACTTTCGCATCGGGGCGGTTTACGGTAAACTCTATTTTTTCGCCCTGAATCAGCGTATAATTTTCAGCTTCGACGACGGGGACGTTTTTTTCGGAAAGAAGGGCTTTGAGCGAATCGTTTCCGTAAGGATAAAACCGCATTTCGAAGGCGATTGCCGTGCTTTCGCCCTTTTTTAAATGAAACGGCGGCAGGTACAGAATAAAATCGCCGCGATCGTTGGAAATCTGCGACAAATCGCGCTCTACCCCGTAGGAATCGATTGCGCCTTCGGTGAGAATCAGTGCCAGAGAACGGGGATATTCGCCCATTTTTACCGCGTTTATATAGCTTGTTTCGCCGCCGCACCAGACGTGCGCCGTGCAATGCCGTTTCATGCACACGCTTGCCGCTTCGTAACTGTCGTTCAGAGTAACGTAAATACCCGCCGCCCCGCGCGAGAAAAACACGTCGTCCGCCGTGGCGTTTTCGAACACGTAACGTTCTTTATACGTACTGCCCGCCGTGCGGGTAACGGTGATTTTTAAATGCTTCGTTAAATAGACGGACTGCATTACCGCGGCTTCTTCGCCGCCGTTTTCCGCACAGGCGGAAACGTTGCGCACAATACAGCTTTGCAGCGTGCCCCGATAAATTTCGCCGAACGTACGAGCGCCTTCCACCCAGTTCATTCCGTCGGCGTCAAGCGGATCGGAAAACAGCTTCAAGCCGCCCGTGGCTTCGTTAAACGATGCGATATAATTGTTTTTTACGATGTTTTTCAATGCTGTTTTCCCCTCGGATGATCATATGCCGTAAACGGTTTCAACGGTTTTATTATAAACGAACGGGCAGGGAAAAGCAATGGAATTTGTAACGAAAAAAATGTAATTTACAACGAAAAAAGTTTTTGGCAAAATGTTGCGGCGCGGGCGGAAAAATTATTGACATTTCTTTTTGCGTTTGCTATAATTAACAATAGCGACAGAATGTTGCGCCGCTGTGGTGGAATAGGCAGACGCAAGGGACTTAAAATCCCTCGTTCGAAAGAACGTACCGGTTCAAGTCCGGTCAGCGGCACCAAGTCAGTATAATCCGAACCGGATACTTGTAACAAGCGAGCGGTTCGGATTTACTTTTATGTTATAATGTTTTTTCGGGAATGAATCCCCTATTGCATCGCGCTTACGGCGTGTATATATCTTTTCCGGATACAAGGTTTACGGCGGTAAATCGTGGTGTAGTCTACATTGAAATACTGTTTCATATCAATCATTCGCATACCGTTCATCATCGCTCAAAGCGTTTCGTATTCGTAATCGGGTAATTTCATTGTTTTGATCAGTTTTTCGTAGCGTTCGTAGGTTTCTTCGGCGTGTTGTTTTGCGTAAGGATCGATTGTAAGCTCGGTGTTCCGCAAATTCCGATCTTCGTAACTGCCGACTTCGTATTTGGCGTTTTTGTTGTATTTTTTCCAAAGCATTCTGCCGAGATAACGGTAACAGGCAAGGCGTATCGGAAGCGGTTTTCCGAATTTCCCGATACAAAGATCTCCTAATTTTTTACCGAGAAATCGGCATAAAAAGCAAATGGCTTCTTCGGCATAATCGTATGCTTCCGAATATGGTTTTAAAATATCGGTGTGGCAATAAATGTCTTTGTACAGGTACGGAGAAAATTTTTTGCGGGTTTTTATGAGAGGCAGACAGAACGGAAGTCAACGAAACAGCAGAAAAATTATTGCGTTGACGGCAGCTTGTAATGTGAATTTTCGGCATTTTGCCGTTGACTTCCGTTTTTCTCTGTGCTACCCGCCCTCACCGAAAAGACAATGCTTCCCGCGAAAAATTGAAATTTTCCAAAGCGGAAATCGAAAAGCTGCCCCCGGTTTTACAAAAGCTGTTGGAAAAATGCGACAGAAACGTAGCTTGCAGAACAACGGAACACGGATTGTATCAGGCTCGGTTTCGCCGAAACGGATACAACGTAGAAGTTGCCGACAAGAATTTTTCCGCGTTGAAAGAAAAGTTCCTGCAAAAATTGATTGCCGCCGATAATAAAAAAAGACAGTCCGAGTTTCCGCTTTTTAAAGATTATGCGGAAGATTGGCTGTCCGTGAAAAGACGTGTGGTGAAAGATAGTACATACGACGGTTACGCATTGCAACTGCGGCGAAAACTGATTCCCGAGTTCGGCGATTTGCCCTTGAATAAAGTGCAAAGATCGGCTGTACAGAATTATTTATTTTCGTTTTCCGACACGGGAAAACATCGCACGGCACACAAGTTAAAAACTTTGCTTTCGGCTATCTTCGCCACCGCCGCGGAAGATTTTCCCGCGCTTTTAAATCCGATGTGCAAAATCGTTTCAGAACGATATTCGGCGAAAAAAGGCAAAGCCTTTATCGTGCAAAAAGCAAGAAAAATCATAGAATTTTGTTCGGCGCGGCAAGAAAAAAACGAACATACAAGCAAGGCTTGCCCGGGATAGCGTTCCCCTGTTCATATTTAAATACACACCCGTTATCGGCAAAATTGATTTATGCAAATTTTGACTTATATGAAACCTTTCAATCACTAAAAATTCAAAGGGCGGAAAAATTTCCGCCCCCGTTTTTTAAGCATTTTTACGCTTGATTGCGTCGCTTTCTCTTATTTAATAAATGAAATGCTGTCCATATACACCGCCGATGTGCCGCCGATCGTATATAACGAGAATTGCACAATCTGTGTGATCCCGTCGGCAACGTCTGCTTCAACGTAATTCCACCCCTGTTTCAGATTCACCGTTACGTTCGAAAATACATCGTAAGCACCGAAGCTCGAAGAGGCTGCGCTGAACAGCAAAGAATCGCTTTCCTTATCGGTATACAGCCACACGCCTACTTTCTTGCATCCTTGCGGAAGAATCCAAGGATCACGCGCAGGAGCTGCATGCAAAATCGTACCCAATTCCCCCGCCGCACCCGTAAACGCGAATTTTGCCGAATACGACCCGTCGTGTGACTGCTCGTTGCTCTTTATGGCGTTAAGCGGGAACGCGTCTTTCCATTCCGAAGAATGATCCGCGTCGTCTTCAAACGTAATATCTGCGGAAACTTCTGCTACAATGAAATCGATATCATCCATATAGAAAGACTGATTCAGCACATTACCCGACCAAAGAGCAAACATCACAACGCTTTCAGGCGACGTTGCCATATCGAACTCATAGTATTTCCAACCGCTTTCCGCCGTAAAGCTTATATTGCATACATCTAAGCTACTATAAGAAGCAGAAGCGCAACTGAACGACAAAGGAACCGCGGCACCGTCGTTATACAACCAGAACCCGATCTTCTTCGCGCCCGCGGGTACGGGATATGCAGCCGTTGCGGCGGGAGGCGCGTGATAAATCGCTATCATTCCGTCCGCGTTTTCATACGCGAATTTCGCGGAATACTCGCCGCTATGCACAAATTCGCTATTCTTTGTTGCCCAAGGATGCGCAGCGTCCCAAGCGGCGCTGTGTTGATCGTCCCATTCAAAAGAAATATCCGAAGTGATGAATTCGATATCGTCAAGATAAAACGTAACGGCATTTTTAGCATAGAAACCGAACGAAGTAATGCCGCCGTTTAAAATATCCTGCGCGGAAATCTTCGTTGCAGCGTTTGCGGGAATATCGATCGTTTTATACACCCACTGATTTGCAGTAAGCGCAACGTCATGAATTTCGTCCGTTTTCGCCGCTACGTCTGCACCGTTTAAATTATACGCACCCGTTGAAATGCAAAATTGGAAATTCGTATCACTTGTACCATACACTTTAAAGCAGATCCGCAAAACTCTCTGTTTTACGGGCTCGGTAAACCTGATACGCGCCTGCTTGTTTGCCGCCAGCGCTACTTTCGCGCTGTATGCGCCGCTCGCTTTATGCTCGTTGCTGCGCGTAATCGAACAGTCTTCATCCGCCGTTACGCCGCTGAAAAATTCTTCGTTTTCAAACGACGTGAAATACCTGTCTGGATCGGTTACAACGAACGATTTTTGCAATTCGTATACTTCGCCGTCTGCCGTATAACGATAAATAATCGTATATTTACCCACTTTTGCAGGAATAATTACATACGCCGAAATGGCTGCGGGGTCAGCGTTGTCGATCTGCAAATACAAATCGATTGCGGCGTTTTCTATTTCCGCATTCGTTTTTTCATTTTTAACGGTAGCTTTCGGCAATGTGATTTCCGTATTCAGCGTGCTGTTCTGAATGTCCGCGGCGGAAAGGGTAAATTTAGGTAACACTTCCACCGGGTATTCGCACGCGCCCACAAACCCCGCAGATTTATTCGTTACTTTAATTTTATATACGCCCGCTTCCGCGGCAACGAACGAAGTACCGTTCGCAAGCTCCACGGCATTTCCGTTCAGCGTAACCTGCGTATCGTACTCCACATGATTCGGGTTGTTTACCGTGAACGACACCGTTTCTCCCACGACAACGCGTTCCGCAACGCCGGAAACAGAAAGATTTGCTCCCTTTTCCAGTTTGATTTCGTCTACATATACCTTGGTATCGTCCAAAAGATTATTAATCCAGAAAAGAATCGAACCATTTTCGCGAAGAGGCGCGGTGTTGAACGCATTCAAGCCCGTTTCTCCATTGCCGTACGGCTCGTCTGCATTCTGCCAATACGTCTGTTTGGTTGCGTCCTCGATCGTGGCTTTCGACATATACACCGTAGCCCACTGTTTCCCGGCAATCGGCGAAGCGTTCGTGTCCGCGCCGTTCGCATTTACGTAGTCTACATTCCAGCTCAGCACGCGGAACAAGCCTTCCTGATCGATATACAGGCGAATCGAATAATAGTCCCAGCCTTCCTCGGCGTACGCCGCCATTTCGGCTGCGGTAGAGCCGAACCGGTACGAAAAATTCTTCCATGCCTGCGCGCCGCCTTTCGTCCACGCCACGCCGGAAGCACCCTCAAACGATTCTTCCCAGCCGACTTCGGCGTTTACGGTTTCGGCATCGAAACGCTTATTGGTGGTGGCGTTATCGGCGTTATCGGAGAAATCGGCAAGTACGAAATGTCCGAGTTTCGTAACCGCACTGAACGAAACCGACTTTTCGGCAACGTTGCCCGCCGCATCGGTGGCTTTCACATAATATTCGTAAGTTCCTTTCTGCGTGGGCGTGAATTTGCCGTTTTCCGCCGTAACTTCCGTTTTTGTTTCTCCGTTCACAAAATACAGTTTCTTCTCCACGGATACGGGGTTTTCCGCGTTGTCGCGTACGGTGACGGCGGGTAAAGCGTATTCCGCATTTACATACGCAGCCTCGGGCGAAGCGATATTGATTACTGGTTTTTCGTCGTCGGTAACCGTAAGCGTGATTTTCTTCATGTACGTCTGATTGCCGATTTTAATCGTGTATTCGATGACGTAACCGTTCACGTTGCGGATCTCCACGTTTCCGCCGATGGTGGGAATCTCGTTTCCCGCCGCGTCTTTCACCACTACTTCGGGCGTATACTCTTTGCCGTCGGAATCTTTCACCGCGGGGTTTTTCAACTCGTATGCGTCCCCCACTTTCGCCGTGACGGAAGAATCGTCGAAATTTACGAGCGTTATCGTTTTATCACCTTCCCCGCCGTTGCCGCCGCCCTCGCCGTTGCCGCCGCAGGAAGCGAACAGCCCGAACGCCGCGCACACTGCCGCCACAGCCAAGAGTCCTTTGCCTCTTTTGATCTTCATACCTTTTTCCTCCTGAAAAAATTTTTATTTTTGCTTTTCCCCGCCCGACTCGTTTTTCTTTTCCGATGGCGGAACGGACAATTACAAACCGTTTACATTCCGCTGTCGCAGATTATTTCAGCGCGATACGGAAATTATCGAAATAGAATGTCTGATCGCCGCCGACGTATTCGCCCCACGCGATTTTAAGGAAACCGGGACTTTCCACCGTGCGCGCGTTCAGTTTAGAAAGCGGAAGCGAGAACGTAACCCAGCGATGTTCGGCGGCTACCACGTTAAACGCTTGCCAGTCTTTGCCTCCCGCCGTGTAAAATTCGGGGTAGAAAATCATCGGAATATCGCCTGCGTTGTATATATCGAACTGAATTTTCGCCGAAACCTTTTCTTCTTCCGTCAGCGATGCAAACGCCTTCTGCATTATCTTTTCGGGTATCGTAAAGCGCGACCACGTGGCCTGATATTTTTCGCCCGGGTGCGTGATCGCTTTCAACATTTTCGAGCCGGACGCGGGCAGAATTTCCGCCCCGTTTGTATCTTCCTGTGCGCCCACCCGACTTAAATCGGGCGAATACTGCGGCGGATTGTCGGCGTCGGGCGTGACTACGTAATTCTGATACAGTCTTTCAAAATCACAGATTTCGTACGGATTAAGCTCCACCACATCTGTGAGTTCGCGCGGCTCGGCAGCTTGCGTAATCACTACGTCGTCAAGATAGTACACGGGCGCGTCGGCAAGATCGCGCGAGCCGACGTTTTCAAACGCAAACGATACACCCTGAATCATCGTGATATCGTAAGCGATATTCATCACGTTGAGATCCGGCTCGTACATCAGCTCGTTCCAGCCCTGTTTTAATGTAAACGTTTTCTGCTGAATACGTTCCGCAGAATTCACGGAAGCGATAGAGGAAATAAGTCCCATATCCACCCGTCCGGTTTCGTTCTCGCAATACAACCACGCGGAAACGCGCTTAACTTTTGAAAAATCCGTGAGATCTCTGCCGTACTTCTGCGAATACGTGGGAAAATATACGAAAGGCGTCGCGGGCAGATTGTAATAACCGAGCGGTTGAAGTTTCGCCGAGCCTTTGCCCGTTTTCACATACTTCTCGTCGGTATTTTCCGATACCTTGCCGAATCCGCCTAAAATGCGGCACAGCGAGAACGACGGATTCCACGTTTCGAAATCGGCGAGGACGCTCACCTGATCACCGCCCGCGGGCGTTTCGACTTCGTGTTCGTCGTTTTTATTATCGCACGCGGAAAGCGGTACGGCGGAAAGCAGTATACATGCAAATAACGCTGCGGAAATTAACTTTGTCATGTTTTTCATCCCCCTCTTTATACCGAATATGCGGCAACATCCGCGATATATAAGCCGTTCACTGCCGCATTTCCCTTCTTTGCGCCGAGATAGAATGCAAGATATTCCACACCGCCGAGCCGATCCCACTCGAAGGCGTCGAGACCGGAAATCATAACCACGTTCATTCCCGGTTTCAACGTGCATTTCGATAAATCGGAAAGAATCGAGCTGTTTTTATACTTTGCCGAAACGGTGAGCGGGAGTTCTTTATCGCCGCTTAAATAGATATGGAACACCAATTTTTTACTCTGCGCGTTCAGCGAAGAGAACAGTTCGTTCGTCCACTTGAAATTCTGCCATTTCTTGCTTGCCGCTTTGCCGACTTTCACGTTCATCCACGTATCGTTACCGCCCGTGAGCGCGGGTACAAGTTCAGCTTCCACCGTTGCGCCGTCAAGTACGGAGAAGATCCCCGCGAATTGCTCTGCTTTGTACGCCGTCACTTTGCCTCCGAGGTATTTTTCGAACGTATATATTTTCCCGCCGCAGGCAACCGAAAGCGCGATTTCGTTTTCGCCTTTCGCAAGATCGAACGCAAGTTCGTACACGCTATAATCGCCGTTTTCGCGAACGGGCGTAAGCGTTTTGCCGCCGTTTTTCAGTTCGTAACCTTTCTTTGCGTATATTTCGTAGGAAAGATGACCGTAATCGTCGTCGGTAAAGTTCGTCAGGCAAACGTTCGCTTCGCTGCCCGCAAGCGCGGCAAGATCGTACAGATTGCGGCGCGCAGCGGCAAACGATTGAACCGTAGTATTCACTCGCGTGCCGGAATACAGCGACGAAGTCAGATTTCTATAAATACCGTTGAAACTTTCTTCGGCATTTTCCTTGGGAAGATTCGCATACGCATTTTTCAGCGCATAGCCGATTTCGTATTCTTCAAGACCGTCGCGCAAGGCTTCAAGACGGATACTCGCGATAGGCGAAGATAAGCCATACTGCCCGCCGGGGTAGAAGAGATAGCCGTCGCCGTTTACGTTGGGGAAATGCGACGCCTGCGAGAAATAGTCGTCGAGCGGTTTATATGCGTTGTTTTCGTACTGCGCATAGATATTTACCGCCCAGTAAAGATTGCCCGTGATATTGTACTCGTTCATCATCCACCCCATCGTACGTGCCGAAAGAAGCGTATCTTCCGTGTGCAAGGTGGGATAAGGGGCTTTGGGATTGTTGCAGGTGTACCACCACTTTTCTTCCTGATCGGCGTACTTTTCCGCTTCGTAATCGTAGTACGCTACATTCGGACACCACGTTTCCACCGACTCCGCAAGACCGGCCTCGTAAGAAGCCGTTACCACGCAACGAATGTTCCGCACCGATTGAGCAATCTGCGCCTTTAACTCAGCGGAAACGTTTTCCGCCGTGAGCGCGCCTCCTTCGATTTCTCTCGCGATTTCTTCCAGCGCGGCTTTATACACGCGAAGCACCACCTTTACGCGATTTTTAGCACCCGTGAGCTGCGGCTCGTCGATAATACCGTAGTAATTTGTGAGTTTCGCGCAATAATCGAAATTATCTTTATAGCTTCGCAAAACGAATTTTCTGAGATACGCCTTGAAAAACTCCGCGTCGATACACGTTTCGCCGTCTACCACTTCCGTCTGATACGGAAAGCCAAGGTTTGAACATGCGGGATCGGCGAGATATTTAGCAGCCTTATCCACGTAGTAATCCATATCTTCTTCTGTGTTTTTTAAATCTGTGGCAAGCACGTTGGGGGCAAGGCGGTATTCTATGAGCTTTTCCGTATAGGCGTCCATCATCCCCTGCGTGCTGTTCAGCTCGCCGCTGTGATAATGCCACTGCGTTAAAAACACGCTTTTCGAATGTACTTCTTTGCTCACGGCGAAATCGTAAATCGTAAGATCCACGGGTACGTTTTTTTCTTCGCCGCCGATTTTCAACGACAACGAGCCGGTATACGTGCCTGCCGCCTGCGTTTCGGGAATATGGAAAGTAATATAAATTCCCTGATTTTCCGCCGCCACTGTATTTTCGCCACGCTTTACAATCGCTTCGTAGGGTACAAGCGCGTCCGGATAAAAGCCCGCGGGCGCGGACGTGTTTTCGTAATTTTTGGCTACCTCGGCGTACTTTTCGTGGTAGAGAGAAATATTATCTTTCGAAAAAGTTTCGCCGCCGCCCATAAGATCGTTCGCGGCGATCTCGTAAGTTTCTTCCGACGATCCGCCCGTGATGATCACCTGCGCGCTTTCGTATTCGCCGCGTGCGGCAAACACCGAAATTTTTTCCGCCCGCACGCTTTCCGGATAAAGATCCGTGCGGTTTTGTAACACTTTTTCCGTGGACGAAGTAGCCCATACCTGCGCTTTCTGCTGCTGTATAACGTAATCTTCGTTTTTCGAACACGAGCCGAAAGCACACGCCGCCAGAAGCGCGGCAAGTAAAGATGTTCGTTTTTTCATCGCTTTTCCTCCTGAAAATTCGTTTTTGACGTCTTTACGGACTTTTTTAACCGATACCCGCTTTCGAAAGCGCGTCCGTCCACTTCGCGTCCGTCCAGTAAGCTTTCGTTTCGTTGTAATAGTCCTGCGGCGTTTTCGTATTGCCGGACATGGAAAACGTAGTGTAGTAATTGCTGTTTACGAAAGGTTTCAAGCCGCCGAACCGCACGAGCGGAAACGCATTTTCGCCGGGAATCACATAGCAGCCCGTAAATTCGTCGTTGATGAACGAGAGTTTATCTTTCTGAAAATCCGAAAACTGCGCGTAAGTTTCAGGCGCGGACTTAGCTATATCGTACCTGAAAGGAAGCGTTGCGCCGCCCGTGGCCTTCGAATAAATCTCGTTCGCCTCATCGGTTGCCATAAACAAAAGGAAATCCGCCGCCACGTTTTTCCCCACCGCGTAGGAAGGAATAAACGCCGTATGATTAGGGCCGATCGAGTGAATCACAGAACGCGCTTCTTTAATGATTTCGTAATCTTCGTCGCTCACGCCCTCAACGCCGTCTTCGTGAGCGTCCACCGCTTTCACCACGATAGAAAGCGCGGCGTCGGCGGCAATTCCCCGCGCGGCGGCAACCGCTTTAATCGAAGGCGTTTTCTCTACGATTGCAGAAATCACGGGCGTGCGCATCATCTTGATATCGTAATTTTCGCCGCCGTTTGCAATCACTTCGGCTTTTTTCTCTTTCATTTCGTTATCGAACCAATCGCCGTTCATGTGATACACCGCTTTGCCGCGCAAAAACTCCGTCTGCGCCACAATGTATTCGTAGGTGAACGAGTTAGGATCTACGTAATCGTTCGTTTTATTCACCGTCTGTTCCAAAACTATCAACGATTCTAATCTGCCCTGCTGATCGAAAATACCCGTAGAACGTCTGCCGGAATCGATGCCGTTATAAAAATCGGAAATGCCTTGCGCGCCTTCGTACTGCGCCCACCATATAGGGAAAAGATAGTCCACGTAATTCGGCGCGTCTTTACTCTGCATGATCACATAGCCGTTTTCGCCCTTCGCCGCCTTGATCTTCGCCAAAGACGCGAGCCATTCGTCGGTTGTGCGCGGCACTTCTATGCCGTACTGCTTCAAGAGATCGGCATTATACAAAATGCCGTCCGTTCCCGCCGCCCAAGACGTGAAATAATATTTTTCTCTGCCGCTCGTATCCGATACGTCGTTGTAGCGGTTAGACTGATTATAGCTGTCGAGCGTTTTTTCTTTAAACGTTACCTGTTCGCCCGGCACCGTTTTATTATACACAAGCTCGGTAAGTTCGGCGAGATAATCGTTGCCTTTGCTGTCTATCCCGGCGAGATCGAAAGCGTTTACCGCGAAAAACAAATCGATTGAGTTTGCGCCCGCCCCCGAAGTGAGCTTCGACTGTGCGAACGACCCAACTTGATTTTGCGAGAAGATCACCGTGAGATTGGGATATTTTTCTTTTACCCAATCTTTCTGCTTAAACGCTTCCAGCATATCTTCGCACCATTTGTAGCCGTAGCCCGCATTATAGCAGTACACTTCAAGCGTTTCTTCCGTATCGGGCGCTTTTTTGCACCCGGCGGCGGAAAACGCGCCCGCAATCAGCAACGCGCTCAGCGCCACGCTCATCTTTTTCTTTTCTTTATTTTTCATATTTTCACCTCCGTATTGATGAAATTCCATTTTTTTCGTAATCATCAGCCTTTCAGACCGCCCATATTGAAGTTTTTCATAATGGTATCGGAAAAACACGCATACAATACCAGCACGGGCGCAACCGATAATGTAAGCCCCGCAAAATACGAAGGCGTATCGCCGCGCGAAGCCGATTCAAGCTTGATCTGATAAATCCCCGAAGCCACCGTGGGAAAATCGGGCAGATACAGAAGCGGCGTGAGATAATCGTTCCATTCCCCGATGCCCGAAAGAATCGCAAGCGCGAGCATAGGTGTGAGCGCCTGCGGCAGCATAATTTTGAAAAACACGGTGAAATGTCCGCCGCCGTCCACAAACACCGCTTCGGCGTAGCTCCACGATATATTTTTGAACACGCCGTAAAGAATTAAAAAGTTGAAACCGATGCCGGAAACGCTCGTTAAAATCACGAAAAACGGAGTATTATAAATTTGCAAATCGGACATCAATTTGAACGACGCGCCCATCGAGCCGACGATAGGCACGGTCATCGAAAAGATAATAATCGCGTAAATTGCGGAATTGAGCTTGAATCGATATTTCGAAAGCGCGTATGCCATCGCCGCGCATCCGAACAGATTGCCGCCCACGCGAAAGAAAAGATACCACGCGCTGTTGAAAAACATATTTCCGAGTCCGATCCGCTCGCCCGTTGTGCCGGAAGTGAAGCCGAGATTCTCAAACGCCTTTTTATAGTTTTCCCAATGCAGTTTTTCAGGAAAGGCAAACGAGTTTTTCGCCGCGGTGAGTTTATCCGTATAGGCAAAACTCGATTCAAGCGAATTTATGAAAAGGAAAAACAGCGAATACAGCAGGGTGAAAGCATACACCGCCATAATCGCAAACGCGATACCGAAAAAGATTTTTTCCTTTTTACTGCGGCGGAAAAGCATTTCGTTTTCCGTATTCTTTCTGCTTGTTTTACGGAATTTTTCGTTCATTTTCTTTTTCTCCTTTTAATATTCCACCGCAGGCACTTTTTCAAGCAACCGCCTTACGCAAAGGATCACCGGCATCCCCACCGCCGTGAAGCAAAGCCCCGTACACGAGATCAGGTTGATCTGCCCCGAAGAAAGGCTTGCCGTAGGCAGTCCGCCGCCGTATACCTGCTTGAATATCCAGAACGAAATGGTCATCGTCTGATAATCGCCGTTCGGTTGGAAAAGAAGAATAGGTCCGCTTGCCGTGAAAAACGACGTCAGCTGAAAAATCAGCATCGTGGAAAGCGTGGGCCATATAAGCGGCAAAATAAACGCGGTAAGCTCGCAAAGCGGACTTACGCCGTCGATCTTCGCGGCTTCCATAATCTCGGGCGGTATACGCGACATTGCGCCGCCGAGAAGCAATATATGCCCTCCGCAACCGGCCCAGATCGAGTACCAGATAATGGCGGTTGTTGCCGTATCGTTTCTTGCGAGATACCCCTCGGGCGGCACATCCGCACCCAGCTTTTTTAAAAGTTCGCCTAAGGGACCGTTTGGATTTATGAATTCGCTGTAAACCGTGGTGAGCGCCACCGCCGATACAAGCGACGGCAGATAGAAAAGCACGCGAAACCACCGATACCCGAAAATTCGTTTATAAATGAAATAGCTTAATACCAACCCCACGGGCAGCAGTACAAACACGTTTACGCCGAAATATTTCAGCGTATTTTTTAAGGCAAGCTGTACGCTGCCGCCGTAATCTACAGGCTCTACCAAAGATATCCACACATCTTTGAAGTTGGAAAGCGTCCACGCTCCCGTGCGGTTCTGAAACGCAAGCAGAATAGAATTGATATTGATATACAGCCAGAAAATCAGCCAGTTTATAACAGGCAACGCCATGATCGCAATTAAAAACGCCGTCTGCCCCGAAAACCAATTCTTTTTCGATTTTTTCACGGGCGATACCGAGATGTTTTTGTTCATTTTTCCTCCTTACCTCCCCTTTCGGTTGAATTTTCCGCCGCATAAATTTCATACGTCGGCGCGCGCATAATCCCCACGGGGCGGGTGAGCAGATCGTAAGACCATTCTTTACCGTCCGTACGCCACGCGTAAGTACCGTCCCATGGAACGGCGGTGGTGTTGTGCAGCTGACCGAACGTATTAAATCGATTTCCGTATAATGTCAGCCGCAACTCGTGCGCCCCTGCGGAAATTTTGCCGAGATCCGCCTTGTACGGGGCGTAGAGAATTTTCCCTTTTTTCTGTCCGTCTACGGCGATTTCGATCAGATTGCCCTTATAACATGGCGCTTTTATCGCCAACCATCCGCCGTGCTTTACATTGATTTTCGTAACATAAGTAAGATTGCCTCCGTAAAACGCATAACCGAGATCGTCGATCCGCCCCCACGGCAACCCCGCTTTCTTTGCCGCAATCACGCCCTTCTCGCCGTTTTCGATTTTTTGCTTCTCCGCAAAAAAGTCGCCGAGAATCATCACGTTTTCCACAGACGATTGAGAATGATAATTTACATGCAGGCGCAACGAGTTTTCGCCCCGCGAAATTTCCGGCAACGCGATTTTCGAAATTGCGTCGTCGACATATTTCCCGGCAACGTTCATCGGTATCGCCTCGCCGTTAAATTCGATTTCCGTCACGTCGGCGAGTTCCGCAGCAAGGTATGCGTTTTGCACGCGGATTTCCGATTTGAATCGATATTCGAGTACGATCGGAAATATCTTTTCTTCTGCGCCCGCGTGCGTCCACGGCTGTGCCGAAAAGAAATCACGCGGCGGCATGCCGATTTTTTCGCGCATTTTTTTATCGAGCCGCAACGTTTCCTCTTCGCCGCACATTTCTACGCCGCCGATATACGCGCTCGCACGATCGATTAAAAGCACGTTGTCTTCATCCGTTTCCGCTGCATAAGCGGCAGGCAATTCGCCGCTTTCCGTTGCCGTTTCGGGTGCATCTTGCGCGCTGTTTACTTTACAAACGCAATTTCTTACTCCGTTTTTCACGGGAACAAGCGCTAATAGCAAGCTGTCCTGCGCTTCGAAAATTCTTGAAAAATGCGTTTTACCGTTTATTGCCGAACACGGAAAATCGAAAATTTTTCCGCTTTGCGTATCGAAAAGCCGCGCTTTATACTCGCCCGAAATTTCGAAATCGAAGCCGCCGGGCGTATACTCTTCTCCCTGCTTATCGGCACGGCAGATAAACAGGAAAATTCTTTCGGTATCGCGTTCTCGTACTGCGCGGTAAATAAGTTCGCCTGTTTCGTTTTTATGCGGTAAAATCCGCATAAACGCCGTTTCTTGCAGCGCCGACGCCGCTTCTTCGGCGGTATTCACGTGCATTGCAAGGGAAAACACTCGCTTAAAAAGCCGTGCGCTTTCCGCTTTTTTCAGCTCTTCGCCGCCCGAATAGAGGATCTCGTCCGTCAGCGATACAAGCTTTCCGCCGCCCGCAACGAAAGCTTCGAGAAATTCGGCGGTACTTTGCCTCAGGGATGTAAGGCGCGGAATTACAATCTCTTTGTATTCGCTTTCGCTCACGGCTTTCGGAAGCTCCTTTTTCCAAAGCGACGGCAACATCGATTCGTCGATAAAATCGAAATTTACGCCGTTTTTATACAGCGTTTCGCTCAGTCCGATCAACTCTTTCGTAAGCCGCGCGCTTTCTTCTTTCGTGGCAGTCCATGCCGATTCTATCGGGTGAATCACCGCTACGTTCACAATCTCGCCGCCACGCGTAAGACAGGCGTTCACCCGCGCGAAATGATCTTCGATGAGCTGGAATTTTTTATACCAGTTCGCCTGTATGCCGATGGAAGCCGGATAATCTCGCTTGCCCTCGCCTTTCATCGTGTACCACGCAAGGTGCGGCACGCGCAATGTAACCCCCATCGCCGCAAGCCAATCGCCCTGCAATTTAAAACCGCGGAAATCGAAATCCCAGTTCGTACTGCCGTACAACTCGCACATCACGCCCTCTTTTCCCGTCTGATTAGCCACCGACTTCACCTGCGCTGCGGTAATATATTCCCGCTCGTCGCAAAGCATATCGATTCCGGGTAACGCATAGCCTGCGTACTGCCGCATCACGTCGCCCGAACAAGCCGTTTGCCCTTCAAGCGAATCTTCACAAAGATAATGCCCCGTGAACGCGAGATTGTGCTTTTTGCACCACGCCCCGATTTTTTCGGAATACGCCGCCGCAAAACGCTCGGATATAAACGCATAATAGCGATAAATAAAATCTTTTTTCACGCCGTTTTCCCGATCCGGCGCGGCGAACGCCTGCGGCGAGCGCAACGCGTAAAGCTCCGGCAATCGCGCAAAAATGTCTTCACCGTACGCCTCTTTAAACTTTGCGGGAAAATCAATCGACCACGGCACGCCGCGTTCTTCAAATTTTTCATAAGGCTCGATATTCGGCTCGTCCGAAAAAATCCCCGGCACGCTTTTCCCGAATTTTTCGCCGATTCTCGCAAGATACGTTTCGTGCGTTACCCGGATAAATTCTGCTATGGCGTTTTCATTTAAATCGTCCGAATACGAAGCGCCGTTGTACCAATCGGACGACAAATCGCAACGGATTACCGCGAAATACGTCGATTCGCCCGCGTTCAGTTGCCAGTTCACATAGTCCTGCGCCGCGCTTTCGTCTTTCTCCGCTAACGCCGAAAATTCCTCACACCGCGGCCAGGAAATACGCCGATACGATAAGAGTGCGCCTTTTTCGTCTTTTTTCACCGCGTAAGCCGCCGCCACTAACGGACGCAGCGATATGTAATCTTCTTCCTTTTCGCCGGAAGAAATCGCAAAATTCTGCGGAATCTCAGATTCGAACGTCATCGTTTTGCGGCGATAGGCGGGGTTTTTCGTCACCAAGCCGCCCGCACACCCCGAAGGCCAGCGGTCTTCGTCGTACAGCCATGCGAACATCTGATTTTTTTCCGCTTCTTTCACACAGTATTCCACGCTTTGCAAAAACTTCTCGCCGAGATATCGATCTTCCAGTCCGAATCGCACATGCATAAAAAAACCGCCGAGCGCCATTTCGCGAAACGCCCCGATCTCTTCACCGAGAACGCGCTCGTCTAATTTACCGTTCCACGCCCAAAACGGCGCGGCGCGATAAATCGCCGGGGGATTTTCAAAAAATTTTTCGTCTTTTTCGATGTGTTTCTGCTTGTCGTACAGCATGTTTTCTCCGTAACCGATCGTTAAACCCGGCTATATGCGCCCGTATTTTTTCACTTCTTCAAACGGCGCAAAACGTCCGCGTCACCTTTTTCCCCTTTATTATAATGCCGTTTCACCGGAATTAAAATAATCTTTTTTTCTAAAAGCATAGACTGATTTAATCTATTTTTATTTATTTTCAAAGAAAATAGGTGAATATTTTTCCGAATCGCTTGACGAAATAGTTTTTTTGTTTTACAATGAAAGCGTAGAAGTTGCACGGGACATAAAATCAAGGAAACAAAAGATGGATATTTGCAACATTTCGGAATATTTCAAACTCAATAATAAATTTTCAATTGCGGCGTACCGTCACACCGACGTGCCGCTGCACCGCCACAACTTTTTCGAGCTTGCCTACGTAACCGACGGCAAGGCGTGCAGCGTGATCGACGGCAAGTCGTACACCGTGGAACGCGGCGATTATTTCGTGATGAACCGCTTTTCAACGCATAGTTATCACACGATTGCAAGCGAACCCTTGCGCATTATCAACTGTCTGTTTCTGCCCGAATTTCTCGACGCTGCACTCGTAAAGAAAAACAAAGTTTCCGATCTTCTCGATGGCTATCTGATCCGCTTCGACTACGATCTTATGGCGAGTCCCGAGCAACATATTTTTCGCGACGAAAACGGAAAAGTTCTTTCGCTTTTACTGAATATGCAATCGGAAGCGGAGCGAATGCAGGGCGGCTATACGGAAATGATCAGAATGCAACTCGCCGAAATTTTCATTCTCACCATGCGCGAAATCGCGGGCAAAGCGAAAACGTCTTCGCTCAGCGCACAGATCGTGGCGTATATCGAAAATAACTTTTCGGGCGATTTGAAATTCGGGGATCTTTGTAATACTTTGAATTATTCCCTGCCGTATTTATCGAAAACGATACAAAAAGAAACGGGAGAAACGTTCACGGAATGGGTGCAAAAAATACGCCTGCGCGAATGTTGCAGGCGACTCCTTAGCGGTAACGACAAAATCGAAACGATTGCACGGGACTGCGGTTTTATCGATATGAATTATTTCCGTACGTTATTTAAAAAACGAATGGGCATCACGCCGCGGGAATACCGCAATGCGTTTTCGGCGAATGCTCCCGATCCCGCGGTATAAATAGTTTTGAATTCCGAACATCCGGTTGTTCAAAACTCACAACGGCTCAGAATCTATATAATCCGAATTGTCGGCTCGCTACGAGCGAATCATTCGGATTTATTTGTATGCTATAACGTTTTTTCGGAAATTATTCCCCTATGGCACGAAAGAAAATCTCTTAAACGAAAAGAATGAGTCCCGTGCAACACCGAACTCATTCACTTCAAATTTTCTGATTTGATGTCAGTATGTGCCGAATCTTTGCGATTCGTTTCATTTTTCCAAAAGGTTTTAATTTCTTTTCGGTTTTTCAAAAATGATTTTCGCGGCGGAAAGCTCTTTAAAACGCTCGTTTGCACGGCGAAACAATTCTGCAAATTTTTCCTTTCCGATCTTTCCCGCCGCTATGCGCGCTTCCGCAAGTCCGCCGATCGTTTTAAGGCGCGGATTCCACACGCTGTCCTTTACTTCGAAAAAATCGCCGAAAATTTCTTTAAACGCATTACGCGCCACCGGATTTTGCCTGATTTCACTCACAAAGCTTTCTTCCGTGTACGGCTCGCAGGAAAGCTCCTCGCTCACTCTTTCGAATGTATGTCTGCCGCTTTCCGCCCTTACGGCTTGCTCTCCCGGCAAGATCACCTCCGCCATAACGCCTACGGGAATTTCGATCTCGTACACGATTTTGCCGTTTTCCCGGCGATACCCCGATACGATTTTTCCGTTTACGCTCTCGTATTCCGCGCGCAAACCGGACAATCCTTTGGCGGGGTGCGGCGCAATGCGCACCTTTTTAAACCCCGGCGCGGCAGCTTCGATTCCCGCGATTCGACGATAGACAAATTCCTCAAACGACCCGTAGGCATAGTGATTATAGCTGTTCATTCCGTCCGGATTCGGCTTACCGTCCGGCGTTAAGGAATCCCAGCGTTCCCATATCGTAGTCGCGCCCATGTCCGCCTCGTACAACCATCCGGGGTACGCGTTATTCAGAAGCACCCGTCGCGCCGTTTCGAAATATCCGTTGTCGCTCAACGCAAACAATAAATAAGCCGTGCCGATAAACCCCGTGGATATGCGATATTTACGCAAAATCACGCCGTCATTCAGTCGTTTTGCAAGTTCATCGCGCGCGCTTTCCGGCACAATACCGAATTGCAGCGCGATCACCTGCGCCGTGACGGTATCGAGCGCGAGCCTGCCGCTTTTCGTAAAATACTCGCCGCGCATCTTTTTTAAAAGTTCCGCCGCTTTACGCCTGTAAATTTTCGATTTTTCCTCTTTACCGAGAATTTTCGCGCTTTTCGCCACGATTTCAAGCGACTTCACCTGAAACGCGTTCGTAAGAAAATAGGTATCCGTTCTGCCGCACACGCCGTTACCCACAAGATATTCCCCATCCAGCGCGAGCCAGTCGCCGTACTCGTTTCCGCGCGCCACAAGTCCGTTTTTCATCGTGTTTTCGCGTGCGGAAATAAACTTCTTCATCGCTTCGAAATTCTCGGAAAGAAAGCTTTCGTCGCCATACATTTCGTACAGCTTCCACGGCACGAACGTGATCGCGTCGCACCACATCGCCGACGTTTTT
Source organism: uncultured Eubacteriales bacterium (assembly GCA_900542935.1). Classification (GTDB taxonomy): domain Bacteria; phylum Bacillota; class Clostridia; order Christensenellales; family Borkfalkiaceae; genus Scatosoma. The sequence continues at coordinate 26,377 of UQPN01000012.1, forward strand.
TTATCTTCGAGACAATCGGGCGCAACGTTCGCGATCTCACCCGTTTCTTTCTGTTCGTCGCGGCACGAGCCGAGCCATTTTTTCAGAATCTTGCGCACGTCGAAATTGTACGCCGCCGTGCGGCAGAACGCGTTGATATCGCCCGTCCAGCCCAGCCGCTCGTCACGCTGCGGACAGTCGGTGGGAATATCCACGAAATTGCCCTTCTGCCCCCACGTAACGTTATCGATCAGCCGCTGAAACCGCGCGTTGTCCGTTTTGATGCTGCCCGTGCGTTTCATATCCGTGTGCCGTACAATCGCCGTGATATTTTCCGCGGGAATTTCCGCGCCGTCGATTTTCAGATAGCGGAAACCATGATAGGTAAACTCGGGTGAAAACACGTGCGCGCCGTGTGCCGTGAAACGATCCGTAGCCGCCGCCCCGCGCAGATTATCCGTATAAAATTCGCCGTCCACAAGAATTTCCGCGAATTTCAAAGTCACCGTGCCGCCGAAATTTTCGGGCGTTTTTATCTCTGCTACGCCCGCGAGATTCTGCCCGAAATCGTACACCGTATCGCCGCGCGGCGTTTTAATGACTTTCTTCACGCGCAAGCGATCGATATCGCGTACAGGTTCGCAGATTTGCATTTTCAGCGTGCGTTTATCCCACGCCACTTCCGCGGCGGTAAGACTTCGAAGCGGCGCGGTAAGATCTTTCGTTTCGCCGTCGTAAAGGTGCGAAAAACGGATCGGGCTTTCCTCCGCCCGCCACGTTTCGTCGGTAACGCAGCATATTTTTCCGTCGACCGCGAGATCGGCGGCAACCGCGCTCATATCGCCGTACAGCCGCTTTCTGCCGCAAAAATACCCGCCGCAGTACCACCCCTGCGCCACCGTAAAGCGCAAAACGTTTTCGCCCGGTTTCAGCAGATTCGTTACGTCGTAAGTTTGCACCTGCAACGTTTTATTGTAGGAAGTCCACCCCGGGGCGAGATAATCGCGCCCCACGCGCACGCCGTTAATTTCGGCGAAATACAGCCCGAGCGCCGTGGCAAAAAGTTCCGCCTTTTCAAACGCGCCGAGCGTAAATTTTTTTTCTGTGCAGAATACGTTAGCCTTTTCCGCCGTGCCGATAAATTTACCTTGAATCATCATTGTATTTACCTTTTAAGATACAAACGCCGATTTGCCGATCGTATCGCAACAAGCGTATCGCGCGGCGCGCATAATGTCAAGCGTTTGCCGCCGCCGATTTCAAAGCCGCCGATTTCGAAACGGGAACGCCGTCTGAATCAAGCTGCCAGAAATCATCCGCGATAAACGCGGAATAATCTCTTTCCGCCTCTTTCAACGCCGCTTTATCGCCGTACACGCCGCCGCAGGCGGTTTGCGTTTCGCTGTCCCAATGCGAAATTTTACCGCCGATGCCGTAGCCGTAGATATTCGTAAACCCCTTACCGCCGCTTGCCGCGTTGCCGAGAATCGTACCTTCGCCCACGCCCGAAACGTATTCGTCCGCGCAGACAAACACTTTATTCACCTTGCCGTAGCCGATTTTCGCCCATTGATTCCACTGTTCGCCCGTGAAAATCACACCCGTGTAGCCGCCGTTTTTATAGTTACGATGGTTTTCCGCAACGTCCGTTTTCGTGGCGGTGGCGCAATGATAGAACGTTTTGAAATGCACGTAGATATTTTCGATCGAAAAATCATTATTTTCCCACGCAACGCCCTGCGCAAGGAAGCCCGCCACCTGCGCCGCGGAGTTTTCCGCGTTCGTAAACGACAGATTTTTAATCGCGCAATTTTTCAGCGTTCCGAACATCGACGCCCAGCCCATGGAAAGCCCGTCGATATTATGCCCTTTGCCGTCGAACGTACCCGTAAACGTTCTTCCTTCCATCTTAGTGCCGTAAGCGCCGTTATACGCAACGTCCGCGCCGAGCGTGATATAGCCGCCGTAGATTTTATCGCCGTCGATTGCGGATTCCGTGACGTACGCCATTGCGTCAAGCTCTTCTTTCGAAGTGATTTCAAAAGTAATAAACAGCGTCCTGCCCGTAACTTTCAGATTTTTGCCGTTCGAAGAAAACGTTGCCGAATAGCTTTGCAGTCCGTAAGCGGTAAGCAAGGGCGCATGGCTTACCGTGATTATGCCGTCGGCATAAGAAATGCCGTCCGTATACGTGTTCGCGCCCACGGCAAGCGAAGTCAGCGTGCCGCCGAGATATGTTTCCACGTCTTTTACATCGATTGTAAAGCTTTGCTCGAATGCGGAAACAATTGCGTTTTCGCCCGCGCCCGAAATAGATTTAATCACCTTGTTTTCGGAAATTTTTTCGCTGCTCACGGTTTGATCGAGCCGCGCGGGGTAAGGCAGTCCGTTCAGATCGATCTGCCAGAAATCGTCGCTTTCAAACGCGTTGTAATTGTATTGTGCCGCTTGCATCGCCGCTTTATCGGCATACACTCCGCCGCAATCGTTTACGTTTTCGCTATCCCAATGCGTGATTTTGCCGCCGATGCCGTAGCCGTAAATATTCGCAAAGCCGCCGCACCCCGCTTTGCCGTTGCCGAGGATTGTCCCCTCGCCCGCGTTTTCAACGTACTCGTCGGCGCAGACGAACACCTTGTTCACTTTTCCGCTATCGATTTTCGCCGACTGATTCCATTGCTCTCCCGCAAAAATCACGCCCGTGTAGCCGCCGTTTTTATAATTGCGATGATTGTTTTCAACGTCCGTTTTCGTTGCCGTATTGCAATGCCTGAACGTTCTGAAATGCACGTAGATGTTTTCAATCGAAAAACCGGCGCTCCACTTCACGCCCTGAGCAAGGAATCCCGCCACCTGCGCCGCAGAATTCACCGCATTCGTAAACGACAGATTTTTGATGACCGCGCCATCGGCAAGATTGCCCACAAGTCCGCCGTAGCCCATAGAAATATCGTTGATATTATACCCCTGCCCGTCGAAAACGCCGCCGAACGAGTACACCGTATTTTCGTTTTTAATCGAAGCGGTATACGTTTTTCCGCCGTATTCAACGTTGTCGGTAAGCACGTAGTAGCCCGCATAACGGGTGATTTCCGAAGTCTTTTCGCCCGCGCCGTCCGAAATAAATAAATCGAGATCTTCCGCCGTGGCGATGCGGCGCGTGTAAAGCGATACGCGCAGCGCATAAATCACCTTATTCGTCTCTATCGTAAACGGCACGTTTTTGCCCATTTGCGCAGCTTCCGCCGGCATGCCCGCGCGATTCAGCGTGAGCGTAGTGCCGTTAAGCGCCGAAAGAACGTTTTCACCGTTCGAAAAATACGCCTTTTCCGCACTTCCGAGCAAAGCGGATTGCAGCTCGAAGCCGATTTCGCCTTCGCCGTTTCTGCGCTCGGCGATAAAGGTATCGGAAAGTTCCACAGTTTTTCTGCCAACGGCAATTTCGAGTTGTACAACGTTTCCGAAAATCGTGGCGGAAAGGGTGGCAACGCCCGCGCTTTCCGCTACCACGCTGCCGTTTTGCACGCGCGCGATATCTTCATTCGTGCTGCTCCAATCCACCGTATCGGGCGTTACGTCCTCGCCGTTTTTCGTCACTTTCAGTCCGAGCGGCATTTCCGCCGTTCCCGTCATTTCCGAAAGTACCATGGAAGTTTTAAACCCGCCTTCGGAAGGCTGAAAAGCTTTCGAAAACGACACGGTTTCGCTTGCGCCGATCACTTCCGCACGCACTTTCCTGTATAAAAGCACGCCGTAAACGTTTGCGGTAATTTCAATATACGCTTCGCCCGTTTTTTCCGCCGTCAGCAAAAAAGCGCCTTCCGATTTTTCCGCTACGGAAATTGCCTCGCCCGTAACCTTCGTTTCGTATTCTATGCCGCTAAGATCGTTGCCTTTGTACCGCGCGTACACTTGCAGCAGAAAGCTATCGCCCTCGCCGAAACGGATAAACTCCGTATCCGCCGTTAAAACGGGTGCGCTGTAAGAATTATACACCGTCACGCTGCACGAAGCAGAAGCTTCGCCGGTTTTTGCCGTAAGCACGGCGTTTCCTTCTGCCAAAGCGGAAACTTTTCCGTTTTCGTACACCGCCACGGACGGCGCGGAATTTTCCCATTCGATCGTTTTACCGAGCGCGCTCACGGCAAAAAGCTCCGCCGATTCGTGCAGATCCAAACGGATTTCTTCCGCGCTGATCGTAACTTTGTCTTTCGGTTCTTCCGGCGCGGGCGGTTCTTCGTTTTTCTTACAACTTGCAAAGCCGAGCGCGCCGCAGAGAATCGCCGTCGCGAACGCCGATATCATTGCGATTTTTCTCTTTTTCATCATGCGATCCCCCATTCCTTAAACATGTCTTCAAACGTGTAGTCTCTCATTCCTTTCAAGCCGTTCCATTCGTGTACGATACTGTTATTCAGCCTGCGAATATCGTCGCGGAAAGCGATGCGATAAGAAAGTAACGCGTCTGCCGAAAACGTGCCTTTGTAAAATTCAAGCACGGCATACCGCGGAAAAAGGCTTTCCGCATTGATGTGATTGTACAGCTTTTCGTACAACCCGGGATCGGAAATTTTATATTTTTCAATTGCGGCATACGCTTCGTCGATCAGGGAAAGATAGCGGTTTAAGAGTCCTTTCGGCCAATATTTTTCGTTTTGCAACGCCGTGCAGCCGTACTGCCCGTTTATCTCGTCGTTTTCGTTTTCGATCTGCCTAAGCCATAAAGTAAGCTCGTTGAAATAGCGCAGCATCGGCTCTGCCGCATCTCGGAAATAGCCGTTGAAAAACCGCTCTTTCACGTCTTCGTACTCTACGTTTACGTCGAATTCCGCTTTCGAATCGAGATACGCTTTAAATTTCATAAAGCACGAGGGGTTTTCCGAGCCGTAGTACTGCCCGAGATTATTCATGTGCTTATTGCCCTTCGTGTAGCAATAGCGATAGGTATCTATGATGCTGTCGAACGAATTATACGGCATATAGTACCAGCCGAAATATATTTCGTAGAACCAGAAGAAAATGTTATCGTCGGTGAGAGCCGCCCATCCCTCGATCGCCTGCGCCGTGGCGGCGTTTTCCGCGTCGTAGAAAGAATAGGTGTATTCCGCCGTGGAAGGCGCGATATACACGCCCACGTTTTTATGCAGCTTCATCTCTTCCGCCACGGCTTTGTACGTGCCGTCCGCCTGTTTTACCGCCGGAGGCTGCGCCGTGATCTGATACGCGAAAATCATCAGCATATAATCACGTCGCTTGCCCTCTTTTTCAAAACGTTTATCCACCTCGTCCGATACGTTGTTTACAAGTTTGATATACGCGGCGGAGTCTGTTCCGTATTTCTCTCGTTCCGCCGTGCATGCCTCGCATTTGCACACATTGTTGTTGTCCATCACGGTGAATGTGATCGCGTACCGATCGGGATTATCTTCAAGATGCCGATACACTGTATCGGCAACCGTTTCTTCCATCTTTTTCAGACTCTTGGCATTGCCGTGCGCCGTGGCACAGATCTGATTGCTCTCGGCGGCTACACCCGGCGCGGCGTACCATTCGGGATGATAATTTTCCTCGTCGCCTTTATTCCCGTACGTTTCATAGGGCAGATAATACATGGTGTTGTGCCAATATTCCTGCACTTTAATGAAAATATCCGAGGCAAGGTTGAAGCCCATGCCGTAAGCCGTTGCCGACGATTCGCCGTTGCCGCCGCGATGGAATTCGAAATCGGGGCGTTCGGTGATGTCCATATCGGGCAGCGTTTCGCCGCTCTTTTCGTATACCACCATATCCGCGGAAAACATATCGTAGCCGATCGTCTGCCTCAGAAAGCAAAGCGCGGCTTGCTGATAGCCGTGGCTTGCGTACACCGCCAAAAACACGGAGTCGCCCGCAGTTCTGATATAGTAGCCCGTCTGCCCCAGATCGTCGGAAGGCATCGTAAGCCCCGCCGCCGCGAACAACGCGCTGTCGCCGATCACTATATACTTCATCGATTTTTCGTAAGTCACTTCCGAAGAAGCCACGATTTCGAGATTTGCGCCCGTAGCCGCGTACACGTGCTTTGCGATGAAATTCGCCGCTTCTTTCGCGCGGGCATCGTCCGTCACCGCGATTTTATACTGCGTAACGCCGTTTTTCGCAAAAATTCTGTCTGCGTTTTCGGTTACGTTCACCTTATGCAGCGTGCCGCTCACATGCGTATCCGCCGCCCCGATCGTAACGGTGTTTCCGCCGCTCTGATAGCCGTTATCTTCGCCGCCGCGCTTTCTGCATGCGCCCGCGCCGCACAAAAACAAAGAGATTGCCGCAAACAACGCCGCCGTTTTTCTCCAATTTTTCTTCGTCATTTTCTTAGTCCTCGCTCACCGTTACGTATGCCGTATAACTCGCCGCATTGCCGCTTTCGTCGATCGCAAGCACCGTAATTCTGTATCTGCCCGCCGTCGTAAAAATCAGGGAATCCGTTCCTGCCGGCAACGTCTGCGTTTTTCCCGTGGGCGCAGATACCGAAATATACACGGTTGCGCCGCCGAGATCGTCGGTTGTCTCGATTTTCGGGAATACGTATTTTTCGTTGATTTTCGCCGCAGTTATCCATTCCGCGCCGAATTGCAGTACAGGCGGTTTTGTATCGGCGGAAGTGATTAAAAACGTAACGGAAGCCGTTCTGCCGCCGAACGTATCCGCGGCTTCGTACACCACGCGGTACGCGCCCTTCGCGGAAAGTTCGATTTCAAACCGACCGGGCGCAACGCCCGTGATTTCCGTGCCGTCCGTAGCTACGCAGGGTTTTCCGTCCGGATCGGTGACCGACAGAGTAAAGCGCACGTTCGGATCAAGCACGTCGCCCGCCGCCGCACTCGGCAGCGTAACTTTCGAGCCGTACGCATACGAGCCGCCGTATTCGCCGAAAAGTACGATGTCCGGCGCCGTTCTGTCACGTTTCGTATTGATAAGCGTCTGCGAATTGATCGAAAGCATTTCGAATTTCGCACCCGTCGAAGCATCGATAAACGATACGTTCAGCCACGCTTTATCCGTAGTAAAGCCGCCGAAAGTCTTTCCCGTCGTCGTTTTCGAAACGCCGAGCGCAGCCGTACCGAGCGTGAATTTTCCGTCGGCGTATTTCAGCGTAAGCCCGTTCGATTTATCGATGTCGGAAAATCCCGCCGCCACAAGAATCGAGCCGTCGCTCGTTTCGAATCGCGTTTTTCCGCCCGCATCCAGAAGATACGCGCAAATCGCGTTTTCGCCGTCCGCCGCGTCCGTCAGCGTGATTTTAATGCCGCCGTATTTTTTCGAATCGGAAAGCGTGCGCAAAGCCAGCGTAAGATTTTGCGCCGTAAGCGCGTTCGCAAACGTAAACCCGCCGTTTTCGCCCGTCGCCGAAATCACCGAAGCCGTGGCGGTTACTTCCGCCGAAATGTCGCTGCCGATAAAATAATTTCCGATTTTCAGGCTGCCGTTTTCGTCGAACGGAAACGCCACGGGAATTTCATACGCTTTTTCGGCGTTGCCCGCCGCATACACGATTTTCACCGTATCGCCGTTCTTTTCCGCCGCGGCTGCGTACTCTTCGCCGTCCGCAAGCGTTTTTCCGTCCGGGTTGTTTTTATCGTACACTTTCGGCAAACATTCCACACGCCTGAGCGAGCCGGAAGAATAATCGGAAGCATACAGTTTGGGAAACGTGTATGTCGAGCCGGCAAGCATCGCTTCAGGCACGGCGGCTTCCGATAAAAACAGCGGTTTTTCGCCTGCATATACCTCGAAATCAAGGATTGTCGTGCCTGTCTGCCCCGCATAATCGGTTACGGTGTATATAATCTGCCATGCGCCCGTTTTTTCGGGACGGAACGGTTCGTTCGTGCAGTCGATTTTTATATCGCCGCAGCGCGCCTCGATGCGCACCGTTTCGCCGCCCGCGCCGCCTTCCACCGCGTACGAGGAAGTAAGATCGATGAGCGTACCCGCTTCCACGCGCGTCTCGGCAAAGAAAGGCGCCGCATGCGGCGCGGAAATATCGCCCGCATACACCCAGATCACTTTTTTCGCCGACGTGCCGTCGTACGCCGTAGCGGTGTACTCGATCGCATAATAGCCGGCCTTCTCGGGGGTAAACGCGCCGTTTACCACGCTGACGTTCACCGCCTTGCCCGGAAAATTATAATCGTAGTACACGCGCGCCGTCACATTCAGGCTGCCGCTGTAATAGCCGAACGCATCCGCGTCGAAAAGGCGGTACGGCAGCCCGATTTTCGCGGACGGAATATTATTCTCGTCCGCATGCACCGTGATGATCGGCTCGTCTTTTTCCGTGAGGCGGCTTTGCGTAAGATCTACGCCGCACACTTCGCTCAAAAGAAAATTCGCCGAGCTTTTCGTGTAATCGGCGCAGGAAATCGTGAGCTTCGCTTTATCCGACTTGAAACCGTTCCAGAATTCGTCGAAAAATTTCGCGTCGTTCATATCGATCACCAATCCGCCGGTTGTGCCGTACACCGCCGTTTCGGCGGCGTCGTAGCGGATTTTCACCGTCTGATTCAAATCGGGATCGTTGTATTCAGCTCCATAAGGGTTGGTGTACGTGCCGTAAAAACTGTGCGTTACGCCGCCGCCCCATTTGTTTTCGATATGCACTGTGTTTTTGCCCGCTTCGTAGCCGCGGCGCGTCTGATTTTCGCCGCCCGCGCGAAGATAGCTGTACGGATAAATCGCACCGTCGCCGGGGTAGCCGTTCAGATCAATCGAAAGATACGTGGCAGGATCGGCCGCGTCGGTAAGGCGAATATGAAACGTTTCGAAATCGCATTCGCCGATCGTATCGGGAATCACGGAAAGCGCAATCAGCGTATCTTCTTTCGTAAGCGAAGAAACGTCTATCGTCTGTTCGATGGTGAGCGTATCGTTCTGCGCAAGCCGCACGTATAAGCCCGATTTTTCGAAATCCGACTTACCGCCGTTCGTGGGAAACTCTTTTTTCACCGTTTGATATTCTACTTTGCTCGCCGAAGAACTCACCGAAGCGAGCGGCGCGTACACCGAGAATTTCACTTCGTCGAAATAAACTTCGCCGCCGTTTTCCGCCGTGTATTGCAGCGTATAATCGCCCGCCGTATCAAGAATCACACTGCTTTTCGAAATTGCCGAGCCGTCCGGCTTTTTCAGTACGGCGCTCGCTTCTATTGTTTTTCCACCCACGCTCACCGCGCGTGCGGGAATTGCAAGCTCTTTGCCGCGCTCGTATTCGCTTTCGAGGGAAATTTCACTCCACACGCCGTCGGCATAGCTCGTTTGCGCAATGCCCGAGGTAACCCCGGCTGCCAGCGCGCCGCAAACGGCTATCGTTGCAATTTTGATTATTTTCGCATTATTTTTCTTTTTATTGATCATCTTTTTTCCTCTATCGATTTATTTTTCAGCCTTTAATGCCGCCCACGGTGAGATTGCCGAGCAAGCGTTTCTGAAAAATTAAAAACAGCGTGAATATGGGTATGAACATCAGCATCGCGCCCGTCATACGCATCGGCACGGAAGAAAGATTGTTCTCGCGCGTATTCGCCATATTGTACATGCCGTATGCCACCGTAGGATAGGAAGGCATATACAGAAGCGGCACTTGATAATCGTTCCAGAAACCGATGAAATTTACAAGCATCACCGTGAAGAAAATATTTTTCACAAGCGGCAGAACAATGGCAAGCAATATGTGCATATTGCTCGCGCCGTCGATCTTCGCCGCTTCCGTGTACGTCATCGAAAGTCCTTTGAAACCGTCGTAAAACACAAGGAAATACATGCCGAGGAAGTTGGCTTTCATAATCCAGAGTCCCCAGATCGAATCGTACAACCCCGTATTTTTAGCCATCTGCAATTCGGCGGGCAGGCTGCCCACGATCGGAAGAATCATCACCACGATCACCGCGGTGTACACGATTTTCGAAAATTTATAATTAAATCTTGCGCAAAGATATGCCGTAATGCACGGCACAAGCGTCTGAAAAAACGCACACCCGAGCGAATACAGTATACTGTACACGAACATAGTTTCCATGTACACCACTTCCATGCCGCTTTCCGTGAGTACGCTCACGTAAAACTTCGTGTACACGAACGTATAATTCCACACGAATTTTTCGGGCATGCCGATCGCGTTCGTGCGGAAATCGTTTGGCGATTTGAAAGAAGTGATAAGCGCCCAGCCGATCAGCGTAAACATGGAAAGCACGTATGCCGCTAGCACAATTAAAAGTACGATCGTAAAAGGGGAAAATTTCGTTTTCAGCACTTTTGCATTTTCTTTTTGCATCGTTTTTTCCCCCTTTACTCTTCGGACGGTCCGAATTTATTCAAAAGATACCGCACGCCGAGCGTAAGCGGCAGAGCGATCGCCGTGAGATACAGCCCCATCGCCGAAATCGTGGAATATTCCGCCCGCGATTCCGCCGCCTGCGTAACGTTGAAGAAATAATACCCGTAGTTTGCCGTGCCCGCAGGTGAAGAGCTGCCGTAAAACGAGTACATGTTGTATTGATTTGTGAACATCGTGGCAACGGCGGTAATCAGAAACGTTACGATCGTGGGGTACACCATCGGCAAAGACACATAGAAAAATTCTTTCACCGCCGATACGCCGTCGATCTTTGCCGCTTCGATAACGTCGGCGGGAATGGCAGACATCGAATTCGAATACATCAGAACGTTCACGCCGAAGCTCACCCAGATGTTATAGAACATAATCGTGCCGAATCGCGTATCCGGGTTTTCAATCAGACCTTTCACTCGCTCGCCCGTCATTCTGAACACAAGCTCGGGCAGCGCCTGTTCTACGAAAAACTGATACATCGATACCATCACGATCGCCGAAATAATGGACGGCAAAAACAGTACCACGCGGAAAAGTCTCGATCCCCCCATTTTTTTGCTGATATAATACGAAAAGAGTATGCCGAGCGGCGTGCCGATGCCCACGGTAAGCGCAAAAGATTGCAGCGTTACTTGCATCATCGAGCGAAATTCTGCGCGCAGGAAATTTTATCTTGCCGCTTCGTATTAGAGCCGGAAGTGCCGAATACTTCGGCGGACGGCGAACGGAAATTCGTTACGGAAATGCCGATCGGGATGTTTTCCGCATGCAGCGTAACGCCGCCGTGCGGCATGCTCGGCGCAACCGAAGCGATTTCCATCAAAGACAATCCCTCGATGTTCTTTCTGCCGCAGCGCATGAAAGCGGAATGTTTATGGTTTAATACGGGCATGCTGGGATACATGTTTCCCCTGCCGCCGGACGCAAAAGATTTCAAAGCATTTCACTCGCTTTCGTTTTCGTTCGAAGTGTGTTCGGAAGCGAATAATTATAATATCAACTGGCCTTCGGACATCACGGTGAAAATCAACGGCAAAGAGATTCTCACGTTCACGTCGCCGGGGGATTTCGGCGGCTCGCGCGGAAAGTACACGCCCGCCTACTGGCCGGTTACCTGCACACAGTACGGACTATTAAAAAACGTAGAAGTTTCACGAAACGGAGTCTATTTAAACGGCGAACAAGTGCCGTCCGAAATAGATTTCAACGCGCTTGAATTGCATAAGCAAAACACCGTGCTTTTTGAGATCGGCGTAAAAGAGAACGCCGTGCATCGCGGCGGCATCAATTTATTCGGCAAAAATTTCGGCGATTTCAATCAGGCGATCATCATGACGTTGAAATAACCGCAATCCCCGCGTTCGTAACGTTTTGTTTCAGTCGATACCGCACATTCCCCGTGCGGTATCGTTTTATTTTACGCGCATATATAAATCGGGTAAACGTTTCCCTGTTCGTCGGTTTCGCTGCGCGCATACGTTCACCCCCCATGCGCTGCTTATAAAACTCCGCCGCCTGCGGCACGTAAAGCTTGATTTTTTCAATCTTGCCGCCGATTAAAAACGCATGCATGACCTGCACGGACAGAATCAATATCCACGTGCAGAACGCGCCGCAGGATTTTCCGCATTTCGAGCAAATCGCCGAATCCGCGCTTTTTGAAAAGGTGCGGCAGATTTTCGAATATTCCCGGCACGATACCGTGGTTTCGCGCTTCCGAAAAATGCTCACGATCGAGCAATTCCGCTCGCCCGAACTCGCCGCGCTGTTTTCGAGGCGGTACGTAGACAGAATAATCAACTATCACGCGCGCATTTTCAAAGATCTGATCGCCGCGGGCGAACTTGCCCCCGGAAACCCGAAAACGCTTTCGCTTTTGTACATTGCGCCGATCATCACGCTGCTCGGCGTGTGCGATCGTCGGTCAGAACGCGAAGAAGAATGTCTTGTGCGCCTCGAAAATCACGTGCGCCTTTTCTTTCATCGAGACTTTTTAATTTTTTTCTCGGCGCAGAACAGAAAACATGTAATTCTTGTAATGTATCCAAGAACCCTTTTTGTCTTTTTAATGTTTTTACCGTAAAAATGGCAACTTTTATAAAAAAATAGACAATTTTAACTTTTTATTGTTATTATCACGCTTGACTTTTTTGAAAAGTTTGATAATACAGACAATTTTTATATATTCAATTTTATACAAAAACACCATGCATATTGATCGACCGGAATTTAGTGGGGTTAAACCTTCCCTCTCTTTCCTCCGACCATTTACAAATGGGCTATAACGCCGCAAACGCCGTCAGAGCAGCCCGCGCCATCGGAAAAGGCATTGATAAAAATTTCGGAATGGTTTGTTTCGACGATAACAATTTGTTAATCAACCTTCGCTTAAATATAAACATGGATTCTATCATACAAAATTCTTTCCGAATCGGCTACACGGCGGCAAAACTTCTTATCGATCAATTAAGCCGCGGAGCAGTCCCCGCCTTAAGAACAATCGTACCGCTCTTATCTGAATTACACAGATAATTGACCTCTTAAATTCTTGATCTCCGGCGCATCGCCTGTTCTTCACGGCTTTTCACAGCAAACCATACTTCAACGGAAACATTTCTTTCTCTCATAATTACCCGTAGTAAAAAGAATCCGATTTCTCAGACTCTTTGCCCCGAACTCGCTGTTTGCTAATGTTTGATTTATTGTTTCTGAATTCACTAAGATAGAATAAATACTGTACCACGGCGTTTGCCGCATTTTCGATTTCGTTTACCTTACAATCGATTAAAAACACCGTTATTTTTGTAAGAAAATGCACAATCTGCAAGCACTTTCTTCTGTCGAAATAAAACAGCTTAACACCCCATTCGTAAAGCGAATTTCCCTGCTCTTTTTCAATGATTTGTTCGCACAATTCCTTTATTCCTGGCGACATCTCGTGCGGGCGTTTCAGTTTATATCTATCCATTGTTTCTTGCGTAGCGTAGTAAATCATTTGTTCTTCTCTCCGTATAAAATTTATTTCTCGAAAATCTCAATTTCGTCGACGTTCGGATAAGCGCAAACAACGCAGTATCAGGCACAATCTGCACGCCGTTATATATCCCTTATACGAAAAGCCGATTTCTATTTCGCGATTTTAAATAAAATTTAATTTTGCGAAATAAGCCATCTTGCAATATCTATAATTTTTACTCCTTCTATCTGGCTTTCCGGATGTTTGGTTCGCGCAATGATGAGCTTTGGATACGCGTCTTTGATTGAAAGCAACGGGGTAACTTCACGTTTCAGCGTTTCTTGTCTTGAGAGATCATCGCAAACCTGAATATAAGTTTTAGCTCCGTCTTTCAGCGCAACAAAATCAATCTCTTTTTCGCCGAGTTGCCCGACGTAAACCTCATAGCCACGACGCAACAATTCTATCGCGACTATGTTTTCGTATAAATGTCCGTAATCCGCATTCTTCGTCCCTATTATTGCGTAGCGGAAAGAGATATCGGCAAGATAGTATTTTTTGTCGGATTCCAGATAGCGCTTTCCCCGCACGTCGTAACGTTTAAAAGGATAAAAAAGAAAGCTTCTGCAAAGATATTCTGTATACGCTCCGCATGTTTTATCGTTTGTTTTATATATGTTTGACGTCAATGTGTTTGCAACGTTCCGCACCGACGTTTTATTGCCGATATTATCCATCAGAAAATCAACGATCATATTTAACAGATCTTCGTTTTCTATTTTAAATTTTGTTACGATGTCTTTTGTAATTGTGGTCCGCACTATTCCTGCCAAATATTTTTTAGCATCGGAATCATTTTTGTAGAGATAGGAACCTGCCATTCCGCCGTCTACCACATATTTATCGAACGCCACGTCTATATCCTTCTGAGGATAATATACAAGATACTCGGCAAAAGAAAACGGATACAAACTTATTTCGAAAACACGTCCGCCGAATAAGGTTGCCAAATCGCTTGATAAAAGAAATGCATTAGAACCGGTTAAGTAAATGTCAAACCTTTCCTCTTCATATAAGCTGTTTACAACAGTTTCAAAACCATCGCAAAGTTGCACTTCATCTATGAAAAGATAATTTTGTTTGCCCAAAACAAAATTTTTATCGATATAATTGTAAAGCTCATTTCCCTTTTTGAGATTTTCAAATTCTTTTAAGTTTAATTTTACGCGGATAATATTACTATCGGTCTGCTCCCGGACATATCTGATAAAAGTATCCATCAATTTTGATTTTCCGGAACGGCGAACTCCGGTTATTACCTTTATATCCGGAGTTCCCATAACGTTTTTCAGTTGAGCAAGATAAACGTTCCTCTCAATAAGCTTCATAAAAATCTCCTCAAACAATATCACGACTTGTTACATTATAACATGTTTCGCAAATTTAGTCAAATATAAAAATTGCGAAACAACAAAATTGTTGAATATTTTTATAATTTTTTAAAATCCGTTATGATATCCTCTTTCTTAGGCTCTTTTAATTTTTTGTGTGGAAAGCAATACCATTCATGGTAATGAAGCAACCCTTATACCGTTATATCATCGTAATACGCGTCATGGAAAATAAATTTGGGAACTTTTGGGTACTTGCTTGTTTTTAACATTATTTTGCGAAGCCGTTATTAAAATAAGTTTAAGCAATTTTTATGCTTTTTAGCTATACTTTATATGATTTTTATTGTAAAACCGCATATTTTCGCGCTTTGTTGTTAAGCACTAAAACTTATGTAAAAATAGCGTGATTTGCCTTAAAATCCCTCGTTCGAAAGAACGTACCGGTTCAAGTCCGGTCAGCGGCACCAAGTCAATATAATCCGAACCGGATACTTGTAACAAGCGAGTGGTTCGGATTTATTTTTATATTTAGGTGATTTAACTTGATTTTATCATAAAATAAGGCTTGCGACAAAAATCGCAAGCCCATTGCCGTTTCTTTATATACTGAAAGTCGCCTTGTTATATCAGATGCTAAAATTTTTTCCGCCCCTTTTATCGCTCGGTGTTTTTGAAACCGTAAACAAATATTTGCTGTTTTTTATATACAAGTCTATTTCGTAAATACGATTTACCTTTTCGTCGATTATATGATCATCACCTGCAATTATAAAGATGACGAACAAAAAATCTCATTAAAAGAAATTCAAAAAGCCAAAGCCGAAAATACTCGCAAAATATAGAAAACAAACCCGAACAAAAGTGTTCTGGTTTTTTAGCGGATGGTGAACCGAACAATAATTATCCAAACCCCTGTTTTACCGTGAATAATGGTTTCGGATTTATTGTACGATTCTGATTATGCTGTTTTAATTTAATTCGTCTTTCGATTGAATCAAGACTTTACGCGGCTATCGTCAAACTTACTTTTTTATGGTACATCTTTTATCCCTTTTTTATATGCACACATACGTAATTCTTTTTCTTTATCATTTTCAAACACGTAACAAGACGAAACAGCTCTTGATAATCCTGTATACAATAAATTTATAGATGGTTTTCCACTCCCGTATAAAATATAATTGTTTAAATCCATTATGATAATAATATCATTTTCTAAGCCTTTAAACCTTCTTAATGCTGCATATGATATAAAGCCCACACATCGCTCTTCATACTTTTTAATTATCTTATTATACTTTGATAACCCAATCACATAAGACTCTTCGTAGGGGCAATTTGTTAATATTGTAATCTGCTCCGGTTTTATTTTTACTTCGTTAAGCAATGTATCCAAAAGTTTCTCAAACAACAAACTTTCTTCGTCATTATTTCCGTATTTTATATATTCCACTTTTCCAGATTTATCTTCGTGCAAAGCAGGAATATCTAACCCTGTTAATCTTAACAGTTCATTTGCTATAGCTTGCGAATTACGACAATTCTTAGACAACTCTTTATCCAGGTAATTATCAACCCCCATCGCTTTTAAATACTGTTTAACATTCATTTCATATACAGAAAAATCGAATATCAATTGATTGATATAATCCCCGAACATATACCATTTTCCTCTTGCCAGATTATTTTTCAACATCAATGACAATAACACCAATTTATTCGGCTCGACATAATCCTGAGCTTCGTCTAAAATCAATACATCTAATTCTAATGGTCTTGTTTGAAATGCTTTTAATGCGAGTTTATAGATATCATGATTGTAAAATCTTTGTCTTTCATCTATCGGCAAAAGTCTCGGATCAAAGCTTTGAGACACCAACTTCAATTCCTTGCAGTATGATAACAACCACTCTAATATTGCACCGACTATAATATTCGGGTATTTCTTTGGGGAAAACTGATCTTTCAGATAATCTCCCAATAATATGTTATACGAAAAAACTCCGACTTTATAGCCATTATCATAAGATAATTCCACTCGTTTAATATACTTTCCGTATTTTTATACCTGTGCCGATCAAGCATTCCGCGAATACATTTCGCCTTTTTGATCAGTCGCGGTATGCCACGTCGATTACAAACGCGGGGCGCGATTCGTCTGTCTTCGAAGCAAAGTTTCCGATCGTCCGCCCCGAAAGCAGGATGCGATCGCCCGCGCCGATTTCAAGCATCTCGGTGCGCTCGTCGAACAGCGAACGAATCACCGCGCTTTCAACCTTGCGCGACGGCACAAATTCAAGGCTTTTAAACTCGCCGAACACGCCGATTTTTACGGGCGCGCCGACGTTATCGCAAATCACTTCGCAAAGATCGTTTATCTCGCCGTCTACGTCGCGCTTATGCGTAGCTACGGCATACACGTCTTTATTAAACGCGCAGCAGGTTACGTACGGTTTGCGATCCCCGATCACGCGCGGAAACGCCGCGTTTCTCGCAAGCACCGCGGGCGCGTTCTGCGTAACTCTCTTTCCTACGGCAGGCGCAAACCACGTTTTTTTAATCAGCATCGTATCGGGCAGCAATTCTTCCGATTCCCTGATTACGCCGCCGGCGAATGCCGGCACTTCACGCTGCCACCGCACCGCCGCTACGCTCTCTTGCAAACGATCGCCCGCGTATACGTGTTCCTTGCTCGCCGGCGAACGCATAATCCCGTTCGCGCAACCAAGCGAAGCCGCGATATACGGCTCGTCTTCGGCGTTTACTATGCCTTTCGCGCTCTTCAATATATACGAAAGCCGATCGAGCGTGGTGGCTTCGGACATAACGTCGATTACGTCGTATGAACGGAACGCTTCGCTGATTTGTAAAGTTATTCTTTCACGGGCGGAGTCCAGATTCCGCCGCCGTTATTGTCTTTTTTATCGTTGTTATGATCGTTTTTATCTTCGTTTTCGTTATTTTTATCGTTGTCTTCGGAAGGCTGCTTTTGATACCAGTTAATATAATTTTCGCCCTGAGAAGAACACGACGAAAATGCAAACGCCATACCGGAAACAAGCGCGGCGATCACCAATATTTTCGCTAAAAACTTTTTCATGTTTTCACCATTTCCCTTTATGATTTCTTTTCGTTGCGAGCTGTTAAGGCTGCCGTTTTTTATGCGGCAGCCCCGCCTGTAATTGACGCAACCGATCAGTTATCCGAAAGACTGCAAGCATATGTTGCCGTTGCGCTATACTTAAACGCACCGTTAATACCTACCGCTATCTTCGCTCCCTCGGCGAAGAAACCTGCGATTTTTTCAGCGTATACCGACGTTAAACTATCGCCCCAATCCAACTTTGAAATGCCGTCAAATACCGTGAACGCATCTTTCGTGAATGCAAATATCAAACTACTTCCTATATAGAACGAAACCGACGCATTTACTTTATCTACCACGAATTTATAAACAACTTTATCCGTCGTATTTACGCCATTATAATACCAAGCATTGTTTTGTTCGTTTGTTCCTGCGCCCATACAAACCTGAATTTGTCCCCACCGTCTGCAACCCACGGTAAGCTTATTATTCCCGTCGGTAAGACAAATTCCTATAACAGCTTCATCGTTTGTTCTCGTAATATTGCTTACCGTAACTTCATACGTAAACGAATTGCTGGTAGCAGTATTCGGGAAGATAATCATCTGATCTATGCCGCTTACGGTGTACGTGCCGTTTTCGTTTAATTCGGGCGTATTATTGCTCGCCACGTTTCCGTATTTACCCGCAAGCCACGTGCCGTCTTTCAGCTGAACGTCGGCAATATTTTCGCCGTTTACAACCGTAATTTCTTTCGTTGCGCCGTGTTTGCCGTTGGCGAATACAAGCGTGTGCTTGCCTTCCGCAATCAAAACGCTATACGAGCCGTTTTCCTGCACGGAAATCGGCGTGAAAATGCCGTCCACCGTCAGCGAAGTAGCCGTAAGATCAACGCCATCGGCAGCCGAAATCGTACCCGAAACGGCATAGAGTTTTGCCATAGAATACGTATATGTAATACTGCGAACGCTTTGATCGCTCACATTTTGCGCCACGTAGAAAAGCATCGGGGCAATTTCTTTATTTTCGCCGATAAAATTCTGCATGATCAGGTCTTTCATGGCTGTTGCGTTATCCTCGCCCCAACTCACTTTGCACGCCGAAGGCAACGTGATGCCGTCCGCATTGATCGTAAGAGCGATAATTTTATTCACGTACAGGTACAGCGCATTACTCGTGCGGATAATCTTATATCCTCTCTGAGAACCGCCGAAGTAGCCGTAATTCGTTTCGTTATATCCGGCATATCCTACTTCTTTATCGCCTATGCGCACACGCAAATTTTCCCAACGGCTGAACGAAAAGCTTACCGAAACATTGCCGTTCGTCAGCGCAAGTCCGTAGAAGCCATTATAGTCACTACCTACCCACGGAAAATTTTTCATACTGAAATTATATTCCGCTTCATCTGCCGTGGCAGCGTTGGGCAGCGGCAACGAATAATCGCTTACTTTCCCGCTGACGGTAACCGAGCCGTCAAGCGCGGCGTTTTTATCATAAGTAACTTCCGAATTAACTTTCTCGGATTTATAATTGCCGATTGCATACGTATTTTTTTTCAGCGTTGCGTTGATCGCTTCGGTGGTTGCGCTTACTTCTACGCCGTCCGCATACGCGATATACCCTTCGGTTTCGAATACAAAATCGTGCTTACCTGCGGGAAGTTGTATGCTGAAACTGCCGCTTTCGCTCACCGCCGCGCCCGTATCTTCGCCGTTTACGTACACTTTCACTTTCGTTAAATCAATACCGTCCGCGCAGGAAATCGTACCGGTTACGTCGAATTTTTCAAGCTCGTAGTAAATCGTCATCGAGCCGGTGGCGTAATCGGTGGCTTTGATTTCCTGTGTTTTTGCTTCGTCCCAATACCATTGAACTACGTTGTATCCGCCGACCTGTGCGGGCAGCTGCGTATAGAAGGTATCGCCGTAATACAGGCCGCCGATTTTCTCGGTTTCGCCCGCGCCGTAAGTAAGCGTATATTCGCCCATGTATTCTTTTAATTGCGTATCGTACGCGCCTTCATTCATACCGATATTTTTCCACGCCACGTATGCCATAGAAGCTTTCACTTCTTCGGTGTAGTACACGTTTGTGCCGTCGTCGATATACCCGCGCGCCACAAGCGTTCTGTTTTCCTGTCCTGCGGGAATCAGCGTTGCGTCGAGATAGGCATACGAAGTATAGCTGCCGTTCTCTTGTTTTTCCCACTTCACGTCTACTTTCGAAGCGATTTCGCTATCTTTCGTCAGCTCGGAAAGATTGTTTTTTCTGTACAAATCGTAGGGCAAAACCACTACGCCCGCCGTATGAGCTTCGTCGGCGTATGCCGCCTGCGCCGCATCGAGATTGAGTACAAAACGCATTTGTTTTGCGATACTCTCGCCCGCGCCTGAAATATACACGGAAGCACCCGGGCAAGTGAAGCCGTTAAGCAAATCCAAAGCGCTTTCCTGACCTTCCGCCACGGCTTTATGATTGCCAAGCGTGGCGATACCGCCGAACGCGCCGCCGAGCAGCACGGCAACCGCCGCACCCGCTAAAATGTTTCTGGTTTTGGTTTTCATAATTTTTTCCTCCTTTCTTAAATTTCCTTCCCTTGAATGTAGGTATTGTCGCGATTTTCCTCCCAATTTCCCCATTCACCCCACGTCAATTTCGCGTTGCCACCGCTTGTGCGGACAATCTCGCGATCGTCCGAGAATTGTCTGAAAGTCGCTTGCGGACTTTCGTACCGTTTTTTGTTACTTCTCATTGCATCCTTCCTCCTCTAAGAAAATTCTTTTTGGCAGACCGCCCGAACGATTGCATTTTCAGGCGGCTGCTTCGTGCCGTGATATTTTTACGCGGATATTGCCGCGCCCCAAACGCCGCCGCGATCAGTCGATTTTCGTGCCGTCGCGATCGGGGGTGAAATCGCCCCACTTGCCGTCCCAGATCAATCCGCCGGAATTTTTATCGAATTTTGTGAAGTCGATCGAAAATTCCGCCCGAATGGCTTTCTGACAGTACGCGCGGACGCCGATTGCCGTTTCGCTTTCGTACATAAACATTTTTTGCAGGTCGGCGTCGATTGCGGCTTTGCTCGCTTCGCCCCAGCCGATCTTCGAGCCTTCGGCAAGGTGCAAGCCTGCCCCATCGAGCCACGCGCGCGGCGTACCGACGCCGTTTTCGGAAACTTCGCCGATCACAATCGAATTATTGTTCTTTCTCACGCGGAACGTAAACTTACCCGAGCCGTCCGTTGCGCCCGCGGCGGGTTGACGTATCGTAACGCCGCTCTTAAATCCCGTGAGCAGAAGCTCTCTGCCGGGAACGGAATTGGTAGCGCCGCTGCCGGTGGCGATCATCACGCCACAATTTTCGAGATTAACTTTCAAAATCACCGTGTATTTGCCGTTGGTGATTAAAATGCCCGCGAGATCGTTTTTCACGGCGTTCGTGATGTCGATCGTTACGTCCGCCTGCCAATCTGTGCCTTTCATGTGCTTGTAGTACTGCGTAACACTGCGATTTTCCACGTAGTAATTGCCGGTGGTTTCGTTGTAATCGAGCGTGCCGCTGCCCGTAAGTTTCTTACCGTTTACCTGCACGTTGCCCCACGCGTTTTCGCTCACATCGATCACCTTCGTAAAGCTCTTCGTGGTTGCCACGCTCTCTTCTTTGCCGTTGATATCGGTGGAGGTTACGGTGTCGTTCAGCGTAAATTCGGCTTCGCTTTCGTGATAGCCGGAAAACGTTGTAACTAAACGATAATTGCCGTTGGTTTCAATCGCCCTGCCGTCCACTTCGTAGCTGCCTTCTTTGGGGAGATACACGATCACATAGCCCGAATCGTTGGGGATACCTTGATAGAACAGGTGTTTTTCGCTGCCGTAGATTTTATACGTGCCGTCTTTTACAAGCTCGCCGTTTTTATCTTTGTATGCAACCGTCGTGCGCACAAGATCGGCTCTGTTAAACGCTTTGAATGTTGCGGTAAACGTTACGTCGCCCGTCGGCGTGAAAGTGTATTCGCATTCGTCGTTCATCGCCGCCGTGATTTCGTCGTATTTATCCTCGCCGTTCATGCCGATTTGCGTCAGCACGCCACGGGAGGCGGGAACGAACGAAACGGTAACTTCTTCGCCTTTCGGCACTGCGTACGCGCTGCCCGTAACGTTTCCGTAAGTGCTTGCCCCGGGAACGCTTACGAAATACATATATTTGGACAGTTCCGCTTTGAGTTCGCTTTCCTTTCCCTCGAAATTTTCGTATTTATAATCGAGAATTTCCACGCCCTGCGAGGTGTAAATGCCGCAATATACTTTATCCTGCAAGTCCTGAATACGCTCGCTTTTCCAGTACGTGTCGCCGTAGAAATAATAGAACATATCGCCCTGCTTGATCACGCGGAAGGTGACGAAATCTTCGCCGATACCCGTAGCGATATTGCCGCCCGAAATGCCGATTTTATTCTGCCAGTGAAACGAATCGATCTGGCGGCAGGTTTGCAGTTGCAGCGTAGCGGGCGCGCCGCTTGCCACGGAAGAATACACCGAATAATCTGCGTTGGAATTTTCGGTGAGCAACCCGAATCTGCCGTATACTTTATCGCCGCGAATCTTAATCTCCGAGCCGTCCGAGGTTTTATCGAGCGGCTTTAACGCGGCTTCAAACATAAAGTCTTTCGCGTACGCGTTTTTCAGCCAGATAATCTGCGTTTTGCCCGCGGTGGTGTATAAATTGCCGTTTTCGTTTTTCGTCCAACGGTCGGTTGCCGTCACGCCGTTTTCCACACTGCCGAAATCTTCACCCCGTATTTCTCCCGCGTAGCCGTCTTTATTAAACCGGAAATACGTTTCTTCGCGCCACAGACACGTGCCGAGCACTTCGGTGGATTCCCCGCTGTAATTCACGTACATCTGAATATCTTCGGGGTAGCCGTTTTCGCTGAGTTCCGCCTCGGTATAATACAAGTCTTTCCACGTGAGAAAAAGCTCCGCCGTCATCGTACATTCCGTTTCCGTATTCAGCTCGCCCTCTACGTGCGCCTTGTAATAGTACGGCACGCGGTTTTTCGAGCGGCAGTAGTACGGATCGAGCTGGAACTGAAAACACCGCCCTTCGTGATAAGCAAGCGTTTGAATATCGTAAGTTTCCGTACCCGTTTTGCAAAGATATATGTTAAATGCAGAACGGTTTGTAAACCGCGTGCGATACGACATTTTCGGGTCGGTGGCTTTCACCGCGATATACACGCCCTTTTTCGTGAAATGCGTGGTGGCTTCCCATTCTTTGCCTTTCACCGACTGAGAGAGATAGTTTTTATTCTGCCAAGCCGCTTCGTTTAAAATGCCGTCAATTTTCATATCTTCGTCCGGCGTGCCGGCAAACGGCTTATTGAACGCGTATTCGTACGGCTCGCTTTCCGCCGCGCTTGTGTCCTTTTCGGCGCAGCCTGCCGCCCCGCATGCGAACGCTGCGGAAAAAAGCGCGGCTGCCAACAAGAGTTTCGTTTTTGTTTTCATCGTTTTTCCCCTTTTTATTTGCCGAGTACCACGATTTCGGAAATTTTCAACTCTCCTTGATCGTTGTACAAATCGCTTTTCTGTACGAAAATCGTAATGCTGTTCACCTTGATTTCGTTGAAGGTAGCCACCGCCGCGCTGCCCGGCTGCAAATTGCCCATGCCCGTTACGTATGCCGCCGCGTTGTACGGCAGATTTTTTATGTAACATTTCGTTTCGCCGCCCGTATGCCACAAAGGCGTTTCCGCCAGATTAAACTGTATCAGCGAAATATTTTTAAACGCGTTGTTCGTGGAATACGAGTTGTACACAAGCACACCGCGCACCGTAACGGGCGTATCGAACGTGAGCGTGATTTCCGTGGTTTTATCTTTCTTTTCCGCCCGGAACTCTCTATCCGCGAACTCGCCGCGCGTTACCCGCATGCCGTCGTTTAAATATTTCAGGGTATCGCCTCTGCCGTTTTTCGCCGTAATTTTCGCTTGTTTCGCCACGTTTTTATAGCCCGTTGCCGCTTCCGTTTTCGGCTGCAACGAAGTAGTCGGTCCGTTTGCGATCGGCATATAAATGCCCGTGTTTTCCATATATTGCATCGAGCAGGAAGAAAGCGCGTAAAGCCGTCCCTGATCGAGTCCGCCGAACGGCGTTTGTCTCTGCCAGTGCGCGATCCATATCTCTTCGCCGACTTCCACAAACGATACGTGTCCGAGATTGCTCATGAAATCGTTCACCGAAGGATCTACGCCTAAAATATACGCGCCGTCCTCTACGTTCGGCTTGATAAACCCTTCAAGCGGATGATAACTATACGCCGCTTTGCAATCATAGTCGCCCGACGTGCGGTCTACGCCGCCCATCGCGTACGAACACACATACACGGTTTTGCCGTCTTTGTCTTTCGTCTGAATCATGTTCGGCGCTTCCACAAGGTTGAATTCGTTCTGCCCGTCGTCGCTTTCCGTGCCGTCTTCGTACGTGGTGTAGCTTGCCCAGCTTCTGCCAAGGTGCCGCGGCTTATCCGGATCGAACACGCCTTTCGCGGGATCGCCCGTGTATTCCGTGCGCACAAACTTTTTTCCGAGCGACGCGTTTTTATTGCCGAGCATTTCCGTGCCGGTAAAACTTGAAGTATACGTGCCGCGCATCATACACGTAAGCGTGGTGTAATCGGGCGATACCATATCCTTCATTTTCACACCCCACACGGTATGCCCGCCCGGGTTTTTTGCGGACATGTGCCGGCAGAAATACAGATACAGATCGCCGTTTGTATCGAAGAAAGGCGATACGTCGATAATCGAAAAAATCTCGTCGCGATCTTCGAAATCGACGGAAGCTTTAAATTCGTTCGTATAGAACAGCTCGTCGCACTCTTCGTCCAGTAAAATCGTGGGGTTGATTTCATCGAGAACGTACCCGTTCAGGTTTTTCTTATCCGCGCCGCCGTACATGTTTTCGCTCGTACACGGCAGGAACGGTCCGCACGGGCTCTCCGATACCGCCACGCCGATATAAAAGCGCGAATTCAACGCCGTATCGCTCGTATATCTCGCGCCCGCACGCCGCAATTCAACGTCGTTCACCTTGCTCGCCGCCGTGTAGTAAAGATAATACTTGCCGTCCTTCTGGTTGCGGATACATTCCGGCGCGTACATGTTGCTTGATACCCAGGTATCCGCGCCAAGCTTCAGCGAATAGCAGTTATCCACCGCGCCGCACATTTCCCAGTCCACCATATCCCGCGAACGCGAAGTAAGCACGTAGGGATAGTACGCCGCTTCGCCGTTCTCTTTCGTGGGATTTTTTCCGTCCGCCGTACTCGGCACTCCGCCCCCTTTTGTGGAATACATATAAAACCAGCCGCCGTTTACGGTGTCTTCTTCTTCGCTCACCCACATCACGTCGCCGTCGCCCGAACCGTCGTTTGCGATTTCCGCAGAGTTCCGCCATAATAGGTCGCTGTCGTATTCGTCGATATTCATACCGTCGAAATGCGAGAGCTCGAAACCTTCCGCTTTCGGCGCTTTCGCGCAAGCGGTTGCCTGCGATAAAAACATCACCGACATCGCCGCTATCAGAATTTTCTTGATTCTCATATTTTTCTCCTTGTTTACTTTTCAGCCTTTCAAGCCGGACGTGATCGATACGCCTTTCAGAATAAATTTCTGCGATACGAGATACAGGCATACCATAGGTATGGTAGCCACCATCGTGCCGGACATTAAAAGTTGCCAGTCCGCATTCGAAGCCGTACGAAGATACGCCAGCGAAAGTTGCAGCGGATAAATTTCGGGGTAGCCGAGCAGATAATAGAGCGGACCTAAATAATCGTTGTACGCCGAAATGAACGTTAAAATAAACTGCGAACCTACCGCGGGCAACGAAAGCGGCAACGCGATTTTAAAAAAGATGCCGTAATCGCCGAGCCCGTCCACGCGCGCTGCGCCGAGTAAATCGTCGGGAAGTCCCGCGTAAAACTGCCGTAAAAAGAACACGATTCCGATGCTGCCCATCATTTTGGGAATCATCAGCGGCAACGGCGTGCCCATCCACCCGATACCGTCGAAAATAATCACGGAAGCAATCATGCCCACGCAATTCGGCAGCGTAAGCGAGCTGATCAGAATGCCGTATATAGGCTTTTTCAGGAAAAATTCCACTTTCGCAAACCCATACGCGGCGAGCGCGGATACCAGCACGCCCACGATAATCGTAGGCACGTACATCCAGAGCGTTACGCCGAACGCGCGCACCAGATTCCGCGCCGTAGACGAGGTGGTAAGCACCGTTTTATAGCCTTCCACCGAAAAGCCCTGTTGCGGCCACCAGTAAAAGTGCGTGCCGTTCGCTTCCACGCTGGTTTTCACCGATGTAATCACCACGATATACAGCGGCACTACGATAAAAGCCGCGAACATAATCACGATCACGTGATCGAGCACCGCCGCAGCAACCGTTTTGACGGGCTTTTTCTTTTTTGCGGGCGTTTGTTGTTCCGCCCCTACGGGGGCTTTATTTTCTATTACGTTTTCCATCGTTTCGCCCCCTTAATCGTAACTCACCCATTTCTTGCTCAGCGCAAAATTGATTTTCGTAACAATCAGAATGAATATCCCGATAAACCAGGACATCGCGCAGGATAAGCCGTATTGCAGATTCACGTTCATCAACCGGTACATCTGATACGTAAGCGTAAGTCCCCAGAAATTTGGTCCGGTTGCCGTGGTGTTGATAAGTTGGAACAACGCCTGTTCCTGCAACGAAGCAATCAGATTCATCGTAATCAGATAAAATATCGTGGGCGTGAGCTGCGGAAAAGTCACGTTCCAGAATACGTGCATTTCGTCCGCGCCGTCCAACCGCGCCGCCTCCTGCAACGATTTATTGATCGCCGAAAACGCCGAAAGCAGAATCACGATATTCGTGCCGTTTTTCCATACACTCATCACGAAAATCGCAAGCATATAATAATTCGCGTCCGTGAAAAAGTCGATCGCCTGCTTGTCGCCCACAAGGCGAAACGCGTTAATCACGCCGTTTTCGGCGAATACCCAACGCCACATCATGGCGACGGCCACGCTCGAACACACCTGCGGCAGGAAAAACAATACGAAATAGAATTTCTTGCCGTAGATATGCCTGTTCATCACGCTTGCGAGAAATACCGCCACAGCCACGTTTAAAAACGTCGTCAGCGAATATACAAGCGTGGTGCGCATCGCTTTCCACGTGTATTCGTCTTTTATTACGTATATAAAATTTTTAAATCCTGCATCGAACGTCGCTTCCGAAATCAACGCGGATTGCAGATGCGAAAACGCAAGCGCGAGCGATAAAAGCATAGGGAAAAGCGTAAAACAGAGAAAGCCTAAAAACGGCAGAATCACCATACTTGTGCCTACTGCGTTCTGTTTCACGATTTTCAGTTTATATGCGCGCTTTTGCTGCTCCGTACGCGGCGCGATTTCGCACCACTGTTTATATCTCATTCCTCGCCCCCGTATTATCTTTCGTAATTCTTGTAGTTCTTCAACGTATTATTCGTTTTCGATATCGCTTCCGGATACCAGTCGGTAAACGATTTCGTGTTGTTTCTCACGTTGTTGTTCAAATCGATACACCACGCTTCCACCCACAGCGTGTTCGGCATATACCACCAATCGCCGGGGCGCTGATATTCCAGAGCTTCCGCAAACACATTCACGTTTTTCGGCGTGTAACTTCCCGTGAATTTCAATTCGCTTTTCAAAGACGGCTGTGAAGGGAAAAATCCGTTGTTCGCGCGCACTTTCTGCCCTTCTCCGCCGCACGCCCATTTTACAAACTGTTTCGCCGCTTCCTGCTTCTTCGAACGGCTGTTTACTCCCATATTCGTGTTTCGGCTGTGTCCTGCCGCAACGCCTGCCGCCTCCACTTCGTCGCAATCCGGGTCGGCGGGATCGGCGTATTTTTTATACTGCACAAGCGGAGCTACGTCCCACTCGCAATTATATTGTTCGGCATACTGCGCGATTTCCTGCATCAACTGCGATTCGCCCGCAAAACACAGAATATCCCCCGTATAAAACTGCTTATAAATCGGGTTGATATCCGTAATCTGCGCGGGGTTGGGCGAAATATTCAAGCCGCGCGAATCTTCTACGAACGCCTCTTTCGAGCTGCCGAGTTTTAAATACCGCTTGAACGCCGTGCGCGTGGAAGGGAGCTCGATAAGCGCGCTGTCTTCACCCTTATTCATTTCGGCTGCAATCGCTTCCCAGATCCCCGCTTCGCTGCCGTCCGCATGCTTATACCCGCCTTTGTCGTCCGGCACAAGCACTTCGTTTTCCGCCGCCTGCATCTTATCGTAAAACGCGATCGTTTCACCCGCTTTGTATTCCGTGCCCGTTCTTCCCGTAAACGTCTTGCCTTCTTTCACGATATAGTTCGGGTTAGGATCGAGAAGTCCGAAATTCCAGTCGCCTTTGCCCGTTAAATCGTATAAGCAGTCGCCGCCCACCGTCCAGCCGTAATTAAACCACGTTTCCGTGAAATACCCGTAAGTCGTACCCCATTTCGATCTTCCGTTTTCGCCGGGGTTGTACGCCGCCGTAAAATACATCGCCAGGTCTTCCGCTTCATCCCAGTTCATCGCGATTCGGTTGTTGAATACCATAATTTCTTTTTCCGCGGGAACAACCCATCCTTCCGAAAGTTCGGTGAAATAATACGGTGTTTCGCTTCTGTAATAGCCTTTCTTCGGCACGGTTACGCCGTTTAACTTCGCGTAATCGCTCTTTTTCTTGCCGTAATTATCCGCGATTTCATTATTGTTCCACTTTTCGAGATCTTTTTCGTCCACCGAAATCACGATTATCCCCGCCTTTTCCATCAAGCCCTTATTATAGTAAAGCGCAGTGGGGCAGGAATCAATCGGCAACGCGTACAGCGGATCGGTGGTATTCGAAGTGTTTGTTTCTTTGTTGTAATACAGACGGTTGATCGCCGTCGGCGCAATGTCGCCGAGCTCGATATTCGTATAGGTATCTTTTATATCGGAAATATCCGCGAAATACCCGCCGATTACGTATTTTTTATAGCTGTCGTCGCTCACCATTAAAACGTCCGGCGCGTTTGAAGAGCCGAGAAGCGCGGTTATGTCCGCGCCCGCAAGCATTTCCACCGCGTTTACTTTTATGCCGTTTTCTTTCCCGTACGTTTCGTTGAACGTGTCTGTCAGTTTGAAATACATTTCCATCTGCGAATTCGTGCCGCTTAAATAAAACCGCACTTCGTTCGAAGATTTTCCGCCGCAACCCGCCAATCCCGCAAACGCCGCGCACAGCGTTGCCGCCGCAAGCGTGCCGCTCATCGCTTTTGTCATCGTCTTTTTTCTCATTTTCTTTTCTCCTGAATTGATTTTAATAGAATTTTTTGCCGTACTTTTCAATAATCCCGCGCACTTTGCTTATATCGAATTTCGGCTCGTGCGCCGCGTTTAAAAGTCCGTTCGTTTCCTGTTCCACGTCGGTGAGCTGCGTATAGCACCAACCGCAAAAATCGCACGCCGCCACGTTTTTAAACAGCCGTTCCAGCCGCGCCATAAACGCCTCTTCGCCGCTTTCCGCTCCGTTGTACCCCCAGCCGCCGTCCGTCGCCAGCGCCACCCCTCCGAATTCCGACAGCATGATCGGCTGACCAGTAAACCGCTCTCCCTGCGCCATCACTCTTCTTCCCGCAGGTACAAGGCTTTCGCTCATACCTCCGAATTTTTCCGCAAACTCGTCGCCGTACTTCGAATAATCGTGTATGCCGATTAAATCGGATTCTCCGAGATTTTCCCAACCGTCGTTCGTGATCACAAGCCGCGTATCGTCCAGCGATTTTATCAGAAAGTATGCCGCCTTTGCAAGCGATTGTTGCCGCTTATCGTGCAGTATTTCTTTTACGCCCCAGCTTTCGTTAAACGGCACGTACGCGATCACGCTCGGCGAATTGTACACCAGTTTTACGATTTGCTGCTGTAAATCGAGCGTTGCCTGCGTGGTTTCCGGCGTGAATTCGTACGCGCTCGGCGTTTCCGCCCACAGATACATTCCCAGCGTATCCGCATAATAATACAGCCACGGATCTTCCGCTTTCTGATGTATCCGCATCCCGTTGAATCCCATCTTTTTCGCAAGCAGTATATCGTTTTTGTAACTTTCGGGGCTCGGCGCGGTAAGTCCGTATCCTTCGAAATACCCTTGATTGAGCACCATTCTCAGCTCTTCCGCTTCGTCGTTAATTTGCACGCGTCCGTTCTCCGTACGTACTTTTCGAAAAGCAAAATACGTTTCGATTTCGTCAAGCACTTCGCCCTGTTTTCTGAGTTGCAGCGTAGTTTCGTACAGTTTGGGGAACGCCGCCGTCCAAAGGTGTATATCCGCAAAACAACACGGCTTTTCAAATGCCATGCTCAATTCGAAACGCCCGTTCTCGCCCGCCGTGCAAGAAAACCGCTTTTCGCCGCCGTGCGGCGTTTTTACGATCGCCGTTATCTCGTCCGCTTCTCTGTTGATCGTTTCCACGTACGCACACGCCTGCGTTTTTTCTATGTCCGTTTCAAACCGCACGCTTTTTATATAATCGCCCCGCGCGCCGCTCAGCCATACGCTTTGCCAGATTCCGGACGTAGCATAGTAAAAGCACCCGGACGGCGTTTCGCTCCAACTTTGTTTGCCCCGCGGATACGTTTTCGTATACGGATCGTACACGCGAATTTCGATTTCCTGTGCTTTCCCGTCTTTTATGTACGGGCGGATATCGCAGCCGAAACCGCCGTAACCGCCCTCGTGATACAACGCGAATTGCCCGTTGATATACACCGTACATTCGTAGTCTGCCGCAAGAAAATTCAGGTATACGGTCTTGCATTTTTGCATTTCTTCCGTCAGCTCGAATTTGCGCTTGTACCACAGGATTTCGCGGCGGCTATGATCGCCGATCCCGCTCGCCGCGCTTTGATACGCGTACGGCACAAGAATTTTTAAATCGTATGCGCCGCCGTCCCCGAATTTAAACTGCCATTCGCCGTTCAGGCTTTGCCAGATCTTCCGCCGCGCTCTCGGCTCGGGATAATTTTTTTCCGTTTCGCTCGCCATTATTTCACCCGTTTTTCCCTGCTTTCAGTATCCGCACGCCGAAACGCGGCAGATTCACGCTCGTTACCCTTTCGCCCGTTTCCATATCTTCATACGGCTTTGCAAGCGCGATTTCCCCGCTTTGCTCATCCGTATAATTCTCTATGAAAAGATATTCCGTTTTCTCGTCCGTCCGCATGTGCGCCGTTACGCCGAGCGGCTTTTCTCTCACGCCGTCGCACACGCTTTCTATGCCGAGATCTTTGCAGATTCTGTCAAACGCGTCGCTTTCAAAGCCGCCGTTTTCTCCCGCGAACGCCTGATAATACGCCGTGCCGTTCCCGTACGCGTTTTCCGTAAAACACGGCTCGCCCGCAAACATTCCGTCAGTATATTTTCCAAACACGTTTGCGCTCCGAGCGCGAATATGTTCTTCGTATACGTTCGCCGCATACTCTTTGCCGTCCGCCGAAATTTTCCGCTCGTCGCCCGGGTACAGGGTATCCAGCTCCTCGTTCCATATTCCGAAAACTTCTTTGAGCTTTCCCGCCGGGAAGCCGCCAAGATGGCAGAGATCATTTTCGTTTGCCATACCCAAAAAGCACTTCGCATACAGCGTGCCGCCGCCCTGCACGTAAGATAAAAGATTTTCTTCCACCGCTTTATCTACCATATACAAATCGACGGCGATAACAAGCTTATACCCCGATAAGTCGTCGCGCGGGTTTTTCACGTCGCAAGGAATAGCGTTGTTCCAGAAAAATTTATACGCTTCGATCACGTCGCCGCGATAATTCTTCCGCCCCGCAAACTGACTTCTTTCAAACGCCCACATATTTTCCCAATCGAACAAAATCGCAGCTTCCGCGCGCTTTGCGCCCGTTCCCGCGATTCCGGCGATTTTTTCAAGCGTTTCGCCCGTTCCCTGTACCGCTTTGAAAATCCGCGTGTTTTCGCTGCCTTCGTGATCTACTACCGCGCCGTGGAATTTCTCGGCGTCGCCGCGCGATTTCCGCCATTGAAAATACAATACCCCGTCGCTGCCGTGCGCCGCCGCCTGCATCGAGGCGAGCTTATCCATGCCGCTCTCTTTCAGCTTGTTGTATTGCTTCCAGTTTTCAAGCCCGGGCGAGCTTTCCATCAAAAGGTACGGCGCGTTTTTCAAAGACCTGAAAAAATCGTGCCAGAACGCCGAAGCCGCCGCTTCGTGCAAATGCTTAGGCGAGTGCCACGCGGGGTAATTATCAAACGAAATCACGTCGAGATCGTCCGCGTAACGAGAATAATCAAGCTCATAAATGCCGGGGAGCATATTCGTGGTAACTTTTTTCGCGGAATATTTCCGCACCGCAGCAATCTCTTCCCTCATAAAATCGCGATAATTTTCGCTTGTAAACCGCCGCCAGTCCAGCGCAAGCCCCGCTATGCCGTTCGGCTCGATTTCTTCGAACGAAGAATACGTATGACTCCAGAACGCCGTCCAGTATTCGTGATTGAGCCGTTCGATCGTGCCGTATTTCCGCTTTAAAAACTCGCGGAATTTCGCCTTGCAAAGCTCGCAATAGCACGGCTCGCCGTAGTATTCGTTCGAGATATGCCACAATAAAACGTTTTCGTTCTGCCCATACCGCGCGGAAAGTTTTTCGTTGATTTCGCGCACCTTTTCGCGATATTTCGGCGAAGTCGGGCAGAAATTCTGTCTGCCTCCGAATTTTTCCCGCACCCCGTCCACATTCACTTTCATTACTTCGGGATATTTGGCACAAAGCCAGTACGGCATTGCCGCACTCGGCGTGGCAAGATTGACTTTCACACCGATTTTTCCGAGATTTCCGAGTATGTCATCGAGAAAAGAAAAATCAAATTTCCCTTCTTCCGGTTCGAGAAATCCCCACGAAAATATCCCCACCGAAAACGTATTGCACCGCGCCTTTTGCATTAAGCGCAGATCTTCCCGCAAAATTTCGGGCGTTTGCAGCCACTGCTCGGGGTTGTAATCGCCGCCGTGTAAAAAATATGCGTTTTCCTTCTTCGATTTTCTCATCGTTTTCTTCCCTTTCTGATCGAGTTTTCTGTTCTGTTTGTTAACAGAACGAAAAAAGGGTAATAGCAAGCTATTAAAAAACCGTTCCCTTGTTTTTTATCTCTGCGCTTTAAACGTCAGCGTTCTTGTAGAAAAATCGCCCCACAAACCGCCGATCAATAGTCCGCAACGCATAATCACGTCGCCGCGAAGGCGCAAATCCAATTCGGGAATTTCATACGCCTCGTTTTCGTCCAGTCCGTCCGGGTACACCCTGCACGCCTTGTCGTTGGGCAGATAAATCGGCTTCATCATCGTAAGCACTGCAAATTTTTTATCTTTCGATACAAGCATTTCGGCGAATAAATTTTCTTCCAAGGGATTATTCAGCCGATACAAATCCCCCGATAACACCAGCGTTTCTATCTCTTTATAACGCGCAATCTGCGCCTTGATTGCCGAAACTTCCCCGGCGGAAAGTTTTGCGGGATCTAATTCGTACCCCGTCGCCCCCAGCTGCGCCACCGCCGCCCGCGAAGAAAACGGCGTCACTCTGCCGCTCTGGTGATTGGGGCATACCAATACGTGGCAGGACTGCGTTGCAAGCGGATAGCAATACGAAGTGCCGTACTGAATAATCGTGCGAAGGTACGCGTCGGAATTATCGCTCGCCCAAACCTGCGGGAAATAATACAGCATACCGGGATCGAACCGGCATCCGCCACTCGCGCAGCCTTCGAAAAACACCTGCGGAAAGCCGTTGATCAGCCGTTCGCAAAGATCGTACAGTCCGAGAACGTATCTGTGATGCGTTTCTTTGCCGTTTTTACCGAGCTTTACAGAATAATTATCGGTGAGCGTTCTGTTCATATCCCATTTCACGTAGTCGATCGGGTAGGCTTTTAAAATCTCGCTCACGCTTTCCACGATATAATCGCGTACTTCCTTCCGCGTTAAATCAAGTACCAGCTGACTGCGCCCCGGGCAAGGTTTTAATCCGGGAACACCGATCGCCCAATCGGGGTGTGCGCGATACAAATCGCTGTTTTCGCTCACCATTTCCGGCTCAAACCAAAGCCCGAATTTCATTCCGCTATTGTGCGCGTAATCGGCTACTTTTTGAAGATTTACTTTCTTCTCGTTCACGCGCCAGTCACCCAAAGCGCAGCAATCGTTGTTTCTCGCGCCGAACCAGCCGTCGTCAAGCACGAACGTATTGATGCCGGTGCCTTTCACTCCATCGATAATCGCGCAAAGTTTTTCCGTATCGAAATCGGCGTACGTGGCTTCCCAGTTATTGATAACAATCGGGCGCGGAAGAAAAGAAAAACGGGGATTTACAAGGTATTCTCGATATAAATCGTGAAACGCGCGGCTCATTCCGCCAAGACCGTTATCCGAATACGTCATCACGATTTCCGGCGTTACGAATTTCTTTCCAGGCTGCAATTCCCACGAAAAATCGTAATCGTTAATGCCGCCAACGATACGTAATTCTTCGTTCTGCTCGATCTGCGCTTTCAGCGCGAAATCGCCGCTGTACACAAAATTATACCCGTATGCTTCGCCTTGCTTCTCGTTCGTCGTTTTTCGCACGAGCGCGAGAAACGGATTCATCTGTCCCGAAGAAACCCCGCGGTTGCTGTCGATCGTAAACGTGCCGTGAGAAAGCGAAACTCTTTCTGCAAAACGCTCGCGCAAATGCGCGCCCGGCAGCGTGATTGCCTGCCATTCTTTATCCGGCATATCCACGCAAAACGAATACACGCGATCGAGAATAAACGGCTTTTCACTCTCGTTTTCTATTTTCGCATGTCGCAAAATCACCGGCAAATCTTCGAAAACGGTATAGTAAAGCGATACTTTCGCGCCATGCAGATCGTCTTTCAAAATAATTTCAAGCGTCTGATTGCCGCGCACGGAAGGCAGCCCTTCGAGCTCGGGTTTTTTATCGTAAATCGTATACCCCGAATACACGAAATCGCCCACGCGCACGCCGTCAAAATCAAAAGCAAGCATGCTTTCGCGATAATCGCTTCTGCCGTATGCGGGACATTCGTTTGCGTACACGTTCAGCGATTTATCCCGCCATTTTCCCGCGATATTGCTGCCATGCCCGCGATCCACAAGATACACCGTGTGCGAAAGGTCTTCACGAGAAATGCGCTTGCCGTAATACAGGTGGTTTAAAAATCCGCATTCGTTTACGCAGAATATGTACGATACATTCTTACTTTCGAGATAAAACGTTTTTGTATGCTCGTCAAAAAAAATCATGAAAATCGCTTGAAATCCTTTTTCCCCTATAAAATCCTCACGGTTATATTATATCACATTTTTCATCGCACTTCAATTTTATCCGCTATCTTATATCCGCTTTATACTTACCGATATTGTCTTTACGCTTTTTATATAATCGCCCCGCGCGCCGCTCAGCCACACGCTTTGCCGGATCTTCCGCCGCGCTCTCAGCTCGGGGTAATAAATTTCTTTTTCGTCTTTCATATTACGTCCTATAATTCTTTTGTTTCTTCTTTTTGCAGAACAAACGCTAAACGGTACATACCGTTTAGCCGCACGCTTTTTCATCGATAATTTTCCCGTGCGATCCTTTACGGAAAATATTATATCATACGTCTGATAAAGTCGCAACGGTACTTCAAAAAAAACGCTTAAAATTATTTTAGAATTTCAATTATTCAAGAAGTACCTTTGTTTCGCTTGACAAAATAGCGTAAATCGGTTATACTACAAAAAAAATGCCGCGAGCAAAAAAGGAAACAGATATGCTTCAACCCGTAGAACTTTCGATTACCAAAAACGCAGAGCAAATCACACAGATCGCGCACGCGCTCTCCTCGCCCGCGCGTATGGAAATTTTAAAATTGCTTACTTATAAAAACCTGACGATCAAACAAATCGCCGACGAGATCAAACAGCCGCTGAATACCACCCTGAATCATATCAATCTGCTGGAACAAGCCGGCCTGCTTGCCACGCAGATTTCCTACACCTCTAAGGGAAAATCGAAAACCTGCTACCGCATGCTCGATAGCGTAAACATTCTTTTATTCGATCCATCGATGGATTTACCGCAATTGAAATACGAAGAATATCAACTGCCGATCGGCTCGTTTTTCGATTTTTTCGATCTTGCCGCGCCGTGCGGCCTTGCGTCGGCAACACGTGGGCTCGGCAACGACAACGATCTTTCGGTATTTCTGTTACCGGAACGCGCCGCGGCTTCCCTGATATGGTTTACGCACGGGCTTTTGGAATACAGAGTGCCGTTGCCGCCGAAACAATATTTAAAAAGTCTGACGGGCATTGAAATTTCATTCGAAGTCTGCTCGGAAGCCCCTCTTTATAACAACGATTCTAAATCGGATATTTCTGTGTTTTTAAACGATACCCGATTAGGCGTCTATACTTCACCCGGAGATTTCGGCGGCAGACGCGGACTGTTGAATCCCGATTACTGGCCGATCGGTCTTACGCAATTCGGAATGATTACAAACTGGAAAATCAACGCTTCGCAAACCACGCTGAACAGCAATTTTCTATCGTTTGTAAACTTGCGCGATCTTAATCTGGAACATTGCAAAAAGCCGTATTTATCACTGAAAATCGGCGTAGAAAAAAACGCCGTCCATGTGGGCGGCATGAATCTTTTCGGAAAAAATTTCGGTGATTTCCCGCAAGACATTATTTTCAGATATATTTATTAAAAAATACATATGCTGCCGACAAACGACGCAGCTACGGCATAAAGCTTTAAATCCGCGTCGCCCGTCGGTACGCCCTACGGAGGATTATACATATGAAAGAACAGGAAACCACAAAAGAATCCGCGGATTTTTCAAAATCCGTAACGGCAACGCTCGGCAAAAGCAACGAAAAGCGCGCCGTTTTATGGCTGATATTCGTCATCGCGCTCATCGTGCTGCTTGCGGCGGGCGCCGTCGCCAACCTTCTTACGCTGGCGTTTCAGATAAGCAGAATTTTCGGCTACGTCTGCACGGCGGCAGCCGCGCTTGCCGTGTTTTTCTTCATGATACTGCCGCTTGTGAAAGTGCTGAAAGCCCGCGCCTTTATCACCGACGTTACCGCCGAAAACAAAGACCTCGCCAAGCGCAAAAACTACGCCGCGCTCCGCGATGTGGCGACGGCGCTGGTAAAGTACAACCGCGACGATAAAACGCTGAAACACCACTACATAAAAAACGAAAATCTCGAAAACATCGAACGCGCGCTTGAAAAAAGCAACAAGCCCATGCTCCGTCAGGCAATGCGCAAAACGTTCTCCACCGACGTAGGCTCCACGGCGAACGGCGTCATCTTCAGAAGCGCGGGCAGAGCCTTTCTCACCACGTCCGTTTCTCAGAACGATAAAATCGACGCGCTTTCCGTGCTGCTTGTAAATTTATCGTTAATCAAACAGATCGTGGCGATTTACGGCTACCGCCCCTCGCATCTGAAACTGGCGAAAATCTATGCCTCCGTCCTGAAAAACACCCTTATCGCCTACGGCATGCAAAACGTAAACTGGTTCAACGTGTTCGGCAAATTCTTCACGGGCGTTTCCAAAAAAATCCCTTTCATCGATACTCTGGTAGACAGCACCGTGCAGGGCACCGTCAGCGCGTTTTTAACGCTGCTTGTGGGCTATAAAACAAAGCGCTACCTCTGTTCCGACTACGCCGAATCGGAAAAGCTTGATCCTATCGAAGCCGACGGCGTATCTTCGGCGGACGAAGAAGTGCGTATCGCCTCGGCGCTTGCCAAAGAAGTGCGCAAAGAAAAAGGCGGCGCCGCGAAAGCCGCCAAAGAAGCCGCCGCAGATCCCGCATAAAATAAACAGTGCGCCAAAATCTTGACTTCCCCTTGCCTCATCGTGCTTATGCACAATGAGGCAAAAATTGTCAGCCGCTTCGCGGCTTCCCCTTGGGGGAAAGCTGTCAACGAAGTTGACTGATGAGGGGCGCTTGCATTTTCGAAAAGTCATTCAGTCAAGCCCCCTTTCCTTATTCTCGGCTTCCCCTTGCCTCATCGTGCTTGCGCACAATGAGGCAAAAATTGTCTGCCTTGTTCCAAGCCTTCCCCTTAGGGGGCTTTTCTTGCCGAACTGCCGCTTACGGCAGCTTCGGCAGCCTGCTCCTTGCGAAGCAAGGTGGTGAGGGGCGTAGCCC
>UQPN01000013.1 GCA_900542935.1 uncultured Eubacteriales bacterium
GGCTCGAACTCGTGACCTCCAGCGTGACAGGCTGGCGCTCTAACCAACTGAGCTATTGGGCCGTAGCGACAAAGCATACTCTTTCGCACAACGCCTAACTATAATAAGATATTTTTTCCTTTTTGTCAAGCGTTTTTTGCGATTCTTGCAAAGATTATCGAAAAAAATTTTTACAATGCCTTAAAAAAATAATTTTGAAAAGGAATTTTCTTCTTTACGGCATTTTATTTGACTTTTCTCAAAAACAGCAAAAACAAACCGCCTGCGCGCCGCCGATTTTTTCGGCAACCGCAAGCGGTTATTTTTGTAGCTTTCTATATGCGACAATCAAATTCATGCCGAGCAAGCCGCTATTTCACTTCGTATTCGCTCTCGCCGCCGCGAATCAGCTGCACCAGCCCTTCAACGCTGCGTTCCACCAGCGTTTCCATCGAATATGCCGTGTAAAAGCCCATATGCTGCGTTAAAATAACATTCGGAAATTGCCGCAGGTAAGCCATATCGCGGTTCTGCAGAATATCATCCGTCTTATTTTCGTGATAAATGCCGCGCTCGCCTTTAAAAACGTCCATAGCAAGCACGCCGATTTTCTTGCTTTCCACGCCTTCGATGATCGACGGCACGTCGAAAATATCTCCCGAAGCCGTATTCACCAGCACCACGCCCTCACGCATTTTCGCAAGCGTTTCTCTGTCCACGCGATACCTTTCCGGATTTTTCAGCTTCGCAGGATAAATAATCACCTCGCTTTCCGCATAAAAATCGTCCAGATTGCCGCCGTCGTCCTCGCCGTGTACCAGCACGCTGCACCCGATGCCCTGCAGAATCTCCGTAAGCCGCTTCGCCGCCTCGCCTTCGCCCACAACTCCTATTTTCTTCTGCGCCAGAATTTCGCCTTTCAGCGTGTCTATCGAATAATCGTTTACCTGTTGCAACCAGATAGCGCGTTTATATTTTCTGAGCGCCACCAGCGCAAGCATCAGCGTAAATTCCGCCACGGCGTCCGGCGGAAACGTAGAACGGCACACACGGATATTGTACCGTTTCGCCGCTTCGTAATCCACAGCGGTTTCTTCGTCTCGCACGGAAAGGAATTTCACGCCGTAAGAAGCAAGCGTTTTCATGGCTTCTTCACCGAGTACGTCGTTGCCGTACAAAGAAACGCCGTCGCAACATTCGCACAAAGCCGCGTTTTTCGGCGAAAAAATCTCTCTGCTTCGCGCGCTTTCAAAAATGTACTGCCGCTGCAAAGCCGAAAGTTTTGTTACTTCGTCCTCCCATAACCCGTAAAAAGCAAGCTTCATATCGTTCACCTCGGAAATTTATTTTTTCTTTCTTCCGTATACTAAGCCCCCAGTATACTATATATTTTACCCGATTCCGCGTAAAAAAACAAGCGTTTCCCTCTCTCCTCCTGTCATTTTTTGCCCGTTTTTTAAAAATTTTTCATCGCTCGCCTCAAAACGAATGTTTTTCTTGACTTGTTTGCGCTTCTCTGTTATAATATCTGTACTTTTAAAAAGGAGAAAATCATGAGAAACCTTGTTATTAACACCGATTTACGCAACTCTTGGCAAGGCATATCCGAGGACAAATTCATCGAAACGGCGGCGGAAATCGGCTGGAACGGCGTTTTCAGCGACTGGACGGACGGCAAAGACATGAAGCGCGTAAGAACGCTGACGCAAAGAAACGGGCTTTACCTGCAATCGGTACATGCGCCGTTTACAAAAATCGCGGAGATGTGGGAAGAAGGCGAGCAGGGCGAAGCAGAACTCTGCCGCCAGCAAAACTGCCTGCGCGCCTGCGCGGAAATCGGCGTGCCCGTCGTAGTGGAACATGCCGTCATCGGCTTCGATAAACACACGCCGAACGAACTCGGCGTAAAGCGCTTCGAAACGTTGGCAAACGAAGCGGAGCGGCTTGGCATAAAAATCGCCATCGAAAATACCGAAGGAGAAGAATATCTCGAACGGCTGCTCTCCTGTTTAAACGGACACCCTGCCGTGGGATTTTGCATCGATACCGGGCATGAAATGTGTTACAACGAAAGCCGCGACCTTATATCGAAATATGCGCGACAACTCCTCTGCACGCACCTGAACGACAATATGAAAATTACGGGCGACGAAATCACCTGGCTCGACGATTCGCATATGATGCCGTTCGACGGACTTGCCGACTGGAAGAACATCGCCAAGCGCCTGAACGCCGCACGGTTTCAAGGCGACCTCACGTTCGAACTGGTGGGGAAAAACCGCCCGGAGCGCCACACGCACGATATTTACGCCGCTTTGGATATGAACGCTTTTCTTGCTCTTGCCCTTGAAAAAGCAAAACAATTCCGCACTATGCTATAAAGAAAATTTATAGAAATGCCTTAACGTTTTCAGGCGCCGCCCGTATTCCTCACGGAATACGGGATTCTTTTTACAAAAAATCATCGTGTTCCGAAACCGGAACACGATGAAATCGTTTTATTGTAAAGCCGCAATTATTCCGCGTTTTCTTCGCTTTCCGTCGGCTGCGTAGCCGCATAAGAACCTACGTACTGCGGAGAAAGCTGCTTGTAATCTTTCATGCCCGTACCGGCAGGAATCAGCTTGCCGATGATCACGTTTTCTTTCAAGCCCACAAGGTAATCGCGCTTGGTGCGGATAGCCGCTTCGGTAAGCACTCTCGAAGTTTCCTGGAAGGAAGCCGCCGAAAGGAAGCTGTCCGTCGCAAGAGAAGCTTTCGTAATGCCCTGCAAAACGCGTTTTGCAAGCGCCGGGCGCTTGCCCGCCTGAATCGCTTTCTGACTTTCTTCCTGGAAGGCGTTCAGATCCACCAGTTCGCCGGGCAGCAGATCCGTATCGCCCGCATTTTCCACGCAAACGCGCTTCAACATCTGCCGTACGATGATTTCAATGTGTTTATCGTTGATATCAACGCCCTGAGAACGGTAAACCGACTGTACCTGTTCCAGAATATAATCCTGCACGCCGGAAACGCCCTTGATACGAAGAATATCCTGCGGGTACACGCTGCCGAGGTTCAAAAGGTCGCCGGGTTGCACCTTGTCGCCTTCTTTCACTTTCAATTCCGCATTGAACGGAAGCACGTACTCTTTCAGTTCTTCACCCGTAGCCTCGTCCTTAATGAACACATGTTTCATATTGTCCGACATATCGATGGAAACGATACCGGAAACTTCGCTGAGGGTAGCGCAGCCCTTCGGACGGCGCACTTCGAACAATTCTTCAACACGGGGCAGACCTTGCGTAATATCGCCCGTAGCCGCGATGCCGCCCGTATGGAACGTACGCATCGTAAGCTGCGTGCCGGGTTCGCCGATAGA
The DNA here is from genome assembly GCA_900542935.1 of uncultured Eubacteriales bacterium. Lineage (GTDB taxonomy): Bacteria > Bacillota > Clostridia > Christensenellales > Borkfalkiaceae > Scatosoma. The sequence goes on from UQPN01000013.1 coordinate 3,341, forward strand.
CTGCGCCGCGATGACACCCACGGATTCGCCCACCTGTACAGGCAGAGTGGTAGCCATGTTCTTGCCGTAGCACTTCGCGCACACGCCCACTTTTGAACGGCAGGAAAATACGCTGCGGATAGAAACTTCGCGGATGTTCGCTTTGGCAATCTTGTTGGCAAGTTCCTCCGTAATGAATTCGTTTTCCTTCACCAGCACTTCGCCGTTCTCGGGGTTCACAACGTTTTCCGAAGCGAATCTGCCCACCAGACGATCGCGCAAGCTTTCGATTTCTTCGCCCGCCGCGTCCAGAATCGCGCGCACTTTCATGCCCATCGGCTTTTTGCCGGCGCAGCAATCTTCTTCGCGAACGATAATTTCATGCGATACGTCCACCAGACGACGGGTCAGATAGCCGGAGTCCGCCGTTTTCAGCGCGGTATCCGTCAACCCCTTACGTCCGCCGTGCGAAGAAATGAAATATTCAAGCACGGACAATCCGTTTCTGAAGCACGATTTAACGGGAACTTCGATTTTCTTACCCTGAGGGTTCACCATCAGACCGCGCATACCGGAAAGCTGTTTGATCTGGTCGATCGAACCGCGGGCGCCGGAATCCGCCATCATCCAGATGGGGTTGAACTTATCCGTTTCGCCCTGCAGCTCAAGCAGCTTGGCTACTTTCGAAGTCGCCTCGTCCCACTGGTCGATCACGGCGTTGTAACGTTCTTCTTCGGAAAGCAGACCTCTGGAGAACTTCTTGGCAATCTTGCCCACCGCTTCTTCCGCCTGCGCAACGATTTCCTGCTTTTCTTCGGGAATCTTCATATCGAATACAGAAGTGGTAAGCGCTGCAAGCGTGGAATACTTGTAACCTCTTTCCTTAATCGCGTCCAACACGTACGAAGCCTTGGGGGCTGCGCCGGTTTTAAAGCAGGCTTCAACGATTTTGGAAAGATGTTTCTTGCCGATGGCGCGCTTGTTTCCGATAAATTCGGCGTCAAGTTCGAGGCGCAGATACGACTGCGGCGTATCGCGGTGCACGAAATCAAGGTCCTGCGGCAACCCGTCGTTATAAATCAGTCTGCCGATCGTGGTGCGGATAATACCCACCACTTCGCGGCGCCCCGTCTTTTCGTTCAGGCGCACCGTCGCGCACTTGATGGGAGCTTTTCCTTCCGCAACGTCTTTATCGAAATCGCATTCGCAGGTATAAGGCAGCGGTAAATCGTCGAATTTCCCTTCGGGAAGCTCTACAACGCGCTGCAGATACATTTCGTCCTGTTCGTGCGCGACTTTCGTCTGATATGCGATAATCGCTTCGTTTTCCGAAGAATACACGGGCGGAATATACACTTCGCCGTTTTCGTCCGGGCGCCCCTGCGAATCATATTTTTTGCCCTCTTCGCGGCGTTTGATGGTCAGGCAATACGCGCCGATAATCATATCCTGCGTGGGCGACATTACCGATTTACCGTCGGCAAGTTTCAGAATGTTGTTCGCGGAAAGCATCAGGAATCTTGCTTCCGCCTGCGCTTCCACGCTGAGCGGAAGGTGCACTGCCATCTGGTCGCCGTCGAAGTCGGCGTTGAAAGGTCCGCAGACAAGCGGAGAAATCTTAATGGCTCTGCCTTCGATTAAAACGGGTTCGAACGCCTGAATGGAAAGGCGGTGCAGCGTAGGCGCACGGTTTAAAAGCACGGGGTGATCTTTGATAACGTCCTCAAGAACGTTCCACACCATGTCTTTCGCCTTTTCCACGGCACGTTTCGCCGTTTTGATGTTGTGGCACTGACCGCTTTCCACAAGACGGCGCATAATAAACGGCTTGAACAGCTCTATCGCCATTTCCTTGGGCAAGCCGCACTGATAAATTTTCAGATCGGGCCCTACAACGATAACCGAACGTCCCGAATAGTCCACACGTTTACCCAGCAGGTTCTGACGGAAACGTCCCTGTTTACCGCGGAGCATGGCGGAGAGAGATTTCAGCTCTCTGTTCGAAGGTCCGGAGAATGCTTTTCCTCTTCTGCCGTTATCGATCAGCGCGTCCACAGCTTCCTGCAACATACGCTTTTCGTTTTTGACGATCATTTCCGGAGCGGAAATTTCCATCATCTTCTTGAGGCGGTTATTGCGGTTGATAACGCGGCGATACAAATCGTTCAGATCGGACGTAGCGAATCTGCCGCCGTCCAGCTGTACCATCGGACGGATATCCGGCGGTATTACGGGAAGCACGGTAAGAATCATCCATTCGGGGCGGTTGCCGCTCTTTCTGAAAGATTCCACCACTTCCAGACGCTTGATAGCCTTTACGGCTTTCTGCCCCTGAGGGTTCTCCGCGATGATCTGCCTGCAGCTTTCGGCTTCTTTATCCAGATCCACCGCCATCAGAAGTTCGCGGATAGATTCCGCGCCCATGCCTACTTTCAAACCGGTAACGGAAGATTCTCCGTATTTCTCTTCGATTTCGCGCAGCTGCTTTTCGGTGATGACCTGTTTTACGGAAAGTTCGTTCACGCTGCCCGGATCGAGCACCACGTATTCCGCGAAATAAAGCACTTTTTCCAAAGGCTTCGGGCTCATATCGAGAAGCAGACCGATTTTGGAAGGCACGCCTTTAAAATACCAGATATGCGAAACGGGAGCGGCCAGTTCGATATGCCCCATACGCTCTCTTCTCACCTTGCTGCGTGTAATTTCCACGCCGCACTTCTCGCACACGTGCCCTTTATATTTTACTCTTTTATATTTTCCGCAATGGCATTCCCAATCCTTCATCGGCCCGAAGATTTTTTCGCAGAACAAACCGTCGCGTTCGGGTTTCTGGGTGCGGTAATTGATGGTTTCCGGCTTCGTTACTTCGCCGTAAGACCATTCTCTGATTTTTTCCGGAGACGCAATACTTATCTGAATGGAATTGAAATCGTTTAATTCGTACATTTTCTAATCTCCTTAATTACTCCTCGTCGTCCGAACCGTCGTCTTCGACTTCTTCAAATAAAGAACCGAAATTGAAGTCCTCGTCGTCATCCGAGAAATCTTCGTCGTCCGTAAGGTCGTCGCCCTTATCGTCCGTCTTATCGTCGGTTTCTTCCTCTTCGTCCTCAAACAGCGATACGTCGCCGTCCTCGTCCTCGTTTTCGTCGTCCGCTTCGGAGAAATCGATATCTTCGAGCTCCGCTTCCTTTTCGAGTTCCTTGCGCTTCTCGTCCTCGTCGCGCGCGTCCTCCTCGTCGTCGAATTCGCGGATAATCAGCTCGTCGCCCGTTTCCGTCAGCACTTTTACGTCCAGCGCAAGAGATTGCAGTTCTTTCAGAAGCACTTTAAACGCTTCGGGTATTCCCGGTTCGGAAATGTTTTCGCCCTTCACGATGGATTCGTACGTCTTTACACGCCCTACGATATCGTCCGATTTTACGGTAAGAATTTCCTGCAGAATGTGCGCCGCGCCGTAAGCTTCCAGCGCCCAGACTTCCATTTCGCCGAAACGCTGGCCGCCGAACTGGGCTTTACCGCCGAGCGGCTGCTGCGTAACCATGGAATAAGGCCCGATGGAACGCGCGTGAATCTTATCGTCTACAAGGTGAATCAGCTTAATCATATACTGAACGCCGATCGTAACGCGGTTTTCGAAAGGTTCGCCCGTTCTGCCGTCGAACACCTGGAACTTGCCGTCCACTTTGCCGTCGGGGTTCAGCAGGTTGTTTTCGCGGAACATCGTTTCGATGTCCTTTTCCGTCGCGCCGTCGAATACGGGCGTGGCGATCTTCCAGCCCAGCTGCTTGCACACATAGCCGAGGTGCACTTCCAGCACCTGACCGATATTCATACGCGAAGGAACGCCCAACGGGTTCAGAAGAATCTGCAACGGCGTACCGTCGGCAAGGAAAGGCATATCCGCCTGCGAAAGCACGCGGGAAATAACGCCCTTGTTTCCGTGGCGGCCGGCCATCTTGTCGCCCACCTGAATTTTACGCTTCTGCGCGATGTATACGCGCACAAGTTTGGAAACGCCGGGTTCCAGTTCGTCTTTGTTTTCTCTCGTGAACACTTTCACGTCCACTACCACGCCGCCTTCGCCGTGCGGCACGCGGAGCGAAGTATCGCGTACTTCGCGCGATTTCTCGCCGAAGATCGCGCGGAGAAGTCTTTCTTCGGGCGTAAGTTCCGTTTCGCCCTTCGGGGAAACTTTACCCACCAGAATATCGCCGCTCTGCACTTCCGCGCCGATGCGCACGATGCCGTCCTCGTCCAGATCTTTCAGCGCGTCGTCGCCCACGTTGGGAATATCGCGCGTGATTTCTTCGGGACCGAGCTTCGTATCTCTCGCTTCGGTTTCGTGCTCTTCGATATGGATGGAAGTGAACACGTCGTCCTGCACCAGTTTTTCGGAAAGCAGAATGGCGTCCTCGTAGTTGTAGCCTTCCCATTCCATGTAACCGATGAGAATATTTTTACCGAGGGCAAGTTCGCCGTTGTTCGTGGAGGGACCGTCGGCAATGATTTCGCCTTTCGCCACTCTGTCGCCCGTAGAAACGATCGGGCGCTGATTCAGGCAGGTGCCCTGGTTGGAACGTTCGAATTTCTTCAGAGGATATTCGTCAATCGTGCCATTATCCTCGCGCACCTTAATCAGGTTGGATGCGCAACCCACTACCACGCCGGCTTCTTTCGCGCGCACCATAACGCCGGAATCGCGCGCAATCGCAGCTTCGATGCCGGTTGCCACAATGGAAGATTCCGTCTTTAAAAGAGGAACTGCCTGACGCTGCATGTTCGAACCCATGAGGGCACGGTTGGTATCGTCGTTTTCAAGGAAAGGAATCAACGCGGTAGCCACGGAAACAAGCTGCTTGGGCGAAACGTCCATGTAGTCCATTTTCTCGCGCGGCATTTCGGTGATTAAATCCTGATGGCGGCACGCAACGCGTTCGTGTACGAATCTGCCGTTTTCGTCCAGCGGTTCGTTCGCCTGCGCCACGATGTATCTGTCCTCTTCGTCCGCCGTCAGATAATCCACGTGATCGGTTACGATGCCCGTATCTTTATCCACTCTTCTGTACGGGCTCATAATAAAGCCGTATTCGTTTACTTTCGCAAACGTGGCAAGCGAGGAAATCAGACCGATGTTCTGACCTTCGGGCGTTTCGATCGGGCACATACGCCCGTAATGCGTGTGGTGAATATCGCGCACTTCGAAGGTTGCGCGATCGCGGTTCAAGCCGCCGGGACCGAGCGCGGAAAGTTTACGCTTGTGCGTCAGTTCCGCAATCGGGTTCGTCTGATCCATAAACTGGGAAAGCTGCGAAGAACCGAAAAATTCGCGGATCACCGCCGATACGGGGCGGATATTGATGAGTCCGGAAGCCGTAACCTCCATCGGGTCCTGCGTAGCCATTCTTTCCTTGATCAGTCTTTCAAGGCGGGAAATACCCACGTGCAGCTGATTCTGAAGCAGTTCGCCTACGGAACGCACGCGGCGGTTGCCGAGGTGGTCGATGTTATCGATCGTTCCGATGCCGTATTTTAAGTCGAGGTTGGTGGAAACGGAAGCCACGATGTCGTCCACGGTTACGTGCTTGTGGCACAGTTTGTCCGCCAAAGGACGAATCTCTTTCTTTTCTTCCTTCGTGGGAACGGGGTTCTCGCGGGAAAGGATTTCGTGGAACAGTTTGCAGGCGGCAACGAATTTTCTTCTGTTGTCGCGGCGCTTTTCTCTGTTCTTCTTCTCTTCCTGCTTCTCGTCCTCTTCCACGGGTTTTTCTTTCGTGTAGTACAGCGCGTCGATTTCGTTCACGTACTGTTCCGCCACTTCTTCCACGCTCGATTCCGCGCACGCTTCGGCAATCAGCTTCGAGAATTTATAGTTGGGATAGTACACGGTGGGAAGCAGCCCGAAATCTTTCGCTCTCGCCTGCAAAGGAATATCCGAAATCGCCGTGAAATCAACGGTGTTGTTCGCGATGATTTTGTGGCGGATTTCGCCGTCCTCGGGGTCGTTCACAAGCACAAATACTTCGTTCACGCCCGCGTTCTGAATTTCGCGCGCCTTCGCTTCGGAAATCTTCTCGCCCGCGTTCGCCATAATTTCGCCCGTTTCGGGGTTCACGATGTCGTCCGCGACGATCTGCCCCGGCAGACGATAGGCAAGGTTCAGCTTTTTATTGTACTTGTATCTGCCCACCTTGGCTACGTCGTAGCGGCGGGTATCGAAGAACAGATTATAAAGGTGCGTACGCACGGAATCTTCCGTGGGCACTTCGCCGGGGCGCAGACGGCGATACAGTTCGATCAGACCGTCCGATTCCGATTTGGTGGAATCTTTCGCCACCGTTTCGCGAATCATCTTGTCGCCGGGGAACAGCTGTTCGATCGCGTGATCGCTGCCGAAACCGAGCGCGCGGAGAAGCACCGTAACGCAAAGTTTCTTCTTTCTGTCCACACGCACATACAAGGTATCCTGAGCGTCCTGTTCCAGTTCCAGCCAGGCGCCCTTGTTCGGCATCACCGTGGTGGTAAACATTTCCTTACCGGTTTTATCTTTGGCGGAAGCGTTGTAAACGCCGGGCGAACGCACCAGCTGCGAAACGATAACGCGTTCCGCGCCGTTGATGATGAACGAGCCGTTCTCCGTCATCTTGGGCAAATCGCCCATGAACACTTCCTGGTCAACCACTTCGTTTTTCACCTTGTTCACAAGGCGCACTTTCACGCGGAGAGGCAGCGAATAGGTAGCGTCGCGGTTGCGGCACTCTTTCTCGTCGTACTTGGGCTTATCGCCGAAGCGGTGGTCGAGGAAGTACAGTTCGAAGTGGTCGGAATAGTCGGTAATCGGGGAGAAATCCTCAAATACTTCGCTGATGCCCTCTTCGATAAACGATCTGTAGCTTTCCTTCTGAATTTCCACAAGTTCGGGGATATCGATCACTTCGTTGATCTTGCCGAATTTGCGTCTTTCGTTCTTACCGTATTTGCAAATAGGTAAATCCATCGGTTTAAATTACTCCTTAGATGTTGTTAAGCCGACCTACCGAGTATATCTTTTCATCGATAAAAATCATTTTTTTGCGTGCGGGTTACTTTTTTTCTCTTTCTTTGCTTTACTTTTCCGCCGCTTTACGCTATAATAGACAGGAAAGAAATTTCCGTACGGAGCGCAATGCGGCATAGTAACGCATAATAATACATTATCTAATTATAGCCGCGTTTCAAAAATAAGTCAAGCGTTTTTAACGCCGCTTTTACCCTTTTCCCCGATTTTTCCTTATTTTGAATTATTTTTTACTTTTTCAAGGTGGTTTTCCTATGAGAATCGACAAATTTTTAAAGGTTTCCCGCATCTTAAAACGCCGCACCGTGGCGCAGGAAGCGTGCGGCGCGGATAAAATTCTTTTAAACGGCAAGCCCGCCAAGTCCGGCGCCCGCGTAAAAGAAGGCGATATTATCGAAATTCTCTTTTCGGGCGGCGCGCTGAAATGCCGCGTGCTTTCCGTAAAAGAAGTCGTTAAAAAAGAAGAAGCGGCGAAAATGTACGAGGTGATCGCATGAACGCCGCCGGTTTTTCCGCCGCAAAAACGCCGGCGAACCAAGCTTGCTCAAACGCCTCCGTCTGCGCGCTTATCTGTGCGGGCGGCAAAGGCACGCGCGCGGGATTCAATAAGAACAAACTTTTAAAAGACGTCCTCGGCATCCCCGTGCTGGAACGCACCATGGCGGCATTCGCGGCGGCCGGCGCGGACGAAATCGTAGTGGCGGCTTCGCCGGACGATTTTCCCGAAATCGTCCCTCTTTGCCGTAAGTACGGAGCCACGCTCTGCGAGGGCGGCGCCACGCGTTTTTTCTCGGTGCATAACGCGTTGGCGCACGTACGAAGCGAAATCGTTTTAATCCACGACGGCGCGCGTCCGTTCGTTTCCGCGGAAGCAATTGCAACCTGCGTAGAAAGCGTAAAAAAATACGGCAGCGGCGTGTGTGCCGTGCCCTCCACCGATACGCTTGCCACGGCGGACGAAAACGGTGAAATTCTCTCCTACCCCGTCCGCACAAACACCTATCGGATACAAACGCCGCAGGGCTTTTATCTTACGGAAATCCGCGCCGCATACGAAAAAGCAATTGCCGAAAACGCAACCGATTTCACCGACGATTCCTCGGTATACGCGGCATACGTCCGCAAGCCGAAACTTTGCGCGGGCGAAGAAAAGAACGTAAAACTTACCTACGCGGAAGATTTCCGCAACGCTTTCGCTCGCGTGGGCATAGGCGTAGATACGCACGCGTTCGGGCGCGCGCAGAATTATATCGTACTCGGCGGAGTCCGCGTGCCGTCGGAAAGCGGGCTTGTCGCGCACAGCGACGGCGACGTATTATGCCATGCTGTGATGGACGCGCTCTTATCCGCCGCGGGCTTAAAAGACATCGGGCACTACTTTCCCGATACAAACGACGAATGGAAAAACGCCGACTCCATGAAAATGCTCGCGCAGGTAACGGCACTGATCCGCGAACAAGGCTTCCGCCCCGCGAATTTGTCGGCGGCGATTCAGGCGGAAAAACCGCGTCTTGCCGGGTACATCGAGGCTATCAAAAAATCGCTTGCGGAAGCGCTGAATTTACCCGAAACGGCGGTGGGTATCTCGGCGGGCACCAATGAAAAACTCGGCTATATCGGCGAAGGCAAAGGCATCACGGTAAACGCCGCCGTACTTTTAGAGAAAATTTAATTCAAGGAAATTCCCCGATTATGGCTACAAAACAAACTTCTCAGTTCGTCTGTTCCGAATGCGGCTACGCCGCGCCCCGCTGGCTGGGAAAATGCCCCTCCTGCGGCGCTTTCAACACCATGCAGGAAGAACTTGTCGCCCCCGCTCCCGCCGCAAAAGCAGGCAAAAGCGTCGCCCGTTCCGCCTTTTCGCTCGGCAGCGAAAAAGCCAAACCGCTTTCCGAGGTGAAATACGAAGAATTTCAACGCGTTTCTTCGGGCATCCCGGAACTTGACACCGTGCTCGGCGGCGGCATCGTGCGCGGCTCGCTGGTGCTGCTCGGCGGCGATCCGGGCATCGGCAAATCCACTCTTTTAACGCAAGCCGCGGCATACCTTTCCAAAAATCACCGCGTTCTGTACGTCTCCGCCGAAGAAAGCTGTTCGCAGGTAAAAATGCGCTGCGATCGGCTGGAACTCAAATCGGACGGGCTTCTGCTTCTCAACGAAACGAACCTCGAAAGCATCGAAGAAAATTTAGACGGCGTGGAATACGCCGTCATCGATTCGGTTCAGGCGATCTACACCGATTCGCTTTCGGGCGCGGCGGGCAGCGTAGGGCAGGTGCGCGAATGTGCCGCCTCGCTGATGCGCATCGCCAAAAACCGCGGCATCACGTTTTTCATCATCGGGCACGTTACCAAAGAAGGCTCGCTTGCCGGTCCGAAAGTGCTGGAACACATTATGGACACCGTGCTGTATTTCGAAGGCGAAAAGGAAGAAAATTACAAGCTTCTCCGCGCCGTGAAAAACCGTTTCGGCTCGGCGCAGGAAGTAGGCGTTTTCGAAATGACGGAAAAAGGCTTGAAAAGCGTGCTTTTCCCCTCCGATTTGTTCCTGTCCGATACGCGCGGCGTGGCGGCGGGCAGCGTGGTAACGCCGTCGGTGAGTGGCAACAGGTGCATGAGCGTGGAACTGCAAACGCTGATTTCGCGCACCGCATACGGCTTGCCGCGCAGAATGTCGCTCGGCATCGATTACAACAAACTGGTGGTGCTTATCGCCGTTCTGGAAAAGCGCTGCGGCGTGCCGTTTTATCAATCGGACGTATACATCAACGCGATGGGCGGCATCCGTCTTTCGGAACCGAGCGTAGACCTTGCCGTATGCGCGGCGCTTGCGAGCGCCGCGGCGGATACGCCCGTCGATAAATACACGGCGGTATTCGGCGAAGTAGGTTTAACGGGCGAAGTGCGCTCGGTATCGTTTGCGGAAAAGCGTGTGAACGAGTGCATCAAAACGGGATTCAGAAAAGTGATTCTGCCCGCGAAATGTATGACGAGCTGCCGCAAATTCGCGGATAAAATTCAGCTTGTACCCGTAAGCTACGTAAACCAGATGATTAAAGAATTATCGTTGCGCCCCGCGCCGAGTACAATTTCCGCGCCGAGTACCGCCCCCGCCCAAAGCGCAAATAATTTTAAAGCCTGATAACGGGCTTACCCTTGAAAAAAGTGCCGACGCGCCCTTTTATCTTCAAGCAAAATTTTTCTTAAAACAATACCTCGTCAAAAAAGCACAAAGCGAACATCCGCCTTGCGCTTTTTCATTATCCGTAAATTCTGCTCAAAATTTGAATGTAATATAATCTTTTACTTTCTTTTGCACATTATAATTTGTAACCCGACCTTTATCATCAACGCTAGCTACAAGAAATTTTTTTGTGAAGCTCGTTTCATTTCCGCAATTTTCGCATGTACAATCAAACGTTTCGTAAGCATATACTTTTTTTCCGTCGTCCGATTCGCTCCTCTGCGATTCCTCCCACTCGATTGTATAGCCATACCCGCATTTCGAACAGAATAAGCGTTTGATTCTTTGTACTTCGCTGCACCCCTCAAAAACCCCGACTCCAACAAATACTAAACCTATCAGCCCGATTACAACACCAAACGCCTGCGCTTTACCGCGCAACAGCAACCCGATGCCCACCAACACCGCACCGATAGCAATCATCGCTAAACACATAAATCTTGTCTTTTTAATCGCTTTTTTTCTTTGGTCTTTGTAATCTTCCATACTTTCTCCTTTGTTTGATAGCGTATCGCTATAATTTTCTTTTATTATATAACTATATGCTATAATTGTCAAGTAAAATTATGGATATATTCAGAAAAAATATTTACGAACTTCGAAAACTGAATCGTTTCACGCAAAGAGAAGTTGCGCAGCGCCTCGGAATCTCTCAACCGTCGTATATCCGCTACGAAAACGGCTCGGCGGAACCCACTCTCGAAAACTTAGTGAAAATCGCCGATTTGTACGATGTTTCCGTCGATTTCCTGTTGGGCAGAAAAGAAATTTAATCCGGCACGCCGTTACCCTCTCTCTTTTTCGCCGTTCTCTTTCCCGTCCATTTTCACTTTCTTTTTTGCTCTTCATTTCACGTCCGCCGCTAAAAAAAGCACCTCCGCGCACTGCGGAAGTGTTTTTTGTTTTTTATTCTACAGCAAATTTTTCAAAAAATCTCTTCGGGCGAATGAACGCATTTTTCCGCGCCGTGCGCGATTAAAAATTCTTCGCTTTTAAACCCCCAGCACACCGAAATACACGGCAATCCCGCGTTTTTCGCCGTTTCGATATCCACTTCCGAATCGCCGATATACACCGCCTTTCCGCCGCCCAGCTTCTCTATCGCCGCAAACACCGAATCGGGCGCGGGTTTTTTCCGTATCCCCGCCGCCTCGTTCTCGCCGATCGCCACGCCGCAAAGCTCGCCGAAATACCTTGCGCACAGCCCCTTCACCGCAAAATCCGCTTTATTCGATACCACCGCCACACGTTTTTTCGCCGCGTTCAGCCGCCGCAGCATTTCCAAAACGCCCGCATACGTCCCCGTATGATCGTACATGTGCGCCCCGTAATACTCTTTAAAATACGAAAACGCCCGATTGAAAACCGCTTCGTCCGCCGCCCGCGCGCCCAATGCCCGCGTAATAAGAAGTTTAATGCCGTTTCCCACAAACGCGCGCACCTCGTCTTTCGTCCGTTCCGCCGCGCCCACGTGCCGCATCGCCGCGTTCGTGGCAAGATATAAATCTTCCAGCGTATTCAAAAGCGTGCCGTCTAAATCAAACACATAAATATCGAAATCTTCCGCCGCCATCTCCGCACCTCAAAAACACGAACTCCTTTGTAAAAACTCAGCCCAGAACTTCTTTCACCGCGCGCAGAAACGACGTCCTGTTGTCGCTCCCCGTCTTGATATAAATCGCCGAAATGTAATTGCGCGCCGTGCCCTCCGTCAGCTTCAGCGCCGAAGAAATCTGCCTGTTCGTAAACCCTTCGTACATCATCAGGGCAATTTCCGTTTCTCTGTCGGAAAGCAGAAACGCGCGTTTTAATCTGAGTTCCCTGCTCGCCGTTACGTCTTTCGCCGCGTCGGCAATGCGCTTCGCTATCTTTGCGGGAAGAATGGTATCTCCCGCGTACGCGTTTTTCACCGCGTCGATTAAAGCGGAAGAAGATATATCTTTCAATAAATATCCGCTTGCGCCGTGATTGATGGCGTTTAAAATATAATCGCTGTCGTCAAACGTCGTCAGCACCACCACTTTGGTATCGGGAAATTCCGATTTGATACGCTGCGTGGCAACCACCCCGTTCATATTCGGCATACGGATATCCATCAGCACCACGTCCGGGCGCCACACGCGGCACTTTTCCAGCGCGTCCGCGCCGTCGCACGCAATCCCCGCCGTTTCCAGCCCCGCGTCCGTTTCCAGCACGCTTTTAATTCCTTCCGCCAGAATCGTCTGATCGTCCGCAATCAGCACCCTGATTTTCTTTCCGCTATTTTCGTCCATCTTCGTCCGCTCCTTTCAAAGCTTCTCCTTTGCCGTCCTGCGGCAATACCATCTGTATTTCGAATCCGCCGTCCTCGTCGGAAGAAAACGCCGCGCGACCGCCGAACCGTTCCGCCCGTTCGCGCATGCCCGTCAGTCCGAACCCCGTTTTAAACGGCTGCTTCGCGCCCGAACCGTTATCCGAAAGCAAAAACCCGATTTCTCCGTTCTCCGCTTTCAGCTCGAAATAAAACGCCGTGGCGCCCCCGTGCCGCAGTCCGTTCGAAATCCCTTCTTTCAAAGAATTACACAAAAAACGATACTTCGCGGGAGATACAACCGCCTCATCTATATCCGAACGGATAATCACCCCCGTGCCGTCCGAAGATTCGTGCACAATCGATAAAAGCGCCTCTTTCAGCGTTGAATTTTCTTTCGCGCCCGAAAGCAGATGCACGCTTTCCCGCAGTTCTTCCAGCGCGTGCTTCGCCTGCAGGTTCGCCGCCACAATACTCCGTTTTGCCGCCGCCGCGTCCTTTTCAATCGTCAGTTTCGCCGCCTCCGTCTGCATAATCACCGTAGTGATCGAATGTCCCGCCGTATCGTGAATGTCTTTCGCTATCCGCTGCCGTTCTTCCAAAGCGGTAACTTCCGCCAGATTTTCGTACGCTTTTTCCAGCCGCTCGTTGCTTTCGTCCAGCCGTCTGAGCGTTTCCGAAAGCCGCGCGGACTGCCTGTAAAACCGCACCCCGAACGTAACGGCAATGAAATGAACGATTAAAATCACCAGATCGTTGAACGATTGCGCCAACAGCCACGCCCCCGTGCCGTCGCCGCGAATCAGCCCCGACGCCCAGAACGTAGCCACATACACCACCAGCGAAACAAGACATCCCAGAATCGAAGCCGCCATTTTTTCGGCGCTCAGATAATAATCGGTAAGAATAATCATATACAGCGTGGATAAAAACCGGCTGCCCGTTACCGCGGTAAGCATAAACGCGGCAAGAAATTCCGGAACGTAACACCAAAGCTTCGCCTTGAAAGTTTTTAACCCGCAAAGCCGCACGATTTCCGCCGCCGTAAGCACCAGCACGGCCGCGCTCACCAGCACAAGCCCCGTATACAGATTGTTTTGTTTCGCATAAGAGATTTGCGGAATCAGTATAAACGATTCTATCACCAGCATGAACACAAACAAAAGAATTTTTGCCAAATCGAAATACGTGTTCGCGTTGCGCCAGTCCACGGAATCCAGCAGCTGCCTTACGGCGTTTTTTTCTTTTCTTTCTTCCGCCGCTCCGCCCTGCGTCTGCGTTTCCGCCACGGCGGCTTTTTCTCCGTTTTTCGTCTTATTGTTCAAAATACACCGCCTCCGCGTTCTTCAGCTTTTGCTTATCGTTCGAATCGACTTTATTTTATCATATCCGCAAAAAAAAGTCAACGTCTTCCCGCGCGATAAAAGCGGCTTTCCCGATTTTTCGGAAAAGCCGCCCTCATTTTTTATTTATGATTTCATCATATGCCAAGCGCAGATTGCATTACCAACAGATTTTCGACGACATGGAATACTGCGTATCTTCCGGAAGTTCCACGTTTATTTTTCCCTGCAGCGGCAGATTTTTGGAAGAACCGCCCACATACACTTCGAACCAACCGTTTTCCACATGCCATTTATCCAGCGCCGTGCTGTAATAAGCAAAGCTTGAAAAATCCAGCGCCAATCGTACCGTCTTCGTTTCGTGCGGCTGAATCAGATCTTTCGAAAATGCTTTCAGTTCCTTATCCGCGCGATGCACCATCGCCGATACGTCTTTCACATAAACTTGCGAAACCTCTTTCCCCGCCACGTCGGAAACGTTGGTAATATCGTACGAGAGTTCGTAATCCGTATCTCCCTTCTTTTCGATTTTCAGATTCGTATATTCGAATTTCGCATACGAAAGACCGTGTCCGAACGGAAACAGCACTTCCTTATTCGCGTGGTCGTAATAGCGATACCCCACATAAATGCCGTCGTCGTACAAATCCGCCTCGCCGTTGAACGTATCGCCGCCCTTGTACGTATCCTCCAACGTCAGCGGGAATGTTTCCGTCAGTTTTCCGCTGAAATTATCCTCGCCGCAAAGCAGCGCGGCAAGCGCCTCGTTCACGCCTTCGCCCGCAAAACCCGCAAACACCACGGCGTCCACCGCGTCTATCCAGCGGCTCATATCCACGGCGCTGCCCGCATACACAATCACCACCGTTTTTTTCGCGCGCGCCGCTACCTTTAAAATGCGGTCCTCCTGCGAAGCCGAAAGCCGTATCGAAAAACGGTCGTCGCCCTCGCTTTCCGTTTCGTCGCCGTGTCCTACGGGCAGAATCGTTACGTCCGCGTCGTACGCCTGCAAAAGCCCGTCGCGCATATCCCGACCGAACTTCCAGTCAGGTCTGTACAACATCTCCGCGCCCGTCTTTTCGCCGATCAGTTCGTGCAGCGCCGTCTGCTGGAACGCCGTGCGCACTTTGCCGGAACCGCCGCCGGAAACCGCAGGCGTTTCCGAATACGAACCGTATACGAAAATTTTCTGCTTTTTGCCGCACTTTTTGCACATGCCGTTCAAAGGCAGCGCGCCGTTCTCGTTTTTCAGAAGCACAATGCCTTCTTTTGCGATTTTCACCGCTGTTTCATGCCGGCTTTCTTCCGTGGAGGTTATCTTTTTCAACGGCGCCGCGTCCTCGCATTTTTCCGCAAGTTCCAGCACTTTCTCCGCGCGCTCGTCAATCTGCGCTTCCGTCAGTCGGCCGCTCTTCACCGCTTCCGCCAGCTCCTCGGCATACCCCTTCCCGTACGGCATACACAAATCCAGCGTCGCTTCCACCGCTCTCACCGAGTTGTGCACCGCGCCCCAGTCGGACATAATCAGCCCGTCGAATCCGAACTGCCCGCGCAGTACGTCTTTCAGGAGTTTCTTGTTTTCGGAAGCGTACACGCCGTTCACGGGATTGTACGAACACATCACCGTCCAAGGTTTCGCCTCCATCGCCATTTCAAACGGCTTCAGGTAAATTTCGTGCAGCGCGCGTTCGTCCACGTCGCTCGACTGGTTGCATCTGTCGTATTCGCGGTTGTTCGCGCAGAAGTGCTTCACCGAAGTACCCACGCCTTTTTCCTGCACGCCTTTCACGTACTGCACGGCAAAGCAGCCGGCAAGATACGGATCCTCGGAAAAATATTCGAAATTTCTGCCGCAAAGAGGCGAACGCTTGATATTCACGCCCGGCGCTAAAATCACGTCGGCGCCGCGATAAATGCACTCGTCCGCAATCGTCGCGCCGTATTCGTACGCCAGATTTAAATTCCACGTGTTTGCCAGAACGTGGCAGGTAGGCAGCGCCGTAGCGGTAAACGTTTCGTCCGTATTTTTCGGGTTGTGCATGCGCAGTCCGGAAGGTCCGTCCGAAACCCACACGGCTTTCGCTTTTCCGTTCGCGTCGTTCGTCTGCCATGTGTTCGAGCCGGTCAAAAGCGAGCATTTCTCTTCAAGCGTAAACTTTTTCAAATCGTATTTTTTCATCTTTTTCTCCTATTATTTTTTGTTTTCGCGATTATAAAAAACCAACCGGATTTTTTGTACAAACCGCTTTACGATACTATTATAGCATACATTTTTTTAAAATTCTTCTCAAAAACAGTTGAATTTATTCTCATTTTATGATATAATCTCCCCGAAAATTTTTTAAGGAAAAAGCACAACAATGCAGGGTTTTTACGAAGAATACCGCGATGACAACGAAAATTTCAGCGTTTCGCGCAACGGTCATTACTCATATCCGCCGCACTTTCACCGCAGCCTCGAAATTCTTATCGTCAACAAGGGCGCGCACTCCGTGGTGCACAACGGCGTGCCGTATGCGGTGCAAAACGGCGATCTGTTTTTTTGTTCCAGCTACGATCTGCACTCCTACGGCGTTTCCGCCTGCGGCGAACAGGACGACTGCGTGTTAATCGTTCCCGCCCGCTACACATCTTCGTTCAACGAACGCAACAACGGCTATCGCCCCTCAACCCCGCTTCTGCACGATCCCGATCTCTGCCGCGAACTTCTGCAAATCGCCGATCGATGGATGGGCAGCGAAAAAAACGCGGGGGTGCGCGGCGCCGCCACCGAACTGGCGCTTGCCCTTATCGAAAGCCGCTTGCAAATGGTGCCCGATAAAGAAAAGGACGAAACTCAGCTTATCCGTATGCTTCTTTCCTACCTTTCCGAACGTTTTCGCGAAGAAATTTCCCTGCCGCTCCTCGCGCGGAAATTCGGCTACACCGAAGCGCACTTATCGCGCGTGTTCCACCGCTACACGAACACGGGACTTCCCCGCTATCTCAACCGTCTGCGACTGAACTACGTGGAAAACCGCAAAAAAAACGACCCCGACGCCGACCTCACGCAAGTGATTTTCGACGCGGGATTCAGAAGCATACCCACCTATTACCGAGCCAAAGCGCAAAACGACGAACCGCTCGCCGCACACGGAAAAGCGTAAGGCGATAATATCGTTCATACGGGCAATGCCCCGTATTCTTCAAACCCGTAACGGGATACAAACGTTCTGCCGTCGGCATAAGCCAGCGGCGAATCACCGGAAAAACGCAGAGTGATTTTCTTAGCGATCAGACACTGCCGCGTTTTTCCGTATTTTTTATTCAGCGCCTTATCGCCGTATTTCGTATCGCCCAGCACGGGATGCCCCAAAAAAGCCGCATGCGCGCGGATCTGATGAGTTTTTCCCGTATGCAGAAACACTTCGCACACGGCAATATCCCCCTTTTTCAGAATCGGATGAAATCCCGTTACTATCTTTTCCGCGCCCGCAGACGGTTTCCCGCTCACGCGCACTTCCGCCCGCGCCGCGTCTTTGGCAAGATACGCCGTCTGCCGCGTTTCGTCCGCCGAAAAACAATTTCTCATCACGGCGAGATACATCTTTTCCACGTCGCGTTCCTTAAACGCCCGCTTCAGTTCATCCGCGCACGCCGCGTTTTTTGCAAAAATCATCAATCCCCGCGTATTCCTGTCCAATCGGTGAATAAAATACACGCCTTGCGCGCCTCTCTCCCGCGCAAGCGTTTCGTACACCGCTTCCGCGTTCACCCCGTCCGCCTTATCCGTTACCAGAAGATTTTCGTCCTCGTACACCGTATCGAACGCCGTCATTTCCTCCTGCGCGCGCGTCAGATAATAACAGACTCTGTCCCCCGCTTTCAGCAAAGTTCTGCTTCCGCCCGCCGCCACGCGTTCTCCGTTGATTTTTATCTCGCGCGCTTTCAGCAGACGGTCGAAAAAAAACGAAGCCTGCGGATCGTGCGAATCCGTGAAGTCTCTCAGATTATTTTCTTCCGTTACTATCCATTCTTTCATCGTTTCGTCAATCCCTTTTTCCTTTTACGTACAAAGCAAACCGCAATGCCCGCCGTCGCCGCCGAAGCCGTCAGAAGGCACAAAATCACCGTCGCCGCCCCGCGCGAAAAAATAAAATACACAAAATAAGCGCATAAAAACGCGCCCGCCGTCTGCAATAACGCATACTTCCACGCCGTGCGCGCGCCAAGTTCTTTCGAAGCCGCCGCCACCGCCGCGATACACGGCGGCATCAACGCCGCAAA
This sequence comes from uncultured Eubacteriales bacterium, assembly GCA_900542935.1. GTDB lineage: Bacteria > Bacillota > Clostridia > Christensenellales > Borkfalkiaceae > Scatosoma. The sequence goes on from UQPN01000013.1 coordinate 21,519, forward strand.
CGTAAGATACGCCGCGCCCGCCGCCCGCGAAAGCAGTAATCCTTCGGGACACAGCGCCGCCAGCAGCCCCGCAACGTTTTCTTTCGCCGCAAATCCGCCCGCTGCGGCAAACGCCGCGCGCCAGTCGGTAACGCCCATCGGGTAAAACAATACCGCCAGTCGCTTCGAAAACCACGCCAGAATACTCTCTTCCGCCGCGCACGCCCCGGAAAAATTCACCGAAGCCAGCGTATACGCGCATGCCGTGAACGCAAGCACGGTAGTAGATACCTTTATTATAAACCCTTTTAAGCGAAAGAGCAACTTTTTTAAGATAAAAAGCGGCGACGGAATGTAAAAATCCGCAATTTCCATGATGAAATCTTCTTCTTTCCCGCCGCAGAACGAAGAAACCAGCAGTCCCGCGCCCGTTCCCAGCACGTACAATGCCGTCGCTCCCAGAAACGGATTTTCCACCAACGAGCTTAAAAGCGTAAGATACACGGGCAATTTCGCGCTGCACGGCACGAAATACAAACATCCCGCGGCGCGTTTCTGTGCGTCTTTGTTTTCCAGCGCGGCGCTCGCCGCAATCCCCGCCGCCGTACAACCATAGCCCAAAAAGATGCAGAACGCCGCCCTGCCCGAAAGCGAAAGCAACGAAAAAAATCCGTCCGTTTCGTACGCCAGAAACGAAGCGATTCCGCTTTCTTCCAGAAATTCTGAAAACAGATACAAAATAGCCAGCTGCGGCAAAAACGAAAGCACGCCGCCCACGCCACGCAATATCCCGCCGCATATGACGTTTTTCAACACGGAATTTCCGATTTCCTGCCCCGCCCGCGCCGCCAGAGCGCCGAACGCGCCGTCTATCGCTTGTTTCGCCCATACCCCCGGCGAACGCGCGCCGAACGCCAGATAAAACACGCCCGCCACGCCCAGAAAAAACACGGGCAGCAGCCACCCGCCCGCGCCGTATAATTTCCCCGTCTTGTCTTTGCTTGTTCCGCTTTCCCCGCGCGTTTTTGCGGGAGTATACCCGTCGATCGCCCCGTTTTCCGAAACGTCCGTTTGCTTCCCGAAAGCGTCCTCCGCCGCCCGCGCCTCCGTCCGCACTAAGAAATCGGCAAAAGCTTGTACCGATTTTTTGCTCAGCGCGTCCGCCTCCGCGCACGGCACGCCCAGCGCCGCCGAAATCTTTTTTACGTTCAGATCGCCGCCCCTGCTGCGCAGCCTGTCGCCCATGGTTATCGCCAGCACAACTTTGTATCCGCCCGCGCGCAATTCTTTGAATAGCGGCAAAGAACGCCGCAACGCGCACGCGTTTACCACCTGCACAACGATAACTCCTTCGCGGCGGGCATTTTCCAACGCCCGCGCGGCTATCTTTTCTTCGTTTTTTCCGCTTTTCAGCATATATAATCCGGGTACGTCGTACACCTTTCCGATTCCCGCCCGCTTGCCCTTCGCGCAGGAAACCGCGGCGGTAACGCCGTGATAGTTCCCCGTGCGATTGTGCCTGCCCGTCAGGGCGTTGAATAATGTGGTTTTCCCCACGTTGGGGGTACCCGTCAACAGAATATCCGTGCGTTTTTCCTCCCGCTCCGTATGCAGTCTCTCTTTTTTCGACTCGCAAACTTTGAATTTTTTTCGTAAAACGCGCCCGAAGATAATAACGCCGTTAATACAAATCGGTCGTTCCGAAGTTACGCGGAGCGCTTACGCTCCGGCGCGATATTTTTCAAGGCCTCATTATTTCGCGCCGCCGCAACGAAATCGCCGTTCGAGGCGAAATAATTCAATTCGTCGATTCTGCTTGCCCGCTATTCTCGCTCAACGCGTTCAGAAAAATTTTTTCCGCCGTTTTGCGCCGCAGTCCCACTCTTCCGTCCTCGGTGGAAATCAGATACGAACGCGAAAAAAAACCGCGCTTTAAAAGCGTAATTTCTTTCCCGTGCGCCATACCTAAAATTCTGAGTCTTGTCGCCGTTTCTTCGGGCAGCCGCAGCGAAACCACCCGCCCGCGCGCCCCTGTTTGCAATTCGCTCAACGCTATCATAAATTATCGTATGCCGCCGCACTCCGTTTCAGAACCCGCCGCAATAATTCCTCCGTTTTTAAAGTTCGTTTCACCGTCGCGCCCCTCTTTTCAAACCGCTTTTTTACCACCGTTTTCCCTCACCGCCGCACAAAACAGCATTTTTTTCACAAAAAAAACAGCCGCGAACGCGCACCGTTCACGACCGTTTTTTTATTTTATTGAAATTTTATTCGGCTTTTTTCTCTTTTTTCGAAGCTTTTTTCGATTTTGCCGTCTTTTCCTCTCCCACGTCCTCAAGCGTTTCGTCGGAAGGCTTCACAAACAGCAGCACGATAATCAAAATCAGCATCACGCCCGCTATCGAGAACAGAATCACGGAAACAAGATTCTTTTTCAGCCACTCCGATTCGCCGGGGTTAATATCTTCCTTATCGGTTACCGCAATCGACTTGTATCCCACGGCATATCCGCCGCCCGGCGTAGTATCTTTAAACACGCCGAACACAATATAGTTGCCTCTTTCCACAGGCTTAAACGATTTCGAGCTCGCGTTCCATTCGTACTTGTTGGAAGGAGCGTTCTCTTCGCTCACCTTGTCGCGGTATTCCTCTATTTTGCGCAATACCACTTTTCCGTCCGCGGAAGCTTTCGTAAAATTCTCCGTTTTCAGTTCGTTACCTGTGGAATCCAGCTTCCGCGCCAACGCGGCTGCATATTTTTCCGCCGCCTGTTCTACGGTTGCCGCGCCCGAAATGTCCACCGACGTCAGCGACGTCAGATCGCTCGCGCTCAGTCTGAACTTCCCGGAAAACAGCTCGTTGAAATACGCAAGGTCGAAATAATACAAGCCGTATTCGCTGTTCGCTGCCGTTCCGCCTTTCACCGTAAACGATATGTCCGAATATTTCACGCCGATCAGCCCCGTATCCGAACGCGAACTTTTCGCGCCGTCGTCGATATAAATTTTCTTCTGCTTCGTAATCGTAAACGAGAACGTAGGCAGTTCGTCATGCTCCCAAATATTATCGGTTGTAATTTCTTCCGCTTCCGTTTCTCCGTCTTTCACCGATTTCGTAACGTTTCCCGCACGATCGGTGGCAAACAGCTTGAATTCGTACACGCCGGGTTTATCCAGCGAAAGTTTCAGACTGCTGATCGAAACGTTCGAAGTGTTCGATGCGGAAGTACTCTTCGGTAACTTGTAGCAAAGCGTATATTTCATCGACTTGTAGCCGGTGGAATTATCCTCGAACAATTTTTCGGGCGAAGGCAGATAGAACGATTCGCCGCTGCCCGCTTCCAGATCCTCCGTCTTTACGTCTATGCTCTTCTGATATTCTTTCGCGAAATTGTTTTCCGTGTCCGAAAGCTTTCCGCCCGCATATACGGGCGCTACCTCGTCGGCTTTCACGGCAACCAGCGAAAGCTGTGTATTCGCTTCGTCCTTCAGCAGCTTCGTCTGCACGTCTTTCAGATACCAAGCCGCATACGCCGTAGCCGCTTTCTTATTCTCGGCCTCGGCGCCCTTCGTGTGCGTGGAATCGGCAAGCGTATATTTTACCGAAATATATTCGCAACCTTCCTCGTCGTACACCGTCGCCGTTGTATCGTCGTCCTTCTTGTACGGCAATTCCAGAATTTTCACGTTGTCCAGCGATTTGTATTCCGCGGAAGCGCTTACGGGCGTCCACTGATAATATTCCGCCGTGCTCTTCACCGAAGAACTTCTGTCCAGCACGTCTATCGTTTTCGTTTCCAGACTGAACGCTTCGCCCATCGCAGGCACGTACGTATCGTCGTCGATTACCAGTACGGGCGTCGCCGTATCTTCGATTTCCTTAACGTCGTTCAGTTCAAACGACTGTCCGTTCAGCGATTTAAAAATGCAGACGGTCTCTTTCGCACCCTCGTTCAGTTCCGCCGTAAACGCCAGCGGCACTCTTCCGTCGTCGCCGCTCACATATCCCGCGTAATTCGAACCGATGTTCTTCATTGTTCCGATTTCGATGCCGTTCGCCAGCACTTTGAAATCGCCCGCGTCCGTCGCGCCCTCGTCGGTAATCGTCAGCGCAATGTCCGTCGTTCCCGTGCACACCGCGATTTCTCCGCCGTCCGCGCCGTTCAGATTCGCAAAAATCGCGTCGCCCGAACGCGTGAACACAATCGTATTCGTTACCTTGTTCTTTTCCGTAGCGGTTAAAGAAGCCGTTTCCAGCGTTACGGTAAACGATTTGTAGTTGGTATCTTCCAGCGAAAATACCGCCGTCAGATACTTCGCAACGCCCTTCGTCGCGTCCGTTTCGTCCGCTTCGAACCATTTCCACGCCATATCGCGGTTGTAAGCCACTTTATCGTCCGCGTTCGTAAAGGTAAACGCAAGCTTTTTCGCGTCCGTCTTATCCGCCGTTACCGTTACGCCGCCGCTTCTCGTAAAAATCGAAGACGGCGCATACGTTGCCGCCGACGCCGTAAACGCGCCCGCGGTAGCAAGCCCGAAACCGAGCGAAGCGCAGCACGCCGCGCCCGCCAGAAAAATATTCAGCCGTTTTAACTTCTTGTTCATTGTAAGGTGAATCCTTCGCAAAAAATTTTTATCCCGCCGCTCCGGTTTTTCGTTTTTTCGGGGGAGCTTGTCCGCGTAAGCGGCGCTTGTTTCCCGTCCTTCCCGCTAAAACCGTATAACGGCTTAAAAAGACTGTTTTACAAGTCCTTTATACTATTTTACACCCTCGCGCGCGTTTTGTCAATCGCATTTAGCGAAAAACGCGTTTTTTCTGTATGTTTTCGCCTTTTTTTCATCTTTTTTAATCGAACGAAACCAAACTTTGCCTGATTTTTCGCGTCTTACGCGTTTTTTTCTTTCAGCCCCGCCAATTTTTCCACGTCGAAATTTTTCCACGGCAGTTCGTCAGGCGGAAGCGCCACAAACTTCAGCCGTTCTTTCGTAACGGGATGAGTGAACGAAAGCGAATACGCAAACAGCGCCAGCTTCCCTTTTTTCGCCGTCGCTCCGCCGTAGCGCATGTCCCCGTACACGGGGTGAGCAATCCCCGCCGTCTGCACGCGTATCTGATGCGTCCTGCCCGTATGCAGGCGAATCTCCGCCAGCGTCAGTTTGTTTTCCACGTCAAGCACTTTATAATCAAGCTCCGCATACTTCGCCCCGTCCTCCGAGGGAGTGCAGATATACACCATGTTGTTCACGGTGTTTTTTCTCAGATAATTCGTCAGCGTGCCCCGCTCGCCTTCCACTTCGCCCACAAGCACCGCCAGATATTTCTTTTCGAAATCGCCTTTCTGCATGCCCTCGGAAAGCCGCGCCGCCGCCTTCGAAGTTTTCGCGTACACCATTACGCCGCCCGTGGGCCTGTCCAGGCGGTGCACCAGTCCGAGATACACGTTGCCGCTCTTTTTATACGCCTCTTTAATGTACTCTTTGATTTTATCGAACAGATTATCGTCCTTGCTCTCGTCCGGGCAGCAACCCAGCATCTGCGGCTTCAGCGCCACGATGATATGATTGTCCTCGTATAAGATATGCAAGCCCTTTTCCGCGGCGATTTTTTCCGCTTCCGACGCCTGCTTTTCCGCTGCGTCCGTTCCCGCGGCAACCGCCGTGCCCGCCGCCGTTTCTTCTTCGCTCATGCCGATTTTATCTTCCGTCATATACGTAAATACCTCCCGCGCCGCAGGGCAGAGAAATCCCCTCCTCCGTGGCGATGCCCACTTCGTACGCGTCCGTATTACCCGCGCCGAATTTTTCTTTTCCAAGCGCCGCGCCGAGCGTTAATTGCAATATGTTGTCAAGTACCATCGGCTGCAACCCCGTGGTGTAAGAATTGATGAGGAAAAACAGCGGATCGTCCGAAAGCACCTTCGCGCACAACGCCACGAAGTCGTACAGATCCGTTTCGATTTTCCACATTTCTCCGTTCGGACCTCTCCCGTACGAAGGCGGGTCCATGATAATCGCGTCGTATTTGTTTCCGCGGCGGATTTCCCGCTGCACAAACTTGAAGCAGTCGTCCACGATATACCGCACGCCCGTTTCTATGCCGGAAAGGCGCACGTTTTCGCCCGCGCGCTCCACCATGCCTTTCGCCGCGTCCACGTGCGTAACGCTCGCTCCCGCTTTCGCGCAAGCCACCGTCGCGCCGCCCGTATAGGCAAACAGATTTAAAACTTTCACGTCCTTTCCCGCCGCTTTCCGCCGCGAAATCAGTTCGTGCATCGTTTCCCAGTTCACCGCCTGTTCGGGGAAAAGCCCCGTATGCTTGAACCCCATCGGCTTGATTTTAAACATCAGACCGAGTTTATCGTACGAAATATTCCACTCCGGCGGAAACGGCTTTAAAATCGTCCATCCTCCGCCCCCTTTCTCGCTGCGCTTATAGTACGCGTTCAGCTTCGGGTACGCAAACATATCCGTCTGCGCGTGCCATATCGCCTGCGGATCGGGGCGGAGCAGATAAACGTCTTTCCACCGCTCCAGCTTATATCCGTCGCCCGTGGCGATTACGGAATAATCTTTCCAGTCCCGTGCGATTTTCATTCCGCTTTCACCAAAGTCAACGTCGCTTTTTCGCCGTTAATATCCGCTTCTTTCGTGTAACCGCTCTCGCCGGACGATTCTTTCACCGCCGCCGCAAGCACGTCGGAAGCAAACTTTCCTTCGGCAAGCACGCTCTTCGCCATACCGTCCGCCGCCGTATAATACACGTAAATGCGGTCGGTTACTTCGAAGCCCGCTTCCTTTCTCAGCGATTGTATCTTCGATACGATTTCTCTTTCGTACCCTTCGCGGATGAGTTCCGGCGTCAGGAAGGTATCCAGCGCCACCGTATAACCCTTGTCGCATGCGGAAACGTAGCCCGATTTGCTCTCCGTAAAAATCTGCAGATCCTCTTCGCCCAGCACGATATCCTTATCGCTTTCCAAGGTATACGTTCCGCCGTTTCTCACGGCGTCCACCACCTCTTTCGCCTTTTTGCCGTCGCACTTTGTAAGGAACGCCGAAATTACGCCCAGTTTCTTGCCGTATTTCGGTCCCAACGTTTTCAGCTGCGGCTTCAGTTTATACGAAATGAATTCGTCTGCATCGTTCGCCTCGTCGTACTCTTTCACGTTCAGTTCGTCCAGCACGATTTTTTTCAGCCCGTCCGAAAGAGTAACGTTTCCGGGCGTAACCACAAACATTTTCGCAAGCGGCTGACGATTTTTCACGTTTCCGCCGTTGCGCGCGGCTCTTCCGAGGTTCACTACGTTCATCGCCGCTTCCATGCCCGATTCCAGTGTTTCGTCTATCGCCTTTTCGTCCGCTTCGGGGAAGGAACAAAGATGCACGGATTTCGGCGCGTCTTTATAAAATTGCGGCACAAGATTTTGGTACATTTCTTCCGCGATGAACGGCGTAAACGGCGCCGCTATCAGCGAAAGAGTGTACAATACGTGCCACAGAGTGGTGTACGCGGCAGCTTTGTCCTCCGTCATTTCGCTGCCCCAGTAACGTTCTCTGCCGCGGCGCACGTACCAGTTTGAAAGCTCGTCTGTAAATTCCTGAATCGCCCGCGCGCTCTCCGTAATTTCGTAATTTTCAAGCCCTTTGTCCACCGTTTTCACAAGCGTGTTCAGTTTCGAAAGCACCCACTTGTCCATCAGCGAAAGCTTGCATTTTTTCAGATCGAACTTCGAAGGGTCGTATTTGTCGATGTCCGCATACAGGCAGAAGAACGCGTAGGTGTTCCACAGCGTGCCCATAAATTTCCGTTGCGATTCGCTCACCGCTTCGGGATAGAAACGCGAGGGAATCCACGGCGCCGAAGAAGTATAGAAATACCAGCGCACCGCGTCCGCTCCCTGTTTATCCAGCACGGAGAACGGATCCACCACGTTGCCCTTGTGCTTGCTCATCTTCACGCCGTTTTTGTCGTTCACGTGCCCTAAAACAATGCAGTTTTTAAACGGCGCGCGGTCGAACAGAATCGTGGAAATCACCAGCAGGGTATAGAACCAGCCGCGCGTCTGATCCACCGCTTCCGAAATAAAGTCCGCGGGGAACGTTTCATGGAACAAATCCGCATTTTCAAACGGATAATGATATTGCGCGAACGGCATCGAGCCGGAATCGAACCAGCAGTCGATTACTTCCGGCGTGCGCTTCATCTTCCCGCCGCACTTGCCGCACTTGCAGGTAAGGTTGTCAAGATACGGGCGATGCAGCTCGATGTCGCCTTTCACTCCGCATTTTTCTTTCAGTTCCGCTTTCGAACCGATTACGGTAATTTCTCCGCAATCTTCGCACACCCATACGGGCAGCGGCGTGCCCCAGTATCTGTCGCGCGATAAGCCCCAGTCGATCACGTTTTCCAGGAAGTTGCCCATGCGCCCTTCCTTAATCGTCTCCGGAATCCAGTTTACCGAACGGTTCGCGGCAATCAGTCTGTCTTTCACCGCCGTTACTTTGATAAACCAGCTGGAACGCGCATAGTAGATGAGCGGCGTATCGCACCGCCAGCAGAACGGATAAGAGTGCAGAATTTCCACCGATTTCAGCAGTTTTCCCGTATCTTTCAGGTCGGCAAGCACTTTCTCGTCCGCCTCCTGCGCGTGCAGTCCCGTAAGGAATCCGCACCCCGCGGGGAATTTACCCTCTTCGTCGATGAGCTGCACGACGGGAAGATTGTACTTTCTGCCTACGCGGTAGTCGTCCTCGCCGAACGCGGGGGCGATGTGCACCACGCCCGTGCCGTCCGTTAAAGTTACGTACGTATCGTTCACCACATAGTACGCCTCTTCACGGAATTTAAATACGTCTTTTCCGAACGGATACAACGGCTCGTACGCCGTATGTTCGTATTCGCATCCCTTCTTTTTACCGATGATTTTATATCCGCCCGAAACGTTTCCGTCCGCGTCCGCAACGCCTTCCGCGGCGCCCAGCGTCGCCGTCAGAAGTCCCTCGGCAAGAATGTATTCCTCGCCGTTTTCGTTCATTTTCACGCGCACGTATTCGTAATCGGGGTGCATGCACAGCGCCACGTTCGAAGGCAACGTCCAGGGCGTCGTCGTCCAGGCGAGAATATACGTATTCTTTTCGCCCTTCACTCTGAATTTCACGAACGCGGTTTTCTGCTTCACGTCCTTATAGCCCTGCGCCACTTCGTGCGAAGAAAGCGCCGTGCCGCAACGCGGGCAGTAAGGCACAATCTTATGCCCCTTGTACAAAAGCCCCTTTTCGTGCATCGTTTTCAGCGCCCACCACTCCGATTCGATGTAATCGTCGTGATACGTTACGTAAGGGGTGTCCATATCGCACCAGTACCCTACGCGGTCGGACATTTCCTTCCACTCTTCCGTGTACTTCCATACGGACTTTTTACACTCTTTTATAAACGGCTCTATGCCGTACGCCTCGATTTCCGTCTTGTGGTCGAAGCCGAGTTTTTTCTCCACTTCCAGTTCCACGGGCAGCCCGTGCGTATCCCAGCCCGCCTTTCTTAAAACGTGCTTGCCCTTCATCGTCTGATAGCGCGGAATGATATCCTTCATCACGCGCGTTAAAATATGCCCGATATGCGGCTTGCCGTTTGCCGTGGGCGGACCGTCGTAAAAGGAAAATTCTTCCTTGCCCTCGTTCTTTTTCACGCTTTCTTCAAACACGTGATTTTCGTTCCAGAATTTCACCACTTCTTTTTCGCGTTCCGCGAAATTCAGCGATGTATCTACTTTTTTGTAGTCTGCCATACTCTTTTCTCCAAAGCGTTTTTCTGTTTTTTGATGTGAAACGCACCGTAGCGCGCCGTCATCGGCGCCGCGCTTCCCGCCGTCGGGATTGTTTCAGCAAAACAATCCTCTGCGCCTTTCCACGGAGAGCACTTCGAACCCCTCTTTTTCCACCGCGGCGCGCAAAAATTCGTCGCTCACGGAAGAAAGCGTTTCCACAAACACCGCGTTTTTCTTCCTGTCCGCGCTCGCCTTCAGTACTCCGTCTTTCAGCTCCAGCGCCTCCGAAAGCCGCTCGCAGCACAACGCGCAGCAAAGATCTTTCACTTTAATTACTTTTTTCATCTCTTCCCGCGCGTCCGTCGCCACGCTCTTCCCTGTTTCAAATCCGCGTTCTGCCTGTCCGGATCGCCGTTTTTTACGGCGTAACGCGGTTAATATCGCGGGGGAACATCGTCGCTTCGCGCACGTTTTTAAATCCTAACAGATGCATCGTCAGCCGTTCCAACCCAAGTCCCAGTCCGCCGTGAGGGGGCGCGCCGTATTTATGCAACATAAGGTAGGTTTCAAACTGCTCGGGATCCATGCCCAGCCGCTTCATCTTCTCTACCTGCTCGTTGTAATCGTGCACGCGCTGCCCGCCGGAAGTGATTTCCAGCCCGCGGAACAACAAATCGAACGAAAGCGTATATTCGGGATCCTCCGGATCGTCCATCGTATAGAACGGGCGTTTCTTCGAAGGATAATGCGTAACGAAAATGAAATCGGAATTGAATTTCTTTTTCGCATATTTTCCAAGCATTTCTTCTTCCGCCGGGTCGAAGTCTTTCATGTCGGTCGGCTGATACTTGAACTGCTTCATAATCACCTGCTTCGCGTCCATGAATTTAATCACGGGAATCTCGGTGATTTCGGGAATATCCGCATGCAGCAGCGCCACTTCGTTCGCGTATTCCGTTTTCAACAGATTCATGATGTATTTCAGCGCGCCCGTTTCCATATTCATGATGTCCTCGAACGAATCGATGAAGCCCATTTCGAAATCCATCGAAATATATTCGTTCAGGTGGCGAGAAGTGTCGTGGTGCTCCGCGCGGAACACGGGCGCGATTTCAAACACCCGTTCGTAAACGCCCACAAGCGCCTGCTTGTACAGCTGAGGCGACTGTGCCAGATACACCTGCTTTCCGAAGTAATCCAGTTTGAAAACGTTCGTGCCGCCCTCGGCGCCCGCAAAATTGATCTTCGGCGTGTGCACCTCGGTAAAATTCTGCAACGTTAAAAATTCGCGGAATCCGCGCTGAATGCCTTCCTGCAATTTGAAAATCGCGCGTTCGCGAGGATTGCGCAGCGTTACGGGGCGGTAATCGAGGTTCGTGTTCAGATCGCACTGCACCTGTTTTTTCGTAATCACCACCGGCGAAATCGCCGCGGGGTGCGATAAAATTTCCACGTCGTGAATCTGCAGCTCGTAGCGCTTCGTACCCTCGCGCGTCTCGCCCGCCACAACTTTGCCCGTAACTTTCACGGCGCATTCCTCTTTCAATTCCGGCGGCATGCGGTACGAAGAGAACTCTTCGGAATACACGCACTGTACCGTTTCGCGCGCCGTACGCAGAATCACGAACGCAAAGTCGGACATCATGCGTATGTTGTGCACCGTGCCTTTAATGGTAACGATTTGGTTTTCGTACTTTCCGAAGTCGGAAAACTCCACCGTCGTCTTTTTGATTTCACCCGTAACAGCCATAAAAAATTTTCTCCTGAAACTACCGTTTTTTGCAAAAAACAGAAAACGGCGCATTTATACTCTTCTATTTTAATGTTTTTATCGAAAAAAAGCAAATACTTTCGGCGGAAATACGAAAACTAATCTTAAAATTTTCTTTCGCGCGCGCAAAATTTCGCCGATTTCGAAAAAAAACCGATTTTCCTTTCTTTTTCTTCGCCGTTTTCTTGACATCCTGCCGAAAATCCCTTATAATATACGAGAAGTCTGCGGTGTACGGAGTCCGGAAAAACGTAATCCACAATTATTATACGGGAGCTTGCGTTCGGGCGGATAGGCAAGGTCTGTTTCAACCCGTGTAGACGGCTGTTGAGCAAAACGGAAAGCCCGAAGCCGACCGACAGAGCACCCACCTGCGAGAAAGCGGGTTTCACCTTTTCGGGGTGCGGCACAGGCGGATTTTCACTTTAAAATTTCAGCCGACGGGTAATTTTCCCGCCGGCTTTTTTTATTTTTGTGCATTATACGATTAAACACAACAGTCGGTAAATATAAAAAACAAACCCGAACAAAGATGTTCGGATTTGTTAGCAGATGGTGACCTCGCCGGGAATCGAACCCGGGATTGCGCCGTGAGAGGGCGCCGTCTTAACCGCTTGACCACAAGGCCTTTTCAAATTTTTGCTTCTTTCTTTACGTACGTTACGTCCGTTTTTTGAAAGTTGCTAATATAATATAGCATATTTTCTTTAAATAATCAACCGTTTTTAAGCGTTCTTTCCGAAAAAATTTTTTATTTTTATGCGAGCGAAAAAGACAGCCTGCGGACTTCCGTTTTTTTAAGCGAAAATCCGTAGCCGACTTCTTTGCCGTAACGCTTATTCTTTCACAAGCGACATCAAACCTTTTTTCAGATTCGCCACTTTTCTATCCGCATCCTTGTAATCCGCGCCCTTTACGCCGAAATAGAATTTGATTTTCGGTTCTGTGCCCGAAGGTCTTGCGCAGCACCAGCCGTCCTCTTCCAGTTCGTAATAAAGAACGTTGCTCTTCGGAAGCGTTAATTTTTCTTTTTTGCCCGTTACCGTATCCAGTCTTTCGCCGGCAAGGTAATCGCGTGCGGCAAGCACTTTTTCTCCGCCGACGTTTTCGGGCGGGCAGGCGCGAAGAGCGTTCATGATGCCGTTGATCTTTTCGGCCCCCTCGCTTCCGGGCAACGAGATGGTTTCCAGCGATTCTTTGAAATATCCGTATTTTTTGTAAATCGCCTGCATCTGATCCCACAACGTTTTGCCCTGCGATTTGTAATATGCCGCGGCTTCGCAAAGCGCGGTAACCGCCATAACGGCGTCTTTATCGCGCGCGTGCGTGCCTACAAGGCAGCCGTAGCTTTCTTCATAGCCGAAAAGATATTCGTATGCGCCTTTTTTCGCATCGTACTTGCCGCCGTTTTCCGCTTTCGCCTGTTCGAAATTCTTTATCTGTTCGCCGATATATTTAAAACCGGTAAGCACTTCGATTGCCGTCAAGCCGTATTCTTTCGCCACGGCAAACGCCATATTGGAAGAAACGATGGTGGTTACCAGCGCGCCGTTTTCGCGCGGCTTTGGCAACAAGCCCATCTCTTTCTTGCGCGAAAGTTCGTATTCCGCAATCAGCAGCCCGCTCATATTGCCCGTAAACGACATATATTCGCCCGTTTTCGTATCTTTCGCATACACGCCCAGACGGTCGGCGTCGGGATCGGTGGCAAGCACTACGTCCGCATCCACCTTTTTCGCCAGTTCCAGCGCCAGTCTGAACGCTTTCGGATCTTCGGGATTGGGGTAATCGAGCGTTGTGAAATCGCCGTCCGGTTCTTCCTGTTCGGGCACCACCCACACGTTGGTGAAGCCGAGCTCTTTCAGCATACGGCGCACGGGCACGTTGCCGGTGCCGTGGAACGGCGTATACACGATGCGGATTTCTTTTGCCATTTTTTTGATGACGTCTTTATCGAGCACCAGAGCTTTCAGCGCGGCGACGTATTTATCGTCTATTTCTTTGCCGATAATTTCGAAAAGCCCCGCTTTCGCGGCTTCCTCTTCGCTCATACGGCGGATTTCCGCGTAATCTTTGATGGCGTTCACCTCATCTATGACGAGATTATCGTAGGGAGGTACCAGCTGCGCGCCGTCCGTCCAGTACGCTTTGTAACCGTTGTACTGCGGCGGATTATGGCTTGCCGTAATGACTACGCCCGCCGTAGCGTGCAGTTCGCGCACGGCGAAAGAAAGTTCGGGCGTGGGACGGAGCGAATCGAAAAGATACGCCTTGATGCCGTTCGCCGCAAAAATCAGCGCGGATGCTTTGGCAAATTCCGGCGACATATGCCGGCTGTCGTACGCGATAGCCACGCTGCCGTTTTTCACGTTTTTATTGATGAAATTCGCAAGCCCCTGCGACGCCTTGCCCACCGTGTAAATATTCATGCGGTTTGTGCCTGCGCCGATAATGCCGCGCAACCCGCCCGTACCGAAGGAAAGCTGTTTATAAAACGCGTCCTCGATTTGTTTTTCGTCTTTCATCGCCGCTACTTCTTTCCGCGTTTCTTCATCGAAAACGGGATTCGTCAGCCAGTTTTCATACTCTTTCATATAGGCTTTCATAATAACTCCTCCATGCCTTTTTCGTGCAATTCGTCCACGATTTTTTTCACGTCCTGCGCTCTGTCTTTCGGGCAGATTAAAATCGCGTCTTTCGTTTCTACGATCACCATCCCCTCTACGTCCACCGCGGCGATCAGTTTGCCGCTGGCGGAATACATCACCGAATTTTTCGTATTTACCGCTACCACGTTACCGAGCGCGATGTTCCCGTCGCCGTCCTCTTCGTGCAATACGTTCAGCATATCCCAGCTGCCTACGTCGCTCCAACCGAATTCCGCGGGAATACAAAGAATATCTTCCGGGCATCTTTCCAGAACGCCGTAATCGATGGAAATCGAACGGATTGTCGGATAAACTTCGCGCAGCACGCGTTCTTCCTCGTCGGTATCGAATGCGTCCGCGATATCGCGGAGTTTGCCGTAAATATCGGGAAGAAGCTGTTCGATTTTCTTTAAAATCACCGAAGCTTTCCAGACGAACATACCGCTGTTCCAGGCATAACTGCCGTGCGAAACGTACTTTTTGGCAAGTTTTAAATCGGGCTTTTCCACAAAACTTTCCACTTTCTTCACCGCCGAGCGGGAATTTTTACGATAATGGATATATCCGTACCCCGTGGCGGGAAACGTAGGCGTAATGCCCACGGTAACCAGCTTATCCGTACTCTCCGCCGTTTCCGCCGCCTTTTTTAAAACTTCCGCAAACGTATCTACGTCGCGGATCGCCGCGTCGGACGGAGTGATCGCCATAACACCGTCGCCGTATTTTTTCACCAACTTCAACGCCGCGTAACCGATGCATGCCGCCGTGTTTCTCGACGACGGCTCCACAAACACGTTTGCATTTTTCAGTCTGCCTTTCGTGGCTTTTATCAGGCATGCGGCATGCGACTCGGAAGTAACAACGAACATATCGTTTTTATCCACCACGCGGGTTAACCTGTCAATCGCTTCGTTGATGAGAATTTCTCTGCCGCTTAAATTTAAAAGTTGCTTCGGCTTGCAACGCCTTGACAGCGGCCAGAACCGCGTGCCGCCGCCCCCTGCCATGATTACGCCGTATAACTTGCCTTCCATAGTTCTTCGGTTACCCTCTCCATAGTATATTTCTTTTTTCCGCGTTTTATTGCCGTTTTTCTTCGCTGCCCGGATGATCGTTTTCCGCAAAAACAAATTCCAGCGCGTTTTTCACGTTATCGCAAAGAACGTCTTTCGAAAACAGCGATACGGCGCGCTCGTGAGCGTTATGCCCGTACGTTTCGCGAAGCGCCGGATTTTCGCCCAGCGTTTTTATCGCCGCGGCAAACGCTTCGTCGTTCGCGTTTTCCGTTTCTATCCCCGTTACGCCGTTTATAGAAACGTAATTCACGCCGGACCCCTCCACCGTAAACGTTACCGCGGGAAGGGAATAATACATCGCTTCCGCCAGCGCTATGCCGAACGCTTCGTTTTTGGTAACGGACGGAAAGCAGAAAATATCGGAAGCCAGAAGATACGCTTTCAGTCCGCCGTCGGAAAGCCTGCCCGTAAACAGAATTTTATCGTCGCCCGCCGCCTGTTTTTTCAAACTTTCGGTAAGCGGACCGCTGCCGCCGATGCAGATCGCGTAATTTTCGCCGAGATACTTCGAAGCGCCGACGAGATGCGTAAGCCCCTTGTACGGCACATGCCTGCCGAGCGCGAAACAGAGAATTTTTCCGCGGTATTTTTCCTTGAGTTTTTCCGCCGCGGCTTTATCCGCAGCCGTCGGTTCAAGGCGCAGCGTATCCACGCAGTTGGGAATAACGATACATTTATCGCGGAACGCGGAAAGAAATTTGCTGCCGTCTATGTAATTTGGACTGGTGGCAACAACCTTTACCGCACGGCGCAGCAGACGTTTCGTCTGCCCGGAAAAAAACAATTTTAAAATTTTCTGTTTAAAAATATCGAGATGCCAAACGAGCAGCAGTCTGATTTCCGGATGTTTTTTCAGCTGCTTTAAAAGGTAATGCGCCGCGAAAGGATTCGGATAATGAAACACCACCAGATCGGGCTTGAAATCGTTGATTTCGCGTTTTAAATTTCTGCCGTAGGTAAACGAAAGCGACTGCGAAGCCACCTTTGCGAACGATTTCGAACGCGTTACGCGCACGCCGTCGATTTCTTCCGTATTGTCGCCGCCTTTATCGTGGCGGAAACAGAAAATACGCTGTTCGTCGTTTCCGACGCCCGCCCGACAAAACGCATAAGCGTAATCGCGCGCCACCTGTTCGATGCCGCCGAGGTGCGGATAATAATAGCTGACTACCTGCAAAATTTTCATTTGTTTTTTCCTTATCCGCCGCGGCGTTCTACGCTTATCATGCCGACGTTTCGATTTTTCGCCGTTTTACCGCGCCGCTTTTCCGCCGCAAAAGCCCTTTCTTAGCGCAAAAAACGGAAAACGTTCTTTCCTCCGTTTCCGTTTTCCCGGCGTTGCCGCTCTTTTTCCGATTACTTCGCCCCGTCGCGGCGAAGCACGGCGAAAAAGGTGATGAAGATCGTTTTTATATCCAGCCAGACGGAGCAATGATCCACATAGTACAGTTCAAGCTGCTGCCGCTTGCCGCTTTCGTACGTGCAGTTGCTTCTGCCGTGCGCCGTCCACCAGCCCATCAACCCCGGTTTAACCGACGTAAATTTTTTCGCCGCGGCGCCGTACTTGCTTTCCAGCTCGTCGCGCATCAGCGGACGCGGACCTACGAACGAAAGCCTGCCCACGAAAATATCCCACACCTGCGGAAGCTCGTCAAGCGAGGTAGTGCGCAGAAATTTGCCGATTTTCGTAATGCGCGGATCGTCGTCGATTTTAAATTCTTTTTCGTACTGCCTGCGCTGTTCTTCCGTGAGCATTTTATCCAGCTTGTCGGCGTCGCGCTTCATGCTGCGGAATTTGGCGATATAAATCTTTTTGCCGTTCTTGCCTACGCGTTCGTGCTTATAAATCACCTTGCCGCCGTCGCTGCATTTCACCGCAAACGCCAGAATAAGATACAGCCACGAAAACGCTACCAGAATCACCGCCGAAAACACGATATCGAACAGCCGCTTCAGCACAAGATAGCATCCGAAGAAAAACTTGTTGCGTTTTCTGATTTCCGCCGACAATTTCGGTTCGGCAGTTTCCTCTGTTTTTTCGTTCTGTTTTATTTTTTCTTGCGGAAGTTCTTCTCTCTTTTGTTCTTCGGCTGCCCCCGGAATATGCACGAAACGGCGACCGACCTCCTCCGTCGTCGCCTCCGTCTCGTCCGTCAGGCAACAATCCGCCCGATCGTATGTGATTTTCTGTTCAGCCATAGCGTTGGTACGCTCCTGTTTTTTTCGTAATGCGGCGTCCGAAACAGACTTTGAGCGAACGTCTCCGCCGATAGTTCGTCCGTCGCGATTCCCCTTATGCCGCGCCTGTTTCCCGATTTCCTGTTCATTATAGCACATCGAAGCGACGCTTGTCAAGGTTTTCAAACGATTTTCAGGTATTTTTCCGTTTATGCGAAAGAATGAAAAACACCAGGAACAGGCGTGATTATTCGGTGAAATTTCTTAAAAAACTCACCTCTGCCCCTTCTGTTTTGTATCTCACGAGGGTATCCAGTTGCACGTTGTGAATACTTTGAAAAATATTATCTTCTACGGACGGAATTTCTTTTTTCAGTTCCGCAATCAGCTCTTTCACGCGTTTTCTTGCGGAAAACGTCGTTTCGCTCGCCGTGTTTTCCGTAAATTTGCAGGCGCAGGCAATGAAATCCAGCCCGTTTCCGTCGCGCCATCGAAGAACGTCCTCCTCCGCAATGCAGTACATCGGGCGAATCAGTTCCAGTCCTTCGAAATTTTTGCTTTTCAATCGCGGCAGCATGCCCTGAATCTGCCCGCCGTAGAGCATCGCCATCAACGTGGTTTCGATTACGTCGCTTTTGTGATGCCCCAGCGCGATTTTATTGCAACCGAGTTCTTTCGCCTTTGCGTAAAGATAACCGCGCCGCATTCTGGCGCAGAGATAACACGGGGAATCCCCCGCCGCGGCAAGCGAAGAAGCGAACACGTCCGTTTCGAAAATTTCGACGGGAATACCGAGAAGACGCGCGTTATCCTCTATTTTGCGGCGGTTAAGCGCGTTGTAGCCGGGATCCATGACGATAAATCGGAGTTCGAACGGCACGTCGCCGTGTTTTTGCATTTCCTGCATGAGTTTGGCAAGCAGCATGGAATCTTTGCCGCCCGAAATGCACACGGCGATTCTGTCGCCCGATTGAATCAGACGGTATTTTTTTACCGCCAGCGCGAACGGCGACCACAGTCCTTTGCGATAGGTGGTGATAATCGAACGTTCGATTTGTTGCTGTTTTGTAAGTTCTTTCATATTTTTTTGAATAGTCGCTCCGTTCTTCTCCCGATTACGCTGAAGAAGGAAAATGTAGCAGGACGAAACGCGCGGGCATATCCGGGCGGAAACGCACAAAAAAGTACATATCCCAAAGGTATGCGGAGGAACGCTACAAAAGAATTGCGACGCTTATCGTCATTGTTATATTTCCAACAAGATAGTTACGGGGCCGTCGTTCATCTGCGTTATTTTCATATCCGCGCCGAACACGCCTTTTTTTACGGGAACGCCGAGATTTTTCAGCGCTGCGGCCGCATGATCGTACAACGGTTCCGCCGCTTCTCCGCGCGCAGCCGCCGTGAAAGACGGGCGGTTGCCGTGCGAAGCGTCGCCGTACAGAGTAAATTGCGATACGAACAGAACTTCGCCGTTTTCATCGCGGACGGAGCGGTTCATTTTTCCGTTTTCATCCTCGAATACGCGCAGATTTGCGATTTTTTTCGCGATATAATCGGCTTTCTCTTCGGTATCGCCGTGCGTTACGCCGAAAAACACAACCAGCCCTTTGCCGATTGCCGAAATCAGTTTGCCGTCCACTTTCAGTTCCGCGCCCGTTACGCGCTGCGCCACTGCCCGCATAATTGCTATCTCCTTAAAATTCTATACAACAAAACGCGGAATAAGGCGTTTGCCTTTCCCGCATTTCGTTTATGAGATTTTGTTCCGACGGATTAAACGCGGCTCATGTATTCGCCGGTTCTGGTATCGATACGAATCGTTTCGCCCTCGTTTACGAACATAGGCACCTGAATAATCGCGCCCGTTTCCACTTTGGCGTTCTTCATTACGTTGGTAGCCGTGTTGCCCTTTACGCCCGGTTCCGCTTCGATAACTTTCAGTTCCACGAAGTTTTCGGGTTCTACCGAGAACGCGTTTCCGTACAGGAATTTCACGGTAACCACGTCGTTTTCTTTGATATATTTCAGCGCTTCTTCCACCTGATCGTGCGTGAGCATCGTCTGGTTGTATTCTTCATCCATGAACACGTAAAATTCGCCGTCGAAGTAGGAATACGTCATCTTCTTCGTTTCCACCTGCGCCGTTTCAAGCTTTGCCGTGGGATTGAACGTTTCGTTGGAAAGCACCTGCCCGGTTACAACGTTTTTCAGCGTGGTACGCACGAACGCCGCACCCTTGCCCGGCTTTACGTGCTGGAAATCGGTAACGGTATAAACGCCGCTCTTGTACTCGAAAGTAACGCCTTTACGAATGTCGCCTGCCAAAATCTGAGCCATAATCTTATTTTCTCCTTAACACCGAAAATTTTCTTTTTTCGTTTTTTTATCGTTTAATTTTCCGCCGCGAAACTATTTGCCGCGATTAAAGAACCGTAAGTTCTTTGGAAACTTTTTTCATGAAAGTTTTCGCTTTTCCGCCCAGCATCGTAACCGTATCTTCGATACGGATGCCGAAACTGCCCGCAAGGTATACGCCGGGCTCGTCCGAAAACACCATTTTATCCGCCAGCACTTCCGCGCCGCCCGGACGAAGCGACGGGAATTCGTGAATTTTCAAACCGATTCCGTGCCCCAGAGAATGCGTGAACAGCTTGCCTAATCCGTGCGCTTCAAGATAATTTCTTGCAATCGCGTCGCCCTCGCCGCCCGTCATGCCCGCTTTCAGTTCGTCAAGCACTTTCAGTTGTGCCGCCAGCACGCACGCATACGCTTTTTTGAAATCTTCGTGATTTTTATCGTCGCCGAACAGAAACGTACGCGTCATATCCGAGCAATACCCCTGCGTTTTGCAGCCGAAATCGATTAAAATTTCGTCGCCGAATTTCAGGCGCGTATCGCCCGTTTCGTGATGAGGCACCGCGGCGCCCGCGCCGAATGCAACAATCGTATCGAACGACGTTCCGTCTGCGCCGAACGCGCGCATTTCGTGTTCCAGTATTGCGGCAACCTCGCGTTCCGTCATACCTTCTTTCATTTCGCCGAGCGTTTTCGTCAAGCCTTCTTCGGCGATTTCGCACGCGCGGGAAATCGCGTTGAGTTCGCCTTCCGTTTTTACTTTCGCGCATTCGCGGAGGGCGTTCGTAGCATCGGAAAACTTCGCGCCGCTTTGCTGTAACGTAAGAAATTCCGCATAGGAAATTTCGGAAAAAGGTACCGCGACGCTCTTGTACTTTTTCAGGTACAGCTCCGGCTTGTTCTCTTTGGAAAGCGTTTCCACTTTCACGCCGAGCGGCACAAGCCGTTTTTCCGCCGCTTCGAGATAGCGAGCATCGGTAAACAGAGTGGTACCGTCGCGATCCGCTACGGCAAAGCCGCCTTCCGTCAAAAATCCCGCGACGTATCTTTTATACGTTTCGTCCGATACGAACAGCGCTTCCGCGCCCGTTTCTTCCGCCGCCTTTTTATATACCGCGTCGCCCTGCGGCAACAGCGCGGCATTTTCGAAATAAATTCCGTCCTGCATATTTTCTGCCTCGTCCGCCAAAACGGGACTCTCTTTGTTCCGCTTCGGTTACCTTATATTTTAGCAAAATTTTTTCCGTTCGTCAACCGTACAAACGCGCCTTACGCAAACTCAGGACAAATTATTATAAATTTTTTTCATTTCCGCGGCGTCTTCCGCTTGCGTTCCGTCCGATTCGCACACAATGTACGGGTAAAGATTGCGTTTTTTCAGAGCGCCCGCCAGCGGCGCGAATTCCGGTCCGTACACGGTATCGGCAAACGTGAGATGCTTCACTTCGCCTTTCGCCGAATACATGATTTTCGAAAAATGCACGTGAAAATCTTTCATTCTTTCATAGCCGAGCCTGCCGATGAACACGTCCAGCCGTGCAAGATAATCTTCCTCGGTTTTCAGCGAGCCGCCCTCGCGGGCGTTCACGTGTCCGAAATCGACGCACGGCGTGTAGACGGGATCGATTCCGCAAAAATCCGCAATTTCTTCCACAGTGCCTATCTGTGCCAGCTTTCCCATCGTTTCCGGGCAGAATTTTATCTCCTGCAATTCGTTCATATAAATATAATCGCGCAGAATTTTCAGCCGCTCTTCCGTAAGCGCAACCGCCTCTTCGCGCGTAGCTTTGCCTTGCGCGGCGGGGTGAAACACCACGCGTTTCGCCCCCATCAGCTTCGCCATTCTGCCGCTTTGCAACACGTATTCGTACGATTTCGCCGCCATCTCGTCCGACGGGTTGGCGAAATTGATGAAATACGGCGCGTGAACGGAAATTTCCACGCCTTCTTTTTCGAACGCCGCGCGGATCGAACAGGCTTTTTCTTCGCTCATTCTGACGCCGCGCCCGAAAGAATATTCGAAACAGTCCAGTCCGCGTTCCTTTACGTACTTCGCCGCCTGTTCCGTATGATCGTACCCCTCTTTGTAAAAACTGTCCGAATTGCCGCTGGGACCGAATTTTATCATTTGCCTTCCTCCACTCTTTTTACGTCGGCATGCAGCCGCGCCGTAAGTTCTTCCGCGTTTTTAAACGCCGCGACGTCGCGCAGATACCGCACGAAACGGACGGTAAGCGTTTTGCCGTACAGATTGCCGCGAAAGCCTATCAGATGCGTTTCCGTAACCACCGTATCGTTGCCGAACGTGGGGCGGGAACCGAAATTCGTTATGCCCTTATACATTACGCCGCCCACTTCGACGCGCGTTTCGTACACGCCTTTTTTCAGCTCCGTTTTGCCTTCGGGATAGAAAATATTCGCCGTGGGGAAGCCGATGGTTGCGCCTATGCCCCTGTCCTTTTTCACTTCTCCCGTTAAAATAAAGCCGCCGCAAAGGAGCTTATCCGCCGCGCTTACGTCGCCGTTTTTCAGCAGCGCTTTAATGTGTTCCGCGCCGATTTTTTCGCCCGTGGCAGCGTCTTTCAGAACGGGCAGAACGCGCACGGGAACGCCCGAAAGACGCGCAAAATCATCGCCGTTTGCTTTTCCGCCCGAACCGAAGCGGAAATCTTCGCCGCAAAAGCACACCTCCGGCGCGATTTCGTCCCGCACGGCGCAGGCAAATTCCGCCGCGCTCATATCTCTGATTGCCGCGAATTTGAGAGGATACACCGCCGAAATGCCGTTTTCCGCAAAAATATAATCGCGTTCCGCTTCCGTATAAATCGGCGCGCCTTTGCCTCCCGTAATGGCGATTGCGGCTACCTTCAAACCTGTTTGTTTTGCCGCCGCAAGCAAAGTTTCATGCCCTTTGTGCAAGCCGTCAAACCCGCCGAGAAGCAGCGCGCAACCCGCGCTTCCGATTTTCCCGCCGTCCGTTTCCGCCGCGCCCGCTTCCGAAATGCCCGCGCCGCACAGACTTCTGCGGTTTTTGAACACGATTTTCGCTTCGCCTAACATAATTTCGTTACCGCCCCGAACATGCCGTTTTTCACTTCCGCCAGTCCGTAAAACGTATCGCCTCGATACAGTTTGTATTCGCCGTCCGCCGCGTCCGCCGCCGTTTTTATGCCCGTGAACACGCGGTTGTTTTCGCCGGCGGAAAGGCGCGGCAACGGAAGAACGCTTTCCGTAGGGATGATATAACTTTCTATGTTTTCTTCGGTTAATTCATCGGGCGAAACGGCGTTTTCCAGCGTAAAACAGCCGCTTTTCGTGCGCGTAAGGGCGCTCATCAACCCCTGCGTATCCAAAGCCGCCGCCACGTCCCGCGCGAGAGAGCGGATATACGTTCCCGCGCCGCAGCGGATTTTAAACACAAATTCGTTTTCTTCTTCGCCGCGACCGAGAAATTCGAAGCAGTCCACGCGCACACGCTTCGGAGCCAGCTCGAACTCCACCCCCGCCCGCGCCAGCGCGTAACCGCGCCTGCCGCCCACGCTTTTGGCGCTGTATTTCGGCGGCACCTGACTGATTTCGCCGAGAAAATCCGGCAAAATTTCCATAATTTCCGCTTCCGAAGGCACGTCGCCGCCCTTTACGATTTCTCCCGTGCTGTCCAGCGTATCGGAAGTTTCGCCGAATTTAAAACGCGCGATATATTCCTTTTCTTTATTCAGAAAGTAATTAAAAAGTCGGTTCGCGTTGCCTATGCCCACGGGAAGAACGCCGTTAGCCAGCGGATCGAGCGTGCCGAGATGCCCGCACGGCTGCCCGGTAAGGCGTTTGATTTTGGCCACAAACAGCGCGGACGAACAGCCGGACGGTTTGTTTAAATCGATAAATCCGTAAGTTTTAATGCGCCGCGTGTAGTTCACCCGATGATTCCTCCGTTTGTTTTTCTGCGTTTAGTTGCGGCGATTACCGCCGCAACGCATTTCAGCGCAGTTCCGCGCCGAGTTTGAATTTAAGATTGCCGAGGATTTTTTTCACGAAATTATCCACGGTTTCCGCCGTAAACGCTTTTTCGCTTTGCTTATCCGGCGTGAACGTGAGCGAAAACGCCATGCTCTTTTTGCCTGCGGGCACCTGTCCGCCGCGGTATACGTCGAACAATTTAACTTCGGTGATATACTTGCAGGCGTGTTTCAGCTCGGTTTCCAGCTGCGCGCACGTAACGTTT
This sequence comes from uncultured Eubacteriales bacterium, assembly GCA_900542935.1. Taxonomy (GTDB): domain Bacteria; phylum Bacillota; class Clostridia; order Christensenellales; family Borkfalkiaceae; genus Scatosoma. The sequence continues at coordinate 45,514 of UQPN01000013.1, forward strand.
TCGTCCACAATCAGCGCCAGATCTCGTTTCACCGCGGGGAACGGCGGCAGATTTTTAAAGCGCACGCCCGTATCCATTGCGGCAAGCAGTTTTTCGGCGTTCAGTTCGCCGAGGCAAACGCGCTTATCCAGCCCCAACGCGCCCGCGATGGCGGGATCGAGTTCGCCGATTTCGCCGATTTTTTCGTTATTCAGATACACGTCTGCCGAAATTCCGGGATGCAGATACGGTTTCTTCGAGCGCTCGTACGTAAAATCGAGATAGAACGCCGCGGAAATCGCTTCGAGCGCGCCTTTCAAGTCGAAGAAGTCAAGCTCGTTGCCCCATACGCACAACCCCAGCGTATCCGTTTCTTTCGGCTGCGTTTTCGGCGGAAGTTCTTCGGGCGTATACGTGCGGGCGTATTCGAATAATTTGCCGGTATCGTTGCCGCGGCGGATATTCCGCACCGCGTCGTGCAGCATGGAAGGCGCCAGAAAAGTACGCATGACGGATAAATCTTCCACAATGGGATTGAGCACGCGCACGGCTTTCCGTTCCGCCGCGTTTTCGGGAAGCTTCATCAGATCGAAATCTTTCGGAGAATAGAACGAGTAATTGTACGCTTCGTAAAAGCCCTGTTCCGTAAGCGTTGTTTTCAGCGCGTTTTCCTTTTTCTGCAAATCGCTGAGTCCGCCGCCCGTAACGCGCGCCTCCGCCAGAAACGTGGGCGTCAGATGTTCGTAACCGTACGAACGGATGATTTCTTCGGCGATGTCCGGATAATTTTCCACGTCCTCGCGGTAACCCGGAACGGTAACCGTGAGCGTATCGCCGCGGAGTTCCGGCTTGAAATTCAGGCGGGTTAAAATTCCTTTCACTTCATCCTTGGGCACTTCGATGCCGAGGAGCTCGTTGATTTTTTTCAGGCTTGCCGTAAGCTTTTTATCTTCCTGTTTCGCCGCGTTTACGTCGGCGCAAAGCTTCGTTACCTTGCCGCAGCCGAGTTCTTCCGTTAAATGCAGCGCGCGGCGCATGGCAAAGTCCGTAGTATAGGCGTCCACGCCCTTTTCGTAACGCGCCGAAGAATCGGAACTCTGCCCCAGTTTACGGGAAGTTTTGCGGATATTGTCGCGCGCGAACTTCGCCGCCTCGAAAAACACGTTCTTCGTTTCGGGCTTGATTTCGCTGTTCAGTCCGCCCATGATCCCCGCGAGAGCCACGGGCTTTTCGCCGTCGCAGATAACAAGGTTATCGTGATTCAGCGTAAATTCTTTCTCGTCCAGCGTGGTGATTTTTTCGCCGTCTTTCGCGCGACGGACGATGATTTTTCTGCCCGCGATTTTATCCGCGTCGAACGAATGCATCGGCTGACCGAGTTCCAGCAGCACGAAATTCGTAATATCCACCACGGGAGATACGGAACGCAGTCCGCAGAGCGCAAGGCGTTTTCTCAGCCAGGCGGGCGATTGTTTTTTCATCCCCTCCGCGTCGCCTTCCACGTACCGGCCGATATAGCGGGGGCAAAGGTCCGGCGCCTCCACATCGACGGAAACGGGCTTTGCTTTGGTTTCGTATTCTTTGAAAGAAATATCGGGCGATTTCAGCGCGGTTTTCGTGATTGCCGCCACTTCGCGCGCAATGCCGTACACGCACTGACAATCGGGGCGGTTTGCCGTGAGGGAAATATCGAAAATATAATCGTCCAGTTCCACGACTTTTTTAATATCTTCGCCGAGCGGCGGATTGCCCTTCAGATCAAGCAGACCGTACACTCCGGCGCCCTCGTAAAAATCTTCGTTGATGCCGAGTTCGTCGCCGGAACAGAGCATACCGTACGATTCCACGCCGCGAAGCTTGCCTTTTTTGATTTTTTTCACGCCGTCCGGATTTTTTTCCAGCTGCGCGGGATTTGTTTCGCATACGGTGGAATTATCGAGCGCCACCGGCGTACGCATACCGACGTATACGTTGGAAGCGCCCGTAACGATCTGCAGATCTCTGCCGTATTTTTCGCCGCAATCCACCGTGCAGATCTGCATGTGATCGCTGTCCGGATGCGGAGCAAGCGCTTTCACTTCGCCCGCCACTACCCGATCGATTTTGCTGCCGAGATAAGTAATTTCTTCCACTTCGAACCCGCAGGAAAACAGCTTTTTCGCAAGCTCTTCCGCGGGAATATCTATATCCACGTAATCTTTCAGCCAACTGTAAGGTACTTTCATTATTCTTTTCGCTCCTTGCCTGTATGCTTTTTTGTTTACTTCGCGAACTGACGAAGCAGGCGCACGTCGTTTTCGAACAGCGCTTTGATGTTGTTTATGCCGTATTTGAGCATGGCGATACGCTCTATGCCCATACCGAACGCGAAGCCCGTGTATTTATCGGGGTCCACGCCGCAATTTTCAAGCACTTTTCTGTTCACCATGCCCGCGCCGAGCACTTCGATCCAGCCCGTGCCCTTGCAAAGACGGCAGCCTTTGCCGCCGCATTCGCAACAACTCAAATCCACTTCCACGCTGGGCTCGGTGAACGGGAAATACGAGGGGCGCAGGCGCACTTTCGTGGCGGACGTGAACATTTTTTTCGCAAATTCCGAAAGCATACCCTGTAAGTCGCAAAGCGTGATGCCCTCGTCTACCACAAGTCCTTCCATCTGGTGGAACATCGGGGAGTGGGTGGCGTCGTCGTCCGAACGGAACACACGCCCCGGCGATAAGATTTTTATCGGCGGTTTTTCGTTTTCCATCACGCGGATCTGCCCCGCGGAAGTCTGCGTACGCAGCAACAGATTTTCGGAAAGGTAGAAAGTATCCTGCATATCGCGCGCGGGATGATCTTTGGGCGTGTTGAGCGCGGTGAAATTGTAATAATCCGTTTCGATTTCGGGCCCTTCGAACACTTTAAATCCCATTCCCGCAAAAATATCGATGAGCTGATTTTTCACCAACGTGATGGGATGCAGCGCGCCCGCGGCGCACGTTTTCCCGGGCAGAGTGATGTCTACGCGCTCCGCCTCGTACTTTTTTTGCATCTCCTCTTCTTTCAAAACGGCGGCGCGTTCTTCAAACATCGCTTCCACGCCGTTTTTGAATTCGTTCAGAAGCTTGCCGAACGCCGGGCGTTCCTCTTTGGGCAAATCTTTCATTCCGCCCGAAATGCCTTTCAGTTCCGACTGAAAATGAAGCTTCAGATCATAAAGCGCACGCACCGCTTTCGTTTCTTTCAGCGCCTCGGTTACCTTTGTTTTCAATTCTTCGATTTCTTTCTGCATCCTGCTTTCGCTCCTTGCTTTGATCTTTTTTCTGCAGCAATATAAAAAATCCGCCCTGCTTCGGTTTACACCGGAACAGGGCGAAATTATTCTTCGCTGTACCACCTGTTTTCGCTTCGCGCGCCTGAAATTCCGGCATTCATGCCGCACGCCGCCGCCAAGCCTTGTTTGCGCCCGTATCGTGGGCAATCCGTCGAAGCCTACGCGCCGCGGAATTTCTCCCGGTTTCAGCCCCGCCGCTCGGAAGGGAAACGGTTCGTTCTCCGCGCCGATACCGTTTTTCAGCCCCGGAACGGTATTCTCTGCACGCGCGCTTATCCGCCTTTTTTCGGGCAGGAAAGGAAAACTCCCCACGCTTCGTTATCGCGTTTATATGATTGATAAAAATATTATAGCCGATTTTTGCCGTTTCGTCAACGAAAATAGGGTACCGAAATTTATTTCGCCTGATTTTCTTTCAGAAGCTCCACGATTTCGGCAAGGAGGCGCGTGTTTTCCGTTGCTTTTCTTTCCGCTTCGGCAGCCGCCTCTTCCGCCGCTTTCTTTGCCGCCGCGTCCGCCGCGGCTTTCTGTTCCGCCGCCGCTTTTACTTCGTCTTCGTATTTTGCAAGCGCCTGTTTGCGGGAAAGTCCGCTTTTTCTGTATTCGGCAATCTTCTTTTTCTTCGGCAGGTTTACGTCGTCCCACATTTTGTCGTGCGCTTCCGATACCTTGTTGATCGTTTTCACGATGCAGAACAGCACAAACGCGATTAAAAGGAAATTGATAACGGCGTTGATAAACGCGCCCCAGTCGATATAAATGGAAGCCGCGAGATCCACCGCGCCGCTGCCGTCCGCCGCGGGCACTTTTCTTAAATACGTATAGATGTTTTCCAGCGAATCTTCGCCCAGAATCAGCGCCAGCAGAAAATTGATGATCGGCTTTAAAATATGATCGGAAAGCGCGTTGACGATCGCGGTGAACGCGCCACCGACGATAACGCCTACGGCAAGATCCAGCACGTTGCCGCGCATGATGAATTTGCCGAACTCATCGAAAAACTTCTTCATTCCCTTTATCTTCTTTTCTTTCGTTTTCTGTTTCATTTCAAAAAACGCTCCGTAAATTATTGTTTGCGCCGTCGGCGTTACGCGTTGTTTATGCGTTGTTTGCAGGCAACCTGCGCCCTGCCCGCGCCGCTTTTACATTGTAGCACGAAAAGCGAAAAAAGTACAGCTTTTCGCCGTACTTTTTCGCCGTTTTTTACGATTTTTTTGTGGTTTTATCCGTTTTTTCTATCCGATCGCCCGGTTTATTGCCGCTGCGCGCCGTCGGAAAGTCCTTCCAGAAAAAACACGTTTCGCGCCGCGCGTTCCATTCCCCGCCAAATCATCTCCCGCGTTTCGTGCCTTTCCGCCCTGAACAACGCCCGCGCAAAGGCATAAAAAAGAGTACGCTCGGTTTGCGCCATATCTTCGATGCTGTCTTTTTCGTTTAACGTAATATCCCGTTTCGCGTTTTTCATTTTTATCCCCCGTTTACGCCTCTTCTTTTTTCGCCAGCGTCAAAAGCGCCTTTTTTCCCTGCGCGTGCGATACCGCAAGACGTTCCATGTCCTGCGCCAGCGCCGCGTTGAAAAACAGCCGCGAATATATTTTGCTTTTCTTTTCGGCCAGATCTTCGATTTTCGCCAGATAATGCAGCCAGCCGCATTCTCCGCCGCACTTTGTTCCGGCGCCGGCTTCGGTATTCTTCTCCGTTTTTTCTTTTCTGATGTCGTTCATTCCGCCGCTACCCCCGTTGCTTTCGATTACCAGCTTGCGCGGTTTCCGAAAAAAATATACCCGCCGCAAGCGAAAAAAATTTGAAAATATTCGGATACGATAACGGCTCGTTATTATTAAATCTTCTTATTTCTTTTTACCGAACTTTGCTTTGATTGCGGCGATTAAATCCGCAAGCGATTTTTTCTTAATAGCAAATCCGCCGATTCCCGCAACCGCAGCCGAACCGATTACGATACCCGCAATCGTTCCGCCCGAAAGTCCGTCCTTTTTAGCGGGTGGGGTGATTTCGCCCCCGTCCGAAGTCTTATCTTCGTATACAGCCGTAAGCGTTGTTGCCCCCGTTACGGTGAAGGTATAACTCTTGTCGGTGCTTACGATTTTTCCGGTTTCGTCCTGCCAACCTTTGAACACTTTACCTTCTTTATCTTCTGCCGTTACGGTTACGCTTTCGCCGTGTGCAAAAAATTTACTTTCGCCGTTTATTACCACGTTATGCGTGCCGATTTTGGCAATTCTAAGGTCGGTGATTTCGTTTCCGTCCTTGTCATAGTATTTTCCGCAAACCGAACACTTGTAGTGTCCTTTCGTTCCGAAATTTTCCGTCGTTGCAGGAATTTCGTCTTTCCACGCACCGTAAGTATGCGGAGCAAAATCGGTATCGACTTCACGGGATTGCGCCAAAAACGCAGTATTCGCAAACGTAGCGGTGTATTTCATTTTGCCTTTTTCTTTGCATGTTGCCGCTGTGATTACCGTTCCGCTTGCGGTTACCGTTTCGCTTTCGATATGCGTATTGTCATGCTTGCAAACTCTTTCCGCTTTGCAGGTATTATCGCTCGTCCAAGTATATTTTACTTCGCCCCAGTCGTGAATATGCGCGTTGTGTTGTTTTGTATAATAATACGTTACGGTTTGCCCGCTGCCGCTTACCGGCTGATTCATACCTTCAACTCTGCTTAACGTATAGCCGAAAAGTTCCGGGGCGGCCGTCCAGTTGATCATACTTCCTACCGCAAGAGGTATCACGGCTTTTGGAGCGTGAGGAATTTCGCTGCCGTCATCGAACCTGTACTCGATATTAACGTTTGCGTAAGTTTGGGTTTCGGTGTCGTCGTTTGCAAGTACGTTTCCGTTTTCGTCGGTTATCGCAAAAGCAACGGTGTCGCCGTTATTTAGCAATGCGTCCGATGGGATTTGGTAAATGAGTTCACAATTTTCCAATCCCGAATTCATATTGCTGCCTTCATAGCTCAAAGCACCTTTTGGCCAAAACTTGCTCTTTTCGCTCCATACGGGAATGGTGAAAGTCCGCGATGTCTCAAGTTTGTCCCCACTTCTCGTGGTGGCAACACTGCCATCAGCTCGCTTTATCCACAATTTCATGGTAACGCAGCGCTCCGCGGTATCCGAAAGATTTTGGATAATAGTTCGCAGTTCGATTTTTTCGCCGACCATATGGGTGCCGAATTTATTTTTTTCGGCGCCGCTCAGCAACACTCCGTTACGATAGTTTGCAAAATTAACATATCCGTTATAAGTCGCGTCCGTAAAATCCGACGATGCGGAATACTTCCCTGTATATTTTTTGACTTCGGGATCTGCTACATACAGACTTTTACCGCCAACAAGCTGCGACATTCTCTTGTACCCTTGCAACTTACAAACTTCGCAGAACGGATAATCGGTATCGCGCATAAGACATTCATAACTTGAATTATAAGCATTGCTGTACGATTTTGAAGGACAAGAATAAGTTTTTCTGAACCCTAACAGTTTTTTCCACTTCACTTGTTCCGGATTGACGTTGAAGGCAACGTTAAGCGAAGTAATATCCGTTTGTTCCGACACCCTGTCCATATACTCGTCGCCGAGCCCCAACAATCCGTGCCCGAACTCGTGAGCAAAAGTTTTTGGCGCGCGATAACTGTCGGACGGGGTTATGAAATAATGAAAACCGAACGGAAGATTTGTATATGCGTCCCCGAAGTTGCGGTTGGTATTGACAAGCAAAGCAAATTGATTGATATAATTATGCACATAATAATACGGCGGATATTGCTCGTCATCGTTCCAGTACATTTTGTCCGGTTCTGTTTTATTCGGAATATGCGCGTCGTGTATCTGCTCGATAAACGCAGGTCCTATACAACGTTCAAAAATATGATTTTTCCAGGGATTGCCCATGTTTGTAGATATCGATGAAGAATTGTTAGAGCCTACGACTACGTCGAAAAACGTACTGCCGCCGTTTTCGAAACTCGATTCCGAAGCCGTGCAAAGAGCGTAGACGTTAAACCTATCGGCATAACTGCGATATGGTTCGTATTGCATAGCCCCCCTCCATACCTTTTTTACATCGCCGATAAATTTTTGTTGCTGACTTTTGGTGTATCCTTCGCCGCAAACGACGATTACCATATTCTCCGTGTCGCTTCTCGTCTTTTGAACGGTAAACACGGGAATTGCGGAATTTGTATATTTACCGTCGGCGGAGTAATTCGGCCCGAGCGTAAGCGTAAGTTTCCGATCCGTACTTACGTCCCATTCTTGATTTGGGTCCTCTTCCGGCTCGGCAACGGTATAATCGTCCTCCGTCTTGTCGGGCGCAGCGCCTTTATACGGATTTTCCGACGTACCGTTCCCCGAAGTCGCTACGTAATAATCGGTATCAAGATAAAATGCCGGTCTGACTCCGATATAGCTGCGTTGCGGCGATTCTCGTCCTATCGTTCCGTTATTGTGAACGTAACGCATATCATGGTTACAATCGGAAACCGGCGTTCTGAGCCAATACGGCCAGCTCATACCTTGCTCGTTACTGCCTATATAATAATCGCCCAAATTTTTCCAGACGGCATTCACTTGCTTAACGTCGAGAAGAAATACTTTTTCGGTTGAATTTTCTCCGTATGCGCTTTCAAAGTTATCGGCAACGTTTTGGATATCATAATTCAATTCCAGATCAGAGCGACCGTCGCCGTCATAAATCCCTTGTTTGTATTCGGGGTGCGATACAAGAGAGCGTTGAGTAACGGTTTTCATGGCGGCAATCTCTGCTTTTGTAAAGTCGTTCAAAAAACCGGCTTTTTCATCGTACGCATTGCCGTCAACATACCCCGCCCTCGGCGGATTGCCGCACAACCACTTCACCTCGCCGGCATCAGCCGCGGAATTCAACCACGAGCGCATATTGCTGTCTTTCCAGTAATTAGAACCGTAGGTATCGCGCTTATAATTGCGGCTGTGAGATTTCGAACGGCTGTTGTCGTTTGTCATAGCATCGTAAGGAAGCGTATCAATGATATAGTCGGCAAGCATTAGGCAGCCTTTATCGTCCACGCTTACGCATCTCCATATTACATCCTTGCCGTTGTACTTACCAAGGCTTATATATTGCCCTAATTCTACTTGCGTTGTTTTCGATTCGCCTGCCGACAAGGAGTTTTGAACGTTTGCCCCGTTATATCCCGCATCGGCGAAGTTTTTGCGCAACTTCATTGCCTCGCCGCCGCAAATAGCAATAACGAAAGCCATCATTAAAACCGTACTTATTTTTTTTAAATATTTTTTCATCGGATCTCACTTCCTCGGAGCTTTTACTTTTGTAAGTTTCGGGCGTTATGTTTTTATTCGCCGCAATCAAAACTATTTTTATATGTTATTTCCCTTTATAAGACTAAAATCGCACCGTTTCATAGGCTGTTTCCCTATGCAGCAGTGCGGTCAGATAAAGATTTCTTCCTGCGATTAACCCATCTTCGTCAAATCGGTGGCGTAGCACCATTTCGCGCCCGTGAATTTTCCGAACTTGTATTTATCGGAAGCGGATTCGCACATCACGTACGTTTTTCCGTCCACGAGAACGATTTCTTCGCTCATCGGCGCAATTTTATAATCGGCGGTAAGAGAACCGTTATCCAGCGAATACAAAGGAAGCTCGGCGCCCATCAAGGTTACTTTGCCTCCCGTAGCCGATTTCGAAAGATCGTATTCGTACAGATGCGAAAACGCCACGGCATAGGATGTAGAAATAACGGCTTTGCCGTTTTCGAAATACGCGCCCTGTACAAGCCCCGGCATGGAGATTGCCGCCGACGGCTGTTTTTTTAAACCGAACGCCGCTTCGTTTTCCCCTTCCGTGCCGTCGGCAAACGGGTAGCAGACAGCCATGGCGTAGTTGGTTTCGCCGCTTGCCGTTACGCGCTTATGCGTGTCGAGCGTGGGATAATTCTGTTCGCGGTAAAATTCGCCGGCTACAAGCGCGTTATCCCACACGGTTACGAACGCTACGCCGATATAGTCGCTTTTGTCTTCGCTTTCGATGAGAAACGTGCCTTTGCATTCCAGCCCCGATTCATCTTCCGCAGCCAACGCTTCCGCATACGAGTACACGTACAGGCAGTGCTTGCCGCTGCCGGCCACGTAAATATAATCGCCACGCACCGTGAGTCCGCCGCAATGCCCCGTGTAATCCGATCCGTCGGTATCTTTCAGATACAGCGTTTTCGCCTTTGCTTTTTTGCCCTCGGATTTTTTCACGAGGTACACGGGCGAAGCGCTTTTATCGTTCATGTAGCCGCTAAGAAAGAACGTATCTTCGCGCGCGTCGTAAGAGATGCCCTGCGCGACGAATCCGTCGGAGATACCGGGAATTTCAAACGCCTTTTCGCTTGCCTTATAATACTCGCTTACGGAAATTCTGAAATACCCGACGGCCGCGCCGAAAAACACGACGATGACAATCGCCGCGATGCCGAGCGCGATTAAAAGTTTCTGCCACACTTTTTTCTTTGCTCTTTCCGCCATTTTCGTACTTCCTTTGCGCTTGTATTTTGCGGGCGTTGCCGCCGCAAGTTTATCGCCGAATGAAAACAAACTTATTTCCATTCGACTAAAACAGTATAGCACAAAAATCGCGCCTTGTCAAGTGCCGTATTCCGTGCGGGCGATGACGTGATTCTGATACGCCCTGTCAAGCTCGACGAAATACCCCGACCACCCCCACACGCGGACGATGAGATTGGGATATTTTTCGGGGTGCGCCTGCGCATCGAGCAGCGTTTCGCGATTTACGGCGTTGAGTTGAAGCTGATGTCCGCCGCGATCAATAAACGCTTTTACGAGCAGCGCGACTTTTTTCAACCCTTCGCCGTTACGGAAAACGCCGCTGTACAATTCCATGGTGAGCGGTCCGCCGTTGATGATTTTGCTCATATCGAATTTCGTGAACGAAAGAATCGTGGAAAACGGTCCGTCCGTTTTCGCGGCGAGCGACGGCGAAAACGAAGAAGCGAACGCTTCGCCCGCTTTTCTTCCGTCCGCCGTTGCGCCCACCCCGGCGGCGGAAACGACGTATTCCATCGCGCTGCCCGTGCCGGCGCGGTATACTCCGCCGCGGCGATTCGGTTTATTATTGAGATATGAAGAAAACGTTTCCATAAGAAAGCAAAGTCTTTCGTCCGCTTCGTTGTTATTGCCCGTTTTCGGCTGCGAAAGCAGCGTTTGCCGCAAATCTTCGCGCCCCGCGAAGTTCGTTTCAAGCGCGGAAACAAGTTCGGCTTTACCCGCCGTTTTTTCTTCGAATACGGCTTTTTTTATGGCTTCGAGCGCGTCGGCGGCGTTGGAAAGTCCCACGCCGTGAACGCCGTAATTATTGTATTTCGCGCCGCCTTCGAAAGCGTAACGCCCGCGCTCTATGCACGGCGAAACGAAAATCGAAATCAGCGCGTCGCGCGGCTGCGCTGCGGCATTGCACCTTTCTGTAATCTTATCGCACCCGGCTTCGATCGCGCTTTTTACTTCGCGCTCGAATTCCGCGTAAGATTCGCTGCCGATCAGCTTTGAAAGGGTTACCTGCCTTACGACTTCGGGGAAAATCAATTTATCAATATTCGGCACGTCGTGCCCCGCAGCGCGGCACGATGATTTCCCAACAGGCGGCAACGGCATAGTTTCTTGCGTCGATCGGATCGTAGCCGAGGCGGACAAGTCCTTTGATCGCCGCGTCGTCGTTGCTATACTGCGGAAAGCCAAGCCCCTGACGGGTGAGCCGCGAAGCGCGTTCGTAAAGCTCCGCGGGCGTTTCCGAATTTACGCGAAGGTTGATTTTCGGATCGATCAACGCGAGTTCTTCGCTTGCCGTAAGCGCGATTTCGCTCAGAAAAGAAAAAGAATTTTCGCCGTTTTTGTCGCACCCGCCGAGAACGAGACTCTGCCCGTTATCGCCCTGCTGAATACCGCGATACAAGTCGGTATCGTAGTTCATCGCGATGAAAAACAACTCGGTATCTTCCGTGAGTTCGCCGAGAGATACGCCGCGCCGGACGGACTCTTCGGCATAGGGAAGCATGTAGCGATCGAATCTGCCGAGCGTGAGATGATCGTTGCCGTTCAGGCGCAGAACGTAGTGAAGAAACCGCAAAGAAATGAGAGCATGATAGTAGGTGGAAGCGCCGTTTTCCGGCACGACAGCAAGCGCGGCGGCAAGCCTTTCGCGCCCCGCTTCTTCCGCGCCTTTCCGCCATTTTTCCGCGAGATTTCCGCAAACCCGGAGATACCGCAGCGAAAGATCGTAAAAACGCTTCGCTTCCGCATCCGCCGCGGACAGGCGTTCGAGAATTTTTGCGCGCAAGCCGCTCAGCCCGACCGCAAGAAACGTTTCGTAATCGACGGTGAGATTGCCGCCGCGCGAACGCCATACTTCGTCTTGCGGAAGGCGCGCGCGATAGCGGTTAAACCCGAAATCGTCCGATTCGTAAAACAAGGGCTTCTCGTTTTCGGCGGCGCGTTCGAACAATCGGAAATACTGCTCTTCTTCGCTTTGCGCGCCGAGATCTTCCGGCAGATTTTCGGGGCGTTCGGGATTGCGGCGTTTGCGGTACTCGCGGCCGAGCAGAAATTCTCTGCATTTTTTTACTTTTTCCGTCATGTGAAACTCCTTTGCCGAAAAGAAAACGGGCGCGGTTGCGTTCGGCGGCGCAACGGCGATTATAAAACCACGGCTTTTACCCCGTACTTTTCAAAGATTTCCGTATGCGGCGAAGGCGGCGCGGATTCATCGAACGAAGGAGAATATTTCCGCCCGAGCGAGGCGTATTTTCCGCCCGCAAAGCGATTGTACGGCAAAAGTTCCGCGCGGGTTGCGCCCGCCCGAGCTATGATTTTCGCGATTGAGCCGAGATTTTCGGGCGTATCGGTGACGGCGGGGATCAGCGGCACTCGCGTGACAAACGGCACGCCGCTTTTCGCCAGCGCGAAATAGTTTGAAAGCACGATTTCCGCATCGCCGCCGCAATACTTTTTAAACCCCGCGCGATCGGCGATTTTTAAATCGTATAGCACGAAATCGCATGCCCCGAGCGACTTTTTAAACGTTTCTTCCGGCGCGTAGCCGCTCGTTTGCAGCGCGACGTTCAGCCGCGGATCGAGAAGGGAAACGGTTTCTACGATAAAATCCGTTTGGCAAAGCGGCTCGCCGCCCGAAAACGTTATGCCGCCGCCCGAAAACGTTATGCCGCCGCCCGATAAAATCTCCGCGTTTTTATTGAGCTTTTCCGCAAGGCGGGCGGGCGTGTAATCTGCGCCGCAAACGCGGATCAGCCCTTTGGGGCAAGCCGCAGCGCTTTTTTTCGTGTACTCCGTTCTGCCGTTCGCGCGCACGGCGGCTTTCAGGCACGCGCCGCAGCCGATACAGCCGTTTTTCGCTTTGACGTATTCTTTTCCGAAACGTTGCCCTTCGGGATTGTGACACCACTCGCAGCGCAGCGGGCAGCCTTTGAAAAACACGGAGGTGCGCAAGCCCGCCCCGTCGAATGCGGAAAATTCTTCTATGGAAAATACGATCGCCGTCATTTTTTGACTCCTTTCGGCTTTACATTCGCGCGGTAAGTGTGATATAATATAGCTATAATTCAGCCTACGAAACCATTATACACCCGGGAAAAGCCTGTTTTCAAGTGTTTTTCCGACGATTTATAGCCAAATTCCGACTTTTACAGAAGAGAGAAGTACTTATGATTTTTCATCAGCCGACAAATTCGGACGCGGACGTATTCAACGCGTTTTTGTACCGCGAAATTGATTACGGGGCGCATTTTCACCGCGGGTGCGAAATTCTGATCGTTTTAAAAGGCGTGCAGAAAGCCGTTGCGGGCGGGAAGCGATACGAAGTGAAAACGGGCGAAGCGTTGTTTTTATGCCCTTACGAACTTCATTCTTACGAGCCTTCGGCGGGCGCGATCACGTTTGCGATCGTATTTTCTGGCGCGTATGCGGAAGCCTTTTCTTCGCGCCACGAAAACGAAACGCCCGCGAAATCGCTGTTTACGATTCCGCGGGAAACGCTGGGGTTTGTGCTTTCGAAATTTTTCGGCGCGGGCGAAGCGGAAACGGTTGCCGCGCTTTTCGATCACGAAGAACGCGGTCGGCTTAGCGCGCCCGAAATCGACGGGCTTACCGTACGCGCCTGCCTTTACGCGCTGCTCGCCGAGTTTGAAAAAAACGCCGTCTACGTTAAGAGCGAACGCGACGACGAATTTACTTATTCGGCGATAGATTATGTGGAAAAAAATTTCCGCGCGGATATTTCCGTGGCGACGCTCGCAAACGCGCTCGGCTATTCTTACGATTACGTTTCACGGCTGTTTGCGGCGCGGTTCGGGATTCGGTTTTCTTCGCTGGTGAATCGTTACCGCGCGGAAGAAGCGGCGAAACTGATGGATTCGGAACGCGTTACGGCTACCGAAGCGGCGATGCGCAGCGGCTTTAAAAGCATACGATCTTTTAACCGGATTTTCAAATCGCTTCTCGGCAGAACGCCTACGGGAAGATGAGTCTGCTCTCCCTGTTTGCCCGTTCGCTGCCCGAGCGAACGGGCAAACAAAAGATGAAATGCAGGCGGATGCGCTTACACCGTGCTCATCCGCTCTTTGAAGTCCTTTAAAATGCGGCTTTCGATGCGCGATATCTGCACCTGCGAAACGCCGATCATCCCGGCGACTTCGCTCTGCGTTTTATCGCGGAAATATCTGAGAAAGATAATTTTTCTGTCCCGTTCGGATAATGCCTCCAGCGCCGTTTTCAGTTGCAGTTTATCGAGGAGTTCCTCTTCGCCCTCACCCGAAGCGATGGTATCCATCAGCGTTCTGCCGCCCTCTTCTTCGTCGCCCTTATCGCTTTGCAGTGAAAGCGGCATTCTGGAAGAACCGAGCAGGAACGCCACTTCGCTTTCTTCGATGGAAAACGCCGCCGCGATTTCGCCGAGAGCGGGTTTTCTGCCGTTTTTCAGAGAAAAATCGGAAACGAATCCGTTGATCTCTTTCGCCGTCTGCTTGATGGCGCGCGATACTTTCACGCTGCCGTCATCGCGCATGAATCGTTTGATTTCGCCCGCGATCATCGGCACCGCATACGTGGAGAATTTCGTTTCGAACGCTTCATTGTACCCCGCGATCGCTTTTAAAAAACCCATGCAGGCAAGCTGAAACAAATCGTCGTATTCCACGCCTTTGTTCAGATACCGTTTTACGATACATTTTATCAGCGACACGTTTTCGGAAATCAGCGTTTCCTTTGCCGTACCGTCGCCCGATTTCGCTTTTTTTATGAGCGCAGAAGTCTGTTCGTCATTCAGCATTATCCCCTGCCTTTTTGCCGAATTTCTTTTTCATGCGCACTTTTGTGCCCGTTCCCGCGGCGCTTTCCACTTCGCAGCCGTCGGTAAACGTCTGCATGATGGTAAAGCCCATGCCCGAACGTTCCGCGTTGCCCGAAGTGGTGAAAAACGGCTGCAGCGCTTCTTCTACGTTCTCGATGCCGCAGCCCGTATCGGCAACTTCGATATGTAGTACTCTTGCGCTTTCGTCCGCCTCGCAGGTAATCGTAATATAATTTTCTTCGCTTTCCGCGCCTTTGTACGCGTGCACCACGCAGTTTGTAACCGCTTCGGATACGGCGGTTTTCAAATCGGAAAGCTCGTCGATCGTGGGTTCCATCGCCGCGGCGAACGCCGCCACCGCGCTGCGCGCGAACCCCTCGTTTTCGCCGATCGCCGATATCTTTAAAATCATACGGTTTTTCATTTACGCTCTCCTCCCGCCGTTTACGCCGCTTTCTCTTCCCGCTTTTCCGCACGCCTGCCCTGCGGAAGGCGGCAGTTTCGGCACCACCGTGTATACGCCGGATAGCGAAAGCACTTTGTCCGCTTCGGCGCCTACGTCCGCAAAATATGCGGGAATCGAATACGATGCGAGTTTTTTATATCTGCCGATAAAAAAGCCGATGCCCGTGGAATCCATAAACGTAACGTTCGTCAGGTGAAACACAGCGCCCTCCGCGGCGGCGTTGTCGTCGATGAACGCGTCCGTCTGCCTGCGGATGAGGCGCGCGGCGTGCTCGTCCAGTTCGCCGTCGAAATAAAAATGTAAAATGCCGTTTTTCTTCGTTGCGCTCGCTTTCATTGCCGTGCCTCCTTCGCTTTGCCCCGCGATTATTCTTCCCGAAAATTATAACGGATAGAAAAACGAAAATTTTGCGCGATTTTGTCGGATTTTAAGCAATTTCGGCGAAAATTCTTGTTCACGCAGGCAAAAACTTCTTCAAACCGTTGACAGAAAACAAAGAATTATGATACAATTAACCTGCATAAGATAATTTATGCGGCATCTTATTTTGCACAATTTAGGCTAAGGAGGTAAAAAAAATGCCTGAATGGGGAACGGCTTTAATCATCGTAGCGGCGGTGATCGTAGTATTTTTGCTGATGGGTTACATCAAGGCTCCGCCCGATACGGCGTACATCATCACGGGGCTGGGGAAGCGGCGTATTTTAATAGGAAAGGCGGGAATCCGCCTCCCCTTTATCGAACGGCTGGATAAACTTTCTCTGCGCGTGATGCAGGTAGACGTAAAAACCAGCGAAGCGGTGCCTACGAACGAATTTATCAACGTTTCCGTAGACGGCGTGGCGAACATCAAAATTTCTTCCGACCCCGAACTTCTGGGGCGCGCGGCGGAATCGCTTCTGAACATGGATCAGCAGGACCTCATCGCGCTGGTAACGCAGGTGCTGGAAGGCAACATGCGCGAAATCGTCGGTTCGGTGGGGCTGAAAGAAATGGTTCAGGATCGTCAGGGCGTGGCGAAGAAAATCACGGAAAACGTTGTGCCCGATATGGAAAAGCTGGGCATCGAAGTGGTGAACTTCAATATTCAGAATTTCAAAGACGGCGCGGGCACGATTGAAAACATGGGTATCGACAACGTGGAGCAGATCCGCAAGAACGCGCAGATTGCCAAAGCAAACGCCCAGCGCGACATTGCGATTGCCTCTTCGCAGGCGCAGGAACAAGCGAACGCCGTAAAGGTGGAAGCGGAAAAGAAAATCGCCGAGCAGAACGCCGAACTTTCGGTGCAGCAGGCGGAAATGCAGATCCGCGCAGACACGAAGAAGGCGGAAGCGGACGCAGCGTATTCCATTCAGCAGGAAAATCAGCGCAAGACGATAGAAATCGCAAAAGCGGACGCGGACATCGCGCGGCGCGAAAAAGAAGCGGAAATCGCTCAGGCGGAAATCGCCGTAAAAGAGAAACAGCTGGACGCGGAAATCCGCAAGCAGGCGGACGCGGAAAACTACCGCATCGCGAAAGAAGCGGAAGCCGAACTTATCCGCCGCCAGAAAGAAGCGGACGCGAAAAAGTACGAGGCGACGCAGGAAGCCGCCGCGCGCCGCGCTCAGGCGGAAGCAATCCGTTACGCCATGGAACAGGAAGCGGAAGGCGTGAAAGCGAAAGGTCTGGCGGAAGCGCTTGCCATTGAAAAGAAAGCGGAAGCGCAGAAGCGCATGGGCGAAGCTTCCGTGATAGAAATGTATCTGCAGGCACTGCCCGAAATCGTGAAAAACGCAGCCGACCCGCTTGCGCAGACGGATAAAATCGTAATGTACGGCGACGGCAACGCAACGAAGCTGGTGAAAGACGTAATGCACTCCGCAAATCAGGTGGTTGACGGCGTAAAAGAAGCGACGGGCATCGATCTGGCGGCGCTGATTGCGGGCATCGGCGGAGGAAAACTGGCGGCGGCCGCGGCAAAACCTGCGGAAAAGGCGCAGAATCCGCAAGCGGAAGCAGCCGATGAAGCGGCTATTGCCGACGCGGAAAACAACAAATAAAAATTTAAAACGGAGAAAAAAATCATGAATAAAATCGGTAAAAAATTCGGCGGACTCATCGTTTGGGCAAGCGCGTACGTAAACGTGATTGTATTTGCGCTTTGCGGCGGATATTTCTTTCTGAAATCGGACGACGAATCCTTGAAAAACGAAACGAAAAAAGCGCTGATCGTTACCCTCATTTTTGTGGGAATCGGCATGATTCAATCGCTTGTGAGCTATCTTTTCACGCTTTGCGGCGTTTCTTATTCCGGCGACTTGTACCGCGCGCATCAGACGATCGGTTCGCTGGTATCCGTTGCGAAAATCGCGGTATATGCGGTGTTTGCGGCGCTTTCCGTTTTCGGCGGCAAGAAAAGCGAAGAAAAGTCGGAAAAAACCGACGATTCAACCGAAAACGATACGCAGGAAAACAACGGGCAGAACGATTAAGCGATTTTCGGCATAAAAGCATACAAAGCGGGCGGACGATTGCGGTCCGCCCCTCTTTTTGCACGACCACGGTTTTTCGCATTGATATACGACGAACGCTCCGCAAAACAAGCCGAATTTCCGAATACGAAAGAAAGTTTTTGAAACTGCGCGAAAATTGCTTGACAAATCATAAAAAATAAGCTATGATATACAAGCGTTTTGTGATAGAACGCGCCGGGAAGTGCAAGCGAGGGCCTTTAGCTCAGTGGTCAGAGCTGTCGGCTCATAACCGATTGGTCCGCGGTTCGAATCCGTGAAGGCCCACCAAAATTCCGCTTCTCCCTGCGTTTGTTTATGTTACAGCGCAATAAATTACAGCCGTTTTACGGCCCGGTAGCTCAGTTGGTTAGAGCGCCAGCCTGTCACGCTGGAGGTCACGAGTTCGAGCC
>UQPN01000014.1 GCA_900542935.1 uncultured Eubacteriales bacterium
ACTTGAACCGGCGACCTGCTGATTACGAATCAGCTGCTCTACCAACTGAGCCACAGTAGCATATTCCGTTGTGTTGCCGCGCAATCGATATTTATCAATCACAAGCTCGTTTATTATACTCTAAAGAGAAAAAAAATGCAAGCGTTTTTCTATACCGTAACGAAAAATTTTGCAAAATTTTTTCGGCGCCCCGGAAACGGCGGCTTTGTCTGATTTTTGCCGCGGCGGCGCGCGGTGCGATAAACAAGAAAAATCGTAGTTTTTGACAATAATTTTGTTGCTATCGGGTTGACAGCCGGCTTTTTAACATTTATAATAATTATAGCGAAAGAAAAAGAATGCGGGAAAATACGATGAAAAAAGCAGGAATGAATAAAAAACGGGAAGCGAACGAATACGAATGGTATTCCGACGAAGCTGACTACTTTTATTGCAGGGAAATGCGCGATTTAAGCTGCCCGCTGCATTTTCACAGCAGCTGGGAGTTTATTTTTGTTGTTGAAGGTCGGTTGAAGCTGCTTCTCGACGGCGAGGAATATTGCGCGAAGAAAGGCGACGTATTGTTTATTCCCGGTTTTGTGGTGCATTACGCGGCGGGAACGGAGAAAAATCGTTGTTTTTCGTTGGTGTTCGGTTCCGATTACAAAAGGGCGTTTACGGAGGAGTTCGGCGAAAAGCAGTTTGATTTTATTCTGCCGTACATCGAAGGGCGCAGTGAGGAGATCTTTCGCTTCGTGGAAGAGTGCGTAAAAAATTTTAAATCGTTTTCCGCTTGCGAACGGTTTGGCATGACAAGCATGTTTCTGGGCGCGTTCGGGCGGATGTATCCGTTGAAAGAGGCGGAAAATCAATCGGCGGACAAGCTGATTATCGATTTATTGCGCTATCTTGATAAGCATTTTACGGAAAATATCTCGGTGGAAAGCGTTGCGAAGAGTTTCGGATACTCGAAAAACTATTTGTCTACGCTGTTCAATAAATATACGGGAATGAGATTTTCCGATTATCTGAACCGTTTGCGGATTCGGGAAACAGTGAAACGGATGGAAAATTCTTCCGTCGGAATTACGTCGGTGGCGCTCGATTGCGGATTTAATTCGCTGAATACGTATTATCGGGCGAAGCAGAAATTTTTGACGAATAAAAAATAACAGTGCCGGCAGCGCACAA
Source organism: uncultured Eubacteriales bacterium (assembly GCA_900542935.1). GTDB lineage: Bacteria > Bacillota > Clostridia > Christensenellales > Borkfalkiaceae > Scatosoma. The sequence goes on from UQPN01000014.1 coordinate 1,171, forward strand.
AAAAATATAAGGAGTAAAATTATGCTGGATAAGCATCTGATTGCAAAAACCGCCCCTGAGGCAAACGAAAAAAACGTGATATTATGGAAAAATTACCGCATAACCGTGCTCGGCGAGCGGCTTTTCAGGCTGGAACGCAGCGAGCGTAAAAAATTCCGCGACGGCGCGACGCTTTCCGTCTGGTTTCGAAATATGCCGCCGCAGTCGTTTACGGCAGCGGAAAACGAGGGCGCTTTAGAAGTGAAAACGGCGGGCGCGACTTTGTTGATAAGAGAAAATCGCGGAGATTGCCGTATTGTTTTGTGCGGAGAAACGGAAGAAAAGCAGATTTGCAATGACGGCAATCTTTTGGGAACGTATCGAACGCTGGACGGATGCAACGGGGATTTGTATATCGAAACGGGCAAGAAAATTCGGCCGGATTACGGAGTTTGTTCGAAAACGGGCGTTGCGGTGTACGACGATTCGGGCAGCGAAACGCTGAATCGGAACGGAGAAATCGAAAAAGAGTACGCCGACGGCACGGACGAATATATTTTTGCTTACGGAAAAGATTACCGCGGCGCGGTGAAGGCGCTGTATATGATTTGCGGCACCGTTCCGCTTGTGCCGAGATTTGCGTTGGGCAACTGGTGGAGCAGATACTTCGAATATACCGACGAGGAATATCTTACGCTTTTAAACCGCTTCAAGGAGCGGGGAATTCCGCTCAGCGTGGCTACGGTGGATATGGACTGGCATTATTCCGTGCATCTGGACGAACAGAAAAAAATTACGGAAAGCGGAAAAAACACGGAGTTTTACGGCGGGGCGAACGGCTGGACGGGATATTCCTGGAACAAGGATCTGTTTCCCGATTATAAAAAATTTCTGCGGCTGGTAAAGGCGGAAGGGTTGAAAATCACGCTGAATCTGCACCCGGCGGACGGCGTGAGATGGTTTGAAGATATGTATGCGGAAATGGCGGAAGCCGTGGGCGCGGACGCCGCTTCCGGCGAGCAGATTAAGTTTGATATTTTCGACCCGAAGTTTGCGAACGCGTATTTTTCCGTATTGCATAAGCCCTATGAAAAGGACGGCGTGGATTTCTGGTGGATTGACTGGCAACAGGGAAAAGCGGCGGGGAAGCTCGGCATCGATCCGTTGTGGGCGCTGAATCATTATCATTATCTGGATAACGCGAAAAATTTCCGCGAACCGCTGATATTATCGCGCTATGCGGGCGTAGGTTCGCATAGGTATCCGCTGGGTTTTTCCGGCGATACGGTGATTACGTGGCGCACGCTGAAATATCTGCCGTATTTTACCGCAACGGCGAGCAATATCGGCTACGGCTGGTGGAGCCACGATATCGGCGGGCATATGCAGGGCGAACATAACGGCGAGCTGTTTTTGCGCCATGCGCAATTCGGCGTGTTTTCGCCGATTAACCGCTATCACAGCACTTCGGCGCCGACGCTTACGAAAGAACCATGGTTTTATAAAAACGGAACGGGTGCGTTATTGGAAGAACAGATGAAACTGCGCCATAAATTGTTGCCGTTTTTGTACACATGCGCGTACAAGGCGAATAAAAACGCGGAGATGCTGATAGAACCGACGTATTATTATCACCCCGATTGCAAGGAAGCTTACGAATACGGTAACGAATATTATTTCGGGGGCGCTCTGCTGGTGGCGCCCGTGGTAACGCCGGAAGAAAAAGACGGGTTTGCGAGAGTAAAAGCGTGGTTGCCCGCAGGGCGCTGGACGGATATTTTCACGGGCGACGTTTACGAAATAAGCAATGCGAACGGCGAAGAAAAAACGCTGCTCCGCACGCTGGAAAGTATTCCCGTGCTGGCGAAGAGCGGTACGATTCTGCCTCTTTCCGAAGCGAAAGGAAACGGAACGCCGAATCCCGGAACGCTTACGGTGAAAATTTTCGACGGAAACGGCGAATACGAGATGTATGAGGACGCGCGTGCGGAAAACAGGGACGGCGAATTTTTCACGAAGTTTATCGCCAGAGAAACGACGACGGAAAGCGGAGAAACGATACAGTCGCTTTGCATTACTTCGTCCGGAGACGGCGGCGTGATTCCTTCGGAAAGAAAAATCCGTTTGCAGTTCGTGAACGCGGAAAAGGGGAATATTGCCCTGAAAATCGGCGGAAAAGAAGCAGCCGCGGAGAAAATTTATGCCGACTGCGTAACGCTTTGCATCGATTTCAAGCCCGGAGAAACGTACGAAATTGCCGTAACGCATCGGCGCGAAAGTAAATTCGACGCATGGAAAAAACGCGCCGAGAAAATTCTGACGGGGTGCGACGGAACAAACGCCGTGATTATCACGGCGAATCGTGAGCTTCAGGAACTGAAAAACGAAAACGAAGCAGCGTTGTTTTTCGTTTATCGCAGTAAGCTTCCGGAAGCAGTTGTGGAACGGCTGATGGAAACGTTTTGATTTTTGACGGACAGAACGCCGTCGGCGCAAATACCGACGGCGCTCTGTGTTTTTCATACTACAAGGATAATTTGTAATTTGTCCGCGAGAATTTAAGAGGTGTGCGGCGGAAAATACAACAAAGCGATATTCTTAAATAATCCGATTGTACGATGATTGGCATAAAAGGGCGCAAGTTATTAAATTTTATGAAAACCGTGATAAAATCGCTTGCTTTTTTTTGACGGATTGATTATAATAAATAATGTGCTGTGTGCCGGTGTGGTGGAATTGGCAGACGCGCGGGACTCAAAATCCCGTGATGGCAACATCGTGTGGGTTCGACCCCCACCACCGGCACCAAAATTTAAGGGCTCCGAGGACGATGATTTCGTTTTCGGGGCTTTTTTATGCGTTTTCCGTTTTGTTTTTGTGCGAAAATCCGGTGTTGAACAACGAAAAACGGGCAATAATTGACAAGAAGAGGAAATCGCACGATTTAAAAGTTGGAAAACGGCGTAAATCGATAAATCTTTTCTTGATTTTTTTCGGCGCTTGTGGTACAATATGCATATATACAACGGCGGCGCCGCGGAAACGAAGAACGAAAAAACGTCGGCGGACGAATCAGACGAAAGAGGGTAACGGATTATGGATAAATTGGTGTTGATCGACGGAAACAGTTTATTGAACAGGGCGTTTTATGCAACGCCGCTGTTTACCACGAAAGCCGGCTTTCCCAGTAACGGGATTTTCGGGTTTGTGAAGCTGCTTTTGAAAATTATCAACGATAAAAAGCCGCAGTATCTTGCCGTCGCTTTCGATTTGCATGCGCCTACGTTCCGTCATAAAATGTACGGCGAATATAAGGCGGGGCGGCGCCCGATGCCCGAAGAGCTTGCGGTGCAAATGCCCGTTTTAAAAGAACTGCTGCGTCTGATGCGCGTAAAAACCGTGGAACTCGAAGGGTACGAAGCGGACGACCTGATAGGAACGCTTTCCCGCAGATTTTCCGTACGCTCGTATATTTACACGGGGGACAGGGATTCGTATCAGCTGGTGAACGAAAACGTAAACGTGTGTTTTACGAAGAAAGGCGTGAGCGATTTGCTGGAATTGACGGATAAAAATTTTGCCGAAGAAATCGGGTTGAATCCGCCGCAGATCATCGATCTGAAAGCGCTGATGGGCGATAAATCGGATAATATTCCCGGGGTAAACGGCATAGGAGAACAGACGGCGAAAACGTTGTTGCAGAAATACGGCACGCTTGACGGTGTGTACGAGCATATCGGCGAACTTTCCGCGGCGCAGCAAAAACGGCTGGAAGCGGGGCGGGAAACGGCGAAACTTTCATACACGCTGGCGACGATCGACGTGAACGCGCCGATAGATTGTCATTTAAACGATTGCGTGCTTCGCATGCCGTTTCCGTATGCGGTGAAGCAAAAATTTGCCGAACTGGATTTTCGTTCGCTTACCGCGCCGGAGTATTTCGAAACGCCGCAGGAGGGAGTCGGGGCGGAAACCGCCGCAACAAAACCCGATGAGGAAAAGTATACCTGTCGCAAAATTACGCTTGGCGACGTAAAAGAAGCGGCGGATTGTTTTGTAAAAAACGCCGGAAAATACGTTGCGTGCGTGTATTCGGAAAGAAGTTTTGATTTTTTGCTTGAAAATACGGGGACTTCCTCGGAAAGCGATTGCCGTTTTACGGAGTATTCGCTGCCGTTCAAAGAGAATCTGATTGACGAAGGCGTGAATCCGGGCGAACTGGCGCCGCTGCTGGAAAAGATTTTTTGCGGCAGGAAAACCGTAATTTGTTACGACGTGAAATCGTTCTTGTATCTTTTGTCCGACGATAAAATCGAGGCGACGGCAAGCTTGGAGGACGTCGGGCTGGCGAAGTATATCGAAGAGGGAACTTCGTCGGGAGAAACGCTTTCTTATCTGATTGACGCGCGCGGCTTCGACGCGGATTTGCCTGCGCTCGGTTTGTATCGGTTGTTTTTCTGCTTTTACGAACGTCTGAACGAAGCGGAAAAGAAGCTGTACCGCGAAATCGAGTTGCCGTTGGTAAACGTTTTGTTCGATATGGAAAAAACGGGCGTGCGGGTGGATTTAAACATGCTTGACGAGCTTTCCGTGCGCTATCATAAAGAATTGCAGGAAGTTACCGCAAAAATTTATGCGGAAGCGGGGGAAGAATTTAATTTGAATTCTCCGGCGCAGCTTGGGAAAATTTTGTTCGATAAATTGAATATCGGGGGAAAGAAGGGCGTCGCGCAGGATAAGGACGATAAAGCAAAGCCGAAAAAAAATCCCGGAACTTCGGCGGAGGTGCTTGAAAAATACGCGGACGAATACGAGGTGGTGCGGCTGGTTCTGCGTTACAGACAGGTGCAAAAGCTGCTTTCCACCTATATCTCGGGCATCCGTCCGCTGGTAGTGAAAGGGCGCGTGCACACTACGTATAATCAGAGCAATACTTCTACGGGACGGCTTTCCAGCGCGAACCCGAATTTACAGAACATTCCCGTGCGTACCGACGAGGGGCGGGAGCTCAGAAAGCTGTTTACGGCAAGCGAGGGAAACGTGTTTATCGACGCGGATTATTCGCAGATTGAGCTCAGACTGATGGCGCATTTTTCCGGATGCGAAAAACTGAAAGAGGCGTATCGGAACGGGGCGGATATTCATGCGATTACCGCTTCGCAGGTGTTCGGAGTGCCGCTTGAAGAGGTAACGCCGAAGATGCGGCGGGAAGCCAAAGCCGTGAATTTCGGCATTATTTACGGCATCAGCGCGTTCGGGCTTTCGAATGATCTGGGAATTTCTGCGAAAGAAGCAAAGGCGTATATCGATAAATACTTCGAAACTTATTCCGAGGTGAAAACATATATTGACAGCAACGTGGAAAATGCGAAAAAGGACGGTTACGTTACTACGCTGTACGGACGCAGGCGCGTAATCGGCGAATTGAAATCGTCGAATTTTGCCGTACGTTCGTTCGGTGAACGCGCCGCGATGAATATGCCGCTGCAGGGAACAAGCGCGGATATCATCAAAATAGCCATGGTGCGCGTTTATCAGCGGCTGAAAGACGAGGGGCTGAACGCAAAACTTGTTTTGCAGGTGCACGACGAGCTTGTGTTGGATTGCCCGGAAAGCGAAAGGGAAAAGGTTGAGAAAATTCTGAAATTCGAAATGGAACATGCCGCGGAACTTTCCGTGCCGCTTGTAGCGGACGTGGGTACGGGGAAAAGCTGGTACGAGGCGCATTGAAGCGCTTCTGTCGGCTGATTGCTTCGGCGTTGCGTTACGGAAAGGTTGAACGGCGGGCTGAAAATATGGAAACGATAAGAAATAGATCCGGCGATTCCGGATATTGCAAAATTGCCGTTACCGGCGGGATCGGCAGCGGAAAATCGACGGTGTGCGAGGAAATCGCAAGGCTTGGTTATTCCGTTTTTTCCTGCGATGAAATTTATGCCGAAATGCTGGGCGAACCGGATTTTTCCGCCGCAATGGAAATTTTATTTCCCGGCAGTACGAGCGGCGGCAGGGTAAATAAAAAAGAGCTGCTTAAAATAATTCTTCGCAATGAAAAGGCGACGGAAACCCTGAATGCTTTTACGCATCCGAAGATTATGGCGCGGCTTTTCGAACGAATGGATGAAGCGGCGAAACAAACCCTTGATGCGCGAAACGCAAATTCGGCTACGGCAATAAAAAATCCGTGGTTTGTGCCTGTGTTTGCGGAAGTACCGCTTTTGTTTGAAAGTAAAAGCGACGGATTGTTCGATAAAATTATTGTAGTTACCAGAAACGAAACGGAGAAAATACGCAGCGTAATTGTAAGAGACGGGTGTAAAGAGAACGTTGTAAAAGTGAAAATGGCGTTGCAGTTTGATTATTCTTTGCCGCCGGATAAGAAGAATTATCCCTCTTACGATAAGATAATTTTTCTTGAAAATAACGGTTCGAAAAATCAATTAAAATCAAAACTGATAAAAATATTGCAGGAAATCTGATTAAAAATAGGGAAAAGCGGGTTTTTAGCCCGCTTTTTATACTATATCAGACATAATTATCAGTATTACGTTACACATAATAGTTATGTCTGACAAAGCAATATTATTATGTTACGCATAATAATTATGTCTTGCATAGTAATTTGAATTCGGATGCTGCGTTAAAGGCAATTCGTTAAATCGGCGACTGCGGAGAATGAAAACAGTTACGGAATACAGGCGAAATATCGCGAAAAATAGGATTTTAACGCAATGGATGAATATATGCAAAAATTTTTTATGAAAAGCGAAAATTTTTGCCTGTACTACTTGAAATTTCCTTACATTTGTAGTATAATATTATATAAGCGGTGAAGTTTGCGCGGTTGCGTGAAAAACGGACGTCGCCCGAATCGTGCGAAGAGGCGTGCCGACGCTTAAAACGGTGTTTTCATAAAGCGGAGCGCGTATTCGTAATGCCGACGAACGACAAGGAGATTGATTGAAGTTATGCCCGGAACCAAAGCAGAAAATAAAGCGGATTTTCCTTTACACTTATTTCATCACGGCGTAAATTATAAAGCTTACGAATTTTTCGGGGCGCACGAAGCAACCCGCCGCAGAAAGAAAGGATTTGTGTTCCGCGTGTGGGCGCCGCGGGCGAAAAGCGTATCGCTCGTAGGCGAATTCAATCGCTGGGATCCCGCGGCACATGTAATGTCCCGCCTGATAGACGGAGAGACGTTTGAAATTTTCGTAGAGGGGATTACCCGCTACGCGGCTTATAAATATTGCATCGAAACGCAGGACGGAAGGCTGCTTTACAAGGCGGATCCGTATGCGTTTCATTCGGAAACGCCCGGCGGGAATTCGTCGAACGCTTCGAAAGTTTATCCGCTCGACGGCTTTGCCTGGGAGGATAAGGAATATTTCAAAAAGCTTGCCCGTACGAATATTTATTCTTCGCCGATCAATATCTACGAAGTGAATCTTCTTTCGTGGAAGCGCCGCGAGGACGGTTCGTTTCTTACGTACGGAGAGCTGGAAAAATCGCTGGTTCCGTATGTAAAAAGAATGGGGTACACGCATGTGGAATTCATGCCTGTTTCCGAATTTCCTTACGAGGGTTCGTGGGGGTATCAGGTTACGGGGTATTATGCCGTTACTTCAAGGCTGGGCACGCCGCACGATTTCATGGCTCTTGTCGACGCGTTTCACCGCGAGGGAATCGGCGTGATTCTGGACTGGGTTCCCGCGCATTTTCCCAAAGACGCTTTCGGACTTTACGAATTCGACGGAGCGCCGTTGTACGAGCCGTCGCAGGAGGACAGAAGAGAGCATGCGGGCTGGGGAACGAGAACGTTTGATTACGGCAGAAACGAAGTGCTTTCGTTTCTGGTTTCGAACGCGGTGTTTTATTTCGAGAAATACCATGTGGACGGGCTGCGGGTAGACGCCGTGGCTTCGATGCTGTATCTCGATTACGATAAAAAACCCGGCGAATGGACGCCGAATATTTACGGCGACAATAAAAATCTCGAAGCGGTGTCTTTCTTGAGAAAGCTGAACGAAACGGTGTTCGGCTATTTCCCGTATGCGATGATGATTGCCGAAGAATCCACGGCGTGGCCGCTGGTAACGCGCCCTACGGCGGTTGGCGGCTTAGGCTTTAATTTCAAATGGAACATGGGCTGGATGAACGACGTGATGGCGTATATTTCTACCGACCCGCTGTTTCGAAAGTACGAGCACAACAAGCTGACGTTTTCGATGATGTATGCGTTTTCGGAAAATTACGTTCTGCCCGTTTCTCACGACGAGGTTGTGCACGGAAAATGTTCGCTGATCGGGAAAATGCCCGGCGAATACGAGCAGAAGTTTGCGGGAATGCGTGCGTTTTTCGGATACATGATGTCGCACCCCGGGAAGAAGCTGAACTTTATGGGTTCGGAATTCGGGCAGTTTAAGGAGTGGGATTACGCCGAAGGCGTGGAATTTTTCCTGAAAGATTATCCGATGCACGCGCGTCTTTCGAAATGCGTGCGGGATCTGAACGAATTTTACCGTAATACGCCCGCATTTTTCGAAATCGAAGATTCGTGGGACGGATTCGAATGGATTTCCGCGGACGACGCCGATCATAACTTTCTCGCGTATATCCGCCGCGATAAAAAAGGCGGGGAAACGGTGGTGCTGGTGAATTTTTCCGGCGCGGAACTGAAAAATTACCGCGTGGGAATTTCAGGCAAAAAATATCGCACCGTTTTCGATACCGATTCGAAACTGTACGGCGGAAGCGGAAAGGTGCAGAAGCGCGTTTATCACGCGGAAAAAGTTTCGGCGAACAATAAGGAAACGTCGATTGCGGTGGATATGCCGCCGCTTTCCTGCAAGTATCTCGCGCGCTGCGAATAACGGCGGGGCGACGGAACAAGCAGACCGAAAAAAGTAAAAAATAACCGTGCGGCGAAAAACGCCGACAAAGGGGAAAATAAATATGCAGAGAAAGAAAGAATGTGTAGCAATGCTTCTCGCGGGAGGACAAGGCAGCCGCCTGTACGCCCTGACGAGCAGTATAGCCAAACCTGCTGTTGCGTACGGCGCGAAATATCGGATTATCGATTTTCCGCTTTCCAACTGCATCAATTCGGGGATCGATACGGTGGGCGTTTTAACGCAGTATCAGCCGCTGATTCTGAACGAATACATCGGGAACGGGCAGCCGTGGGATCTCGACCGCGCTTACGGCGGCGTACATATTCTTTCGCCGTATCAGGGTAAATCGCGTTCTTCGTGGTATGAAGGAACGGCGAACGCCATTTATCAGAACATGCATTTTATGAAAATGTACGACCCCGATTACGTTCTGGTGCTTTCCGGCGACCATATTTATAAAATGGACTATTCCGAAATGCTGAAGGCGCATATTAAAAACGGCGCGGCATGCACGATTGCGGCGATTGAAGTGCCGCTTGCCGAGGCTTCGCGTTTCGGGGTGCTGAATACGAATCCCGACGGTTCGATTTACGAATTCGAAGAAAAACCGAAACAACCGAAAAGCAATCTCGCTTCGATGGGCATTTATATTTTTACGGCGTCGAAGCTTTTCGGTTATCTCGAAGAGGACGATAAAAATTCGGATTCTTCGAAGGATTTCGGAAAAGACGTGCTTCCCGCGATGCTGAAAGCGGGGGAGAAAATGTATTCTTATAAATTCGAAGGATACTGGAAAGACGTCGGAACGATCGCGTCGCTCTGGCAGGCGAATATGGACTTACTGGATGAAAAGCCTGTGTTTGACGTAAGCGGAACGGAGTGGAAAATTCATTCGAGAAATCCTTTGGCTCCGCCGGAATACATAGGAAACGAAGGCGTTGTGAAAAATTCGATGATAGCGCTCGGCTGCGAAATCGACGGCAGCGTGGAACATTCGGTTTTAGGCAGCAACGTGGTTGTGGAAAAGGGCGCTGAAGTGAAAGACGCCGTGATTCTTGCCAACAGCGTGATTAAAGCCGGCGCGAAAGTTTCATATTCGATTATCGACGAAAACGTAACCGTAGGGAAAGGCGCCGTAGTGGGCGTGGAACGGAACGCGAAGGCGGAAATCGTGGTGCTCGGCAGAGATCTGACGGTGAAAGACGGCGTGAAAGTTCTGTCCGGGCAAAAGCATGAAAAGGATATAACGGAATAAACCGAGGGGGAGAAGAAAAAATGGCGGCAACGGCAGTAGGCGTAATATTTACGAATTTGCACGGGGAGAAAGTTCCCGAATTGGTACGGAAACGGACGATAGCGTCCATTCCGTTCGGCGGAAGATACCGGCTGATTGATTTTCAGCTTTCGAATATGGTAAATTCGGGCATCACTACGGTGGGGCTGATGACGACGAACAATTATCGTTCGCTGATCGACCATATCGGCAGCGGGAAAGACTGGGATCTTGCCCGCAAGGACGGCGGGATTATTCTGCTTCCGCCCTTTTCCGATGTGGCGGAAAAACCTTATACGACGCGGCTGGAAGCGCTTTGCGGCGTGAAGAGTTTTTTGCGGAAACGGCGTGAAAGTTACGTTGTGCTTTGCGATTCCGACGGTGTGGCGCGTATGAATATCGCCGACGTGATTGCGTATCACGAGAGCAAAAACGCCGATATTACGATGGTTACGCGGCGCGCGACGGCGGAAAACCGCGTGAGCGGAATGTTACTGAAAGCGAATTCGGACGGACGGGTAACCGAAGTAAGAATCAATCCTGTGATTACCGAGCCGGAATGCGCGGATACATACGTAAACGTTTCGGTATTTAACCGCGAATTTTTAATCAATCTGATTGACGACGCGGCGTCGAGAGGGCTGACAAGTTTTGAAAACGACGTCATCGCAAGGCAGATTCATGCGCTGAAAATTTATCGGTACGATTTCAAAGGCTTTTACGCCGAAATCGATTCGCTGACGAATTATTATAAATACAACTTGATGCTGCTCGATAAAGAAGTGCGCAATCAGTTATTCGGCGCGCGCGACGTGTACACGAAAGTGCGCGACAGCGCGCCTTCCAAATACGGTACGAGCGCTATCGTGAAAAATTCTTTGATTTCCGACGGGTGCGTGATTGAGGGCATCGTAGAAAATTCGATTCTGTTCCGCGGCGTAAAAGTGGAAAAAGGCGCCGTGGTACGCAATTCGATTGTCATGCAGGACAGTGCGATTCACGCAAACGCCGTACTGAATTGCGTGATTACCGATAAAAACGTTGAAATTACGGAGAGAAGAGTGTTGAGCGGGTGCGAAAGTCTGCCGTATTATGTGCAGAAGGGAAGCAAGTTGTAAAACGTGGCTATTATGTCATTCATAATAAATTAGTTGTGTCTGACATAATATAAGCGAAGAGTATACGGGAGGAAAAAGAAAAAATGAGCGAAACAAAAAGCGGAACGACGAAAAATGCACGCAGGGCGACGCTTGTGAAAACGAACAGGACGATTGCCCGCGCGGAAAAAAACGCACAGGCGGTTGTTCGTGCGAAAGCCGCAAAAAACGAGGGTGAAAAGGAAATGCCGAAAGTAAAAATCATTACGGACGAAAAAGACGATTTGAAAACCGCGGCGAAAGAAGAAGCTGCGGTAACGATAACGCCGAAACGAAAAATATTGTTTGCGGCTTCGGAATGCACGCCGTTCATCGCTACGGGCGGACTGGCGGAAGTAATCGGTTCGCTTTCGAAATCGCTTGCGCAGGACGAAGAATACGACGTTCGGGTGGTGTTGCCGTTGTATTCGGATATTCGCGGCGATTACAGGCAGCGCTTTACTTACCTTGGCAATATCAATGTGCCGCTCGGCTGGCGTAACCAGTATTGCGGAATATTTTCTTACGAGGAAAGCGGCGTAACGTTCTATTTTCTCGATAACGAATATTATTTCCGCCGCGGCGGCTGCTACGGCTATTACGACGACGGGGAAAGATTTGCGTTTTTCTCCCGCGCGGTCATGGAAATTCTCGGGTTTCTGCAGTTTTATCCGGACGTGTTGCATTGCCACGACTGGCAGTCGGCTCTGGCGGCGATTTATCTGAAAACGATTTATTGCCACAGACGGGAATACAGCCTGATCCGCGCCGTATTCACGATACATAATATCGAATATCAGGGGAAATATTCTCTGGACGTACTGGAAGATTTATTCGGAATTTCCGACGATTACAGATATCTGCTCGAATTCGACGGCTGCGCGAATCTGATGAAAGCGGCTATCGAATGTTCGGAAACGTTCACGACGGTGTCGCCGACTTATGCGGAAGAAATCAAACGCGCGGAATATGCGCACGGGCTGCAAGGCGAAGTGGAAAGAAACGCTTTCAAACTGCGCGGAATTCTGAACGGCATCGACGTGAAATCGTACGATCCGGCTACCGATCCCGCGTTATTTGCGCCGTACAGCGCGGAAAATCCCGCGGGGAAAGAGGTCTGTAAGGCGGAATTGCAAAAAATGCTCGGCTTGCCGGTGCGGGCGGACGTGCCCGTCGTGGCGATGATTTCCCGTCTGGTGGCGCATAAGGGGCTCGATCTCGTGCGGGCGGCGATAGAGGAATTGCTGGCGGACGACGTTCAGTTTGTTCTTCTCGGCACGGGCGATTCGGAATACGAATCGTATTTCAAGGATCTTGCAAACCGTTATAAAGGCAAAGCGGTTTCGATTATCGCGTTCAACGGCGACCTTTCGCGCAAGATTTATTCCGGGGCGGATATTTTTCTGATGCCTTCGAAGAGCGAGCCCTGCGGGCTTTCGCAAATGATCGCTTCGAGGTATCTCACCGTGCCGGTTGTGCGGGAAACGGGCGGACTGTACGACAGCATCAAACCGTACGGCGCAGGCGGAAACGGATTCACGTTTGCCGCATATAACGCGGGGGATATGCTTTACGTTCTCCGCGAAGCGGTTTCGTTGTATAAGAATAAGCCGGAATGGCAAAAACTAATGATAAAGGCGGGTACTACGGATTTCTCGTGGCAGCGTTCTGCGGAAGAGTATAAAAAACTTTATACCGATACGCTCGCTTTACTGAAATAAATAAAAAAGCGGCAGCTTTTAAACCCAAGGAGCGGTATTTTTAGCATGGAAGAACATTTGACGGAACACAAATTGAAACAGATGATCGACAGCAAGCTTTCGCGTTATTTCGGCGTTTCGCCGAAAGAAGCCACGCAGGACCAGATTTACAAAGCCGTGGTGATGAACGTACGCGATATCATGCTGGAAAAACGTCAGCAATTTCACGAAGAACGCAAAGCAAAACGCGCGAAACGCGTATATTATCTTTGCATGGAATTTCTGATGGGGCGTTCGCTGAAAAACAGTCTTTATAACCTCGAACTGCGCGAAACATATGAAAAAGTTCTGAAATCGTACGGCGTAACGCTGCCGGAACTTTACGAACTGGAGCCGGACGCGGGGCTGGGTAACGGCGGACTCGGCAGACTTGCCGCGTGCTTTCTGGACGCGCTTGCCACGGGAGATTATCCCGCGATGGGCTTTTCTATCCGTTACGAATACGGGCTGTTCAAGCAGAAAATCATCGACGGCTGGCAGACGGAACTTCCCGACGTATGGTTGCCGGGCGGCGAAGTGTGGCTTACGCAGCGTACCGACCACGTATACCGCGTGAAATTCGACGGTTTTGTAGAGGAAAAGTGGACGGAGCACGGACTGGAAACCGTGTATCGGAACGCTAAAGAGGTGGAAGCCATAGCGTACGATATGATGGTGCCGGGGTACAGAAGCAAAGCCGTTTCGGTGCTGAGATTGTGGCGTGCGAAAGGCGTGCAGAATTTCGATATGAAACTTTTCTCGCAGGGAGATTATGCCGCCGTGATGCAGGAGGACAACGAAGCCGATTTGATTTCGAAAGTGCTTTATCCCGCAGACAATCACCAGGAAGGAAAATCGTTGCGTTTAAAACAGCAGTATTTCCTTGTTTCGGCGTCGTTACAGAATATTTTATCCGACCATAAACGCCGTTACGGAACGCTTTCCACGTTGCCAGAACTGGCGGCGATTCACCTGAACGATACGCATCCCGCGCTGGCGATTCCCGAATTGATGCGACTTTTAATCGACGAGAACGGAATGGGCTGGGAAGAAGCCTGGAGCATTACCACCGGCGTATGCGCGTATACCAATCACACCGTGCTTGCCGAAGCGCTTGAAACTTGGCCGGAGGATCTGATTGCAAGAAGATTGCCGAGAATTTATTCGATACTGAAAGAAATCAACCGTCGTTTCTGCGAAGATTTGTGGAAACGCTTTCCCGGAGACTGGAACAAAATTTCGCGTATGGCGATTATTTCTTACAACACCGTCCGCATGGCGAATTTGTCGGTGGTCGGCTCGCATAGCGTGAACGGCGTTTCGAAACTGCACAGCGACATCATCAAAAAAAGCGTATTCAAAGATTTCTACGATTATACGCCGGAAAAATTTACGAACGTTACGAACGGCATTGCGCATCGGCGGTGGCTGAATCAGTCGAACCCCGAACTTTGCGCGCTTTTGGACGATTGCATCGGCGAGGGATACGCGAAGGATGCGGCGAAGCTGGCGGACTTCAAAAAATACGAGAACGACGAATCCGTGCTGAAACGGCTGGAAGAAATCAAGCGGATGAAAAAGCGGCAGTTTGCGGATTATGCTTTCGGAAAGCAGGGGGTGAAAATCGACCCCGAAACGCTGTTCGACGTTCAGGCGAAGCGTCTGCACGAATACAAACGCCAGCTTTTGAACGTATTGCATATCGTTACCGATTATATCGCGCTGAAAGAAAATCCCGATTTGCCGATACAGCCGAAAACGTATATTTTTGCGGCGAAAGCGGCTGCCGGGTATTATATGGCGAAAAAAATCATCAAACTCATTTGTTTCCTTGCCGAAGATATCAGGAAAGACCCGAAAATCAGCGCAAAACTCAACGTTGTGTATATGGAAGATTACAACGTAACGATGTCCGAAATGCTGATGCCCGCTTCGGAAATTTCCGAACAAATTTCGCTGGCGGGGAAAGAGGCGAGCGGTACGGGAAACATGAAATTCATGATCAACGGCGCTCTGACCGTAGGTACGCTGGACGGCGCGAACGTGGAAATGGCGGAGCGCGTGGGCGAGGAGAATATCTTTATTTTCGGCTTGAAATCGGACGAAGTGGCGCAGATCTGGCGGAACGGATATTCTTCGAGCGCGTATTACAACAAAGACAGTATGCTGCGTAAAGTGCTGGAAACGCTGATTGTGGGCTTCAACGGCGAATCGTTTGCGGATATTGCGAATTATCTGCTTACGGGCTCGCCCGTTGCCGACCCGTATATGTGTATGGCGGATTATGATTCGTACGTGCTTACGCAGAACCGTATTTCCGATTTGTACGCAAACGACAAACGCTCGTGGAATCAGAAATCGCTGCGGAATATCGCGGCGGCCGGTTATTTTGCGGCGGACCGTGCGATTAAGGAATATGCCGACAATATCTGGCACTTGAAGTCTTTGAAATAACGGCGAAAAAAGGCTGTCGGAAAACGATTCTGTTTGTTTTGGAAGCGATTTTCCGACGGCGATGCGGATGAACGATGGAATTTTACTACGATTCTCTTGATAAAAACTGTAAAGAAATCCGCGGCGGAGTGCGGGAGGGGCAACCTTTCCGCCTCCGCTTATTTTGCCGCGACGAAACGTCGAAACGGTATATGTTTCCGTCGGAAAACGCGTATTTTCTTCTGGCGAAAGACGGCGAAGCGAAGGTTTCGTATCCGATGACGAAAACGGAATACGGTTATACGATAGAACTTGCCGTGGAAGAGCGAGGCTTGTATTTTTATTCGTTTTACATTGAAAACCGCGGCTATTTCGTTTACGGAAACCGTCATAACGGAAGAATTTTGGGGTATGACGACGGGAATTATCTGCTTACCGTTTCCTCGCAGGATTACCAAACGCCGCAATGGCTGAAAGGCGGCGTGATGTATCAGATTTTTCCCGATCGGTTCTGCCGCGCCGACATCGATATTTCCGACGCGGACAAACCGGTTCTGACCGGGCGGATTTTACGCGAGGACTGGGGCGGATTGCCGTCTTATAAGCCGAACGAACGAGGAAAAGTGCTGAATAACGATTTTTTCGGGGGGAATCTTCGCGGAATCGAAAGCAGATTGCCGTATCTGAAATCGTTGGGCGTTACGGCGATTTATCTGAATCCGATTTTCGAAGCGGCGTCGAATCACCGTTACGATACTTCCGATTATATGAAAATCGACCCGTTTCTCGGCTCGGAAGCAGATTTTGCGTCGCTGGTTGAGGCTGCGGATGCGGCAGGAATCCGTTTGATTTTAGACGGCGTTTTCAACCATACGGGCGACAACAGCTTGTATTTTAACAAATACGGAAAATTTCCGTCGGTCGGGGCGTTTCAATCGATGGATTCTCCGTATTTTTCGTGGTATACTTTTCAGCGTTTTCCCGATAAATACAGCAGTTGGTGGGGTATCGATATTCTGCCCGAAGTCAATGAAAATTCGGAAGATTATCAGGATTTTATTTTCGGGGAATATCGGCGTGAAAACGGCGAAAAGCAAGAAAAAAATGACGGCGAAAAGCGCAACGGTTCTTTTACGGAGCAGAATACGGCGGGCAAAGAACGGGGCGTTCTGAAAAAATGGCTTTCGTACGGAATCGGCGGGTATCGTCTGGACGTAGCCGACGAATTGCCCGATTTCTTCCTGAAAAAGCTGAGAAAGAGCGTGAAAGAAGCGAACGAAAACGCGGTGATTATCGGCGAAGTATGGGAAGATGCGTCCGATAAAATCGCGTATTCCGCGCGGAGAGAGTATCTGCACGGAGAAGAGTTGGACAGCGTGATGAATTATCCGTTCAAAGACGCGATTGTTTCGTATGTGAAAGACGGAAATTCGGGCTTTTTGGCGGAAACCGTGGCGAAAATCGTAGATCATTATCCGAAGGCTACGCTTGATTGTCTGATGAATATTCTGGGTACGCACGATACGGCAAGAATTCTCACCGTGCTTGCGGGAAAAACGGCGTATACCAAGGATGAAATGGCGGCGGATAGTGCGTTTCTTAGCGTAGAAGAGAGAAATCGTGCCGTTTCGAATTTGAAAATTGCCGCGTTATTGTTGTTTACGTTGCCGGGAGTGCCTTGTATTTATTACGGCGACGAAATCGGAATGGAAGGCTTCGGCGATCCGTTTTGCCGCAGGTGCTTTGATTTTCGGCACGCAGACGAACGGCTGTTGGAATTTTTTCGGAAATTAGGGGAAATACGGGAGAAATATCGCGATATTTTTACCGAAGGCGAGTATGAAGAAGTTTATGAAAAAGACGGTTGTTTTGCTTTTCGTCGCGTCGGCAGCGCGAAAGCCGTATATGTGTGCGTGAATTTATCGCGGGAACAATTTTGTCTGAGCGAGCCGTCGGGCGCAAGGAATTTATTGACGGATGAAACGTTGCCGTCGAAAATTTCATTGAAGTACGGCGATTATTATTGTTTTCTTACCGGACATTCAAACTGAGTTGTTTATAATATGCGTATCAGAATTATTATAAAATCAAGCGTAATTTAATCGGAAAATCTTACCGATTGCCTTTTTTTATCGTTTTTAGGTGTAACATTTCGTAAAACCTGTATTTTACGAAATGTTATTTGTATGCCCTTTCGCACAGAATTTCGACGAATTTGAATAAAAAAACCTTGTTTTTCGATGAATTTGATTATTTACGGAATTGCGAAAAATATTTTACGAAAAATCTGTCGGTCGCCTTAACGGATTTATTGACAAAGCGTGTTTTTTGCGCTACACTATTATTATGAAAGAAAATTATTATACAACAAGAAATCTTAAAGATAACGAAAAAATTTCGGAATTGCTTGAAAAACAGCTGCCACCGTTTTGTTTTGATTATTTCCTCGGTATCGAGTCGCTTACAAGCTGTCAGACGCGCCTGAAATATGCGTTCGACCTCTGTATTTTTTTCGACTTTCTCTGTCGCAAAAAATATCCGAAAAAAGCCCCTCTCGATTTGACGCTGGAAGATCTGGAAGCCGTAACGAACAACGATATAGAATTGTTTTTAAGCTATCTTTCCGGGTATCGGTACAACGGAAAAATACTCACCTGCGACGCGCCTGCAAAATCACGCAAGCTCTCTGCCGTGCGCGCCATGTTCAAATATTTCTTTAACAAAGGCGATATCGAAGTGAATAATGCGGCGAAAGTAGCCACGCCGAAATGCCGCGAAAAAGAGATTATACGATTAAATGAAAACGAGGTGTCGGAACTGCTTTCCGTTGCCGAAAGCGGGCGCGGACTTACCAGACACGCCATCGGTTATCACGATAAAACGCGTGTGCGCGATACGGCGATTTTAACGCTGTTTTTAGGCACGGGGATTCGTATCAGCGAACTTGTCGGATTAAACGACGACAGCGTAAATTTCGAAGATAATTCGTTTGTGGTTACACGCAAAGGCGGCGGTCAGGCAATCCTCTATTTTTCCGACGAAGTGGCGTTCGCTTTAAAAGAATATATCGCCGCAAAGAAAAACGATCCGAAAATTCCGGAAAACGAAAACGCCCTGTTCCTTTCCATGCAATACAAGCGAATCAATGTACGCTCCGTTGAGTTTCTGGTAAAAAAATACAGCAAAACGGTAACGCCGCTGAAGAAAATCACGCCGCACAAACTTCGCAGTACGTACGGCACGAGATTGTATAACGAAACGGGTGATATTTACGTTGTAGCCGACGTTCTCGGACACAAAGACGTCAACACCACAAAACGCCACTATGCCGCCATTACGCAGGAAAATCGCAGGCGCGTTGCCGGTGCCGTGAAACTGCATATCGACTCCTCTTTAGCGGATTCTTCTGCGAATAATTCCGAAGAAACGCACAATAAATAATAGTATGATAGGCATAATAATATAATTATGATTGACATAGTAAAAGAAAATCAAAAACAATATCAGATTATCAGGGACGAATCGCCGCAAGAAAAAATTTACATTATGCAGCCGATTACCGAAGATAATGAAGCAGACAAACGTCCGCTGACGGAAGAAGCAAAGTCTTTGATAGAGAGCGCCGGCGCCGCCGTTGCCGGCGTTGCGGTGCAAAAATTGCGGAATATCTCCCCCGCCACCGTGTTCGGTTCGGGAAAACTGCGCGAAATTGCGGAGCTTCTGGACGGACTGGACGTTACGGTGCTTTTCAACGGAGAGCTTACGCCGTCGCAGACGCAAAACATTTCCGCCGCGCTCGGCGGTAGAAAAGTCATCGACCGCACTACTTTGATTCTGGATATTTTTGCGCGTAATGCAAAAACTTCCGAAGGAAAACTGCAGGTAGAACTCGCACAGTTGAAATATCTTTATCCGCGCCTGAAAGGAAAAGGAAGCGCCCTTTCCCGTCTGGGCGGCGGCGTAGGTACGCGCGGCCCCGGAGAAACGCGGCTGGAAACGGATCGGCGATATATCCGCGGCAGAATCGAATATCTTGAAAAACGGCTTGCCGAATTGAAAACGCGCAGGCAATTACAAACGGAACGCCGCAAGAAAACGCAGACGAAAACGATAGCGCTTGTGGGGTACACAAACGCGGGAAAATCCACTTTGCTGAATTATTTCTGTAACGAAAACGTATATGCCGAAAATCGGCTTTTTGCAACGCTGGACGCCACTGCCCGTAAATTTACGATTGACGGCGAAGATTATCTGCTGATCGATACCGTCGGTTTTTTACGGGATTTGCCGCACAATCTGATAGAAGCGTTCCGTTCCACGCTGGAAAGCGTTCTGAATTGCGAACTTGCCGTCATTGTCTGCGACGCGGCAGCCGATTTCGATATGCAGATGAAAACTACGCTCGGCGTGTTGCGTTCGCTGAATTTTTCGGCGCCTTATATCGTTGCCGTGAATAAAAGCGATATGCTTGACGAGGACGCGCGGGCGCTTTATCCCGCCGAATGCGTTTTTATTTCGGCGAAAACCGGTGCCGGAACGGATGATTTAAAACGCAGAATATCCGAAATGTTTCGCGCAAACAGAACGGAATGCTCTCTGCTTGTGCCTTATTCCCGTCTAAAAGAATATTCGAAGTTGAAAAATTATGTTACCGAACGCTCGGTAGATTATACGGACGACGGCGTTTTTTCGGTGTGTTCCGTTGAAAACGAAAGACTTGCTTTGTTTTCGGACTGGATTGTTCGATAAATGTTAAAATTGCGCAGAATAGACAGAAAAGCGGTTGTATGCACGCTTTAACAAAGATCCTATCGGCGAAAAAGCGGTGAAATTACAAAAAGGAGGCTGTAACGCCTCCTTTTCTTTATGCCGTTTTCCGTTGATTTATGATGATGCCGAGATGTTCGTAAATGACGGAATCTGCGGCAAGTTGCGCGCCGTCAGCTGTGCTTGTTTATATCCGCCTCGTAATCCGCTTCGCTTGCATATATTTTATCGATTTTTATGGAGGCGACGTCTTGTATATCAAGGCATTTCCCGCAATTATCGCATACTTTGTTCGGATCGAGATCGCATGTTTCGCATTCCAGACAACCGATACAATCGCGATCGTATAAAACGCACTTTATCGTATGCCCGGAACTTTCGTATTCCGAAGCTTTTTCCGCTTTTTTATTCGTCTGTATTTTCTGCATATCGCCGTTTCCACCGCCTTTTTTCATCATTTTTCGACATTATACCACAAAAAAATACAAAAATCAAGAAAATTCGTCAAACATTTGTTTGCATTTTCAAAAAAAGTATGCTATAATAAATATGTACTGAAAAATCTCCGTTCGGGAGGCAAATTATGGACGAAAACAAACTCATCAAAGTCATGGATTATATCCGTCGTTTTTCGGAAGAAAACGGCTATACGCCCTCCGTGCGCGAAATCGGGGCTTATTGCGGCATCAAAAGCACCGCAACCGTGCACAGCTATATCGAACGGCTGCAGGAAAAAGGCTATCTGAACAAAGCGGAAAATAAAAAACGCGCCGTAACGCTGGGCAAATCGGGGTCGGTGAATATTCCCCTGCTCGGGACCGTTACCGCCGGGCAGCCTGTGTTTGCGTACGAAAATTACGAGGAATACTATTCCTTCCCTCTCGGCGAATTTCGCGGCGAAGATTTGTTTATGCTGCACGTTCAGGGCACTTCGATGATCAACGCCGGGATTTGCGACGGCGATAAAATCATTGTACGCAGGCAGCAAACCGCCGCCGACGGAGAAATCGTGGTGGCGCTGGTGGGCGAATCCGCCACGGTAAAACGTTTGTTCCGCCGCAACGGAAAAATTATCCTTCACCCCGAAAACGAAGTCCTTGACGATTTCGTATTCAACCCCGAAGAAGTTTCCATTCTCGGAAAAGTTGTCGGACTGATTCGCAATCGTATTGCGTAACGCAGCGCCGTCCGGCTTGAAAAATTTTCATACAAAACAGATAATTACGCCCCGATTGCATGCACAATCGGGGCGTAAACCGTTATATACAGATTATAAATTTTTCAAAGAGGAAACTTCTCCGTCCGTTAACGGACGGATTTTCCCTCTGTCCAGCCCGGACAGCGTAAGCGTACCGATTTTAATGCGCTTTAAGAAACTTACGTTTTTCCCGATAGCCTCGAACATACGCCGGATTTCTCGATTGCGCCCCTCTGTAATCGTCAGGTGTACTTTCGTATATGCTTTGTTGGTTTCCACGATATGCGCTTTGCATTTATGCGTGAGAACGCCGTCGAGTTCGATACCGGAACGAATCGGGTTCAGGTCTTTTTCCGTAAGGACTCCTTCGATTTTTGCAAGGTAAGTTTTTTGTACTTCGCGGCTCGGATGCGTCAGCGCGTACGCGAGATCGCCGTCGTTTGTCAGAATCAGCAGACCTTCCGTATCGTAATCGAGCCTTCCTACGGGGAAAACGCGCCCGATTCCCTCCGGCAATAAATCGGCAACGGTTTTTCTGCCGCGATCGTCGCTCATCGTGCACACAACGCCTTTGGGTTTATTCATCACATAATAAACATGCTGTACTTCGCCTTGAGCGATAAGAACGCCGTCCGCTTCCACTTTATCGTTTTCGGAGATATCCGTTCCCGGCTCCGCCGGTTTTCCGTTTACCGTTACTCTGCCGCTACGAATCATTTCATCGGCGCCGCGACGGCTGGCAACGCCCTTTTCCGCTAAAAATTTATTGATGCGCATCTGTACACTTCCTCTTTTGTTATTTTCGTTGACGTCGTTAAAAAACTTGCTTTTATAGTTTAAACAAATTTTCCGAAAAAAGCAAGCTATTTGCAAGGTAAATACGCAACTGTCCGTAAATTTCCCGTCCGTTTCCGTCTTTCTGCGGGGAATCGAACGCAATCGTCGTCTTTTTCACGTATGGTAGTTCGGCGGATAACAGCGGATAACGCAAGTCTTTTCCCGTTTTCGCGCTGATTTTTCCCGCTTTCGTATCAAGAGACACGGGACTTTCCGCCGCTTGCAGAAGCGATAAATCGTAGGCGGCAAACGCGTCGTCGAGCAGTTTTTTCGATTCGCCGTAGGTATCGGAACAATTCAGCGCCGTGCAGATTAAGGACATCCCGTTTCTTTCCGCGGCGGATACAAGGCAGCGCCCCGCCTGTTTCGTATACCCCGTTTTTACGCCGAACGCGCCGTCGTATTCCGCGAGCATTTTATTTTTGTTCGTCCAGTTTTTCGGCTCGTAGCGGCGGGTATTGACGATTTTTGCAAACGTTTTGTTTTCGAGCGCCAGCGCAGTAATCATCGATAAATCGCGCGCCGTGGTATAATGTCCTTTTTCCGGAAGTCCGTGCGGATTTTTGAAACGCGTGTGCAGAGCGCCCGCCCGCATTGCCGTTTGGTTCATCTTTTCGGCAAATTTTTTTATGCTGCCCGATACGTGCACGGCAAGCGTTGCCGCGCAATCGTTTCCGGAACGCAGCATCAGCCCGTACAAAAGCTCCCGCGCGGTGGTATCTTCTCCCTCTTTCAGATACACCGACGAGCCATCCACGCCGCAGCATGAAGCCGGAACCGAGAACGTTTCGTCCAGCCGCGATTCGTCGCCGTTTTCCGTCAGTTCGTCGAGTACGGTAAGCGCCGTGGCGATTTTCGTTGTGCTTGCCATCGGCAGTTGTTCTTCGCCGTTCTTTTCGAACAGGATACGCCGCGAAGAAAGTTCGATAACGCACGCGGCACGGGCATGAATTCCCGTCGCCCCCGCATGTTTTTCCGCCGCGACCGCGTCGCCGCCGAACCTTTCCGCATTGACTCCGATGCCTCTGCCGTAAGATAAAAAAGACATCAGCGAAAGAATTGCCGCGAATATGACAAACCGCGCTTTTTTTCCGATATTCATCATCTTTTTCGCCGTCATCGCCGCGTTTTCAGCTATCCCGTTTGCTTGTAACGTTTCTTAAAACGTCGCTTGCTTTTTCAATCAGGTTATTCAGCGGCTCGTCCGTCAGCCTTACCACGCGGCAGGTTTTTCCGTCGTCGATGATAAAGCCCATCGGCTTTACGCTGACGACCGATCCGCTGCCGCCTGCAAACGACCTGTCCCCCGCTTCTTTGATGACTTTCACGTCGCCGTATTCTCCGCCGCCGGAAAGATTGCCGAACGTAACTTTCGAAAAAGGCACGATTTGCGCGCCGCTTGCCGTAAAAACAGGCGTGCCGAGCACCGTATCGGCGTCCGCTATTCCGCCGAGCGTACGGAGCGAATGTTCCGTCAGACCGTTGATTTTTCCTTCTTCCATATTTCTTTTATCCTCCTTATCGCCGTTTTAATTAAAAATCTGACGAACAACGCCAGAAGAACGGCTATCTGAAAATAAGCAACGACGCGCACGGAAACTTTCAGCGCGTCGCCGTCCGTCAGATACAGTTTCAGTTCGCTTTTGTTCAGCGCGCCCTTCAAGGCGAGAAAGCTTTTCAGCGCCGCATACGTTATCGCCGCGCCCGCGAAATATTCCGCGCCCGTTTCCGCGGACGTTTCCAGCGAAATCAGACGGAACGAACGAAAAATTTTAAACTTTTTTCTTTCCTCGTTCATCCCGGAATACGGCAGCAAAACGGCTTTCTTTTCGGAAAGATGCACCGCGACGCCGCCGCGGTACGACGTTACGTACCCGCCGGCAAGTTTAACGAACCCGAACAGATACAGCGAAAACGCAAGCTTTTTGCTGCCAAGATCGCCGAATACGTTGAATTCCTGCACGATCGGGGCGAATAAAAAGATTGCCGCGCCCGCAATCACAAGAAACAACGTAAAAATTCTGCCCATATCGTCAATATGAGCAGAATTCGTGAAAGTATGTATTGAATTTTATTCGTTTTCTTCGATCGTTCCGGATTCTTCAAAAGCGGATTCTTCCGCGTTTGCGACGGTATCGTTTGCATCGGCTTCGGTATTTTCCGCATTTTCTTCCGGATTTTCCGTCGCTTCGTTTTCTTCCGTTCCGTCTGCGTATTGCTGCGCGGAAGGGTTTTCTTCGTCCTCGCCCGGCGTGTACACGTCTTTGCTGTAAAGGTACGTGTCGTCGTCCGAAACGGCGCTCATTTCCGCAATCTTTTTCATCAGTTCTTCGTAATCGGGAAGGTCGTTGAGCGATTTCAGCTTGAAGCGCCGTAAAAAGTTATCCGTCGTCTGATACAGAACGGGTTTTCCGGGCGCGTCTTTTCTGCCGCAGGGCTCTATCATTTCCAGACCGAGCAGCGTGGTAATCGCATAATCGCTGTTTACGCCGCGCACCGAATCGAGTTCCGTTCTCGTAATCGGCTGTTTGTAAGCGATGATTGCCGCACATTCGAGAATGGTTCTCGTGAATTCTTTTTCCCGAATGGGGTTCAGCACCGCCGCTACCTGTTCCTTATAATCGGGGTTGGTGGCAAGTTGTATTTTATGATTGAAAATAAGCAGGCGAATACCGCAGTTTCCGGAATACTTCTTTTCCAGCTGGCGTACCATCGAATCCATCTGCGCTTTCGTAAGATTCAGCTTATCGCGCAACAGATCAGTGGGAACGGCGTTTCCCGCCGCAAATAAAATCGCCTCAATTATATTCGTCGATATCTCCAAGATCGTCATCCTCCTGTTTTTCGTTATTTTTTCTTATCGTAATCGGCGCGAACAGACCGTTCTGTTCCACCGTCAGATACTGGTGTTTCAAAAGTTCGAGAAGCGCCTGAAACGTGGTTACGATTTCCGATTTCGGCGCGTGCGGTTCGAACAAATCTTCGAAATTCACGCAATCTTTCGTATCGAAAGCGTTGCGGATATAGTGAATTCTGTCGCGTACGGTAAACGCTTCGCGTGGAATTTCTTTCGGCGGCGGCGCGCTCGCCCGCTCGCTTTCGCGCTTGAGCATCAGCTTAGTGAAAGCGTCCACAAGCCCGTCCAGCGTGAAATCTTTATACTTCACCTGCAATTCGCCGATATCTTTATCGGGCGCCTTGAAAAAGTATCCCACCGTTTCGCGCTCTTTCAGCTTGTCCGCCTCTTCCTTAATCATTTTATATTCGTTCAATGCGCGAATTAAGGCGTCTTTCGGGTCCTCTTCGTAGCCGTAATCGTCCTCGTCGAAATAATCTTCTAAGGGCGGCACAAGACTTCTGGCTTTGATGTCGATAATCGTGGCGGCGATGTTTAAATATTCGCTTGCCTTTTCCATATCGAGATACGGCAGTCCCTGCATATATGTAAGGAATTGCTCGGTTACCTGCGATACGAAAATATCTTCGATGGCGATTTCTTCTTTATTGATAAGGTATAAAAGCAAATCGAGCGGGCCTTCGAAATTATCGAGCACCGTTGTATAATCCACTTCCGAATCGAAATCTTTTACGTTTTCCGTGGTTAATTTTTCCAAAACAGTCCTCCCTGTTTCACTCAATATATTTGTAAAGCAAAAACGCGGTTTTCAAACGTTTTCGCAGAGCAATCAACGCAATATCAGTCCCCACAGCGCCGTTACGGGTTTTGCGAAAATTCCCGTGGCGAAATCCATTATATAGCCGAGAACGTCCAGCACGATGAAAATCGACTGCCCCGTGAGCCTTACAAGCATTTCGCAAAGATAACTTTCGGCAATCAGACCGATTAAAATATAATAGCCGTATTTGCGTAAAAAGCGGTAAAATCCGCCGCGACGTTTCGACGCCGCTTCCACGATTCTGAATCCGTCCAGCGGATAAAACGGCAGTAAATTGAACACGCAGAAACTCAGCGAAAAAGCAAAAAGATAATTCGTGAAAAGGAATAAAAATTCATGCCCGTACGTCAGCTGTTCCGCCGAACCCATAAATCTGACGGCAAGAACCATCAGCGGATAGAAAATAAACGCCGACAGATAATTGACGATGACGCCCGCCGCGGACGTCCAGAAACAACCGCTTCCGTATTTTTTGAAATTCGCTTCGTTTATCGGCACCGGTTTTGCCCAGCCGAAGCCTGCGAACACGAAACACACAAGCCCCAGCGGGTCGAAATGTTTTGCGGGATTCAGCGTCATTCTGCCCGCCCATTTCGCCGTGGGATCTCCGCATTTATACGCTACGAACGCATGCGCGAATTCGTGCAGGGTAAGCACCAGCGTTACGGCGAGAAATTTTGCCAGCATTTCCACGAACCAATC
This sequence comes from uncultured Eubacteriales bacterium, assembly GCA_900542935.1. GTDB lineage: Bacteria > Bacillota > Clostridia > Christensenellales > Borkfalkiaceae > Scatosoma. The sequence goes on from UQPN01000014.1 coordinate 27,806, forward strand.
CATCTTTTCGCCTCCCGCTTTTTACTTTACGATTTATGCGTTATGATTATTTTACCAAAAAAGAATAAAAAATGCAAGAATCATAAAGGAATTTTCCGAGAAAAAAACGCGAAAATCGTAAAAAAAACGAAAATCGCGTTTTGAAAATGTTTTTATGCAGGATAAGACTGCCTTTTCCCTTTGTTTTTTTGCGCAAAATTTCAGCTTTTTCCGAAGCGCCAGCCGCGCAGAATCGCTTTGAATCTGTCCGCAAAATTCGCTCGTTCCGCCGTTTCCGCCGCTACGACGGGCACGCGGTCGAATTCCACGTTATCTTTATACAGAATCATTTCTCCCACTTTATCGCCGGCGCGGACGGGCGCCTGTACATATTCGGGCAGCTTCAGAGAAAACGTAACGTTTTCTTTTTCGCCTCGTTTGCCGAAAATATAGGCGTTTCTTTCGGGTTTCACGGCAATTTCTTCTTTTTTACCCCCTCGCACGCCCGCTTTTTGTTCCAGCGGATTATTTTCGTCCGCTACCGTTTTCAGGGCGTAGTTCGCAAAGGCGTAATCGAACATGCCGCGTACGTCGCCGAAGCGGTGCGCGCTGCTGTCCTCGCCGATAACTACCGATACAAGCCGCATGCCGCCGCGCGTTGCCGTTGCAGCAAGGCAGAAACCCGCTTCGCTTGTAAATCCTGTTTTACCGCCGTCGCACCCCTGATAAAAGCGTACCAGCTTGTTGGTATTCGTAATTTCCGTAACTCTGCCTTCGGGATGCTGGAATTTCTCCGTCCAGACTTTGCAGAATCCGAAATATTCTTCGTTTTCGATCAGTTTGCAAAGCATGGCGGCAACGTCTTTCGCGCAGGAATACTGCGGTTCTTTCGGCAACCCCGTGCAGTTGGAAAACAACGTATCGCGCATGCCGAGCTCCTGCGCTTTTTCGTTCATTCTGTTCACGAACGCTTCTTCGCTGCCCGCGATTTTTTCGGCGATCGCCACGCAGGAATCGTTAGCCGAGCAAACCGCGATGCTTTTTAACAATTCGCGGATTTTGTATTCGCCGCCGCTTTCCAGAAAAACCTGCGAGCCCCCCATTCCCGCTGCTCTCTCGCTTACGATAACGCTTTCGTCCATCGAAATTACGCCCGTATTTACGGCGTCGAACGCAAGCAGCAACGTCATGATTTTGCACATGCTGGCAATCGGCAGCCGCTTCGTTTCGTTTTTCGAAAAAATTTCCGTTCCGCTTTTGCTTTCCGCGAGATAAGCGGATTTTGCGTGCGCGCCGAGTTCGTTTTCACAGACGACTTTTTTCGCCTCGACAAAGTTTTCGGGAATTTCTTCCGCGGGAAGCGCTTCCGCGTAATCTTCCGCCGCCGCGGAATAACCGTCGTAATTCTGTCCGTCGCCCGGTCTGAATGCCGGCGCAATGCCTTTCGTGAATAACAGCGAGGCGGCAAAAGTCGCTCCCGCAATCAGCTTTCCTGTCCTTTTCATATTCTCAGTTTCCGCTGTCGGAAAAGAATTTATACGAAATTTTCAGAAAATTTTGCTTACCGGGCGAAAAATGATTGTTACAAGCAATATTTCGGCAAGCGCGCAAGCCGTCGCGCCGATGAGAAGCAATAAAAAAGAACAGAAAATTCCGCCGTTTCCGCACGCGGGCGGACGTTTTTTGCATATTTCGCCGCCGAGCGTACAGGCAATCGCAAGCAGCGCAAACGTTAAAAGCGCCGTCGGCAAAGCGCAGATTAAAAAAATAAAGAAACCGCCGATTCCGTACGAAGAAAGCAGAATCACGGTAACGATGCCGAACGTATATCCTTTGAAAAACACCAGCAGAAACGCCGCCGGAAGATAATATACTGTAAAATACAGAGGAACGATAAGAAGCAGCAAAAGCACGACGGAAATCAGTCGCCGGAAAAACAGGCGGAATACCGACGATACGAAAATCCCGTCGGTATACGCGCGGCAATACGTTAAATAATACTGCCTGACGGAGGCGGGTTTCGGAAGAACAAGACCGAGAACCACGCCCGTCAGAATCGCCGCGCCGAAAGAAATCAGCCACGCTTTCCGTTTTCTTAATACGCCGATCGCCTCTTTGAAGCACGAAAAAAGAGCGTCCATATTTTTTATATATGCCGCCTTTTCGTAAAATATGATAAAAATCGGCAAAAATGCCGATTTTTCGCGTTATCCTGCGCTTTTCATCATGGTTTCTATCGCTACGCCGTAACCGCGCGCGGGATCGTTCAGAAAAACGTGCGTTACCGCGCCGATGAGTTTTCCGTTCTGCAAAATCGGGCTGCCGCTCATTCCCTGTACGATTCCTCCCGTTTTTTCAAGAAGTTCCGGGTCGGTGATTTTAATCACGAAATTTTTGTTCCCTCGGTTGTTTTTATCTACTTTTACCACGTCGATTGCGTATTTTTTCGGCGTTTCTCCGTCGATCGTGGAATATATGCATGCGTCGCCGATCGTAACTTCGTCCGCCGCGGCGGTGTATGCCGCGAGGTTTCCTTTCAGCGAATACGTTTCGTCCACCGTGCCAAAGATGCCGCAATCGGTTACTTTATCGCCGCAGCCGAACCGTTCGGAACTTAAAAACGTGCCGCGCAGTTCCCCCGCCTTGCCCCTTATTCCTTTTTTGACGCCTACGATACAGCACGAGCAGATTTCTCCGCCCGTGAATTGCGTTCCGCCTTCCGCCGCCACGGGATGCCCAAGCGAACCGAATCGACCAGATTCTTTTTCGATATACGTTACCGTGCCGATGCCGGAAACGCTGTCCCGTGCAAGAATTCCTATTTTATATTTTCCCGTAATCGCGTCTTTTACGGGCACAACCGATACTTCGGCGGTTTCCCCGTTTCTTCTCACTTCCAGCAGCGTTTGTTTTCCGCCGCTGCGCCCGATGACTTCGTTTAATTGCGCCGTGTTCCGCACGCGGATTCCCGCGGCCTTTTCGATAATATCGCCCGTTTTCAAACCCGCTTTCGCCGACGGAGAAAAGCAGCCGCCCTCGCCCATTACCTGAGATAGCCCGATGACCTGCGCGCCGCCGATGCCCAGCGTAAAGCCCGCCGGCATGCCGCCTATATACACTTCTTTGTGCGTATAATCGCCGTTTTCCGCCTTTGCCGAACCGATTCCGGGCGTGCCGCCGACAAAAAACGGTATACTTACGGCAAGACATGCCGCAATTATACCGCTTTTCAAACTTTTCCGATTGCCCATGCTTCCCTCCGCTTGCCGAAGCGAAGGCGCGCCTTCCGTTCTCCGACTTACCGTTAGGATGAGCAACCGACGGGCTTTTATTCATATTCGTTTGCCGAATCGTATCGTCTTATAACGCCGCTTTGAATTCCCGCGCACGCTGCAGCAGTTCTTCCGCGTGCAGATATGCCGCCTGTTCGCCCTGCTCGCCGCCGAGCAAGCGCACGATTTCTTCTTTTTGTTCTTCGGCGGAAAGCGTTCGGATAAACGTTCGCGTTTTTCCGTTTTCTTCTTTCTTTTCAATCAGAAATTCGCCGTCGCTCATACACGCAATCTGCGCGAGGTGCGAAACCGCGATGATTTGCGTTGTTTTTGCGATTTTCGCAAATTTTTCTCCGACGACTTTTGCCGTCTTTCCGCTGATTCCCGCGTCGATTTCGTCGAAAACGTACGTGGAAATGCCGTTTGTATCGGAAAGTCTTGTTTTCATCGCCAGCATCAGACGGCTCATTTCGCCGCCGCTGATGATTTTTCCGAGCGGTTTCTGCGGTTCGCCCGCATTAGCGGAAAACATGAACGAAATCGAATCCAGTCCGTTTTCCCCCGCGTTTACCGCCTCGTCGTCGGCATATTCGCGGAACGCCGCGGAGAATTGCGCGTGCGGAATATTCAGGGTTTTCAGCTCGTCGCACACGCCCGCGCAGAACTTTTCCGCCGCTTTTTTACGGATGGCGGTAAGTTTTTCGCAGCTTTCCAGAATCTTTTTCAACAGCCCGGAAATCTCTTTCCGCAACTTTTCCGAACGCTCGGCGCTGTTTGCCAGCGCGTCGTATTCCCGCTCTTTTTCCGAAAGCAATACAACGATTTCTTCCTGCGTTTTTACTCCGTATTTTCGTTGCAGGGAACGCAGTTCGTCCAGTCGGTTTTCTACATAGGTCGCTTCGTTTTCGTCGAAATACAGCCCGTCGGCGATTTCGGAAAGCGCCGACGACGCGTCCTCCGCTTCCTCGGCGATATTTTCGAGGGTATCCGTAAGCTTTTCGTATTCTTTATCCAGTCCCGCTACCGCGTTCAGCGCGCGCCGCGCGCCGCGCAAGGCGTCGCACGCGCCTCCGTCGGAGGAAATATATTCCAGCGCCTCTTTTACGGAAAAAAGAATTTTTTCGAGATTATTGATTTTCGTCCGCTTTTGCAACAATTCCTCTTCTTCGCCCTCTTTCCAGTCGGCGCCTCTGATTTCGTCGACGGCAAAGCGCAGAATTTCCATGCGGCGTTCGCGCTCTTCCTCGCTGCCGCCGAGAAGCGTAAGTTCGTGTTTTTTCGTCTTGTACGCGTTTAAAAATTCGCGCAGTACAAGCTTTTCCGAAGCAAGCGGAGCGCCGCACACGCCGTCGAGCGTCTTTAACTGATTTGCTTCGGATAAAAGATAAAAATGTTCGCTTTGTCCGTGTACGTCCACCAGTTTCGCCGTGATTTTTTTCAGCATCGCCGCCGTTGCCGTCGAGCCGTTTATTTTAATCGAATTTTTCCCGGTTTCCGAAAATCTGCGGGAGATAATGATTTCGCCGTCGCTTTCGATGTCCATTTCCGCAAGTTCGCGCACGGCTTCGTCCGTTTCGTTCAGCAGAAATTCCGCTTTCACGAAACATTCGCTTTCGCCGTAACGAATCATCGTTCTGTCCGCTTTCGCGCCCAGAACGAAATTCAGCGAATCGAGAATCACGGATTTTCCCGCGCCCGTTTCGCCCGAAAGAACGTTGAGTCCTTCCGAAAATTCGATTTCCGCGCTTTCTATCAAAGCGACGTTTTTAATGGTGAGTTTTGCAAGCATCGCCAACTTTTCCTTTATTATTTCAATAATCCGGAGAGTCTTTCGCATACGGCGGCAGCCGTTTCGTTATCGTGGCAGACGATAAGAAGCGTATCGTCGCCCGCCACCGAGCCGATTACGCCCTGCAAATTGAACTTATCAACCACGGCGCCCGCGTTGGCTCCGTTGCCCGTCATGGTTTTCACTACGATCAGATTCTGCGCGGCTTCTATCGCAAGAACGCACGTTTTAAAAAGATTGCGCATCTTTTCGGATACTTCGCCCTCGCTCTTGTTCAGACTGGCGTAGCGATATTTTTTTTCTACGCCCGCCACTTTGAAAAGGTGCAGATCGCGGATGTCGCGGGAAACGGTTGCCTGCGTTACCACGTAGTTTTCGTCGTTCAGCGCTTTGCACAACTCTTCCTGCGTTTCGATTTCGTTGCTTTCGATGAGGCGGAGTATTTCTTTATGCCGTTCCGTTTTTAACATTTTTAGAACCTTCCTTTTTTATTTTTCGTTTTTTCGGTTTGTCAGCTCAGTTTTTTTCTTGCCTTCCCGTAAAATCCGCCGAACGCGCGAGTGGGAAATACCGCGTATAAATCCGAACGTTCCGCGGTGATTTCGTCGCCCTCTTCCGCTTGCGCCGCTATAACGCCGTCGGCGAGCAGAAACGCCCCGCCGCGCGTGATTTTAAGCGTAATTTTGTCGTTTTCCGGGAACACCACCGGTCTGGCGGCAAGAGAAAACGCGCAGAGCGGCGTAAACAGAATCGCCGCCGTTTGCGGAGCGATAATCGGCCCGCCGGCGGAAAGCGAATACGCCGTGGAGCCCGTAGGCGTGCATACAAGCGCGCCGTCGCCCGATATTTCGTCGAACGGATAACCGTTTACGGAAATTTTCGTCTGTAAAATGCAGCCGTTTTTCAGCGAATAGTCGCGGCGGAGCGCCGCTTCGTTCAGGCAATAAAACGTTTCTTCTTTGTATGTAACTTTCAAAAGGTTTCTTTTTATCTCTTTGGCTTCATTCAGTTTTAAAAGAAAATCGGGCACGGACGGGAGTTCGTCCTTTTCGAATTCCGCTAAAAATCCTACCGTTCCGTAATTGATTCCCACGATTTTTATGCCCGCCCGCGCACAGATTTCCGCGCAACGCAGAATCGTGCCGTCGCCGCCGAGCACCAAAAGAATGTCGAGCCCTTCGGTTTCTTTCTCTGAAAGCCGAAAAATTTTACGGCAGCCGAATCCGCGCGAAACAAGCGTCGCTGCCAGTTCTTCCGCCTGCAGCGCGGTTTCTTTTCGGTTTGGATTTACGTAAATTCCCGTTGTCAACGCCGTACCCTCGCTTTTATTTATTTTCCGTATCCGTTTTTAAAATGCGGTCGATTTCGTTTAAAATCCGCTCGTTGCGCGCCTTTGAAAGTGTGTTTTGCAAGTCGGTTGCGCCGTTCTTTTTCAAATGCAGTACATATTCGATGTTTTTGCCTTTTTTAATCGGCGCGTTTGTAATTTCCAGCGGTTCGAGTCCGCTTTCCGCCGCAAAAACCAGCACTTTTTTAACAATTTTTTTATGTTCCGTTTTTTTGACGATTCCGCTTTTTCCGATGCCCTGTTTTTCACATTCGAACTGCGGTTTAATCAGCGTGAACGCGTCTTTCCCCTCTTGTAATATTGCCGAAATCACGGGGAAAATATGTTTCAGCGAAATAAACGATACGTCGGCGACGATTCCGTCCAATCCGCACGGAAAATCGCTTGCTTGCAGATATCTCGCGTTTACGTTTTCCATCTCAATCACGCGGACATCGTTTTTCAGCGATTCGTCCAGAAGGCTTTCCCCCACGTCTATGGCAAATACTTGTTTCGCGCCGTTTTGCAACAGACAATCGGTAAAACCGCCCGTGCTCGCGCCGATGTCCGCAAACGTTTTTCCAGCGCAATCGAACGAGAATGCTTTCAACGCCGCGGAAAGCTTGTACCCACCGCCGGAAACGAATCGTTCGGCGGCAGGTAAAAACGTAAATTCGTCGCCGTCAGCTACTTCGTCTTTCGGTAACAGCACTTTTCCGTTTTTTAAAATTCTTCCCGCCGTCAGTTCTTCTGCCGCTTTCGTTCGCGAGCCGAATTTTCCGGCAAAGTATTTATCTGCCCTCATTCCGGGGTTCTCCTTGAAGTATTCTGTCTGACATAATTATTATGCGTGACATAGTATAGGCATCATTTCAACAGATTTTTGATATAATCTTGTATTTCTTCGCAGGAAACGCCGTATTGTTTTTGCAAAGAAGCCACGCTGCCCTGCGGAATAAAACAATCTTTATACGCAAACGCACGGAAAGTTCTGCGCTGTCCGGGCGCTTTGTTTTCGTCCTCCGTTACAAGTTCGTGTTCCACCGCTTCGCCGAATCCGCCCGCCAGAACGTTATCTTCTACGGTAATCACGTTACCGCGCAAAGCAGACAGCATTTTTTTATCGAGCGGCTTGATAAATCTGCCGTTTATCACGTCGATTTTTCCCTTGATTCCCCTTTCTTCCATCGCCTGCACAACTTTTAAGGCGATAATCAGGCATCTTTCCCCCGCGGCGATGATCGTAACATTACTTTCGTCCGATTTGCAAAGGTATTCCCATGTGCCGACGACGATTTTTCCGGATCGCTGCGCAACCGGTTGCCTTTTCGGCAATCTGTGCGAAAATACCACTTTTCCGCTGCGAGGATAACGAATCGCCAGCGGATGCTGAAATTTTTCGCTCCAGAGGAGAAATCTTGCAAATTCTTCCGTATCTTTCGGCGCCGCAATCGTCAGATTCGGAATCATAGAAAGATAAGAAATATCAAAAACGCCCTGATGCGTTTCTCCGTCCGCTCCGGAAATACCCGCGCGGTCGATGCAGAAAGTAACCGGAAGATCCTGCGCGCAGACGTCGTGAATGATTTCGTCGTACGCCCGCTGCAAAAACGTGGAATATATCGCGTAATACGGCTTCAATCCTTCCGTAGCCATTGCCGCGCACAACACGGCGGCGTTTTCTTCGCAGATGCTTACGTCAAACGCCCGTTCCGGATAAGCTTCGAAAAATCCGCGCAGCCCCAGCGCGTCCGTCATGGCGGCGGTTACGGCAACGATCCGATTGTTTTTCGCCGCAAGCTTACTTAAAGTTTCGCCTAAAATCGCGGAATATTCCCGTTCTTTTTTTGCCCCGACGGGCGGAATGCCGTGCGTTACGGCGGGATGTTCTTCGCAGAATCCGTACCCCTTTCCTTTTTTGGTTACGATATGCAGAAGCACCGATTTTTCTTTCAGCAGTTTTTTCGCCTTTTTCAAAGCCGCCGTCATTTCGTCCGCTTCGTTGCCGTCCGTAACGCCGAGATAGGTAAGATTAAAACTTTCCAGAAAGCGGATGCCCGATTCCCGTTTTTTTATCGTTTCTACGTACGATTCGTCCGCTTTTCCGCCGGCGCACACGTCCTCCGCGGCACGGATATCGTTCAGAATTTCGTGCATGCCGCCCACCGTGGGCGAAATGGACATGCCGTTATCGTTCAGGATAATCAGAATCTTCGTATTCAGGATTTTCAGAGAATTGAGCGCCTCGTAAATCAGCCCGTTATTGAACGAGCCGTCGCCGATAAACGCGATGACGGAAAAATCCTCTTTCTTCAGATCGCGCGCTTTCGCGATGCCGATCGCCGCGGAAACCGACGTTCCGGCGTGCCCGGTATCGTAGAAATCGAACGGACTTTCCGTACGCTTGGGAAATCCTGAAATTCCGCCTTCTTTCCGCAGCGTATCGAACTGCGCCGCCCGCCCCGTAAGCGCCTTATAGGCGTAACACTGATGCCCTACGTCGAAAATAATTTTGTCTTTCGCGAAATCGAACACGTTGCACAGCGCAACGGTTGCTTCTATCGCGCCGAGATTCGAAGCAAGGTGCCCGCCGCACTCGGAAACTTTTTCATAGATAAACGAACGAAGCTCGTCGCATAACACGTTGAGTTCGTCGTTCGTCATTTTTCTTATGTCCGCGGGCGTAATATCCCGCAACGTTCTGTTTTTTTCCACGGCGTTTCATCCTTTCCGACGAGTAATTTTTTCCGTATAAAAGCTTGTTTATCCGAAGAAAACGCCTTATTTTTCGCGGTTTCTCACGTAAGTTACCAGATCGCGCAAAAAGCTTGTATCTCCGTCGATTCCGTCAAGAACGGCGTACGCGTCCGAAGCGTAAATGTCCGCCTGAATTTTCGCGCCGTCCACGCCGTACAGCGTAGCGAACGTCAGCTTGTTTTCCAGTTTATCTTTGCCTATCGTTTTGCCCAGCGCGGAAAAATCCGCCGTTTCGTCCAAAATATCGTCCGTAATCTGAAACAATGTGCCGAGATATTTTCCGAACTGTTCCAGTTCGAAATAATTCTTATTGTCCGCCAGCACGCACGCCGTCAGAATCGAAGCAAGCATTAGTTTTCCCGTCTTGTGTTCGTCGATGAAACGCAGCGTTTTTTCGTCTGCCGGAGCGTCCTTTTCGGCATTCAGCAAATCAGCCGACTGCCCCGCCAGCATGCCGTCTATGCCCGCGTATTCACACAGAATATGCGCGGCGCGAACGTATTTTTCTCCTTTGAAACACATGTTGAAACACAGCAGATACGCCGTGTTCAGCAGCGCGTCCCCGGCGAGAATCGCGTTCCCCTCGCCGAATTTTTTATGACTCGAAAGTTTTCCGCGACGGTAATCGTCGTTATCCATCGCCGGCAAATCGTCGTGTATCAAAGAATACGTATGAATCATTTCCGTTGCCAGAGCAAACGGAAGCACTTCTTCCCGATTCACGCCGAGCGCGTCCGCCACAGCCAGCGTCAGAACGGGGCGAATCCGCTTTCCGCCGCTTGAAAAGCTGTATTCCATGCTCTCTTTTAAAAGCGCAGGCGTCGTTTTCAGCTTCGAAAAATATCCCGCAGCATAATCGTTGAACGCCTTTAAATATAAATCGTACTTTTCGTTAAACATTTTTCGCTTTCCCTTTGCGTTCCGCCGCAAAGCGGAACGCCCGCGAAGTTGCGTTACTTCGCCGTCCGCTTCTCCCGCCGCGCTTTCTGTTCCTTCGCGGCAAGATACGTGTTATGCAAAAGCATGGTAATCGTCATCGGACCGACGCCGCCGGGTACGGGAGAAATCGCGCCTGCTTTTTTGCAGACGTTTTCGAAATCCACGTCGCCGCACAACTTTCCGTTTTCGTCGCGGTTGATACCCACGTCGATTACCGTCGCGCCGTCCTTCACCATGTCCGCCGTTACAAATTTTTTCTTGCCGATCGCGGCGATTAAAATATCCGCTTCGCGGCAGATTTCCTTCAGATTCTGCGTTTTGCTGTGGCAAACCGTTACGGTGGCGTCCGCATTCAGCAAAAGCATCGCCATCGGTCTGCCCACCGTGTTGCTTCTTCCTATCACCACGGCTCGCTTTCCGCAAATTTCCGTGCCCGCGCTTTCCAGCATTTTCATTACGCCGAGCGGCGTGCACGCCGCGATTCCGCCGCGATTCATGGCAAGCTTTCCTACGTTTTCTTCGCTGAATCCGTCCACGTCCTTTTCAACGGGAATTTTTTTCAACGCCGAGCGTTCGTCCAGATTTGCAGGCAACGGCAGCTGTAACAGAATACCGTTTACGCTTTCGTCGTCCGCAAGTTCCGTCAAAGCGGCTTCCAGCTCTTCCTGCGTGCAGTTTTCCGGAAGAATACGCGACACCGAACGCACGCCGACTTCGGCGCATGCCTTCACTTTGTTTCTTACGTATACCTGCGACGCGGGATTTTCTCCCGCCATCACCACCGCCAGAGTGATCGGTTCGCCGAAATTTTCTATCTGTTCTTTCAATTCCGCCCGCAGCTTTGCCGCAAGCGCTTTTCCGTCAATGATTTTCATTTGATTGTTCTGCCCGAAAAAACGTATAAATTTGTAAAAAATTCATTAAAAAAAGCCGGTTTATTCCGCTTTTTTATTGATGATGCCCGAAAGCACGCCGTTTACGAAATCGGCGGCGGTATCGCCCGAATATTTTTTCGCAAGATTCGTTGCTTCCGCAACCGAAACCACGGGAGGAATTTCCTTGTCGTCGAAATATAAAATTTCCGCCACGGCAAGCATCAGAACGCACTTATCCAAAGGATAAATACGGTTTTCAAGATAGTGATGAGAAGCCGCTTCTATCGCGGAAATAATTTCCCGGCGATGTTCGCTCACCGCGTTTAACAGCTCGTCCGCAAATTCCAGTTCTTCTTTTTTTTCGATATTGAATTTTTTATAAACTCTGTTGATAAATTCTCTCGTGCAGCCTTCCTCGTTGAATTGCTCGGCAAACAGCACGCACATCGCCGCTTCGCGACAGTCGTTTCTCATAAATACCTCTGTAAAATTTTTTCTTCCGTTTAATTCTGTGCCGCCCGTTCTTCCGTCGGCGCAGCGTTTTCCGCCGCGTCCGCGCTCTTCGGTTCCGCCTTCACGGGCAATTCGTCAAACACTACGTCCTGAATATGCACGTCCACTTTCTTTACGGTGTAACGCGTCATCGTTTCCACGTTCTGTTTGATGGATTGCTGAATCCGATAAGCAAGTTCGGGCACGTTATGTCCGTAATGCACGCGGACGGAAACGTCCGCATATACGCCGTCTTTTTCGGGGAACAGAGAAATTCCTCTGCGCTTCCCGGAAACCAGCCGCACGCCTTCCACTTCGTTGATGGCAAGCGCAACGATGCCGTTGATGATTCCGGCGTTATATACAACCTTTCCCTTGCCTTCGCCTTTTGCTCCGAATTTATAATTAGACATTGCAAAAAATCTCCCGAATAATCGTTTATGCTAATATTATAGCACATTATTCGGAAGATTTCTACTGTTTTGACGTAAATTGTTTGCCTAAGTTTGCTTCTTTTTTTATTTTTTATTCGTTTATAACCGTTCTTTCACCAGCAACGCGGCGAAAAACGCATATTTATTCGTTTCAGTCCGCCGAATTGATAGGTACGATTCGAATCTTTTCGGGCGAAATTCCCGTTTCGTTTTTCAGCGTTGTGTAAATGGAAAGCGCGGAATCGTAGGTAAGTTCCGGCGTATCGATAAATACGTTCACGCTGTCGAAATCGCTCGATACCGTTACCACGGCGTCGGAAAAGCCGATTGCTTTCACCATCGTTTCCACCACAAGTTCTTTTTCCATCGCCGCAACGATTTCCATTTTCATCTTCGTGGCTTCTTCGTACTTCGCGTCGCCCGGCTGATACAGCGCGATCACGCCGTCGAGCTGCGTAAGTTCCTCGTTTCTCGTCGTCGTCCGTTCGGAACGGTATGCGGCAAAATAATTCGCCGCCGTTACGGGTTCGTTTGCATTTACGTTCGCGCTTGTATCCGCAAGCACGAAGTTGAACACCGCCGTTACCGCAAGCAACAGCACAAGCGCCGACATCACGATGATTTTCTTTTTGTTAGAGAGAGTTTTTGCCATAAGTTTTTCTCCTTTTACTTTTTATTTTTTTATCTGATTTAAACCGCCGAAAGCGTAAATGCATCTTTATCTGCTTTTCGGATAGATTTTAACGTTTTTTTCGTCTACGCCCAGCGCCGCCGAAACCGCTTCGCGGATGTTGGAATTGACAAGAATGTTTTTCGCTCCGTCGCATACCACCGCCACGCTCATAACGCCGTTTTCGTCCTCGCAGATTCTCACTTCGGCTGTTCCTACGCCGTCCATTTCCGATAGAAACGCGGCGAGGCTTTTTTCTTTTTCGTTTGCCGATTCCGTTGCCGCCGCGCTTGTGCCTGCATTCCCCGCGGAAAAGCGGGAAGCGGACGATGGCGTATAAAATATCTTCCACACCGCAAACACAAGAAGAAGCGCCAGACAGGAAACCAGCAGCACGTCGCGCAGCTTTTCTTTCGTGAATTTCGTTTTTTTCATGCGATTTGCGCCCTCCTTGCCGTTTCTTCCCGGCTGCTTTCCCCGTCGTTTTTCTTCGCTTGTTTCTCCGTGCCGAAAGTTATCGTCGTTCCGTATTTTTCGCCGAGTTCCCGTTCGATTTTTTCCCGCACGTTTTTCTCCGCCGGCGCAGGCGTTTCAACGGAGATACCGAGAATACCGATGCGCCCGTCCTCTTCCGCACGCCACGAAATCGTTACGCTCGCCGTCAGATCGTACTCATCCGCAAGCACCGCTTCGATTGCTTTTTCCGTTTCGGCGATTCTCAGTTCACTGCAATATTTTATGAAATCTTCGTCGACGGTTATAACCGTTTCGTCAAAAATATTTTTGTCGTAAATCGTCGGTTCTTCGCCTTTTCCCGATAAAACGAAATATTTTGCGATCGGTTCGGCGATGACGATCAGGCAAACCAGCTTCACCGCCGTTTTTACCACGCCGGATATTTTTCCCTCCGGCGCGATTGCCGTAAGAATCGCCGCGATGATTACCGTACCGGACATGACGAATAAATATTCGCTCATATCGTCGCCTCCGAACAGCACACGCAAAGCAGCAGCATCACGAAATACATGAACGCCGTCATCAGAACGCCCGCAAGACAATAATTCGCGTTGTCGGCGGTTTCGCCGAGAAAATCGGAAATGCGCCGATCGCCGAGCGGCTGCGTAACGGCGGCGGTGAATTTTAAAAGCACGTTTACCGCAATCAGCATCGCGAGAGGCTTTAAAAGCACGGCAAGAAGCAACAACATGCCGAGATATCCTACCGAGTTTTTAATTAAAGCGCTGCCCGCCAGAGCTAAGTCGAATCCGCCCGATAAAAATCCGCCCACAATCGGCACGCCCGCGCCGATGGCGTACTTTGCCGCCCTTCTCGCCGCGTTGTCGTACGCCGCCGCGCCGAGCCCCTGCGCCGTGAAAAATATGCCGAACACCGAAATCATAATCCCGATCAGCCATTTATAAACGCTTTTGAAAAACGCCCCGAAACGATTGATTTTTAATTGCGGCGATAAATTTCCGGCTACGGAGAAAGCGGCAATCGCCACGGACGCGGGAAATAAAACGCGCCGCACAAGCGAAACCGCGCCCGTGGCAACAAATGCCGCGGCAGGCGTATAAACCGCCGCGGTCGCGGTTTTTCCGCTCACACTCATCAAAGTGAGCAGTACGGGAAATATCAGCTGAATCTGCTTTTCAACCGAATCGAGCGCGCTTTTCGCTGCCGTAAAACATGCGGTTACCGTTGTCAGAACAGGCAGCAATACGGCGGAAAAAGTAACGAGGAACGTAACGTTTTCGGTAGATTGCGCCCCGGAAGAACTTCGGATTGCCGTAAAAACGCCGCCGAGCAACGCCACCGCGCCCACCGTGGCGAACACGGGAAGCATTTCTTTGATGTCTTTGAAGAACACGGATTTAAGTTGCGTGAAAAAATCGCCGTAAGCTATTTCGTCGCCGCCGATATAGGAAATCAGCCGCTCGGCAATGCTTTTATCGTCAAACCCGCCGAGTCCGTTCAGATATTGCTGTAAATCCTCCAGATCCAGTTTGTCGATTTGTTCGTAAATGCTTTCGTTCAGCGCGTCTTTTCCGCTTTTGTTGTCTGCGCCCGCTTCTCCGTTTCCGCGGACGGTCTGCCCCGCCGGCAGCAAACCCAACAAAAAAAACATAGATAAAACAAGCAGCGCGCCGCATAACAACTTCTTTATCCGACGCCGTTTTTTCTTTTGATTGAAAAGCAGATTCAACCCGATCATATCAGCCCCAGAAATGCATTCAAAACCGTAAGCACGCGAAAAATCAAAGGAAGCGATACCGCCACAATCGTAAGTTTTCCGCCGAGTACGATTTTATCGGCAACGCCCGGCGCGCCGAAGTCTTGCAGAATTCCCGCGGCAAATTCCGTAAGATAGCCGATTCCGACGATTTTCAGAAGTATTTTCACCAGACCGTTTTCCACGCCCGTCAGCTTCGACACGGAATCGAGCGCGCCGATCGTCTGTTCCAGAAGCGTTGCGGAAAGCATCAGCACGATGATAACGCCCGCAATCGTTACGGCAAAAGCAAGTTCGGGTTTCGTCTGCTTTAATAAAATAGCCGAAATTGCCGTTACGAATCCTACGCCGACGATTTTAAAAATTTCCATTTTTTCTCCCGTTTACACCATCATTACTCTGCTACGCATAACTATTGCGTCTGACATAATAGTTTTCGACGCTATGTTCAATCGCCTGCACCGCCGCTAAGTCAAATCAAAAATCCGTTTGATTTCTTCGAATAAATCGCCTATCATGCTTACCGCTACGGTAAGCACGATTACAAGCCCCACAATGCTTACCACCGTGGCTACGTCATCTCTGTCCGATTTTTTTAAAATCTGACAAATCACGGTTACGATGATGCCTATGGCGGCAATTTTAAATAAAATCGAAATATCCATTTCCTCTCCCCGCAACGCGCCGAAAATTGTTAAAGCAGCAAAATAAGCAGCGTAAGCCCCAGTAAAACGCCCATTTTTATATATAAATCGCAATATCTCGCGCAATCTTTCTCCGCGCTTTCCGTTCGGGCGGCAATGGTTTTTTCCGCTGCCGTAAAATATCCCTTCTGCCCCTCCGAATCTCCTCTGCCCAGAGCCGAAAAGTAATCCGTCAGAAAAAGCTTTTCGTCCTCGCTTAAAAAATCGGGAGATTCAAACGATTCCAGCGCCGTATCTCCGCTTTTCAACGCATTTAAAAATCCGTGCACGGTTGTTTCAAAGGTACCCGAAAGCGGTTGTTTTTCCAGCCAGCTTTCCAGAGGTCGTCTCGAAAAAGATATTTCGCTTAAAAAACTGCGGTTAAAAGCATAATATTGCTTATAAAATTCTTTTCGAACCCGATATTTTTTCGTCAGCATGTATCCGCAAAAGCCGCAAAATATCACCAGCGCGATTCCCGTAATCAGTTTCGCCACTCTGTTTTCCTCCGCTGCCGTTCTTATTCTTCCGATAAAAAAATCAGCCGATTTTAAAAAGATTTTTATCGTACAGACCTTCGATGTTCCCGATTCCCTCGTCGGAAAGCGCCGCGTATACGTCGAATACCCCGCGAAACGATTCCGGCAGCGCCGAAACGCCGCTATAATGCGCCGTCGCAACCACGTACGCTCCGCCGCGAATCGCCCGCTTCACTTCCTCACAGTCAGCCTCGGAAAGTTCGTCCGTAATAATCACATCCGGTCGTAACGCACGCAAAGCCATCTCAAAAGCCTGCTTCTTATCTACATACGAAAGCACGTCGGCGTTTGATAATAAGCCGCAGGATGCAATTTCGTCCCGTTCGTCGCACACAAGCACGTTGCAGCTCGTCCGTACGGCGATTTTTTCCGCAAGGTCGCGCAAAATCGTGGTTTTTCCTCTTCCCGGCGCAGAAAAAATCAGAACGTTTTTCATGCCTTTTTTCATCGTCGCCTCGTAAATTTTCGTCGCCGCGCCCGGCACCCGATGCGGAATCCGCACGCAAATCGAAGTCGCGCGTTTCAAAGCAAGAACTTTTCCGTTTTCGAATACGTATTCTCCGGCGATGCCCACGCGCACGCCGCCGGAAGCCGTTACAAACCCGCGCCGCAGCTGTTCTTCTACGGAATACACCGAGTAATTTCCCGCTCCGTAAATCATATCGGCAATCTCTCGTTCGCCGTACACGAAAGCGTTTTTACTTTCCGCAACCGCACCGTTTTCGCCGAAATATACGTATTTTCCGCGTATGCTCGCCGTTACGGCGCAATCCGCGCGCACCCTGAGTTCGTATACGTTTTCAATGCCCGTCCGCTTTACGGCGTTTTGCAGGGCAACAGGTAAAAATTCAAGCATCTGTACATTATATGCCGCGGCTTGTACAATAAGAACGGACAAGCGCAAGAAAAAACGCTTATGCGCATACAAAAACCGTACCGGAAATATTTCCGATACGGTTTTTATCAAAAGATTCTGTTGTTATCGGCGCTTATTTTGCGTAATCCGCCAGCAACGTTTCGCTGCGTTTCATAAAGTCCGCAAGTTCGTCGGGCGACAGCTTTTTATACGAAAGCATGGCAAGATAATAAATCTGATTTACGATAAATTCCTGCTTTTCCTCGGATAAACCTGTCAGTTTCGAAACGGTATCGTTCGCCACATTCAGAACCAGCGTCGCGTTCTTCATCGCGTCCGCTTCCGTCATTCCGTAGAATTTGTTCATTTCGGACATACGCCGCATAAATTCTTCCACATTAACCACCGCGGGCACGTCGGCGTTTTTGAGCTTATCCGCTTTCACCGCAATGTCTTTGTTTACAAGGTGCTTTTTCACCAGTTCGATTAAATCTTTGTAATCGTCCTGCTTCACTTCGCCTTCCGCTTTCAGCGCGGCGTCTACGTCCGCGTCGATGCGCACAAAGCGGCACTTTCTCGGATTCTTGTATTCGATAAAGCTGATGAAATGCGGGTCGATGTAAGTGTCGCAAACAATCGCGTCCAGACCGGCGTCCTTGAACAGACGGATATATTGCGCCTGTTGCGTTTCGTCCGATACGTAATAAATCGCCTTTGCCTGCTTGCCCTTTTCCGCATCCTCGTCCGAAATTTCCTCGCCGAAGAAATCGGTTACGGGCACGTATTTCCCTTCGAGATTTTTGAAAATAACGATATCTTTTACTTTCTCGTAAAATTCTTCGTCTTTCAGACAGCCGAATTTAATGAACGTCGCGATGTCTTTCCAGCAATTTTCGTATCTTTCTCTGTCGTCTTTGAAAAGCGCCGTCAGCTTATCCGCCACCTTCTTCGTAATGTGTTTTGCGATTTTCTGTACCTGTCTGTCGTTCTGCAAAAAGCTGCGGGAAACGTTCAGAGGGATATCCGGGCAATCGATCACGCCGTTTAAAAGCATCAGAAATTCCGGAATAACTTCCTTGATATTGTCCGCAATGAATACCTGATTGCAGTACAGTTTCACCTGCCCTTTTTCAAGCTGTACCTGTTCTTTTACTTTCGGGAAGTACAGAATCCCTTTCAGACGGAACGGATAATCCATGTTCAGATGAATCCAGAACAAGGGTTCGTTGTAATCGGAGAACGTATCTCGGTAAAACGCCTTATATTCTTCGTCCGTGCACTCTTTCGGGTCTTTCAGATACAAAGGCTGCGTGTTGTTTACGGGCTTGTCCGCCTGTTTCTCGTTGCCTTTCTCGTCCTTTTCGCCCTCTTTGACGCCCTTTGCGTTCAGGTATACGGGATACGGCATAAACGAGCAATACTTTCTGAGCAACGAACGAATCGTATATTCGTTCAGGAATTCTTTTTCTTCGTCGGCGATATGCAGCACGATTTTCGTACCTCTGCCGCGTTCTTCCGCCTCGCCGATTTTATAAGTAGCGTTGCCGTCCGATTCCCAGTGAACCGCGGGCGTTCCCTTGTAGCTCTTCGTGAAAATTTCCACGTCGCTTGCCACCATGTACGCCGAATAGAATCCGAGTCCGAAATGCCCGATGATTCCGTCGCCGGAAGCCTTTTCGTATTTCTGCAGGAAATCTTCCGCGCCCGAAAACGCAATTTGCGTGATGTACTTTTCAACTTCTTCTTCCGTCATGCCGATGCCGTTATCTTCGATGGTCAGCGTTTTCGCCGCTTCGTCGGTTCGTACGTCGATTCTGTACTCTTCCGCGGACTCGTCTGCGGGCTTTACTTCGCCCATTTCCACAAGTTTCTTGTATTTCGTAATCGCATCCACGCCGTTCGCAACAATTTCGCGAAGGAATATATCCTTATCGGAATACAGCCACTTTTTGATAATAGGCATCATATTTTCGCTGGAAATACGGATTTTTCCCTGTTTTTCGTTTTTCACTTGTTCGTTTTCACTCATTTTCGTTCACTCCTTCCTTCCGTTCGAACGCCATTCTCTGTCGATTCGGCGGATAATTTTTACAGAGTATATATAAACGCTAAACCGCGCTTTTAATCGGTAAAAAGCAGGTTTTCGCAGAAGATTTATTACAGGAAATCGATTGCATAAAAAACGTGCGGAAACCGGTATCGGCTTCCGCAACGCAAAAATATTTTTTAAATTGTCGGCAACAAAAAGAACGATTAGTTGTTCTTCATCAGGTCGGCAATAGAAGCGCCGCCTTCGTTATCGTCCGTCCAGGACGTCATTTCGTCGGGATCGATCGTGGTTTTCACCGATTTCTTGCCGCCTTTCTCGTCGTCTTTCTTATCCTCTCTTTCGGGACGAGGCAGAAGCGCTTTGATAGAAAGCGTCATCTTTCTTTCTTCGGGGTTCAGGCGAAGAATCTTTGCGTCGATTTCCTGACCGATCGTAAGCGCCGTGGTAGGATTCTCGAGGAATTCGTGAGAAATCTGCGATACGTGCACAAGCCCGTCGATGCCTTTTTCCACTTCGACGAAAGCGCCGAAAGGAACGATACGAACAACCTTGCCGTGAATCACGTCGCCTTCAACGTACTTATCGCCTACCAGATCCCAAGGATGCGGCTGAAGCTGCTTATAACCGATTGCCGCTTTCTTGTTGGCGGGATCGAGCTTCAGTACTTTGAACTGATACGTTTTGCCGATTTCAAGAACGTCGGTAACCGATTCGATTTCGCCCCAGGAAATATCGGAGATACGCGCAAGGCAATCGAAACCGTTTACGGAAACGAATGCGCCGAAGCCCGTAACTCTTTCCACTTTGCCTTCCACAACGTCGTCGACGTGTACGTTAGCAAAGAATTCCGCTTCTTTTGCTGCTTTCTCGGCTTCTTTCGCCGCGCGTTCCGCTTCGATGATAACGCGCTGGGAAGCAACGATTTCTTTTCCCTTCTCGGTATTGATTTCAAGCAGTTTGAGTCTCAGTTTTTTGCCTACGTATTTATCCAGCTCTTTCACATAGCCGGAACGGATCTCTCTTGCGGGAACGAACACTTTATACGAACCGAGCGAGCCGGTTAAACCGCCCTTATTCGAACCGGTGCAGGTAATGGAAAATTCCTGTCCTTCCTTAATCCCTTCAAGCATAGCCTCTTCTTCTTTCGCCTGCTTGATCTGCTTCTGAGAAAGCTTTACGGGATTTACGCCGACAACCATCAGTTCGATTTCTTCGCCGATTTTCGAAGCGTAAGCCTCTTTTTCGTACGTTTCGCAATCCACTTCGTTCTTGTCGAGAAGAATTTCTTTCTTCGCCATAGGCAAAAGCACCGAAATGCCCTGATCGTCCGCTTTGGAAATCGTGGCTTTGATGATGTCGCCCTTTCTGAATCTCTGCTGATTGTCCATGTTCGCAACGACTTGTTCCATCGTCGCTTTGTCTGCTGTTTCCGTTACCATTTTTAAGAGAACCTCCTGGGTCTGTTCGTTCGGAGTGCTTGCCCCCGTTACGATACCGACCTTTTTAAATCTTTGCAATTTTTTATAATCGAAATCCGATGCGTTTTTCAGGCGGAATACGTCCTTGCAGTTTTCTCTGCAGATGTCGTACAATTTTCCGGTGTTCGAGCTGTTCAGACCGCCCACCACCAAAATCGCGTCGCATTCTTTCGCGAGTTTCCGCGCCTCGTTTTGCCGACTAACAGTAGTATAACAAATTGTTTTAAAAACTTCAACTGTTTTTCCCACTGTTTCCCGAAGATTTTTTATAATTTTTTCAAATTTTTCTTCGGAAAAGGTAGTTTGAGCCACAACGCAGCAATTTTCACGCGGAATTTTCGTAAAATCGTCGTTTTCCGAAGAAATAACGTACGCTTCGTTTTTACACCAGCCGATCAGCCCGATCACCTCCGGATGCGTCTTTTCGCCTACGATGATAATCGTCTTTCCTTGTTCGCTGTTTTCCCGTACGATGCGCTGCGTGCGCTTTACGAACGCGCAGGTGCAATCGATGGTTTCGATTCCCCTTGCCGCGCACTCTGTAAAAATCGCCTCTCCCGCGCCGTGCGAACGGATAATCAGCCGCGCGCCGTCAGGCACTTCGGCAAGCGTTTCCACCGTTCTGATGCCGCGCCTTACAATCTCGTCCACCACGTCTTTGTTGTGAATGATTTCCCCGTAAATATACGTATTTTCGGGTTCAATCCGCATCGCCGTGTCTACGGCGTTTTTCACGCCGCTGCAAAATCCGCCGTGCTGCGCCACGATGACTTTCATTTTTTCTTCGCCTTTTTCGATTTTTTCGCCGCCAGATATTCCGCGTGCTCACGCTTTAAGCCGAGAATTTTTTCCTTGATGATGTCGTCGGCTTTCGCAAGCTCCTCTTCCGTCAGCTTTTTATCGTAAAACTCCGTCAGTTCGAACGGCTTCCCGTATAAAATATGCGCCACTTTGAACGGCTTCGGTTTTTTGTAAATCGCCGCCGGAACCACGGGCACTTTCGCCTTGATTGCCATCGCCGCCGCGCCGGGCTTGAACGGAAGCATTTCCGCCTGCGTTTTATTGCGCGTTCCCTCCGGGAACAACGACACTTTTTCGCCGTTTTTCAGGCATTTGAGCGCGTTCATCATCGCGCGCACGTCGTTTCCGTCGCGATTCACCGATATGCAGCGGATTTTCTTGCAGATGGGCTTCATAAACCAGTTTTCCATCACTTCGCGCTTGGCAAGAATATGAATCCCCTCGCTCGTCGTCCGTGCGATATATACGGGGTCCCAGATGCGGTAATGGTTGCATACGTATACGCAAGGACCGTCTTTCGTCTTTTTTTCGCCGTAGCATCTGAACGGAAAAATCAGGCGATATACGGGGATAAACACCGCGCGCAGAAAATTCATGAAAGGCATCACGTGCCGTCCTTTCTTATTCGCGGGAATCGTCATGCAATACGCTTTTTTCTGTTTTTTTTCGGCGTTTTCAGCCTTTTTAACGCCGTTTTCCGCCGGCTTATCCGCTTTGTCGGAGGTTTGCGCGACAGCGTTTTTAATTATGTTCTCTATTTTTTGCGCCACTTCGTCGACGGACATATCCGAAGTATCGATTTCCGTCGCGTCCGCGGCTTTTTTCAGCGGCGCGAATTCCCGTCCGGCATCCTGTTCGTCGCGCAGCCGTATCTGCGCCAGAATTTCTTTTTCGTCGGCGTTCTGACCGCGCGCAAGCAATTCGAGATAACGCCGTTTCGCCCGCACTTCCGCTTTTGCCGTAACGTAAAATTTAAAATCGGCGTGCGGCAGAACATACGAACCGATGTCCCTCCCGTCAAGAACGCAGGAGGTTTCCGCCGCGATTTCGCGCTGCATTTCCACCAGTTTTTCGCGCACGCATCTGTGCACCGCAACGTCGGAAGCCGCCTGCGAAACTTCGTTTTTGCGGATGACTTCCGAAACGTCCTCGCCGCCGAGATATGTATGCTGAACGCCGTTTTCGTATTTTACCCGTACGGGAATTTGCGGAAGAACCGCGCCCGTCGCCGCCTCGTCCTTTACGTTCACGCCCATTCTCAGCGCGCCGAGCGCAAACGCGCGGTACATCGCCCCCGTATCGAGATAAAGAATATCGAAATCTTTGGCGAGCATTTTCGCCACGGTGCTTTTTCCGCTGCCGGCAGGACCGTCCAGCGCGATATTGATTTTCTTTTCGCCGAAAATATTCAATGCTGTATTTCCTCTGTTTTTGCTTGATAACGCCAGTATTATACTACTTTTACCCGTATTTCGTCAAGCTTTTGCGGCTGTTTATATGCTTTTTCCCGCCAGAAAGCCCGTAGAAAACGCTATCTGCAGGTTAAAACCGCCCGTAAACGCGTCCAGATCGAGCGTTTCTCCGCACATTTTCAAACCTCTGACTTTTTTTACGTCCATGGTTTTCGGATTGATTTCCGAAACGTCCACGCCGCCGGAAGTTACGATTGCTTCCGAAAAATCCCGCAGCGAAAGCGGCTGCATTTCAAACGCTTTCAACGCTTTCAGAAGCCTCGCGCGCTCCTCTTTCGTAACGGAATTGCACCGCTTTTCTTGCGGAATGTTCGCCTGTTTCAATACGGCTCCGATCATTTTTTGCGGCAACAAATCCGACGCGGCGCCGCGCAACGTCTTGTTTTTCTGTTCGTCGAACAGCCTCAACAGCCTCCTGTCCAGCGTTTCTTCGTCCAGCGCCGGCTTGAAATCCAGAAACAAACGTACCTGCCTGAAATCCGTCCTGTTGATCAGCGAAGAAAGCGATAACGCTATCGGACCGGATATTCCGAAATGCGTAAACAGCATCTCGCCGAATTCGTCGTAGATTATCTTGCCGCCCGCATATGCCGAAAGCGCCACGTTTTTCAGGGAAAGCCCCTGCGCTTCTTTGTAAAAATCGCCTTTCAGATTGATGCCGCAAAGCGCCGGACGAGGCGGAACGAGTTTTAAACCGAATTTTTCCGCGAATTTATACCCGTCGCCCGTCGAACCCGTGGAAGGATAACTTAAGCCGCCGGTGCAGATAATCGCCGTATCGCATCCGATTTCGCGTTTGTCCGTTTTTACGGCTGTTATGCGCGGCATAGTACCCTTTTCCGATTCTTCGTTTACGGCAATCAATTCCACCGCCGTTTCGTTTAACAACACGGTTACGCCCGCATTTTTACATGCTTTTTCCAGCGTTTTCGTTACGTCGCTCGCATGGTCGGAAAGCGGAAACACTCTTCCGCCTCGTTCCGTTTTCAGGGCAAGCCCGCGCGCGGAGAAGAAATCCATACAACTCTGCGGCGAAAACGAATACGCCGCGCCGTACAGAAATTTTCCGCCGTGTACCACGTTCTGCAGAAATTCCGCGGGCGGAAGATCGTTCGTCAGATTGCACCTGCCTTTTCCCGTGATATAAATTTTTTTGCCGAGTTTCTCGTTTTTTTCCACGAGGATCACGTCGTTTCCGTTTTCCGCGGCAACGCATGCCGCCATTAGCCCTGACGCGCCTCCGCCCACAACGCATACTTTTTTCAATGCCGTTTCGTCCTTTTTGGCGCCGGAGCGCCTTTTTAATAAACTATCGGCACGGGAGTATTCACCGTGCCGAATGCGTATTCAGAATATACTTTATACGGGATAAATGCCCGTTTTCGCAAGGTCTTTGTCTACGCCGTCTTTATGCGCCGCGCGCCATTTGAAGAAGTTTTCCGCAACCTGTTCGAATACCGCGTAAGAAAGCACGTCCTCTTCCTTTTCGTAATAGCCGAGTTCGATGACCTTTTTCTTTATTTCCTCGTATTCGGGTTTCAGCAAATCCGCGGGGCGGCAGGTAATGCGTTCCGCATTTCCCAGCACCTTTTTCGCCACCTCTTCGTTGACGGGAAGCGGCAATTTCCCGTACTTTCCGGCAAAAAGGTCTTTCGTTTCTTTCGTAACCATTTTGTAGCGTTCGCCCGTAATCACGTTCATCACGGCTTGCGTGCCTACAATCTGCGAAGAAGGCGTTACCAGCGGAGGATAACCGCAATCCTTGCGCACGTTGGGAACTTCCGCAAGACATTCGGAAAGTTTATCCTCTTTGCCTGCTTTTTTCAGCTGATTGATGAGGTTGGAAAGCATGCCGCCGGGCACCTGATAAATCAGGGTGTTCACGTCGATTCCTTTTACCTTATCCGTCAGAATACCGTCGTCTTTCAGGCGCTTTTCCACCGTCTTGAAATGTTTTACGATGGGCAGCAACTCTTCGATGGAGATGCCCGTATCGTACGGCGTGCCTTTCAAGGTAGCCACAAGCGGTTCCGTGGCGGGCTGCGACGTGCCGTTGCCGAGCGGCGAAAGCGCCGTGTCCACGATGTCCACGCCCGCAAGAATCGCCATCAGATACACCATATCGCCCGTACCCGTCGTATTGTGGGTGTGCAGATGCAGCTTCGTTTCGGGGCGCAGATTTTCTTTCAGCGCCTTGACAAGACGATACGCGTCGAACGGCAGCAGAAGGTTCGCCATGTCTTTCAGGCAAATGTTGTCCGCCCCCATGCTTTCCAGCGTTTTCGCAAGATTTACGAAATATTCGTCCGTGTATACGGGACCGGTGGTATACGAAATCGTAGCTTCGCAGACGCCGCCGTATTTTTTAATCGCCTTCATCGAAGTTTCAAGGTTTCTCGGATCGTTCAGCGCGTCGAACACACGCACCACCGTTACGCCGTTTTCAATCGATTTTTCAACGAACTTTTCCACGAGATCGTCCGCATAATGGCGGTAACCAAGCAGATTCTGACCGCGCAGCAGCATCTGGATGGGCGTCTTTTTAAGATAAGATTTCAGCGTGCGCAATCTTTCCCACGGATCTTCGTTTAAAAAGCGCAGGCAGGAATCGAACGTAGCGCCGCCCCACGCTTCCAAAGAATAATATCCGATTTTATCCAGCGCGTCCAGCGCGGGAATCATTTCGTCGATGCGCATACGCGTAGCCGCCTGCGATTGATGCGCGTCGCGCAGAATCGTTTCGGTAATCAACACTTTTTTCGCGTTTTTATCGTTCACATTGATTTCCATAATCGTTTTTTCTCCTTACAATATCCTAACAATCGCCTTTTAAGCTTTTTCGCTTAAAAGAGCGACAACAGGAAGCCCGCGGCAATCGCCGAGCCGATTACGCCCGCCACGTTGGGCCCCATCGCGTGCATCAGCAAATGGTTGTTCGGGTCGGATTCGCGGCCCACGTCCTCGGAAATACGCGCCGCCATAGGCACGGCGGAAACGCCCGCGCTGCCGATCAGCGGATTGATTTTTCCGTGCGAAAGCTTGCACATCAGTCTGCCCATCAGAAGTCCGCCTACAGTGCCGAACACAAACGCGAACAAACCGAGCGCGATGATTTTCAGCGTGCTCAGCGTAAGAAATACGCCGCCGTATGCTTTCGAGCCTACGCACACGCCGAGGAATATCGTTACCGTGTTCATCAGTCCGTTCTGCGCCTGCGAGGAAAGTCGTTCCGTCGCGCCGGATTCGCGGAGCAGATTGCCGAGCATCAGCATACCGAGAAGCGGAAGCGCGTCCGGCAGAAGCATCCCCACTACCAGCGTTACCAGAATCGGGAAGATGATTTTTTCCAGCTTGCTTACGGGGCGAAGCTGTTTCATTTTGATTTTGCGTTCTCTTTCGGGAACGATCGCGCGCATCAACGGCTTTTGAATAATCGGTATCAACGCCATATACGAATACGCCGCAATCGCTATCGCGGAAAGCAGATCTTCGCTGGTATATTTAGACATCCACTGCGTAACGTAAATCGCCGTAGGTCCGTCCGCGCCGCCGATAATCGCAATCGCGCAAGCCGCGGCAAGGTCGAAACCGAGGCAGATCGCAAGGAACAACGCCACGAAAATACCGAGCTGCGCCGCCGCGCCGATAAACATGCTCTTCGGGTTGGAAATCAGCGGACCGAAATCGGTCATCGCGCCGATGCCGAGGAAGATAAGCGGCGGATAAATCACTTTATCGACGCCGTAGAAGAGGTACCACAAAAGACCTCTGTTCTGCACGTTGTCGTAAGTATGCGCAACGCCTTCGGGGTACGTGCCCCAAACAATGTCGTATGCGCCCGGAACGTTCACGATGAACATACCGAAAGCAATCGGCAACAGTAAAAGCGGTTCGAATTTCTTCACGATTGCGAGATAAAAGAGTACGAACGATATCAGCAGCATCACATAGTTCTGCCATACGCCGTTCGCGATTCCCATCTGCTCCCACAACCCTTTGAACATCTCGCCGATATTAAAGAGTAAATTCTGAGTCATCTGAGTTCTCCGAAACAATAATTTTGCGGGAAGTTATCCGGACTCAGCCGATTACCGCCAGCAAAGAATCCGATTCCACGTTTGCGCCCTTCGCCACGGCGAACGATACTTTGCCCGCAACGGGCGCGGTGATTTCGTTATCCATTTTCATGGCTTCCAGCACAAGAATCGGCTGATCTTTTTCAACGCTCGCGCCTTCCGCCACAAGCAAGCCCTTAATCAGACCGGGGAACGGAGAGAGCACTTTCTCGCCGCCTTCGACGTTCGCCTTGGGGGCGGGTGCCGCTACGGGAGCCGCAGGCGCAGCTGCAACGGGCATAGCAGCGGGTGCAGCCGCCACAAACGTGGTTTTCGGCGCGGAAGCGGTAGCGCCCGTTTCCTCTACTCCTACTTCATAAGTTTTACCGTTGACGGTAATTACAAAATTACGCATAAGTTTTTTCTCCTTCGATTTCTATGGAAAATAATTTTTGTTCGGGTTTTCCGCGCGGGACAATCAATCGATAACTCAATCATCGTTCTCTGCGCGAAAAACATAGTTTACATTCTCTTAATCCGCTTCACCACGAATCCGCACGAACGTTTTTCCGCTTCGTATACGGCGGCAATCGCCGCGGTAATCACGGCAATCGTTTCTTCGTCAGGCTCGTTTTTCTTCTCCGCGGGCTTTGCCGCAGCGACGGGCACCTGCGCGGCTTTCTTCGGTTCTTTCTTGGTTTCCGCGGCTTTCGGCACGCTTTGCTTTTTGCTTCCGGGCGCGGTTTTCTGCATGATTTGCCCTACGCCCCACACGATAAAAACAAGCAGCGCGATGCCGATAAACACCACCGCCAAACCGACTACGGCGTCAATCGCCGCTTCGCCCACCGATATTTTTTTATCTTTCAGACTCGGATCGAACGCCGCAGCCAACAAATTCAGAAACATTCCGGTTTCCTCCTGTTCAGCCGACAAGCATCTGCAATGCCGAAATCAGGTATTGCTTCACAAACTGCGGTTCGATTACGTCGTCGATATAACCGTCTTTCGCCGCGTTCACGGGGTCCGCTTTTTCGTCGGCGTAACGTTCCGCCAGCGCCGCTTTGTCCGCTTTCACGTTCGCAAATTCGATTTCCGCGCCTTTTACGTCGTCGAACAACGCGATTTTCGCCGTAGCGAACGCGCAGGAATAATCGAACCCCGCCGATTTTGCGGCAAACAGCGAATAGCCGAGTCCGACGGCACGCTTGTACACAACGGCGATTTTCGCCGTGTCGATGGTATCAAGAATATTCAGATATTCCGCGGCTTCTTTTAATACGCGCGAATTATTCGTACAGGCGCAGGGAGCGATGCCCGCCACGTCGGAAAACACCACAAGCGGCAAACGATAGCATGCGGCAAACTCCGCAAATTCTCTTACTTTCGCAAGGTTTCCCGCATTCAGTTCCGCCGCGTTTTCGCCGCCGTCGAACACCACCGCCGCCGCGGCGATTCCGCCGATCCGGCAAAGATACGTTTTGGCTTCGGGCGCGCAAAGCGCGTTCACTTCCACCGCGTTTTCCAGCATCCCGGCAATCGCGGCGGCGTTCAGCTTGTCCGCGTTATTCAGCGCGGGAACGGCATCGTTCAGCTCCGCGTCAAGCATCGGCGAAGATACGATTTCCGTAATTTCGGCGATTTTTTCGCGGATTTCCTCCATCCCCTCCGTCACGAACGAAACGAGACCGGTTTTATCCAGCGCCTGCGCCGTGCCTACGTCCTCTTTCTTTACGTCCTTACCCGTTTTTGCCGCAATAACCAGCGGAGAATTCACGGCAAGATACGATTTTTTCGTGAAGAACGTAAAATCGGCAATCGCGCAAAGCGTCGCAAGCGAACCGTATACCTCGCCGTTTACGACGGCATACTGCGGAACCACTCCTTTCAGCTGCGTCGCGCGCATCAATACTTTCGCCAATCCTTCCAGCGCCGTTACGCCTTCGCCGAGCTGTACGCCCTGCGAATTTAAAAGGTAAATCACGGGCGTGGCGTTCTTTTCCGCCGCGTCGATGCACTTTGCGATTTTATCGCACTGCGCTTTCGAAATACCGCCGCAAAGCACTTTGAAATTTTGTGCCACGATATAGAACGGATAATCGAGAATCGTCGCAAAGCCCGTAATCACGCCTTCGCCGTCCGTATTCTCGCCGTAAAAATCGTTTTTCGAAAAAGAAAACGCGGAAAGTTCCACAAAGCTGTTTTCGTCGGTCAGCGCGGCAATCTGCGCGCGCAACTCCTTTCCGGCTTCGGAAATTTTCGCCTTTCTTTCTTGCAGCAAACTGATTTTATCCATTGATGAATCCTCCAAGAAATGTCGGTAGTGTTCAGGACTGCCGACTTCGGAAAGACAGTTTCCGCAACGCATTTTTCCCGCGCAGCAAAACGTTTTACGCAAGTCCGAAAATTTTCAGCCCAACTTCTACCAAGTACCATTATACAGCATTTTTTTACAAAACGCAACCGTTCAAACCGAAAATTTTTCATTTTTTGCGGCTTTATATGAACAAATTTTTTTATTTTCACAAAAAGCGGTGCCGGAATTCACAAAAACTCCGTTTCTTTATCGTAAAATAAAACGACAAAAAAAACGGATACCTCTGGTTTTATGCTGCATTACGTTGATTTTTTCTTTGTTTTTTGTGTTTTATCGCGCGAAAAACGCGACTTAAAAAAATCGTTCAGCGTATCGAGATTCTTGTAAAGCAGTACGAACACCGTAATCAGAAGCGCTATCAGAACGCACCAGATCAGAATCCCCCACCACACGTCGAACGGAATAAAATTCACCGAATAGCAGGTTGCGAAAATACCTATCGAGCGCGCAAGCACAATCATTACCACAAAATATTGCCAGGTCATCGAAGAAAGCCCCGATACGAAACACAGAATGTCGTCAGGAAATAACGGCAGCACAAACATCGCCGTAAGAAGAAAATAATCTTTTCCTCTCACTTTTTTCAGCCATTTTCGCAACGACTCTTCGCCAACCATCCACGCCACGGCTTTATAGCCGATTTTTCTGCCGATAAAGAACGCGACGAGCGATCCCGAAATAATCCCCACGAACGAACAGAGCGCCGCTTTGAACGGACCGAACAATGCCACGCCCGCCACGGTGGAAACGAATGCCGGCACGGGAAGAATCACCACCTGCAAAAACTGAAACGCGATATACACAAGCGGCATCCACACTCCGGCTTTACGCATATAGGCGCCGAACGCCTCTTCGTTTCCGAGCACATAAAACAAGCCCGTTTTCTGTAAAACAAACAATACAACCAGCGCGAAAAGCGCCAGCGCGAAAAGGCTGACGAACGAACGGTATAAAACGCTTTTCCCGAAAAAAGAAAACAGCGCCGCGGCAATGAAACAACCCGCCGTAACCCCGACGGAAAGCGCAATCAAAAGACGTTCGTGCCGCGCGACGAATCCGCTTTTTACAAACGTAATGCAAAAAATTTCCAGCACCGCGCAGACGGCGGCAAACAAAAAAACGACGAATGTTTCACACAGAATCCCGATGCTTTTCTTTCTATTTCCGCGCCGACGTTTCGCTTCGTTTATCCGCCCGCCTATACGTTGTTTCATGCCCTTTTCCATAATATATAGTATAGGGCGTTCCGATAAAAAATATGATAGCGGCAAAAATATTTTCGCCGCTATCCGTTTTGTATATGCCGGCGTTTCCGAAAACGCGTTTCGCCGCCTTAAACTTGTTTTTGTGCTTCGTTTTAATTTTCGGAATCGTTTTTCATGCGGGTAATCGCCGCGCGCGCAAGCTCGTCGCAACGATTGTTGAATTCGTTGTCCGCGTGCCCTTTCACTTTGTGAAACGTTACCTCGTGCAAAGCGGTCAGACGAAGCAATTCCTGCCACAAATCCACGTTCGAAACGGGTTTTTTATCCGCCTTTTTCCAGCCGTTTTTCTGCCAGAAAACAAGCCAGCCGTTTAAAAACGCGTTCACCGTATAAGCGGAATCGCTGTACACTTCCACTTTACACGGATATTTCAGCATGGAAAGACCTTCGATTACGGCGCGCATTTCCATGCGGTTGTTTGTGGTCGATTCTTCTCCGCCGTTGTATTCTTTCTTCATTCCGCCGTACATTAAAATTCCGCCGTAACCGCCCGGTCCGGGATTGCCGGAACAAGCGCCGTCCGTATACAGCGTTACCGTTTTTTTCTCCATAAAAATAAGATTATCCTCTTTTCCGTATCGGACGACGTTGCAAAAAATCGAAAAAATTTTACTTTTCCGCGAATTTCACGGAAAAAACGATTGACAAAGCCGTCGTTTTGTTATAAAATGAATACGTTGCTTTTAGGGGAGTGGCTCAACGGTAGAGTAGCGGTCTCCAAAACCGTAGGTTGCGTGTTCGAATCGCGTCTCCCCTGCCACTGCGTCTCAACCACAATATATTGTGGTTGAGATTATTTTTTTATCACTATATATGGGATATTGCCCTAAAAGTGCCCCAAAGTTGCCCTAAAAGTTGCCCTAAAAGTTGCCCTAAAATATAGCGCAAGTATATTTTAGCGTAATAAAATCATAAAGTCAAACCAATCACTGCACCTATACTGTTTTATTTCATTTTAACAATAAAAAATAAAGGGAAAGTCAATGACTTCCCCTTTATTTTTCACATTTCAAAATCCAATGCGCTAATTATTTGCTTTTGCACATTCGGCATAAGATGACTATAAGTATTCAAAGTTTGGGTAACATCACTATGTCCAAGTCTTTGCGAAACAATAAGTATATTTTGTCCTTTGTTTATAAGTAACGACGCATGAGAGTGCCGCAAATCATGTACGCGAATTCTTTTTACGCCCGCTTTGTCCGCATACTCGTTCAATCGTCGTCGTATCGTTTGGTCGGATAATGGTTCGCATCCGCCGAATACAAACCAATTATTATTATAACCGTATTCTTGTTTGCATCTATGCTGGTGTTCCCAAACCATATTTGCGAGATTACGTGGCATCAACACATTTCTGTCTACGTTATACTTTATTTCGTTTCCATTTCAAAGAAACGGGCGGAATACGGCGCGGAGAAGCGCACGGTAAGAGAGTTGTTTTCAAACGAATAGTCGGTCGGGAGATTTTTCGGATATCCGACGGTTGTGTTTTTTACTCTCTCGCGGATGGGAATATTTACCGTTCGGTTTTCGTCGCTTAGATTCCAAACGGCAAGATATATCTTTTTATCCGTTTTAAGTCCGCTTGCCACGAGTTTTTGAGAAAAATCCGTAAAGCCGAGCGGCATGTACGGCAACGCTTTTTTCTTGTCTTGCGTAAGCGAATTGTAGTATTTTATCCCCTCTTTTACAAGCTCTTTCTGCGCGTTCGTCAGACGCGTTATATCCGACGCAAGGTGCATACGCCCGAGAAACGTATTTATCATATTCATAACTACGGCTTCGTCGTTAGGCAATTCTTTTTCGTAACTGTCTACGGGATAGCTCCACACGGCGGCTTGCTCGGGAAGTACGGCCGACAAGATATTGCCCGCTATGTACGGATATTTTTTATACTTTATCTGATCCGAGGTTGACGTTATCGAAAAATGCGACAGCGTTTT
Organism: uncultured Eubacteriales bacterium; assembly: GCA_900542935.1. Taxonomy (GTDB): domain Bacteria; phylum Bacillota; class Clostridia; order Christensenellales; family Borkfalkiaceae; genus Scatosoma. The sequence goes on from UQPN01000014.1 coordinate 60,095, forward strand.
GTAGTCCATTCTCATCCCGCCCGACGCGCACGCTTCTATAATTACGTTCGGATATTTTTTTATAATTCCGTCGACCCAATCGAGAAACGCCTGACCGATTTGCTCTAAAATATCTCCGTCGCCGTCAAGGTAACCGCCGCTGTCCTGATTGTAGTCGAATTTAAGATAGTCTACTCCGTACTCGCCCAACAACTTGTCTGTAACGCCGTTCATATATTTTAAGACGGCACTGTTACGGAAATCCAAAAATCTGCGCCCCGCGGAAATCACGGACTTGCCGAAGCGTTTCAGCCATACGTCGTCGGGATAAAAATCGATCATTTCGTCGCACAGCATACCGACTATTTCGGGCTCTAACCAAAGTCCCGCTTTCATGCCGCACGAATGGATAAAGTCAATCGTGTGCTTGATGCCTTTCGGGAACCGAGTCTTGCTCTCTTTCCACTTCCCGACGTACGGATAAATTCTTTCTCCCGGTTCTTCGTTGTGCCAACCGCAGTCTATAACGTAGTAATCTATTCCGAGCTTTGCTATCTCGGGAGCAATGCGCGCGGTTCGCTTCTCGTTAGGACTGTCCCAACTTAGGTGCATATATTCGTTGAATATCGTCGGCAGATTTTCGTCTGCAAATCGCTTTATAACTATTTGTCTGCGGTACAGCGTCATTGCATCGACGACTTCCGCTACCGTTTCGCCGCGAGCGAACGCGACGAACGGAGACAAAAAACTTTCGCCCGCGGCAAGCGTCTTGTGCCAACCGTTATGGCGCATATTTCCGCCGCCGCAATTCAGATAAATATTTCCTCTGCTCTCGCCTATTTCCCAATACCAATTTGAGTTGCTCTCGATTTGGAACATATACGTTTTGCCTTGCGTTTCGTCTTGCAATATAAATTGCGCGAGTTCTTCTTTCGTGGACTGACTGCCCGTATTCGAGCCGTACACGCGCTTTTTGCTGTTGCCCGTGCACGGAAAAAGCCCGAGTTCGAAAAGACTTATCTTTCGCGGCTGGCACTCGGCGTGATGACTGTTCGTAAAACAGTAAAGAAAAATTTTATCCGTGTTTTTCCGCTCTGCTATATTTCCGCAGAAAAAAGAACTTACATGTTCGAGAATTATTTCTTTATCCGAAATATTTTTTACCTCGGTATATGTGCGGAGCGCACCGCCTTCAAAAGAGACAAAATGCGAGCGCGTTTCGATAAGTTCGCTTCGCTGAACTATAACGAGCTCGTTTTCGTTTATCTCGTGCGAAACGTACATAAGCCGCCGCTTCTCCGAAGTATTGAACTGCCTTGCGTCGATAGGTCCGTCCTCGCCGGCTATCTGCACCTCGATAATAGGCGACAACCCGCTCAACCGCGAAAAACCGCCCTCGACGGGACGGTTTTTCTCAAAAGCAAAATTTATTCCGTGAAAATTTTCTTCCATTATTTTTTTATGATTCCTATAACAATTTTAACTCTTTGTGCGCAACATGGCAATACGTTGCATTTTTTCTTTGCTCCAAAGACCGTTGCCTTTCCAACCCGCCCTACCGTAACGGTCGTTAAAATACACGAACGAAAGGCACGGAACGGCATTGGCGCAAACGGTATCCAAATCTTCAAACGCTATGGCTTGCACGCTGAAATAATAACGTTTCAACGGATTTTCGTCGTAATGAATAAAATCCGCTCCGCGATAATGCGGCGGCTTGTCGATA